>NZ_KV812472.1:0-1878 GCF_001813415.1 Alloscardovia sp. HMSC034E08 | reverse complement strand
TTATACACTCTATTCAAGGATAGAGTCCTTAAGTTGGGTTACAAAAGGGGGTTTAAATTGTTACATTTTTCAGCAGCACGTTCCCGTACCACTCCTATATTTCAACTTAGTCCAGATTGAGAAAGCCTACTAAAGAGACTCTTCCTATCTACACATATCAGGCTCTATACTACAGAGATGTAGCATAAGTATACTGATAGTTTATATAAGCGTCATCAATTTTCATAAACTCAATTCTTTCCCGACTTGATGAGTAATTAGTACATCCCGAGTGGTATGTTCACCGTGGCGCATTACTCCACGATTACTCGCAATTCCTATTTCATGAGGTTAACTTAGCACCTCAATCCGTGTGAATTCCTTTGATGATTAGCTTATCGCCTCACATTGTAGAACTCTTCGCAGCACAACTACAGCCCTAAGCATAAAGGTCATGGGGACCTCTCTTAGCCCTATTCTACGACTATATCAGCCGTACACTGCTAGACAATAACTAACAGTAAGGATTGCGCATGTTAGCGGATTTAACCAGACATTTGACAACACATGCTGAAGAGGGTCATGTAGCACCTGTCACTGATAGTAAACTACCAGGATTCAAGCTTAGGTAAGATGATGCGCGGGTCATCGCATTAAGTGTCATGCTTCACTGCGGGTCCTCGGGACCGTCTAATCATTTGGTGTTCTGTCGTGTGACTGTACTTCCCAGGCGGAGTGCTTATTGCGTTTGCTAAGAATCTCATCGTATGACAAAATACTAGCACTCATAGTTTACAGCGTAGACTACCAGAGTATCTAATTCTGTTTGCTCCCTACGCTTTCGTACCTCAGTGTCAATCTCTAACTAGTTACCTGCTTTCGCCATTGGTAGTCCTTCAAGTATCAAAGCATATCAGCGCTACTCTCGAAATTCTGGTAACTCCTATTGGATTCAAGTTCTCTACTGACTAATGTAGCAAAGAACAACCTACGTACCCTTTACGCCTATTCACAACGAACAATGCTTGCCGTACCGGTGTAACCGCAACTGCTGGCACCGGGATTGGTCACGACTATTAGTAAGACTAGTCATTATCCTGCCTTACTACATCAATTGAACCTAAGCTCATATTGATTCTGGTTTGCACGTTCAGTCTTACGACCATTGACGATGATCCTCCACTGCTGCCCCTCAAATTAGGGTGTGGGACTTTTCATTCTCCACTGCGGGTGTTGAGACTTTCATCCTTCACCTTCACGTCATCGCCTTGGTAAGCCATTACCTCACCAACTAACTGCTGTGAACTAAGAGCATCAATAGGCGGACACGGTCCTTTACACGTAGTGCATATGGCTGATTAAGCCTCCTAAAGGTAGCATCCTAGTTATACTCGCCCGTACGCCACAACTACTTAAGTAATTGTAGACTTGCATGTGTCAAACAACCAGATAGCATTCGTTCGGGGCCATGATTAAGCCCTTAACTTTGTATTGATAGTATACCTCATCAACATTGTCTTAGAGGCATTACTATCGATTATACCTACACAAACACTACTACTTAGCCGATCTTACGACTTAGATTGTAGTTGAGCGTGTATGATTTACATGTTACTGATAGAGATTATGGTATGACTATCTTGTTAGTCTCTTATATACGACTAACTCTAATATTATATATGTCTCTTATACTTTAGATGCAAATCACTTACAGTAGCTGCATAACGTCTAACTATTCAGGTAGTCAAAATACATGAGCAATCTACTATGCTCTATCTACTAGATTCTATCATTAGAACCTGTACTGCATTCTCTCAAACAGTTATCGCCACCCTGCTTGCTTTCCTCGCTGCTAAAGAGAGAAAGACTTAGAGGGGGCCAGGAAACAGGGGTCTATTT
>NZ_KV812471.1:7349-14481 GCF_001813415.1 Alloscardovia sp. HMSC034E08 | reverse complement strand
TAGAACTAACATCTGAACATGCTATATGTTAGCTTTTATGACATATAAGATACTAATACTACTCAGTAGTAGTAATATAAGGTACTACCAAATTATAACACTTGTAGTCGTGTTTTCTTTGAGTGGTACGGTATATTATCTAATATAATGTGTAATTGGGTAGGCATGATTCGAACATGCGGTAGCGATAGCTAACTTATTTACAGTAAGTCTCCTTAACCAACTAGGAAAACTACCCATATTTCTGAATGTACAGTATGACCCTTCATTAGAGGTGTACACTCATACATGCCTTGGAAGAGAATCGAACTCTTACTACCTAGAACTTCAGTCCAGTGCATTACCACTATGCTACCAAGGCTATACGTATCTATTCTATACTTACTGCTTCCTGGCCCCTCCCCCGCCGACCTAGGGGAGGCGGGTTTTCGCCCCTAGGCTCTAACCCTCCAGGTCTTTCTTACCCTTCGCTATTGCTCAGGGTGGCGAAAACTGACAAAGCGGATAGATGACTTATGGAGATAGCTGGAATCGAACCAGCGTCGCAATGATGCAAACACCGCGTAATGCCATTATACTATATCCCCTGAATATCCTTATAGGTCATGATCCTTTATAAGATACATATACACCACTCTACTAGTAGAGTACGTATACAGACAAGATAGGATTCGAACCTACAGTACGAATTACCGTACACTGAATAGCAATCAGTTTGCCCTTACCAATAGGCGACTTATCCTACATATGATAGAGTAGAGTGTCTACAATCAGGTGCTAACAGGATCGAACTGTTGACCATCTAGTTAAAAGCTAGACGCTCTACCACTGAGCTAAACACCCTTCCTCCTATTAGGTATAGGAGAGCTTTGGGTTAACTTGAATCGAACAAGTATCGTGGACCTCCAAAAAATCCCGTCATGCCATTAGACCATAACCCAGTTCGCTTTCCTTATAGACCTATCATTTAGTATAAGTCTATGAAAGAGCTACTTACCAAAGCTGTGAATCGAACACAGGCCACAATCTTACAAGGATCGTGTTCTACCACTAAACTACTCTGGCATTATGTAAAGTATCCTCACCTGGCCCCTCCAGGCCTTTCTTATCCTCTTTCCCCGGAAAGCAAGCAGGGTGGCGATAACTATATAGGAGGTATATAGACTGGACAGGAATCGAACCTGCGTGCACAGCATGAAGAGCTGTTATCCTACCACTAGATGACCAATCCTCTGTCTCTATCTGTCATTTAAAGGCCATAATAGGCTATACGCGGACCCAGGAATCGAACCCAGAACTACCGATCATGAGTCGGTGATTATACCGTTTAACTAATCCACTTATGGTACTAATAGAAGTATACTAATGCTCTTACTATCAGTAAACAATAGTAATGACATTACTTACAAGATGCTGGAGTCGAACCAACGCCCTTGTCGTGTAAAGACAATGTTCTAGCCGTTAAACTAATCTCGCTAGTATATAGATACCATGTTATCTCATCCCTTATAGAGTATCCTTATATTTAATCACTAAGTTGACTGTCTTATAGAGTTAGGATAGTCATATTATGTATCTTATATAGATCAAAGACCATCACAGACTTATACAAAATAGTACTCCTCTTGGCCCCCCCCCTAGGCTCTCACCCTCCAGTCTTTCTCTCTTTCCCCGGAAAGCAAGCAGGGTGCGAAAACCAAGTCTTTCTCTCTCAAAGGGGAGTTGTCTCTATGCAGTTCGTTTAGAGCTTGATGCTCCTGTTACAAATAGTAATCCTGCTACATAGATAAGAATTAGTCGTAGGTCACCAATGTTGTCTAGTGATACACCAGATAGAATTGGTACAAATAGTAGAAGTGTGATAGAAATTAGTCCGATCATGATATATAGAGCGTATTGTGTTACAACTCCAGTATCAAGTCGAGCAATTGTATGGCTACCTCCGTATAGTGAGCTAGTTAGTCCGAATGGACCTAGTAGTTCAATAGCTCCTCGATCTAGTACTTTAGATGTGATACCTCCAAGTGCTAATGCTTTACCAATTACATAGTGGTTAACTACGGCATCGAAGTACCATTTAGCGTTGAAGAATGTGTATACTCGTTTACCAAGATCACTTAGAGCTAAGTCTACTGTAAAGTTAGCTAATCGGTGGTAGAATAGTAGGGCTAATGAAGCACCTGCAATTGTACCCATAGCAGGTAGGTTTTTGTAGAATGTAGGGATAGAGAACTCAGCCTCAACTAATGTTACGTGTGATGGGTGAACAAATAGTGATGTAGCTAGCATATCACTACCCATACCTACGAAGCTATCTTTAGCAATGTATCCAAAGAAGATAGACATTACAGCAAGGATTACTAGTGGAATTACTGTAATCATGTCTTGCTCGTGTGTGTGCTCGTAGTCTACTTTAGGAGCGTTAGGTGTAGTTAAGAATGTCATACTAATCAGACGGAATGAGTAGAAGGCAGTAATCATAGCTGTTAGTGTACCTAACCAGTATACAATATGTCCACTCATTGTGTATGTTGCGTATCCTGACTCAAGGATAAGATCTTTAGAATAGAATCCTGTTAGGAAAGGAATTGCCATTAGACTTAGTGAACCAATTAGAATGATTGTGTAAGTGAATGGTAGAAGGTTGATTAAACCTCCTAATCGTCGCATGTCCTGTTGATCAGCCATTGAGTGTAGTACTCCACCAGCAGCTAAGAATAGAACAGCTTTGAAGACTACTAATATAGTTAGTTAAGCTTATGTAGGTGACTCATTTCCTATTCAGTAAGTTGGTACGTTTGACCTGGACCTGCCACTGCGTTTGGTACTAACTTAAGGAAAGTCTTAGCATCGATGTAGAAAGATCCAGTGCTGGATTGTTTCTTGCTAGAGATTAGCAGACGCACATTTTGTCGAGATGTGTTAGGAACAGTACTTTTGTTACGGTACCAAGTTGCTAGTCCAGTGGCACAGATGGCAAAGAGAGAAGTAGATAGGTCGATATTACGTGGAATAGGCAATGTAGAAAGTTGGGCTAAAGATAAGTTATATGTACTATTAGGTTGATCTAATGCATCTGGAAACATCTCTGTGAAAGCTTTAGCAGACATAAACATACAACCATTACGTGTTAGAGTTACATTAGCTAAATTTTACGTACTGAAAGTCGGTCGTGACTGTCTACTTGGCTATTGTTAGCAAACCAGGTAGCAAGTCCGGTATCCACATCAATACGGTATAAAGAACTAGCTGATTTACTCATATTAGGTAGATATTCAGGGTGTCGAGCAAAGTAATAGTTACCTGAATCTGTACTAGTACCCCCTGGTCGTGTTACATTGATATATCGACTTACATGATTACTAATCAGTTCGTGCTGTTTGTCGCCTGAGAGGAGATTGAATGCGTCAACCTTACTAGGGTTCAAATGTAACCACATATCTCGTAGAGATGTGAAAGACTGCGTTTCTAAGGTATGTACGTTGATAGCATAGACTTTACCAGGTGCCAGTTCGTGTAAAGGAATATTATGAAGATCTAAAGTAGGCCACTTCGTTTAGGAGATAATTGGCCCTGACCCAATGTATCTCGCCAAGTTGCCCCTAATTGATGTAAGTAACCTTGTGTTGGAGTGTCATTGATGTTAAATTGTACAACTTCAGTCCAATTCATGTTGTTTCGTACTGCTACATTGCTTAAACCAATGTATTTAGCCAGTTCATTGTAACTATTTGCCTCTGCTAGTACAGTCACTTTATCAAGGGCTAAAGCTTGATATCGAGCTAAAGATTGAGATGTAACTGACATGTCTTCAGGTGAAAAGTTAGTGTTGAAGAAGATGACATTGTAGGGCTTACCCTCTGCGTTAAGGTAAGGACGGTAGTGTGTAAGAAGGCATTGCTCTAAAATTCGAGTAGGGTACTGAGTAACGCACTGTAGTACTTTATCAGCTCCCGCACTCAAGGTGTCCATTGAGTTGTTCTTCATCCAGACTGTTTCAAGGTTAGGTAGAGTAATAATAAGGTAGTAGATACGACTAGCAAAGTACAGTCCTGAAAGTGGATCCTCCTTAGACCAGTGATTGAGCATACCAAGGAAGAAGAGTACAAGTAAGAACACAACCCCAAAGATCAGCCATAGTACGTAGAACATTGTCAAGTACCAGTCTAATTTTTGTAAGAATAGTGTAAATGTGAAATAATAAGCTACTATAGTAGTAAGATCTTTTCTAAGACTGCGTACAGTCTCTTAACGTGAGATCGTTGAGAATGTATCTGCTAGTAACTCTATTGAGCATGCATTATGACCTGTAAGGTAGCATGGTAAACAAGTGTTCTAGCATATAGTTAGGTAACGCCCCATCAATATTTAGGCGTGGTTCACTAGGTGGAACAGTGCTACAGAGTATTGTGAAATACCTACTGCCATGAATAGGTAACCCATTTGTGAACATGTAGAGTAAGCAATTACCCGTTTAATATCGTTCTGTAGTAGTCCAGTAGTTGCAGCGAAGAATGCTGTGATAGCACCCACCCAAGTGATTACAACTAGTGTAGTAGGAGCAAACTCAAGTAGAGGTGAAGATCGTAGAAGTAGGTAAACACCAGCAGTTACAAGTGTGCATGGTCTAAGACCATTGACTATATCTTATTCCTATTATAGGACGTTACGTGTAGTCGATGAGGTCTGCTTGGGACCTGCTGGTTGGCCTGATGTGTAGCAGTTTTTAAGTACTTTAGTACTACTGACACAAAGCCGTTCCAGCATAGAGTAAAATTTGTCATGATTGTTACCAATCAAGGCGGTCACAGTAGTTATTACACTAAATAGTGTGCTGATTTCGGTTGGCCGCGTGAATTAGCGCTGAAACTGGTGTAGGACCTTCCATAGCATCTGGTAGCCACATGTGTAGTCCAAGTTGAGCTGATTTACCCATAGCAGCTAATAGGAATAGTAGCCCAATTAGAGTTAGTACAGTCTCGTTCATGTATGGTGATAGACTGAATACTGTAGCGTAGTCTAGGTTACCGAATGCCCAGAATACACCGAAGAAGGCAATAGTTAGGAACATATCACCAACACGGTTAACAGTCATAGCTTTGATAGCAGACTTGTTAGCTTGTACACGTGTGAACCAGAAGTTAATTAGTAAGTATGAAGATACTCCAATTCCCTCCCATCCAAGGAATAAGATGAAGTAGTTGTCACCAGCTACTAGTACTAACATGAAGAAAGTGAACATTGAAAGGTATGAGAAGAATCGTTGGTTGTGTGGGTCTGCAGCCATGTAACTCATAGAGTAGATGTGTACCATTGAAGATACAAGAGTTACAGGTAATAGCATAGATACTGTTAGGCTGTCAAACATGAAGGCCCAGTCAACAGACATAAGACCTGAATCGATCCAGCTACTTAAGTAGATAGATACTGATGATCCACATAATGCAACTTCGTAGAAAGCTACAATAGATAGTAGAGCTGATGAACACATACATACAGTTGTAACGATTTGTGCACCAGTTACACCTAATTTACGTCCAAGAAGCCCGGCTGAGGCAGCTCCAAGAAGAGGTAGAGCAAGAATTGATAGGTACATCTAACGTAAAGTAATTGAACCACGGATACGGTAGAATGCAACTAAGATACCAAGACCAATAGCTGATTCTGCACCAGCAATGGCAATGATGTAGATGCTGTAGGTTTGACCAACAATGTCATCGAAGCTGAATGAGCTAACAATCACTAGAAGAGTCACCGCTAGTAGCATCATCTCAATACTGATTAGCATTAGAATGATGTTTTTACGGTTAAGCACGAAGCCTAAAATACCTACAAGGAATAACACTAGAGCTAATGTCATGCATCTTGTAGTAGTTCCTATTGGTTGCCTTTGTAATATGATACAGAACAATGTAACTATAAAATAGAGTTAGCAATTGAGACATAGAAGTCTAGAGTAGTGATACTCTGAGAATGTTGTCAAAGGTTACGTAGACCTTATAGTGCCTTAGGCTAAGTATAGCTGTTTGACTAGGCTATCAAACGAAAGAGTAAGTCTATAGACCAAATACCTCACTTGTAATAGTAAAGGATACGAGAGCAACGGGACTCGAACCCGCATCTACTTCAATGACACTGAAGTGTTTTACCAGTTAAACTATACTCACTATAGTATACATAGTACCTTATGATAGTACTGTTATGGACTTAGGACCAGGGGGAATCGAACCACCATCGATCAATTATCGGCTGAGCGCTCTACCGTTGAGCTATGATCCCATTAGTCACTCTTATAAGTGGTTAGACATCTGTAAGATAGATTCCTTATAAGTAAGGTGTCATTATAAGGTACAACATCAAAGTAAGCTGTTTTCGCCACCCTGCTTGCTTTCCTCTGCAGGGAGAGATAAAGACCTGGAGGGTGAGAGCCTTCTTTTTTCCTGGGCAAAAAGCGGGCCAGGGCCAGATGTAGTACAAGCTTCTCTTCATACCCAGCTAATAGTAAGAATCGAACTTACATTGTATCCATATGAGGGATATGTTCTAACCGTTGAACTATATTAGCTTTAAAAGGGGTTACTGTAAGCCTAATTCTGTACTAGTATTGTAACTAGTAGGTTGATAAAGTACAACATTTACTGATTATTGAGAGTGTATACCTCATCACATAGTGTCTCTATTAGAGAAAGTGAGAGAAGACATGAAGTGCGCCACTGAAACTACTGGAGTTACAGTGTAATATTTCTGTAAACCTTGTCACAACTTTAGTTGTCCCTCTTTTTTTTGCAAAAAGCTAAGAGGGTATATATACACATAGGACTTTCCTGTAGCTATAGATAGCTATCAACCCCGTAACCCCTGTAATTAATACTCATACTATCATGTGATTGTAGTTAAGCAATATCTGGATCAACTCCCAGAATCGAACTGGAATCTTTAGATCCACAAACTAGTGTTCTACCGTTGAACTAAGCCGACCTCTTATAGGATACGTTCCTTCACTTACTGTCACAGGATGGTATTGGAGCTATACATATCTCTATATGCAGTTACTTACATAGAGAAAGCTCATATAAGATACATACATATGATTCAATAGTTTTCGCCACCCTGCTTGCTTTCCTCTGCAGGG
>NZ_KV812471.1:3268-7249 GCF_001813415.1 Alloscardovia sp. HMSC034E08 | reverse complement strand
CTGCTTGCTTTCCTCTGCAGGGAAAGAGATAAAGACCTGGAGGGTGAAGCCCTAGGGGCCAGGGCATGATAGGTATTAGTCAAACTAACGTATCTTATATAATCTATACTATTATAAGCAACGGTAAGTCTTGAGCGGTGACTCTTGACCTCTACTCATAATTAGAGCCCAGTCTGTGGTGCATTAAATTGATGTACTAAAGTGACAGAGCTAATAACCCATATTAACCATGCTACAAGCTGCAAAATACATTGGATCAGGACTAGCTACAATCGGGCTAGCCGGAGCCGGAGTTGGTATCGGAGTTGTATTCTCAGGACTAATCACTGCTACAGCTCGAAACCCTGCTCTACGACCTCAACTATTCTCATACGCGATCCTAGGATTCGCTCTATCAGAGGCTACAGGACTATTCGCTCTTATGATGTCATTCCTACTACTATACTCATAATTAGGCTTAACATATTCACCCCCCCCTTTTGATATGGACGCTATAAGGTATATAAATGTCACTCTACACTACCTATGAGAGACAAAGGAGTATTATACACTATATTACATAGAAGAGTAACTCTCAAGATAAACTAAATGCAAGTATGCCGTAATTGGTAGCCGGGCAGTTCTTAGGAAACTGTGGTTCTCAACCATGTGGGTTCAAGTCCCACTACTTGTATACACTAGAGTTGTTCTAATAAAGGATGGTCAGGGTCATAACCCTTGGTCGCTTAGTCTTTACTATCTCCTTTAACCTACTAGTACTCAATGCAGTACTGTATGTCAATAGGGCTATTGAGCGTATACCCATACAATAATTATGGCAATCTTTACAAGCCTACTATCACTTGTAGCTCCACTTCACTGTGACGTTCCGTACCCATGGCAAATTGGGTTCCAGGACGGTGCTACACCTACTTTCGAGGGTATCGTCGAGTTACACGACACTATCTTCTTCTACCTTGTTGTAATTAGTTTCCTAGTATTCTGGATGCTTGCAGTAATTCTAATGAAATTCAGCAGCAACAAAGTAGGAATTGTACACAAGTACAGCAACCACGGTACACTAATCGAGCTAATTTGGACAATTACTCCAGCTCTAATCCTAATTGCTATTGCATTCCCTAGCTTCAAACTTCTATACCTAATGGATGAGGTAATTTCACCTACAATGACAGTTAAAGTTGCAGGACACCAGTGGTACTGGTCATACGAATACTCTGACTTTGTAAGCGCTGATGGTGAGTCAATTGAGTTCGACTCATACATGGTACCAGAGTCAGACCTAGAGTTAGGACAATTACGACTACTTGAGGTAGACAACCGAGTTGTAGTACCAGTAGACACACACATTCGATTCATTGTTACAGGACAAGACGTTATCCACGATTGGGCTGTTCCAGCACTAGGAGTGAAAATGGACGCTGTACCAGGTCGATTAAACCAAACATCAGTAATTATTCAACGTGAAGGAGTATACTACGGACAATGTAGCGAGATTTGTGGTGTATACCACGGGTTTATGCCTATCGTTGTAGAGGCTGTTTCACTTGAGAAGTACCTAAGCTGGCTTGATAGCCAAGTATAGTACTAATAGGAGCATAGCTTCTAATATCCCCTTAAACATACCCTTACGAGTGCGACACTCCTACACAGTATTCCTTCTTTCCTTGTAGATATACAGGAACTATTAGAAGGCAAACTCTAATACAGAGTTTGATCCTACCTGGCCCCCTGTTCCTCTCTCGTGAGAGAGAGGCGGGGGGACGGGTTTTCGCCCCTAGGCTCTCACCCTTCAGTGCTTTATCTCTTTCCCTGCAGAGGAAAGCAAGCAGGGTGGCGAAAACCGTAGGTTAGGTGATCCACAGACAACCTATATTTTATAATATGTTATCAGTTCTATACAGTTTACTTGAAGTAGTAATCGTACTAGTGCCAATCCTATTATCTGTAGCTTTCATGACTATCATTGAGCGTAAAGTTCTTGCTAGTATGCAGCGACGAGTAGGACCTAACACAGTAGGATACTACGGAGTACTACAACCATTCGCCGATGCTCTTAAGCTGGTAGTGAAGGAAACTGTAGTACCACAACATGCTACACGAAGTCTATTCTTCTTAGCCCCTGTTATTAGTCTAGTGTTCAGCCTTCTAGGTTGGGCCGTGATCCCATTTGGTAGTGGATTAGCACTATCAGATTTTAGCCTTGGAATTCTATACTCACTAGCTATTTCATCTATTGGAGTATACGGTGTACTATTCGCTGGATGGTCTGCGAACTCTAAATATGCCTTCCTTGGTTCACTTCGAAGTACAGCCCAAATGATTAGTTACGAGCTAATTCTAAGCTCTGCAGTACTGGCTGTAATCCTACTAACAGGAACATTCCATTACACAACAATCATTGAGAGCCAGCAAAGCGTTTGGTTCCTTGTACCTCTATTCCCTCTATTCATCATTTTCTTCATCTCTGTACTAGCTGAGACTAACCGTACTCCATTTGACCTGCCAGAGGCTGAGTCAGAGCTAGTTGCCGGATTCTTCACTGAGCATAGTGGAATGATCTTCGTATTCTTCTTCCTAGCTGAGTACTGTAGTATTGTACTAATGTCAGCATTAACAGCTATTCTATTCCTTGGAGGATACATTATGCCAGAGATTGTGCCTAACGACACATTCATCAACATTCAAAGTATTGTACTAGCACTGAAGACTTGTATTTTCTGTTTCGTATTCGTATGGTTCCGAGCTACTCTACCACGATTACGATATGACCAACTAATGCAATTCTGTTGGATGGGTATGCTACCTGTTGTAATTGCACTAATTATTCTAGTACCTAGCATTCTAGTAGCATTCGACATTGCACCATACTAATCTCCCCTTTTTAGTTTTCGCCTCTTTCCTCTCTCACGAGGTCGGCCAGGCACTTAATAGGCATGATATTGTACCTTATTAATACACATATAAGATACGAACATAAATGATACAAAAGGGGAGTGATTGATGAGACTTATGATCCCCACCAGTAGATTGACACGTATAGGAATAGCCATACAACGTCTACAAAGTGCCAGTATAGAATTGACGCTTCGAATCCAAGGTGGTGGTGGTCTGTTAGGTGGTATGATAGAATTCGACCAAAGGCTACAGCAATGAATAGTGTACCAATGATAACGTGAAGTCCGTGGAATCCTGTAGCGAAGAAGAATGTAGATCCGTAAGCACCATCAGTGATTGTGAATCCTGCCTCGTAGTACTCAAGTCCTTGAAGAGCTGTGAAGAATAGAGCCAGTACAATAGTAATGATGATACCTAAGATAGTTCCTCGTCGGTTACCTTCAATTAGTGAGTGGTGTGCGTATGTAACACTTGCTCCTGATGAAAGTAGTAGTACAGTGTTAAGTAATGGAATCTCGTAAGGGTTTAGAGGGTCAATACCTGCTGGAGGCCATGCGTTTCCTAGCTCTACAGTAGGTGCTAGTGCTGAGTGGAAGTCAGTATAGACTCTATCTTATGATTGGATCATTAGAACGTGTAGTCTTTGAGTAAGTTTTACTGCTAGTTGATCAACTTATAAGGATTGTAACTATGATAGTACCCATAATACAGACATCCTAGCATATAGTTCAGTTGGGCCCACTTCCTTAGGCCCAGAAGATTGAAATGAAGAAGAATACCTCACTGATAATGAATAGTGCTACACCAAGGTTAAGACCTTTCTGTACAGCAAATGTGTGGTTTCCTAGTAGAGTTCCCTCTGCTACAACGTCTCGGAACCATAGAGCCATTGAGCTTACAGTAGTAATGAATCCGATAATTACAAGGTATCCTCCGTTAGAGAATCCGTTGAAGTACATTGCAGCGGCAATTGTAAGGATAAGTAGTGAGAATGAAGTTAGTAGTGGCCATGGAGATGGTGTAACTAAATGGAATGGGTGTGCTTGGAATTGAGCTCGTGATACTTGCATGACGAGTAATTTAAGA
>NZ_KV812471.1:1846-3168 GCF_001813415.1 Alloscardovia sp. HMSC034E08 | reverse complement strand
AGTCAGAAATGTACAGGCCTATTTAGTAGGATAACTGTAGATACTTAGCTAAGCTAATCAATAGCTCGTACTATGCTCCTACTCTTACTACCTTTGTCTTTCTTACCCTCTTTCCCTGCAGGGGGAAAGCAAGCAGGGTGGCGAAAACTATAGGAGGGTAGTAGATGTAGAGAGTTACTTATAGTAGTGAGATAATGTTAGTATCTTATATCTCACTACATGCATTACAGTAGATCTAATTATGGGTATGACTGGCCCTGGAGTCGGATAAAATAGGATTCGAACCTATGGTACCTGGGAGGCACTTTCACTTTCAAGGTGAACACATTAAACCACTCTGTCATTTATCCTTGTATTGATAGGTAGTACTTCGTACACTATCCTTATAATTTGTTAGACCTTATAAGATACAATATTCTACTATATGCTCTGTATAAGTGAGATTCTCATTAGTGCAAGTATGCTGGAATAGGTAGACAGGTGGTTCTTAAGCAACCATGACGCTATGTTGTATGGGTTCGATTCCCATTACTTGTATCGTACATCTATATCTTATTTACCCTTTTGTTTCTTAAGTAACTCTGTGAAAGGAACATAATTGCACAGGAATGGCTTGACTCGAACAAGCTCCGCGAGACTTTGGAGATCTGCATGCTACCATTGACACCACATTCCTATTTGTTAAACAGTATGCAATAGAGTATTAATATTCAGGCCTATATTTGTTCATTATATACTAGAGGGCTAAGAGGGGATCGAACCCTAAAGTCAACAGATTTGCAATCCGTGTGTAGTACCATACTACCGCCTCAGCCCTTGTTTAGTTAACATTAGATGGATAACTATTACTGATGTACTGTTGACCTAGTATCACACCGCGAAGGACTCGAACCTCCACAGCCTCATCCGAAGTGAGGTGGTCTACCATTAACCTAGCAGTGCTATGTCTTTACGTCTTCTATGTGAATTTAGTACTAAAGCAATGGAACCTTAGTAAGGGCCTATAACCTAATCCAAGTTCCTTATAGTGTTCTCTTAAGTATAAGATAGGTATGTATGATTTATGGTGTAATTATCCGTACCTTATATGACACTTCTTACTAATAGTAACGTCGAGTCTTCTTGACCATCGTGTAGACTATCATTGCTATACGTTTCTATCGTGAAGGGTTACTTTGTTAAGCCCTCATACTATGTCATTATTCCTATGCTGTTACTACAAATAGGCTAGTTTTCGCCGCCCTGAGCAATAGCGAGGGGCAAGAAAGACTTGGAGGGTTAGAGCCTGAAGGGCGAAAACCCGCCCCCCCCCCCCCCCCCCC
>NZ_KV812471.1:0-1746 GCF_001813415.1 Alloscardovia sp. HMSC034E08 | reverse complement strand
CCCCCCCCCCCCCGCCTCCCCGAGGTCGGGGGGCCAAGTGAAAGAATGATGAGTAGGAGATCAACTATCAACTATCTAAATATGCTAACAGCTCTACTACTGATTCCTTTATTAGGAGCACTAACTCTAGCTCCTATGACAGAGTCAACACCACAACAAATCTCACGAATCAAACGTGTTGCTTTACTAACAACTGTTCTTACATTTGCACTATCAATGATTATGTGGGGTGAGTTCGATTCAAGCTCAAGCCAGTACCAATTTACTGTTGAGTACAACACACTTAGCTTCCTACACATGCACATGGGTGTAGATGGTCTATCACTATACTTTGTGCTACTTACAACATTCACACTACCAATTTGTATCCTAGCAAGTTGGGATAACGTAACACACAACATCAAAGCTTACATGATTGCTCTATTAGTACTAGAAAGTCTACTAATTGCAGTATTCGTAGTACTTGATCTACTACTATTCTATGTATTCTTCGAGGCTGTACTTATCCCTCTATTTGTACTTGTTGGAGTATGGGGAGCTAGCGCTGACCGAATCCGAGCTTCATTCTTACTATTCCTTTACACTCTATTCGGATCTCTATTCATGCTACTTGCCTTCCTAGTTATCTTCTACCACGTTGGAAGTACTGACTTTGAAGTACTATCATTAGCTGATATTAGCTTCGAGCACCAACGATGGCTATGGCTTGCAATCTTCCTAAGCCTTGCTATCAAAACACCTCTATTACCTGTACACATTTGGCTAAGCCGAGCTCACGTTCAAGCTTCAGTTGCTGTGTCAATGATTCTAGCTGGGTTAATTCTGAAATTAGCTACATACGGTTACATCCGAATTCTAATTCCATTCCTACCTGAAGCTACATCATACTTTGCACCATTAGTACAGACTATTTGTGTTGTAACACTAGTATACAGTTCACTAACTACACTACGACAAACAGATTTCAAGGTACTAATTGCTTACTCATCTATTGCTCACATGGCTGTAGTTGTAATTGGACTATTCTCTAACACACTACAAGGGATCGAAGGAGGAATCCTATTAGGAATTGCTCACGGTTTCGTAAGCCCTGCTTTATTCTACTGTCTAGGTGGAATTATTTATGATCGATACCACACACGTGTTATCCGATACTACCGAGGTCTAATTCAGTACATGCCTGTATTCTCACTATTATTCTTCCTATTCATCCTAGGTAACATGTCAACACCACTTACAGTTAACTGGGCTGGTGAGGTACTAGCACTACTAGGAGCAATGCAACGAAGTCCATTAGTTGGTGTAGCTATGAGTCTAGGTATTATCTTCTCAGCTGCTTACTCTATTTGGCTATACGCACGTATGTCAGGTGGAGCATGGAGTCCTTACTTAGGATACGCTGTAGATCTTACTCGACGAGAGTTCATGGTACTACTACCACTACTATTCTGTATGTTCTTATTCGGTATCTTCCCTAACATCATTCTATCAGACATTCACTACTCTGTATCAACACTACTGTACAAGTAGATATCCCCCTTTTTCCTGGCCCCCTCCAGGTCTTTCTTACCCTCTTTCCCCCTTCGCAGGTAAGAAAACACACATAGGTCATAATATGATCAGTCATGAACGTATCTTATATGTCATGGATCACTATAAGCAACTTGGCCTTACAGAGATACCTAAGACTATCTCCTTTAGTTACGTAGTCCATACCTAACTAAATATTGACGTACTAACTAAGCT
>NZ_KV812470.1:0-850 GCF_001813415.1 Alloscardovia sp. HMSC034E08 | reverse complement strand
GGGGACTCTTGGAATGGTGGCACGACCCTGGAGTTCCTCTCGCCTTTCCTGTGGAGAGCGCCTCCTCTTGAGATGCGACGGGAACGCCGGGAATTCTTTCCCTACGAAACAGGGAAAGGATCCCTCATCTCGAGCTCGGAGGCGGAAACGGGGCTCCCCTGGATGTGTTCGGGACCCTCGTGCTTCCTCTCGAGTGGAGACGGGTGTGTCGGGAACTTCTTGAGTTGCAGAAAGGGTGTGAAGGACCCTTTGGAAGTTCCAGGGGTTAGATGTGATTAGCCTCGAGAAGCCTCAGCGGAAATGGGCCTCATCTCGCCTGGAGGGCAAAACCTCCTGGATTTTCTCGAGTTGCGGCAGGTGCTCTCGACTTACGACGGGGCCCTCAGGGACCCGCTCTGGTGGCCTCAGGAAAGGCCAGTCCCCATGCGAGTTCCTCGGGGGCCTTTCGGAATTCCTCTCCCGCTGATGCCGGGGCCTAAGACCTTGTGTGAACTCAGGGCCGGAACCTGAGGATTCCTCTCCAGTGCTGACATGGATCTTGGGGTACTTCTGGAGTCTCCCCAGGGGAGTCAGTCCTCGTCTCGAATGCGGGCATGCACTTGCGCTTTCCTCCAGAGCGGTAGCAGCAGTGTCACGCAGTCCGCCCCGTGGATCAAAGCATCTATGGTTTTCCCTCGTGTCTTTCCCACGAGGCTTTCCCACGAGGCTTTCCCACAGGGCTGTCCCACGTGCACACGTGGTGGGAGTCGATCCTCGGCTTGAACGTCAAGGCAGTGCAGGGAAAACAGGTTCCTCTGGAATGGACTGACACATCTGGGGGACTCTTGGAATGGTGGCACGACCCTGGAGT
>NZ_KV812469.1:9411-9875 GCF_001813415.1 Alloscardovia sp. HMSC034E08 | reverse complement strand
AGAGGTGGTGTTCTTTGCTGCTGTTCCTGACAGGGCACCTTCAGCTCTACCAGCCTGGGAGTTCTGCAGGCAAAATCTCATGCAAATGGTGACAAGAAAGCAGGTAAAGAGGAAGCAGGTGGCAAAGCGTGCAGTGAGTTTTTGACTGGTGGCAAAGGATTCTTTGGTGCGCCTCTGTCTGCCACGACACTCTTTTCCGGAAAAAAAGTGTACAGGCTCTCAAACACTCATGAAAAGTACCCTATGCACCACTCTAGACCCAGGAAAGTGCTTCAGAAGAGGAGACAGCTTCAGGGCCTTTTGCAGTTTTGACCCCAGTTCTCATACTCCATAGTCCGGACCGTTTTTCTGTCCATGGGAGGGGAGCTCTAGACACTCTATGAACTCGGGCAGGCGCCAAAACCGCCAGAAAATGAGGATCCTGGCCATCCATGCTGTGCACCTTCCTCCCCACCTCCAAAATC
>NZ_KV812469.1:1802-4302 GCF_001813415.1 Alloscardovia sp. HMSC034E08 | reverse complement strand
CAAGATCAAGAAAGAGCTATCAATCTGTCAATCCTTATTGTGTCTGGACCTGGTGAGTTTCCCCGTGTTGAGTCAAATTAAGCCGCAGGCTCCACACCTGGTGGTGCCCTTCCGTCAATTCCTTTAAGTTTCAGCCTTGCGACCATACTCCCCCCCGAACCTCATTTAAAGATTTCTCTTCGGGTGCCGATACAGTCATTAAAAATCCTGTACCGATCCCCAATTGGCATAGTTTACAGAAGAGACTACAACGGTATCTAATCGTTTTCGATCCCCCTTCCTTCGTTCTTGATCAATGAAAACATCCTTGGCAAATGCTTTCGCAGTAGTTTGTCTTCCGGCAATCCAAGAATTTCACCTCTGACGACGGAATACAAATGCCCCCAACTATCCCTATTAATCATTACGGCGATCTCAGAAACCAACAAAATGGGAACGCGCGTCCTATTTTATTATTCCATGCTAATGTATTCGGGCAAAGGCCTGCTTTGAACACTCTAATTTTTTCAAAGTAAAAGTCCTGGTTTGCGACGACACCCAGTAAAGGACATCGCCGTTCACCAGGAGGTAAGGCTCCGTCAAACAAGTACACACCAAGAAGGCGGACCGGCTGACAGAGCCCGAAGTTCGACTACGAGCTTTTTAACGGCAACAATTTTAATATACGCTATTGGAGCTGGAATTACCGCGGCTGCTGGCACCAGACTTGCCCTCCAATTGATCCTCGTTAAGGGATTTAAATTGTACTCATTCCAATTGCAAGACCCGTAAGAGCCCTGCATTGTTATTTATTGTCACTATCTCGGCAAAGTGTTGCCAGGGGATAATTTGCGCGCCTGCTGCGTGTCCTTAGACCTGAGGGCCGTTTCTCAGGCCCTCTCTCCGGAATCGAACCCTTATTCCCCGTTACCCGTCATCACCATGGTAGGCCTCTATCCTACCATCGAAAGTTGATAGGGCAGATATTTGAATGAAGCATCGCCGGCGCAAGGCCATGCGATTCGAGCAGTTATCATGATTCACCATAGGGACCCGAAGGCCATTGGTTTTGGATCTAATAAATACATCCCTTCCAGAAGTCGGGATTTTTCAGCATGTATTAGCTCTAGAATTACCACAGTTATCCATGTAGTAAGGTACCATCAAATAAACTATGACTGATTTAATGAGCCATTCGCAGTTTCACTGTTTATTGCTTAAACTTAGACATGCATGGCTTAATCTTTGAGACAAGCATATGACTACTGGCAGGATCAACCAGGTAACTATCTCCGAGAGGCACCTGCCGAAGCAGGGCCCACAAGGCTTTCACTGGACGAACCTAGTTACTAACCTTCGAGTTTGTTACAGACTTGTAAGTTCAACCGACAATTGAGTTGATACACGGTGTCATGAGTCTTCAGAGCTCGCGCTCGTCTGACCTGTGACACTATGCTCATCTACTATTCCGGTCTTGCTCACTCTACTTGTTTTCTCTATGGCGCAAAAGTCCAATAGATCGGCAAGTAGCTTGAAGATTACATTCCGCGTGGCATAGTAATAAAACTAGCAACTTGCTTCATGCATCTCTTCGATTGGTTTGTGATGACTGGTTTGGCCAACGGCAAGCAGTCTACACGGTTTTACCTTTCATCGCTCCGAGGAACGGTTATAGGCAGGAGCGTATACACCAGTGACTACGGATCCGAAGACGCTCGTGTGATGTATTAACCCCAGGCTTCCGTCCATCCACTCTGAAACAAGTTCCGAATAGATTCTTAAGAAGCCAGTCATGGAGGATATAGAAACAGATACAAATGCTGATTAAAGTTCCAACACAAATGCGCTCACCCGTTGATTAGCCGAAGCCAACCCGGAGTTGTGACCACACTGTGTTTTCCCTCTTGCATTTTCACTGCTGTTCTCCTTCATGAGGTAGGCAGAAGTGGTTTCATGCATGATCAGTCTGTAAAAAAGAAGAAGCGGTGGATTTTGACCAAATTTGACCTTGTGGGGGCGGACCCGCAGTGTCGGGTCCGGATCAACCTGGACATGCGCCATCGTGACTCTACAGCACCAGTTGCACTATAGATGTGCCACCCTGGCCCTCCTAAAGCCCTCCTTTCTGTCCCAAAAGCGTAGTCCTTCTTTTTTCTTCACCCCCTTTTCTTCTCCACCTGTAGAGTGGCCTCATGAAGTGCGTAGAGGTGCCCAGCATGTGCTTTTGGGCACTTTCAATACTATATCTGAAGAAAAAAAGGGCAAAAAAAAAAAAATTTAACCTGCGGCAGCACAGTGTTCTCGCCTGGTCACCCACGGCAATACTCTCTGGCCCCTGCGATGCTTAACTTCGCGGATCGGACGAGACGCGGTGTGTTCATCGCGGTATGGCCGCAGATGACATTCTCTACTCCAAAATACCTCTCTATACCCCTTTTCACTAAAACAAAGTGCCAACAACTTGCTCAATACACTAGAGGTGGTGCCAGAGGTGGTGTTCTTTGCTGCTGTTCCTGACAGG
>NZ_KV812469.1:1335-1702 GCF_001813415.1 Alloscardovia sp. HMSC034E08 | reverse complement strand
TTCATGAGGTAGGCAGAAGTGGTTTCATGCATGACCAGAGCAAAAAAAAAAAAATGTGGGCATTTTTGTCCAAATTTGACCTTGCGGTGCGGACCCGCAGTGTCGGGTCCGGATCAACTTGAAAATATGCTATGGTGACTCTTCAGCACCAGTTGCACTATAGATGTGCCATCCTGGCCCTCCTATTGTCCTCCTTTGCTGGCCCAAAAGAATAGTCCTTCTTTTTTCTTCACCCACTTTTTGCTCCACCTGTAGACTGGCCTCATGAAGTGCGTAGAGGTGTCTAGCACATACTTTTGAGTGCTTTCAATACTATACTGGAAGAAAAAAGTGAAAAAAAAAAAAATTTAACCTGCGGCAGCACAGT
>NZ_KV812469.1:0-1235 GCF_001813415.1 Alloscardovia sp. HMSC034E08 | reverse complement strand
GACGCGGTGTGTTCATCGCGGTATGGCCGCAGATAACATTTCTTACTCCCAAATGCATCTATATACCCCCCTCTACCCAAAACAAGTGAACATTTTGCTCAATACACTAGAGGTGGTGCTAGAGGTGGTGTTCTTTGCTGCTGTTCCTGACAGGGCACCTTCAGATCTACCAGCCTGGGAGTTCTGCAGGCAGAATCTAGTGCACATGGTGACAAGAAAGCAGGTAAACATGAAGAAGGTGGCAAAGCGTGCAATGTGTTCTTGACTGGTGGCAGAGGATTCTTTGGTGCACCTGTGTTTGCAACTCCACTCTTTTCCGGAAAAAAAGTGTACAGGCTCATGAACACCCATTAAATATACCCCATGCAACACTCTAGACCCAGAAAAGTGCTTCAGAAGAGGAGACAGCTTCAGGGCCTTTTGCAGATTTGACACCATTTCTCATACTCCATAGTCCGGAGCAATCTTCTGTCCATGGGAGGGGCATACCAGACCCTCTATGAACCCGGGCATCCACAGAAATTGCCAGAAAATGAGCAGCCTGGCTGTGCTGGGCACCTTCCTCTCCACCTCCAAAATCCAATTTCCCCTCCTCCTCTCCATACCCTCTCCTTTCTCCAACTTGGACAGCACACAACACTTCCTCAACCACTTGCACACATGTCTAGAGCAGAGGGGACAGGTTTGGGGCTGTAACCAAAGTGCAGAAAAGTTCCGGCGACGACTGGACTCAGCAAACTGTCTAGGTCTTGAATGGGTGACCAGACAGAAAAGCAAGAAAAAGTGCCATGATTTCGTATTCAGTCTTTTATTACAAACTGTAGCAATTGCATTCCAGGGCATATAGACTTGTCTGGACACCTACCATAGCCTACTGACCTTACACTTTTACTATACAGAGTTCAATTCTCTTTCATAGCATGCCTGTTCTGACATAGTTGATTAGAGTTCAAGTCAATTCATTACAAACTACATCAGCAATGACTACTCAAAAGCAGCTATACACGGCGGGAAACTTCTGGAATACATATCTATACAAGGTGAAACATTACAAAAGAAAGCAAAGCAGCATAGAAAAGTCCAGTCTCCGACGTGAGCTGGTGCGTCGTCGACCGGTCAGGGTTCGCCGAGACAGAAAAAAGCACAAGTCCCGGAGGCGCCTGCAGCCGATGCGGCACCTCCCCTGAAGTAGGAGCATTACAAAAAAAGAGAAAACGTCCAACCGAAGTTGAACA
>NZ_KV812468.1:1596589-1616297 GCF_001813415.1 Alloscardovia sp. HMSC034E08 | reverse complement strand
CAGGAACAACCAACTTACCCTCATACTTAGGCTCAACAGTTGCTGCGATGATGTTCGCTACCTTGAATGGGGCATCGGCACGGGCAACAACGCGACCCTGGGTTTTCGGCTGACCGTTGTCACCCTTCACCGGATCGCCGTTCTCGTCGAGAACCGGGACCTGCAGATTCTCGTTGCGCATCACAACTGGGAACTTGAACGTCTTACCAGCCTGGTCAGCGTTCGGAGTGAAGGTCACAAAGCCAGTCGCGGAATCAACCGAAACCTGATCCTTAGTGACGCCCTCTGGCAGTGTGCCAAGTTCGAACTTTGCCTTTTCAGGCTTGGTTTCTTTGACGTCGGTATCCGGGTTGTCGAACTTTGGTTCGGAAGAAGTAGCCTCTCCAGACTTCGCCTGAACCTCGTCGTATTCAAGGTATCCACGAGCCACAGCGAAAGCATCCAAAGCCAGCACCAAGTCGTTCTCTGGATCCGGATTACCCGGGGTGAGCTTCAGGCGGGCAGTGAACGTATCACCAGTTTGGGCGTCCGTAGGAACTTTGAGGGGACAGCTTGGGATCTTGGTTGCGGCGTCAGCTTTAGCGGTCTCACAGGTCTTGACGACTTTGCCGTTCTTATCTATCCACTGGATGTAGTAACTCAGATCCTGAGTGATCGGCAGGCCGGAGGTATCAGTCTGAACCGTATCGCTGACCGTCGCCCAGTTATCGGTGGTGTTCTTATCCACTACATCGAACTTCAAGGCTTGCGGCGCAAGCGCGATGTTCCAACCCGTGTACGAATCAGTGGTTTCACCAATGTACGCGCCGTCGCCACCGAAGAGCTGTGCGTTACCACCAGCGTTCAAATCAACGCCGAAGCCCGGGCCCGCCCATTGGCCAAGCGACCAAGGATACAGCACACCGATATTGTCAGGAAGCGGCTTCCCGTCACTATTAAGAACGCTGAGGTAGCTCCAATGCATATTGACGTGCTTGGACCCAAGGTTGCCGTTAGCCCAAGAACCTTCTTCCCACGAACCAGCCAGCTTGTGCAATTTTGCAGCCGGCGGGTTAATGCCACCGCCCGTACCAGTGTGGTTGTTACCGTAGATACCCTTCCAGAAAAGCTGGAACTTACCATCAGCGCCAGTAGTGGTGGTGACCGTCTCGGCAATCCAGCCTTCTGGATCCGCAACTACCTGCTCATTAATCCAGCGCTGCAGGCCCTCTTCGTCAGCAGGAGTCCAACCTTTCCCACGCAGAGTCTTACCCGCAAAGTTATCCTTCGCGTACTGTTCAATCTTGGTCACAGCCTCATCGTTTAGGTAAGAGCCAACCACTTTCAAACCAGCGGCAGGGACGTCCTTGCCGCCAAAAGCACTCACAGTGTTGTGGTTTTTCGCGCCCTGCAACACATCAAGGTTCCAAAATGCCCGACCAGCATAGTTACCATTGTTACTGGACTTTCCAACACTCTCTGCCCACTTGTTTTGCGGAAGGTGCTGCGGCAGTTTGTCCTTCTGTGCGTACTGAATGGTCACACCCGATACTTTGTTGCCATTCCACTGGCCGTCACCCTGGGTGCTGGGAGTGGTATCTGCGCCAATGCCCGGGAATACACCAGCCGCCGGCTGATGCACCAGACGATACTTATCTGTCAAGTCATCTGGTAGCTCCGTCCACATACGGATTTTCTCGCGGCGCTGATCACGCCGACCGGCAGGGTCACCTGTCGTAAGGCCAACACTGGCATCCGCAGCGAACGTGCGGGTCACGCCGGCAGCATCAGTGTACTGTCGCATCTTGATGGTGAAATTACCGTTAGCGTCGCTCTCGGTGTAGTACACCGGGGATGAATGCTCCGTGTTGACGCCCTCATACCACTGGGCGTATACTTTCACACCCCTCATGGGCTTACCAGCATCCTGAACGTTATTGAAATTAGTGCCCGCCTTCACAATCTCTTTGACAGAGCCAGAGATCGTGCCCGTTTCGCTCGCCTTACCAGGAGAATAGATGGCCTTATCGCTACCAACTGTTGGAGCAGGCTTCTGCGAACTAGCAGCCGCAGCGATCGGAGATCCGACTGCTAGTGCGCAGGGGGGGGGCACAAAAGGTACCCACCATGGCCAAAGAGCAAGTAACCACTAAAACTACCGTACCAAGACGACGGATCGCGTTTTGCTTCATCACAGTGTTAATTTTTCCTTCCTAGAAGATATTTTGGGCGTAGTGAGAACCTGAAGGCTCGCTACCTGAATACCTTCATCTGTTGATGGTGGAGTCCGTCCATGCCAACCTCACGACCGGAAAGAATTGCATAGAGCATCCACCAGTTCTATAGCAATGCTTGATAATAGCACCAAGTAGGGTCAAACTTCTGCTTTGGAGACTACAATATTTTTCATGTAACCACAACACCCTATATGAAAACAGTTTTGGCACTTTTCCTAATAATGGCAAGGCGTCCCCCCCCCCAAAAAAAACCGAAACGGGGTGGGTTCTAGGTGTGGTTGCAACGGTTGATGGTTTTAGGTAAACAGTTTGAGGATCCGCTCGCTGGGTTTATCGTATTCTAACGTCTTGCGTGGTCGATCGTTTAACTCTTCTGCGACTGCGTCAAGATATTCTTCTGGGTACTGGGGTAGGTCGGTAGCTTTTGGGAAGTACTGTCGTAGTAAACCATTGGTGTTCTCGTTTGTGCCTCGTTGCCAAGGAGAATGAGGATCGCAGAAGAAAACATCCAATTGGACGTCGAAAATGATAAGTAGGCGTTGACCGAAGCCCCCAGATCCCCCACTTGCGACGGAATTGCTCAATTTCTCAATAGTAGCAACCAATGAAGTTCCGCCACATGACGATGGTCTCTTTGAAGGGTTCAGCACTGACAAAGAGCACTCGCGCGGTGGACATTCCGGTATTCGCGATACCGAGTTGAGTCTTGCCGACGCCCGCGTATACGAGGCGTGTGGGCTCGACGTTGACGCCGTCGACCACAGTGTTTTAGGGGACGCAGTTGTCGAAGCGATGCTCTATGTCGCGCATGGAATCGGGCAGAACGATCCAGAGCTGGACTCCGTGAAGAACGGTTGTCGCTCATGTTGAGACTTCGGAATGGCTGATACCGTGACCTGGGTCATGAAGTTTGCTTCACCCGTTCGCGCGACCGCGTGGGTTACTGCTGAGTCGTGGTGCATGATTGAGCGTTGGAAGAGCCAGGAGACGGTTTGTAGACCGGGTGAGGGTGTGAGGGGCGACGTCCATATCACCGACGTCTAAGCCCCTGTCGGAACCGTAATGGTCAACAAAGCACCACGCGCCAATGAGGCACCGCTGGCCTTTTCGGTGGCGCACCATTATGTGATCAGGACTAGGTCCTTGTAATCAAGTGGATCACATGAGGTTCTTCTTGCGACGTATCATCAGAAAAGCTCCACCTGTTGGCATCAGACCACCAAGGGCCAGCAGTGTCAGGATTCCGGAATCACCGGTCTTCTACAACTTCGGCTGGCAAGTATTCGTCACAACGAACGAACCATCCTTATTCTGCTTGATTACCGAGGTATACCCCTCAACAGGAACCTCGTCGATCAGATACTCGATCTGCCTACCAGCCTTCATCTTCGACAAATCAGAAAAAGCGAAAGTCCAATCAGTCTCATAGCGCGCCGTGCCTCAATCTCATGATGAGGCACGGCGCGCTATGAGATCACACGTTACATGCGATTTTACATGTGACGACGTTTGAGCAAGTAACCACCCGCCAGCAAAAGCAGGGCACTAGCACCAAGCAGAGTCATATCCGCTGAACCTGTCTTGGGTAGCCCGCCGTGACCGTGCTGAGCCTTTGACGTAGCTGATGACTCCTTCGTCTCATCAGGCAGTTTCATCTTATCAGGGGACTCTGGCTTGGGCTTGAATGCTAGATCAACTGTGAACACGACGTTCCCGTCGCCATTCACCTCACAAGTAGCACCCTCTGGACACTTAAGCGACGTGTAGCTTTCCTTACCTTTATCGGTAAGCGACACAGTCACAACAGCTTTCTTCCCGCGACTAACAGGATCATCCGGGTTGAACAGCTCACCGTCATTGTTCACATACGTCACGTCGTATTTGAACGCCCCATCAAACGGGTTGGGATTACCAGCTTCATCCGGGCCGTAAGACGGAATTATCTCTTTTTGCCAAGAGCCTTCCGTGACGTCTTTCATATCTTGCACAGTTGGCAACTGCGGAGTAGCAGTCGCTTCAGATATAACAACCGGTGCGATAGCTTTACGCATCTTCGCTACATTAGAACCAGCTTGACCCTCAGTGACCGCATCATCGTCATAATAAGTCACAGTAACTGGAATGTCGGCCCTATCCCCCCTGACTGCATCAGCAGCTGGGGTCACCGTCAGCTGGCCATTGGAAGCGTTAATCTTTACCCGCCAAGTCTTTCCTTTAACCGTAACCGTTTCCGGGGCTGAGTACTCGTGTCGGATGCCTTGTTTCGCGTACTCTTTACCCTTCATAGGCGACTCCACTGCCTTAGCAGGAGATGTTTTAACCAATTCATAGAGTGGTTTCAAAATGGACAACTGCCATTCGCTTACTCTCTGTCCGTCAGCGTCAACGACGCCAGGATTATTTACCTTGCCAGATTCTGGCGCAAAAACACCATAGCCCTTAGCCATAGTTACGTTGCCGGCGGCCTGCAACGAGAACTTCGAAGCACCTGTGCCATTTACATCGCCGGGACCTTCAAAAGCTGCTACCTTTCCCGCATACCAAACGCGTCCGCCAGGAGCCTGGATATCGGCATCTTTAGCCGAAGAGAACACCGTGTCTTTGTCCGCACGAACACCGACCGGTGACATATTCGGAGAATCTGCCTTCACCTTCAGGGAGGCCTGCTCAGTGACAGTGATGTTTTCGCGACTGTACATACCAATAGCATTGCCGCCAGTTACGCCCATCAGTTCAATATCAAGTTGGGAGTTGCCCGCGAGTACGGCAGATCCATATGTGCCTAGGACGCCGAACTTCGTTGATGTTGTCTCGGGATTGGCTATTTGAGTCTTAATGTTGACTTTTACGTTATCGGTGATGGTGAAAGTGTTGGCAGAAATACCCATAGCACCAGCAAATCCTTTATCACCACTATATCCGGGGTTAAGATTGATTGTCCCTTGCCCGCCGATTGTGAGCGCGCCACCGTGGCTTTCAACAGCCGTGGAGTAGTTGGGAGTATTGGTGGACATATCGGTGTTAACCGTGAGAGTCGCATCGGCAGACTCTCCAATCAAATTAACCTTCGGATTAAGACCATCTTGCTTGCTGTTAACTCCGCCGCTCTTCATGGTGAACATCAGAGCAATTGCATCTGAGTGTCCCTTTGACTGTTGATCGATGACGTTGTTACCACGGAATTTGACGTTCAGTTCTTCCACGCCAAACGTCCGCACTCTGTAGAGATTCGAGAGCCTTCGGCAGGCAGTTTTCCGTTTCCGTTCATAGAATGGTGATAGACGTGTTCGTTAAATCTGGAATCGCATTCAGCTGCTTCTTCATGGTCGCATCGAGGTACGGATTTTTGCGTATAACCTCTAACTGCTCTTGCAGCTCAGCTGCATGAGGTAAAGCTGGCGCGTCCACCTTCGTTGGCAACTCTGCAGTTAAAGTTTGAGGCAAACCGACCAGAGAATTCGCAAGCAAACCAACAAAAATAGCAGGAGCTAGCATGGTACCAATCGAACGCATCAGCGATAAATTCGCCAAACCGGAGGTTATTTGCTCCTGCGGCACGTGCTGCATGATCAAATAATTTAATGGAGCACCTACGAGGAAGCCGAGGCCTAAGCCCATCAAAATCAAAGAGACCAACGCAGAGACATATCCAGGCTGAGGAACGGCCCAGAAGTTTAAGCTGAGCGCGGCAATCACCGAAATAATCGCACCAATACACAGAACGAAACGAGCGCCGAACTTATCGGTAAAACGCCTCGACAGCGGCGCGCCCACACCGGAGGCGAGACCGAGAATAATCACTGGATATCCGCCACTACCTGTCGGCAAACGCATCGAATTTTCTGCGAACTGCGGCACGAAAACGAGCACCATAATAATAACGCCCGACAGCGTTCCCAAAAGAAGAGTGAGCAAAACCGCGCGCGTGGTGAAGTAGCGCAACGTAATAACCGGATCGGCCGCCTTATTTTCGATAAAAACGAACAGCGGAAGGCACACGTCCATCTGCTTGGCAGTGGCGAGCGCGTCGAACGGATCGAAGTGCTGAATCGACCAGAGCAGAGCTATAATCGCGGTAACGAGTACAGCGATGCCCGGGTAGTCGATTGGTTGCTTATTTGGCTCGGTTTCGTTGCGCAGCAGAACCCAGCCAAATGCTACGATTGCCAGAGCACTCGGAACACTAATATAGAAGATCCACTGCTCGTTGTGAACGCCGGCAACCGCCAAAATCGCCGAACCTGCTGACGCGCCGAGAACATTATCCACACCGTAGGCAACGCCGACTAAGCCGAGCGCCAGTCCGCGCTTATTTTCTGGTACGGAGCTACCCACAGCTGCTGTCGCAATTGGCATAATACCGCCACAGCCAAGCGACTGAATAACGCGGAAAATAAGCAGAAGAGCAAAGGAATGTGCGTCTTGAGACAGTCTACAGCCCAGCGAGCCCAAGCCGAACAGCGTAATATGAAATAAGGTAGAGATTTTTCTTGCCGAAACGGTCGGCGAGATTGCCCGTAACCGGAATCGATGCGGCATACGCCAAGGTATAGATGGTAATCATCCAAATGCCAGCGGAGGCGTCTATGTTCAGATCGTTTTGAATAACTGTTCGTACGGGGAGTGACGATACCCGTATCGATAGCCCCCATAAAGATACCGAACAAATAGAGCGCAAAAATATCGACCCAATTACCTGCAGTTTTCTTCTCATTCATACGGTCATAATACCGCGAAAAAAATCTGATGAAGTGCGCTTCTTCATCAGGCTTAAAGGTTTAGAGATTTACTGTTCGTTCTGCGTTTCCTCAGACTCCATGGCCTCGACCACGGCTTCACGCGCGGCTTCTGTTACTGCTTTAGCCTTGCGCAGGTCTTGACGGATTGCGTCTTCTGCCTCGATAGCAGCCCGCAGCTCCATTTTCGCTTCTTCCACGCTTGGCTGTTGATCGAGCACGTGAATAGGAGCGTCTGCGAAGAGCTCTTCTACATCGAGTTCTGGGTTTTCTTGCTGATTTTCGACCAGCTCAGTTGCTTCTTCTACACTTGCTACAGCCGGCATAGATCCAGGCAATGGCTGGCGAGCAGACTCGCGCAAGAAGAAGACAGCAACGAAACCGATTGCTGACGTGGCCATTACCCAGA
The DNA here is from genome assembly GCF_001813415.1 of Alloscardovia sp. HMSC034E08. Taxonomy (NCBI): domain Bacteria; kingdom Bacillati; phylum Actinomycetota; class Actinomycetes; order Bifidobacteriales; family Bifidobacteriaceae; genus Alloscardovia; species Alloscardovia sp. HMSC034E08. Next base: position 1,608,936 of record NZ_KV812468.1, on the reverse strand, counting down.
AGGCTGGAGCCAAATCGTTGCCAGTGAAGGTGACTAAGGCTTCCATAATCAAACCTGCAGTACCACCGAAAATCGCAACTGCCGCGTTATAGGCAATACCCATGCAGCCGAAACGGGAGGATGTTGGGAACTGAGCTGGCAAAGTTGCCGCTAAATTACCCATGTATAAGGCTACTGGGATTGCGAGGAAGAACAAGCCGAGCAGCGTAGACCATACAGCACCGTGAGCCATCAGCATGAATGCTGGGATAGCAAGGATGATTGCGCTTAAAGCTGCAGACACGAGCACAACGCAACGCGAAGTGAAGTCAGAAATCCACCCAGTAAGCGGAATAGCGAAAGCAACAATCACCAAGATTGGCAAAGTAAGCAGATTTCCGTGAACCGGATCGTAGTGCAAAGTCGTCGACAGATAGGTTGGCATATAAGAGGTTAACGCGTAACCTACAGTATTTGCTGCTGCAACGAGGAAGAATGCTGTGAGCAGTTCGCGCCAATAATTCTTGAACAAACCGACTACACCCTGAGGACCTTCATCAGTTGCGTGAATGGCTTCCTCAATATCGCGCACATTCGGAGCGGCGGTTGGTTCTGGTGCGTCCTGAGATTCTTGGAATGCAGGCGTATCTTCAATCTTGGTACGCAAAATCAAAGCAATAGCACCTAAAGGCAGCGCGATCATAAACGGAATACGCCAACCCCACGAGTGCATAAACTCAGGGGTAAGAGTAATCTGCAAAATCGATACGAAAGTAGCACCCACTGCGAAGCCCATGTATGAACCCCAATCAAGCAGAGCCGCATAGAAACCGCGGTGCTTATCTGGAGCGTACTCGGTAACGAAGGTCGTTGCACCGGCATACTCACCACCGGTAGAGAAACCTTGAACAAGCTTTAAACCAATCAGCAGAATCGGAGCGGCCGCGCCAATCACAGCGTACGTTGGCAGCACACCAATCAGGAAGGTTGCCAGCGCCATAACCATAAGCGTAAACGCCAAAACTTCCTTACGCCCCAAACGATCGCCGAGCTGACCCAAAATAACACCGCCGAGCGGACGTGCGATAAAGGTAACAGCGAAAACGGCCAGCGAGAAGAGATTCTGGATCTGGCTAGATGCATCAGACAAGAACTGCTGACCAATGATCACAGCCAAATATCCGTACACACCCACGTCGTACCATTCCATGAGGTTACCCACCACAGAACCAGCGACCGCCTTCTTGAGCGCGGACTCCTCAACCACGGTTACATCGTCTACGCGCAGCAGACGACGGCGACGCAACAAGGCAACGCGGCGCTTTTCTTCGCGGATAGCGGCCTTCATCACAGCTTTTTCTGCAGCTTTCTGAGCCTTAAGCGCTTTCTTATCGGCTTTGCTCAGCTTCTGCGTTGTCTGGTTATTGTTTTGATTATTCTTCTGGTTATTTTCGGATGCGTTTATATCGCTATAACTCATATTGTCCTTAATCTTCTTACTGTTCGAAACGCGTATCTCGTGCGGATGCATATTATGCAATCTCAGCACGCCTATTCGGTCGTGGTAAGAAAGAATTCGGTTACTTTCTTTCGTTTTATATGCTGTTTTTTAGGCTACACTACAGCCGCTAAAATCAATGCCTCACGGTTCAATTTTAATTACGTTAAACGTTACGGGTATAAAAGTTTAGCAGATCCCCTGGAAACGCCGAGGAAAAGCTATGAAAATTGGGTGTATTATTAGCAATTTTGCGATATCGCGCTGACGAAGAAGAATTCACCTTATACTACAGGTTTAAGCCAAAAAGTTTTATTGATTTTTTGTAGTGCGAGGTGAATTGATTGGTGGAGGGTGTGCGCTCACACGGTTTTTCATGTGATAACTTTTGCACATCGCTTTTCTTGTGAAACTTACCGCTTTGAGAACCTGATTGTTGTGCTTTTTCCTGCGCGATCTTTTACACACGGCTTTAGCTTTCATCTGTGCCGACTTCTGTGAACGTTAAAGCCTTCTGCACCTTAAATCAGTGGTGGTAAAGGCTTTACCAGGTAGCGCTAACGCCTATCTATGAGAGCTACAGCAGCAACCCTGTACTCGCATGCACACATACGCGCATAAAATCAAGCTTTTTGAGCACGAACCGAGCTAACCAGATGCTTTAACTTTCACAGATAACCAACATCTGCGAAAGTTAAAGCAAAAACGCCCGCAACGCCCCCACCGCAACCCCTCCAACGCTACCACACACAAAAATTCCCAGCTAATTCTCATACTTTTCCCACAGTTCTTTACAATCCTCGGCATAAACTGCCTGACGGCCAGAGTGTTTAACAAACAGCTTCGTGCGAACTAGCTCATAAAAGCCTATACAATCAAGGTGTTTAATGTTAGGTTTTTGAGCATTGCCTTTTGTAGACCAAATAAAACAGAAAGGAATGCGAGAGGAATGTTCAGTAAGAATCTCTTCAAGCTTCCCGGAGCCAATCCACGTGCATCCGTTATTGTTGGCATTTTAAATGCCCTCGGAACTGCAATCGAAGCTTTCCTAATTATCGATTTTGTGCGAATCCTTGGAATGTTCCTCAATATGATTCCGTATTTTGTGGGTGATTTTATGCCGTTTTGGTCAAGCAGTACAACGCTGTCTGACCCGATGGACGTGGTGCAAACACGCGCACCGTACCTAGTAAGGCTTATCGTATCGCGCCTCGTGTTGGGAATTATTACACACTTTATTACTGTTCATTCTTCGCAAAAACTCCAGCAAGCGCTCACCGGTTCCATTATGAGCGCGGTGTTCAATCCTGAGCGTGTGCGTACGAGCACGAACTCTCTTATGGCAAATCAAGCGCTCTCCCAGCTCGCTGTCGAAGGCATCCCAGCCATCGTGAGCTTCTATACTGTGTATCTGCCAACTTTCGTGCATGCGGTAGCGATGATTCCGATCGCGCTTCTTGTTCTTATCCCATTGAACGCGCCGGCTGCAGCGATTCTCACGCTCGGCATGGTTCTCGTTCCTGTTGTCGCAAACGCAAGCCGCAGCAAGGAAATCAACATACATAAGGAGCAGCTCAAGGCTTACGAAGGCGTATCCGCTCACTACGAGGAGTCACTTAAGGGATTGCCTACACTCAAGCTGTTTGGCGCCGATAAGAAGGAATCTGAGGAACTGGCTGAAGGTTCGGAAGGATTCCGCAAGGCGACGATGTAGCTGCTCGCTGGTCAGTTGCGCTCGCTGATTGCTTCTGATGGCGTTATTTATGTTGCGATTGCGCTTGCTGCTGTTGCCAGCGCTTTCAGCATGAATATGGTTGTGTTCATTTCTGTGCTTACTGTTGCGGTGCGTTTGTTCGATCCGATGCGTCAGCTCGTGTATTTGATTCATACGGGAGCTGTTGCGTCTCGCAGAGCGGATGCGTATCAGGAACTTCTCGGAGAAACAGAAGAAAATGACGCAGATACTAATCTCACCCATATCGACTGGAAGTCCGCGGACGAGCTCGAGCGCAATGATTTGCCAGCGGCTCACCTCGAATCTGTCAGCCTCACTTACGCAGGTAATACCCAGCCAAGCTTAAACAACGTTTCTCTCGATCTGCCATGTCGTGGCCTTGTGGCGGTTATGGGATCATCTGGCTCTGGAAAATCAACCTTAGCTTCGGTTATCTCGGGCGTACAGACGGACTACGAGGGTACGGCGCAGCTGCTCGGTAACGAACTGAAAACCGCATATGTGAGCGATATTGCGCGCGCTGTTTCGGTCATGAGCGGTACAAGCAATCCGCTGGCGGGCACTGTGCGCGATACGCTCGACCCCGCAGGCTCACACGACGAAGAGGAGCTCACCATAGCCCTCAAATCCGTCGATTTGCATTTCGACCTCGACTATGAACTCACTCCTGGCGGATCAAATATTTCAGGAGGTCAGCGTCAGCGCCTGCTGGTGGCTCGCACTCTCCTACTCGATCGCCCTGTGTACATTTTCGATGAGGCCAGTTCGGCAGTCGATAAGCAGCACGAAGAACAGCTGTGGACGTTGTGGAAGCAGCTATCCAATCGTGCGCTCGTTCTCGTTATTACCCATCGTTTGGCGAACGTGCCGATGGCCGACCTCGCCATCTGCATAAGCAACGAAGAGATTGCTCAGCTCGGCGAACCGCGTACTGTTCTGGGCGAAGGCGTGGCGCACGATATGTGGCACGCGCAGCAAGAAGTCGAAGCCGCGACCGACGCAACAACAGCAGCCCCCAGCACAGGAGAAGAACTAAGATGAACACAAAAGCAACTTCTACTGGGCTTATGCGTCGCATGGCCACTTTTATGAAGCATCTTATGCCTATCGAAGTGCAAGCCATTATTAACGGCACGCTCGGCTATCTCGCGGTGCCTGCGCTGGTTGTGTGCGCAACGATGGCGATGCTCAACCTGTGGGTGGGTAACCGCACGAACGCTATTGTTTTGGCAGTGGCGGCTCTTCTGTTCGCTGCTGTGCGCGGTATTTTTGCTTTCCTCGAGCAGTACTACAATCATTTGATGGCTTTTACGGTTCTGCGCGATATGCGCAATCAGCGGCTTAAGCATGTGCAGTCTTTGGCTCCGACTCGTTTGGCCGAGCATGGCCGCGGCAAGCTGGTCAGCGCGCTTACGGAAGACATCGAATTGTTCGAGATTTTCTACGCGCACACTCTCTCCCCTCTTGCCATTGCTGTTATTACCAGCATTATTCAGGTTGTGTTGGCCGCGAATATCCATCCTCTGCTCGGATTGGCTGCTCTGCTCGCATATGTACTGCTTGGCGTTGTAGAACCGCTGATTATGACACGTCCAACCTCGCGTTGGGCAATGGCTGAGCGCGACGCTCAGGGCAAAGTCTATTCGCAGCTTTTGGAAAGCTTAGATTCTCAGCGTTCGCTTACTTTTGCGAGCGCATCCGAAGCTACCGCAGCTTCTGCAAACAGTAACAACCAGGCTTTGCTCACTAGTCGTGCGAAGCGTTACGCTATGGTCGGATACAATAAGCTCTTCCTGGATATGCTTTCCCTGCTGTGTGTAGCAGGTTTTGGCGTGCTCGATGTATATATCTATGGCACGGGTGCGCTGGAAGTCCCGTTTGCCTTGATTGCTTTTGCTGCTTTCGCTAGCTCGCTCGTCCCGATTCAGGCAATTGCCCGTTTAGGCACCGGACTGCAGCCAACTATGGCCGCCGCTCGTCACGTGTTCGAGCTGCTCGATGCGGTTCCAGCTGTTGAAGAGATTGATGATGAGAACGGCTCTCAGTTAAGCGATTTCAGCTCGCAGGATGTACGCAATGTTCGCTTCGGCTACGATGATTCGCCAGTTTTGAACGATGTTTCGCTGAGTGTTAAGCCTCGCGACATGATTGTGATTCAAGGCGAAAATGGCTCAGGAAAGTCAACGCTTATTAACCTTATGATGCGTTTCTACGATGCAGATTCCGGTGAGATTAGCGTAAATGATGTAGCGATTAATCAGGCTGCAACCTCCTCTTTGCGCGAAACTCAAGCGCTTGTTTCTCAGCAAACGCATATCTTTACGGCTTCGCTGGCCGATAATCTACGTATTGCTCAGCCAGAGACGAGCGACCAGCAGTTGCGCGAGGTTCTTGCTTCCGTCCAGCTGACCGATCTGGTGGATTCGTGGAGCGATGGCATCAATCATGTTTTGGTGCGCAACGGTGTAGAGCTTTCGGACGGTCAGCGCCAACGTATTGCTGTGGCGCGCGCTTTCCTGTCGAATGCTCCGCTCATTTTCCTGGACGAACCGACTGCGAACATGGACGCGCTACTCGAAGCGCAGCTGATGCAGGCGCTGTCTGATCAGCAGACAGACCGCGCGTATGTGATTATCTCGCATCGCCCGGCTCCCGCGGCCTTCGCCAGCCAAGTGCTCACTATGCGTGGCGGCGAACTCGTAGCTCAATCCTAAGAAAAGTATGAAAGGAAAACTATGACGAACACTCCACAGACACCTAGCCCAGCTCCTGCAACCTGGCTGGGCTTCAGCCTACGCGATATTGTAGATATTGCCATTTTCGCAGCCCTTGCTTTCGTGGGCATGTGTTTAGGCGGACCTCTTCACACCATTAAAATTTTCGGTATTCAAACACTGCTCACCGGTCCGTTTATTACTTTCTTCTCCATGTTCGCTCTCATTAAGGTGCGCAAACCGGGCACGGTTACGCTGCTGAGCGCTATTTCGACCATTATTCTTATTCCGATGCACCCAACAGCCTTCATTTATTCGGTTATTGCCGGCGCTCTGGTCGAGCTGATTGCTCTGGCTGTTTTCCGTAGCTATGACAAGCGCGGTGCACGCTTGACCAGCGCGATTTTGCGCTCTGTTTTGCAGATTCCAGTACAGGTTGCATACACGTACTTGGTTGTTGGCAGTCTGGCCACCACTTTCGTCGGTTCAACTGTGTCCATCATGACTGTGCTTGTCGTTGGATTAGCTCTGTTTATTGGCTCAGCGTTCTTGGCAGAGAAAGTGGCAAACGAGCTGCGCAAGAGCGGTAGGATGCGCTAGTGCGCACCCTGCATCCTCTGGCACTGTTCGGCACGAGCCTGCTCAGTTTTAGTGTTGCGCTTTTTGATCCACATACCTCGCATCTGTTAGCATGCGTGGCGGTCTGCGTTGTGCTGCAACTGAGCTTTGGCATGTGGCGGCAAATGCTCGGTTTTATTGTGGCAATTTCGCCGTTTTATGTGATTGTGGGCGCTCTTACCGCCTTAGCGTATGGCGACATGGCGCTCACTTTGCCGATTTTTCTGCGCATTTTTGTGCTCGGCCTCACCTGTGTGCCTATGTTTACGGTGCGCGAGGCCGATTTGGTGCGCTCGTTGCAAACTTTGCGGGCATCGCGCGGTTTAACTCTGGCTGTGCTTATTAGTATGCGTTTCGCGCATGTTATGGCAGTTCAGGCCAAGCGCGTGGCTGCTGCTCGGCGCACGATGCCGCGGCTTAAACAATCTCACAAGCGTGTTTCGCTGTGGCGCATGCTCGTTCCTCTTCTCGACCGCGCGTTGAGTATCGGCGACGATCTAACACATTCCCTCGAACTGCGCGGCTTCACTTTGCGCTCCGACATCACGTTTAGCGTGTATAAAACAGTGCGCATGCAGGCGCTTGATTATGTGTGGGTTGCGCTGTGGCTCGCACTGAATATGAGCTTGTGCGCGCTGTGGATTATGGAGATTGCATAGGAGCTGTTATGAGTGATTTCGCTATCGAACTACAAGATTTTACTTTAACCTCGTCCAGTTCTCCTACTCCTCTGCTCGAGAACGCGTCGCTCGGCTTCTCATGGGGAACCATGACCTTGCTCTACGGCGAAAGCGGTTGCGGCAAAACCTCGCTACTCAACTGCTTGACCGGTTTAGCGCATAACAGCACGCATTTAGCTGCTTCTGGCATTTTAACCATCGATGGCGAGAATGCTCTTGATTGGACGGCAGAGCAAGTCAGTTCGCATATCTCGTGTGTTCTGCAAAATCCTGATTCGCAGATTATTCATGGCCGCGTTGGCGATGAGATTGCTTTTAGCCTCGAAAACCGCGGTGTTTCTGCTGATTCTATTCGTTCGAAGGTGCATGAGCTGTGTGAGATGCTCGATCTCGATCCGCTCGCTGAGACCGCTACCCTCTCGGGCGGCGAGAAAGAAAGCGTGTGCATCGCCAGCGCTTTAGCCTGCGAAAGAAAAATACTTATTTTAGATGAGCCTCTGGCAAGTTTGGGCGCTCACGGTGCGCGCGTGGTTTTGAGCGCGCTGCGCTCGCTCGCCGATAGCGGTTACTGCGTTATCGTGTGTGAATATCGCATTTCGACTCTGGCCGATTATGTTGACCGCGCGGTTGCTATGAGTGGCGACTGCATTCGAGAGATTGCGTCCGTTGCGCTCAAAACTCAGATAGCTGAGTTTATGGATGATTATGATGTAGAGCCTGCTGGTTCTGAGCAAGGTGGCTCGTTGGTTGCTTCTGTCTCGGATGTACGCGTAACTACGCGTGATGGTCGCGAGATTTTATCGGTTGATTCGTTAGAACTTCGCCAGCGCGAAGTGATGCTCCTCGTAGGAGATAATGGTTCGGGCAAGACGACGTTGCTCAATGTGTTGGCTAGTGTGCAACGCGTAAAGCGACCTGGTCGCGTGCGTGTTGATTCCAGTGGTTTGGTGTGGCAGAACCCGGGGTATCAGATTTTTAGCAACACTGTTGATGGCGAAATGGCTTTGCGTTGCGACTCTGCTGAAGTGTGCGAGCGCGAACTGACTGCTCTAGGATTATCTGGCTTGGAAGATCGCCATCCTTTGTCGCTATCCGAAGGCCAAAAACGACGTTTGTTGTGTGCTGCCACATGGGCTGCTCAGCCAGAACTTATTCTTATGGACGAACCATTTGCTGGCCAAGACAGCGCCAACATCGCTCGCCAGTTAGAAGAACTGCAACGCTTAGCGAGCGAGCATAATTCTTGCGTTGTGCTGTCTACACATGATGTGCGTGGTGTTGTGGAACTTGTTACCCGCGTGATTCATTTGGATTGTGGGCGGATTGTTCGCGATACTATAAATCTATGAGCGATTCAACTACTATTCTTTTTGCCTGCCGACAAAATGCGGGGCGTTCGCAACTGGCTGCTGCTTTTGCGAAACGAAGAATTGATCAATTAGGAATACAAAATGTCACAGTTCTATCTGCCGGCTCTGAACCTGCCAATCAAATCCATCCACAGGTTGTGAAAGTGCTAGCTGAACTGGGATTACAGCCAGAATCACAACCAAAATTACTGTTGCTCCAAAACGTTAAAACAGCTGATTGGGTTATTACTATGGGCTGCGGCGAATCATGTCCATTCTTTCCTGGCATCTATTACGAGGATTGGACGATTCCAGATCCACATAACCAAAGCGACGAAGAGGTTCGCTTTATAGCTCGGCTTATTCAAGAAAAAGTCGATGATTTATTGGAACGAGTAACGCTTAATGTGTAACGAACTGTAGGATTGATCATATGGAGCTTGAGAGAGAAGAGGAATTTTATGTATTGTACTAAGTGCGGTACCGAACTTCTACCGAACGCAAAGTTTTGTACCAAGTGCGGAAAAGCAGTGCTTGCATCTACTACCCAGCCAGCTGTTGCTGAACAGATAACGCCGGAAGCACCAGCTACACAAACTGTAACGAAGAAAAAACGGGACGTATTGTATGCTTTCATTGCAATCATCATTGTTGTCGCATTGTGCGTCGCGGGTTTCTTCACATACAAAACGTTGACGAAACCAGCGGAAGTCAGCATGAAGTTGAGCGTTTCTCTAGACGATAACTGGACGGATAAATCAACTCCCGTTATCTTGCGCCTGAAAAGCACAAATAATAAACTAACCAAGTTTAAAGCAATACGTCCGTCTCGCGGCAAATCTAAGACGCAAACTGTAACAGTCAAGCTTCCTCAAGGCGAATACAACGTAAAATATATTAGCCCAATTAATGCTGATGGATCCATGTATCGAGCTCCAAAAGCTTCGAATGTTACTGCGAGCGCAACAACCCCACAATCTGCAAAGTTTGAATATATTCCCTCGGATAAGGTAATTTCCAGGGACGTGAAGATCGTTGTGAATGCTCTGAAGGAAGCTCGTAAATATACTGAAGTCGGTATTACTAACACCGACACTATGATTGCGGATAATGCCACAGCCGTTGCTCAAAGCAACGCTGAGTTGCACAACGCTATTAAACAAGTAAAAGATAACGGCAAGATTGCCTTCACTGGCATTGTGAAGCAGTTCAATACAGCAGAAGAGGCAGCTGCTTATATTGGTGGAAGCCCGCAGAATTTACCTGTAGAACAGATTCTCGGTTTACCCTATGTTTTGCTGATTCTCGACGAACCAACAGACTATAATCACTCCGTCAATTCGCCTAACTTATATACAGATACAGCTTCATACATTGTTCTTAAAACTGGTCCTATATACGACAGTCCTGTCACCTATCTTGCAGCTAAAGACCAAGACTGGACGCAATATCTCAACAAACGCATTGTTCTGAGTATCGCGGACGGAGATGACGGCGATCTTTTGTATTCCACTAATGGCGGATTCTTCCCATTCAACCCGTTCTATGTTGGTCAACAGGATGTTGTCTACTCACAAAATGTAGTTAATAGCCAACTGAATTCAATAGAAATTCCATCTGGTACATACCTGCAGAAGATTTATGCAAATTCCCCGTACGAGCATCAGCCTAGAGAAGTTACCATAAGGGGACAGAATCTCACGTATAAAAATAACGGAGATGAGTTAAACTTCACTATTAAAGAAAATCTTCAAGGATCCACTGCACAACGACAAGTATATACTCTCGAAGCCGATCCGAACAACCCACAAAATCACTATGACCTCGACCATGTAATTTACTATCCAGAAAGCAAGCAGATTCTATTGGCAAACTACGAGGAGCAGTACGAAGCACAGTAGTATTTTTTGCTCTTGTAATATAGACATTATTAACCAAAGAGAATGAAGAGAAAAGCGGTTATTATGTTTTGTACAAAGTGCGGTGCACAGCTTGTACCGAATGCAAAGTTCTGCACGAAATGCGGTCAACCTGTTCAACCTGTTCAGCCTCAGCCAAGCACACCAAGTCCAACGCTTGCACCGGCAACAGCGCCAGCGACAACACAGCCAAACCCCAGCCAATCAAATAAAAAAGTAATCTACACAGTTATCGCGGTTGTTGCCGCTCTTGCTGTAGCGGTCGGCGGTTTCTTCGTATACAAAGTTTTCTTCGCTAAAAATCAAGCGAGCGAGCAAACGGTAAAAACGAGCGGAACTGAGTTCTCAGTACAGCTCGATAAGAAGTGGACCGCGAAGTCAACGCCTGTTCTGCTGCACATCGTGAGCACAGATATAGAAAACGATGTCGACATGTACCGCGCAGTGCGTCCGACGGACGGCAAGAATACGAACGGCTCTGCAACCGTTGAGCTGAGAGCGGGCGAATACGATGTCGAATACGTAAGCCCGGTTAACGCGGACGGTTCCATCTACGAAACTCCAGAAGATCTCTCGCTCTCGATTGATAAAAGCGGTACCGCGACGGGCAATAAAACAGCGTCTGACTTTAAGATTGTACCTGCACAAGACGTGGATACAAGCGATATCGAGGACATCATTTCCGAGCTGAAAGAGGCCGCGAAAGATAAGAAGTCGGGCGTAACCAAGAAAGATATTAAGATCGCTCAGACAGCGATGAATGGTTCAGAAAGCTCGAGCGAGGATAGCGATGCGAAGCTAAGCGAAACAGTCAAGAAGATTGAGAGCAGAGGCGATACAGCGTTTACGGGTATCGTGCGCATCGTAAAATCAGCGGACGAACTCGCTAAGTATATCGGTGCCGCGCCGGGCAACGCGAACGTGCTCGACGCTCCTTATGCGATTCTGCTGCTCGATAAGCCGACCGGATACGAGCACGAGACCGATAAGGGCGATGGCGTGCTCATGAAGGAGACTGCGAGCTATATCGTTCTGGCTGCCTCCGGTGGTGAGCCTGCTACGAACAGTTCCGTCGATCACTGGACCAAGTACAAGGATATGCGCGTAGTTTTGAGCGGCGCTAAGACCGCGCTCAGCTACTCGGCAAACGGTAACTACTATCCATACAATCCGTTCGCCACGTCCGCGCTAAACCTCGAATACTCGGCGAAGGTTGGAAGTGCTAAGCCAAAATCCGTGAGTTTGCCGTCTGGCTCGTTCACTGAGATTGTTGATCAAGATCCGAAGTACTCGTACAGTCCATCGTCCTTCACTTTGGACGGAAACACTTTGGCTTTGAAGCACGGCTACGATGGTACGACCGATACCTACAGCATTACTACTGACGAGGCTGGTTCAACTGCCGCGCGCCGTACCTACACTTTGAGTGGTAGTAAAGCGGGCTACCGTATTAATCATATGGTGTATTACCCAGAAACCGGAGATATCTTGATTGGTACGACGCGCTACTCCGTGTTCCGTAAGGGGTAGAAGGGGCGCTATACCGTTTCAACGCAGAAGAGCGTGAGCCTAAGGCTTGCGCTCTTTTCTTTTTGTGTTGGTTGAGGAGCTGACCGAGCGGCGTGAAACATGACTTGAGGGTACAGTTCATTGCCCGCAACCACTTATGAATCATTTTGCAGTCGTGGCAGACGAGGCGTAAAGTGAATCATCTTTCACGCCAGGATTTTGCCCAAAAAACACCTTCTGGAGGCCGTGGAGAGTGATTCACTTTTGAGCTCATTACTCACGCCGCATTCATTGGCTGCATTTTGTCGTAGTGAGCGAACCAGTGGCAATCAGTTGCCCCCCCCCC
>NZ_KV812468.1:1534865-1596489 GCF_001813415.1 Alloscardovia sp. HMSC034E08 | reverse complement strand
CCCCCCCCCCAAAAAAAACCGCGCCTATAATCTCAACTTATAACGACACCTCAATTTGCTTAATGCTTTATAACGCCTTTAGTTTGCTAGGCTGAAACGCAGTGCAACGAATCCACAAAATTCGCGACAAGCGTAAAACATATGCGTAAAAGCAAAGAGCAAGAGGAGTGAATATGTCAACTCTCACATCTGTTTCCGGTTTTCCTCGCGTAGGCTGTAACCGTGAGCTGAAGAAGGTTATCGAAGCCTATTGGAAGGGCGCGGTTTCTCTCGAGGAAGGGCGCGCTACTGCCAAGGAATTGCGTGCCAAGCATTGGACCTTGCAAAAGAATGCAGGCATCAATCTTATTCCAAGCAACGATTTTAGCTACTACGATCAGGTGCTCGACACCGCTATTTTGCTGGGCGCTGTTCCTCAGCGCTATCGCGACCTCAACTTCGATAATGCCGAGGATACTTTGTTCGCCATCGGCCGCGGATATCAGGGTGAGAAGGGCGACGTTACTGCGCTTCCAATGAAGAAGTGGTTCACCACGAACTATCACTATATCGTGCCGGAGCTCGACGATGCGAGTGCTCTCCAGCTGAGCAGCACGAAGCCTTTCGATGAGTTCGAAGAGGCTAAGGCACTGGGTATTCATACCAAGCCTGTGCTCGTCGGCCCATACACTTTCCTTAAGCTGGCACGCACGTCTGCTGCCGAGGAGCTCGAGCTGAACGATGAGCTTCTCGAGGCTACCGCAGCCGTGTATGTTGAGATTCTTGAGCGTTTTGCTCAGCTTGGCGCTTCCTGGGTTCAGATTGATGAGCCATACCTTGTTCTCGATAAGGAAGATGGCGATGTTGCCGCTTTCCAGGCTCTGTATGAGCCAATTTTGGCCGCGCGCAGTGGCGATGTGAAGCTCCTGCTCAACACGTACTTCGGCAATATTGGCGACGTGTACGAGACGGTAAACGCTCTTGGTTTCGATGGCGTTGCTCTTGATTTTATTGAGGGCCGCGAGGAGAACCTGGCTGCGCTCAAGAAGTTTGGCGTAAACGATGCGACAACGATTTTCGCAGGCGTTGTAAACGGCCGCAACATTTGGCGCAATAACTACGCTGTAAGTTTGGACGTGATTAACACCGTCCGCTCTGTAACCGACCGCGTTGCCGTCTCTACTGCCAGTTCCCTTCTGCACGTTCCGTTTAGCACGGCTGGCGAGGAAGCGCTTGGCGAGGACGTGCTCAAGCACTTCGCTTTCGCATCCGAAAAGCTCGGCGAGGTACGCGATCTCGCGAACTTGGCAGATGCTGCAGATGATGAGGTTTTGCGCTCTAATCAGGCTCTGTTTGACGGATCGCGCGTATCCGCGGACCCAGCTGTTCAGACTCGTTTGGATGCGCTGACTGCCGCTGATTTTAAGCGCGAACCTGCGCGCGCTGAGCGTCAGGCTTTGCAGCGTGAAGCGCTCAACCTGCCGTTACTGCCAACAACGACCATCGGTTCCTTCCCTCAAACGAAGGAAGTGCGTGCCGAGCGTGCGAAGTTGCGCAAGGGCGAGCTGACTCGCGAGGCTTACGATACGTTTATTAAGCAGCAGATTGACGAAGTGATTCGTCATCAGGAAGAAATCGGCTTGGATGTGCTGGTACACGGCGAATTTGAGCGCAACGATATGGTGGAGTATTTCGGTCAGAATCTTAACGGCTTCCTCTTTACCAAGAACGCGTGGGTGCAGTCGTATGGTACGCGCTGTGTGAAGCCTCCAATTGTGTGGGGCGATGTGTCGCGCGCGAACCCAATTACTGTGGAGTGGAGCGCGTATGCTCAGAGCCGCACCGATCGCGTAATGAAGGGCATGCTCACCGGTCCTGTAACTATTTTGAACTGGTCGTGGCCACGCGAGGATATTACGCATGAGCGTCAGACCCAGCAGTTGGCTTTGGCTATTCGCGATGAGGTTCTCGATTTGGAAGCTGCCGGCATTAAGGTTATTCAGATTGATGAGGCTGCACTGCGCGAAAAGCTGCCTCTTCGTCGCAGTGATTGGCACTCTCAGTACTTGGATTGGGCTATCCCAGCTTTCCGCTTGGTGCATTCGGCTGTGAAGCCAAGCACGCAGATTCACACGCATATGTGCTATTCGAAGTTTAACGATATTATTCGCGATATCGATGCGATGGATGCCGATGTTATTTCCTTCGAAGCAAGCCGCGGCGACTTGGTTGTTTTGGACGCAATTGAGGCAGCGAACTTCGAAACTGAAGCCGGTCCTGGCGTGTACGATATTCACTCCCCTCGTATTCCGTCTCAGGCCGAAATTGAGGAGCGTATTGGCGAAATCCTCGACAAGATTGATGCTTCGAAGGTGTGGATTAACCCTGACTGCGGTTTGAAGACTCGCGGTAATGCAGAAACATGGCCAAGCTTGGAGAACCTGGTCAAGGCGGCTCAGGCTGTGCGTACACGCGTAGTGTAGTCGGTGTCTTTGGAGCGATTCCTATGCATAAGCCACAGTTTTCTCTCGAGGTGTTCCCACCGAAGCGTAACGGCCCGGTGGGGAGCATCTACGACACTTTAGACGGTTTGCAGGGCGTAAATCCCGATTTTATTTCTGTTACTTACGGTACAGGTAAAACCGCTGATCGCACCGCTACAGCCCGCATCTGCCACACCGTACGCAAGGAATACAATATTCCGGTTGTTGCGCATTTGACTGCTCAGTACTTGGACCATGCTCAGGTTGATGAGGCTTTAGACATGTTCCAACAGGCTGGTGTGAAGGCTGTTCTCGCTTTGCGCGGCGATGTTGTAGAAGGTCGCGAGCCTGCTGGGGTATTCACTTATGCCAGCGATCTGGTGCGTTATATTCGCCAGCAGTGCCCGGATATGCCTGTGTATGGCGCGTGCTATCCAGAGGTTCATCCGAATTCTGCTGGGGTTGTGGACGAGCTGCGTCACTTGAAGACCAAGGTGGATGCTGGTGTTTCTAATCTGATTACGCAATTGTTCTTCGATAACGACGATTTCTTCCGTTTCGTCGAGCAAGCACGCATTGCAGGTATCGATGTGCCGATTGAAGCTGGCATTATGCCGGTGACCAACGCAGCACAAGTGCGCCGTATGGTGACCATGTGTGGTGCTCGCATTCCGAAAGAGCTGTCGGCGATGTTGGAACGCTGGGGAGACGACGCGGATGCGATGCGTCAGGCCGGGGTTTTGTATGCATCGCAACAAATTGCGGATTTAGTGTCGCGAGGCGTCGACGGTGTGCACTTGTACACGATGAATCATCCGTGTACTACGCGCCGGATTTGGGCGAATGTGTCTGCGCTGTTTAAGGAAGTGTAGAGAAGAAAGTGGTGGAGTCGTGTGGCTTCACCACTTTCTTATGCACAATTCCCATGCTAAACTTAAAGCAAACTTCAAGCATGTGCACTTTTAGAGAAAGCATTCCCCCATGTTTCTTAAAATCGGCGAAGTCTCCGAACGTTTTAACTTGCCTACCTCCACTTTGCGCTATTACGACAAAGCAGGCTTCTTTCCTAATATGGAAAGATCGGGCGGTCAGCGTTTGTTTGGAGATCACGAAATCGATACCGTGCACGTTATTGAATGCCTTAAAAAGTCGGGTATGTCTATTGAAGATATCCGTCAGTTTATTGCATGGGCCGAAGAGGGCGATAGCACGCTGAGCGAGCGCTATCAGCTTATCCTCGACCGCTGCGAGGCGCTCGAAAAAGAGTTCGAACAGCTGCGCAAAGTAGAGGCCATGCTCACCTTCAAAAAGTGGTACTACTCTACCGCCATGGAACTGGGCAGCGAGGAAGCTGTACAGGCAATCGAACCGCAAGACATGCCAGAAAACATCCGAAAAGCGCACGAACTCGCCTTTTCGTAACGCAACACGCCGAGTTCAACCCAATAGTTTGACATAAAGCCAACTTTAAGTTTTAAGCTAAATTACACAGACATCAATCAAAGGAGAGACAATGCCTCAGGTATTTGCTTATGCGTGCGACGATAAGACCTCGGTTTTCCATCGCACCACCATTGAAATCCGCGAACCAGCGGACAACGAAATCTACTTCGACATTCAGTACGCCGGCATCTGCCACAGCGATATTCACACAGCACGCGGCGAGTGGGGTCCTGTGCACTACCCTCTTGTACCTGGTCATGAACTGGTGGGCGTTGTTCAAAAAGTGGGCACTAACGTCACGAAGTTTAAGGGGGGAGACAAGGTAGGCGTTGGATGCATGTTCGCCTCCTGTAAGGAATGCGAATATTGCAAGGCTGGAGAGGAACAGTTCTGCAACAATCCTCACGCATACTTTACCTACGGCACCGATCAGAACGGCAACCCAACAACCGGCGGATATGCTCAGGGCTTTACCGTGCGCGAAGATTTCGCATGCCGTATTCCTGATGCTATTCCATTCGAAACCTCTGCACCTCTTTTGTGCGCAGGCATTACCACCTACTCCCCTCTTAAGTGTTGGCAGGCTGGCCCTGGCAAGAAGGTAGCTGTGCTCGGTATGGGCGGTTTGGGTCATATGGGCGTGCAGATTGCCGCGGCTATGGGTGCAGAAGTGCACGTAATTTCTCATAGCCGTTCGAAAGAAGAGGACGGTAAGCGTTTAGGAGCTTCCTATTATCACGCCACGAGCGAGCCAGGAACTTTAGAAGCTTTGCGCGATACCTTCGATATTATTTTGTGTACGGTGAGCGCCAGCGATTTGGACTACACCGCATACCTCAACACGTTGAAGCCATATGGCGTTTTCGTCGATGTTGGTTTGCCAGAAGAGCCCGCTTCGATTAATTTGAGCGCTTTGGTTCACGGCAACCGCGTTATGGCAGGCAGCATGATTGGCGGCATCGACGAGACTCAGGAGATGCTCGACTTCTGTGCTGAGCACGGTATTCATCCGGTTATTGAGATGATTGGCGGCGAGGATATTACTGAGGCCTACGATAAGGTAACCGCTTCTCAGGTACGTTACCGCTACGTTATCGATACCGCAACGTTTAACGATTAAAAGAAAATGGCGAGGATTTTCATCCTCGCCATTTTCTTATTCAGCTTGATTTTTGACTGCTACAGCAATAGAAGGCGCTGGATCATGCACTGGAATCATCATAGATTGAACAGCGTGATACAAATCTGCTTTACCCGGCCATACAGTATCTACAATCTTGTTTTCGCGGTCAAGCTGATGGAACCATGATCCGTTTTCGCGGTCAATCAAATATTCATCAACATATTGCAAAACTGTTGCGTACCAGTTCTTATATTCTTCTTTTCCTGTTACGCGTGCTAATACTGCAGACGTATTAATAGCTTCTGCCAGCGTCCAATGCATACGGTCATGCACCACTGGCTTACCCTGCCAATCCGTGGTATACACAATGCCTTCTGCACCATCAGCATTCCACGCATCAGCCATAGCACGGGTGAAAAGCTGTTCAGCAGCTTCAATCAGCTTCTGCTTCTCCTGCTCATTCAAACCAGCGCTCAAAACATACTGCGTAATTAATCGTGCCCATTCAATACCATGACCAGGAGTAGCGCCGTATGGCTTAAACTGATCGTCTGGACGGTCGCTGTTATACTCCAAATCAGCCACCCACTGCTCACTAAAATGCTCTGGAATGCGCCATTCGTTAGCCTCAGCCCATTCAATAACGTGAGAAATAATGGAACCTGCACGCTTACGCCAGCTCTCATCTCCCGTCACATCGCTGACGGCGAGGAATGCTTCTACAGAATGCATGTTTGCATTCAAACCGCGGTAAGAGTCTAACTGAGTGAAAGCTGTATTCCAAGTATCTACAGATAATCCTGCTTCATCATCCCAGAAACGCTCTAAAAAGACGTTCTGCGCCTTCTCCAACAGTTCCTTTGCCCCTGGACGTCCGAGCGCAAGTGCTGAGGATGCTGCTAACAGGACGAAAGCATGTGCGTAGCATTGCTTGTCTTCAGCAGGTTCTCCCTGTGCCGACACAGCAGGATACCAGCCATCATTGTCGTCATCATGAAGCTGACCAAGCAGACCTTTCAAACCTGCATCTACTAACTTTTCAGCGCCTTCAAAACCAGTAAAAGCAGCCAGAGCGTAGACGTGAGTCATGCGGCATGTAATCCATGTTGCACGGTCTCGTCCCACCCATGGAGTGCCATCATCACCTAACCAATAGGAAGAGCCTTCCTCAGATGGAAAACGTGTACCAAAGTTAAAGAGCGCGTCGCGTTGCTCTGCTAAGAATTGAGCATTTTCTGCTGTTCCATATGTATAGATTGCCTCAGTCATCCACAAGCCTCCGTTAGCTATCGTGTTGTGTTATTCATTCACCTGCACAAGCTTTGCTAGCACAGATTAAGCACATTCTTCGTAAATCCCCTTAGACCTACCTGACGATTTTTATTTAATCACAGATTTACTTAACCGTTTAAGTGATTGTAAATACTAGGTTAACCCCAAACGCACGATTATGTAAGTAACATGTTCATTGTGTATGTTTTGCACATAATCACCCGATAGCTCATACAATGCCTACAGCGTTCCTTGCGACTGACAGTGCAGAACGTTTATAACGTTCAAAACTGTTTCTACACTCTCTCAAGCGCATGAACTCGATACGCGCATGAAAACAAAACCACATTCACACCGAAACAACGTCTTAACACATGACTGCCAGAGGAATCAACTAGAACCTACTAGACAACATCTTCCCCTAAACCCCGCTAAAAACCGAAGACCGTTTTAGCAGAACTTGGCTCGAATTCATGTTCGCCTGTGATTGAGCTTTATTCCGAGGATTATTGCGCTAGGTAGAGCTTGATACGGTTCGTGAATCGTGCTTAAGCATAGCATTCCATGATTAACGAATATGAGCTTCTACTCCCCTACTATTTTCGGAGCACCCGTAGAACCGCGCTGAACGAGTTTATACGGCGATTCCATAGCATTTTCCACCGTATTTCCCTCAATCAAATCCATCAGCATAGGCACAGCTTTAGCGCCTAAACGAGGAATATCTCTCCACAGAGCCGTAATACCTGGAGTTGTGGCAGTGCACGCGAAGGAATCGTCCCACGACATAATCGAAATATCATCAGGCACACTCAGTCCACGTTCAGCAGCTACATGTAAGGCCTCAATAGCCATAACATCGTTATCGTAAACAATAGCTGTTGGCGAGTCGCTAAAAGCAAAAAGCCTGTTCGTCATATCGCGACCCTGCTCAGGAGAATAATCAGAGTGTAAACAGTCGCAGGTCATACCCAAAGACGCAGACTCTTCCATAAATGCTCGATCACGAATAAATGTGTGCGCATATCGCTCAGGACCTGCTACACGAGCAATATGGGTATGTCCCAGCTCATGCAAATAATTTACTATCATGCGCGCGCCTTCAGCGTCATCACTGGTCATCGATGGCAAACCGTGTGTAACCGAAGGATCAGCAATAGCTAAAACAGGCATTGCTGAGTGTTCTTTGTAGAAGTCAATACGCGGATCTCCCACTTCTACGTTCATCACCAGCATGGCATCTACACTTCCGGTAGCAATCCAATTGCGGTGAATACGCATAGCGTTTGGGGAATCTGAAACAATACGCACCAAAAGTGAGTAATCGTAATCTTCTAGAGCATCGCCCAGACCGGCAATCAACTCCATAAAGTAAGATTCCACAGACAGCACTTCAGAATCGACTTCAATGGCTAATCCTACTGTGCGTGTACTGGCATCCGATAAGGCTTTCGCAGCCATATTCGGCTTCCAACCCATCTGCTCAGCAACTTTAAGCACTTTTTCGCGCGTATCTTCTGATACACCCGGCTTACCATTGAGGGCGTAAGATACAGCACTGTTAGATACGCCCGCAGTGCGAGCAACATCAGAGATGGTTACTTTTGTTTTTCCAGCCATACCGTCCTCGCTCGTTTCCTCTACATCTTGGCAGAAAATAAATACTTACTGAATACTACTGTACCGTTTAAGGCAGAATACTGACAACGTATACAATAAGGAGGCTCTTCATATAGCGATACGAAGAACCTCCTTATGGTGCTTCTACGATTTTACTTTAAATCATTAGCAGTGCGCAGAACAGAGGCAACTTTTCGAACCGAAAGCGTGTGAACGTTCGCAAAGAGGGAGAAATACCGCGTTTTCGCGCTAAAAATCTCTTGATTCGCAACTTAAGCGCTTTAGTTAATTCCTGTACATATTAATTCACCTCGTACTACAATTTTACGCCAAAAGTTTTGGCTTGTTTATGTAGTGTGAGGTGAATTGTTGAATCGCGAATAAAAAATCGCCCACCCGAGCATTCACACTCGGATGGGCGATTGGTTTTACACTACCTTATTTTTGCCAACCAACGTTTTCTGGTAAAACGGTCTGGAATCCAGATGGACCCCAGTTAGCCAATCCCTTGGTTACCGCATAGAAGCTTGGTGGAGTATCCAATGGAACAGTGCCGAACAGCTTAAGAGCTGCCTTCTCAGCCTTGTTTGCAGCTTTCACTGCCTCCAACTGATCCTCGATCGTTCCTGGAACCTTAGCAAGCTTATCTACTTCTTCACTACCCACGAAGGTGTAGTTAGATTCAGACTTAGAACCATACAGCTGGCTAATGTTCAACTGGCCGTATGGAGAAGAAGACTGCCAAGCCATTGGAAGAATCTCGAAATCACCCTTGGCTACGGTATCTGCGAACTTAGCATCATCGCGATTATCAAGCTTAATCTTAATACCAGCAGCCTTCATCATCTGGCTAATAGCCTTAGCCATGTTGGTTACCATAGCAGCATCACCAAAGTAGGTGTAACGAATCTGGAGGGTCTTGCCATCCTTCTCGTAGTAGCCGTCCTTGCCCATCTTGTAGCCAGCCTTCTCCAAGGTTGCCTTGGCACCCTTTACATCCACTTTCTTGGATTCTGCTGGCAAGTTGTTCTCGTAGCCTTCCTGATACACAACACGCGTTCTATTACCGAGCGTTTTACGCGCACACACAGTTTTACGTACGACCAGCAAAATTTCGAGGACTATATGCTCGACCTGTTTACGCACTTGTATGAGCATCGCGAGTTCGGTCGCGTTCTGCTCGACAATCACCTGCTCTACATCGTCGAGGACGTGTTCGACGAGAATTTTCTCAATGCCTCTCCCAGCGACCGCAACTTGTACCAGCAGATGTTTATTGCGGGTGGTTTCTTTAGTGTGTATCGCATGTGACTCAAAAATGGGCGTACCGAAACCCCGCAAGACATTGCGCGCACGTTTAGAGATTTTCGGATCGAGCGCGGGTAGGACGCGGGTAGATTTCGGTAGCTCTAACAACCGGCGCTTTTGATATAATTTTGCGAAGGCTAAAAGTCTAAGTATTGTCTATTGTCCGTTACGACCAACGAGAGGCGTGTATGAAGCGTTCCGCACAGCAGCATCGGTTCTTGTGGGGGCGTTTCTTTACCAGCGCAGCATCGTGGACGCTTGCAGCCGTGGCGAGCGCGTGGATTGCTTTGTGTGTGAGCGTGGGGTCACTGTATCGCGCAAACTCGTCGATTGTGCATTACGACGTGGTGAATACTGTTCTTTTCGCGGCAACCTGGGCTGTGTGCATGGGCATTATATGGTGTTTGGTGCGGTTTAGCGAGCCTCACTCAGGAGTTTTGCATCCGTGGACGCGATGGTGGAAGCGTTTTAAGAACCGTACTGCGCCACGTGTGAGCGCTTTCGTTGCGCGTCATAAAAAACTGAGCAAGCTGTGCGTGACCATGTCGCGTGGTTGGAGCGCTACGAGGCGTCATATTGTTTTCCTTACCGACCGTTGGTGGAAAATCGCGCTGATTCTTTTAACCTGCTGGGGTCTTCAGTTTATTTTTGTGCCCACCGTGTTCGCGGCCGATCTTATGAGTCAGTACGCGGAAATGATCCGCTGGCTCAGCGCGCTCAGCGGCGTGCATGTCTCCTACGCCGACAGTTTTAATGTGGTGGATGTCTATCCGATTGCTCATTATATGTGGCCGGATACGCCCACGTATTTGACGAATCAGCACAATGTTGTCTTAACGCTTTTCTATGGCGGCGTGCTCTACTGGTCGGATTCGTGGACCGGTACGATTGATTTAGGTCTCGTTTTTCTTTCGGCCGCGCAAATGCTTTTCGCGATTTTTGTGGTGAGCGTAACGGTTGACCGTTTCTTTAACTTGGCTCACCCTACCCGCGTGTACGCACGCTCGGTTTTGTGCACAAGTCCGGCACAGCTTATTACGGTGGGTTCGCGCTGGCGAACCGTCGTAATGTCCTTCTTTATTCTTAACCCGCAGGCTTTGTTTTCGGCTACGGCGCTTACGAAGTCGCCACTGTTTGCCTATGCGTTCCTGTGGTGGTTTGGCCAATGGTACGAGGTCTTTAACCGCCGCGACCGCACGCATATTCCTCGCACTCTGGTGGTCGGCATTGCGCTAAGCACCGCGATTATGCTCGTCTCCGCAAAATACGCCACGTATATTATTGCCGTGCAGATTGTGCTTATTTTTATCGTTGACCGCAACCGTTGGCGCTCATACCTGGTTGCCCTTGTTTTACCGTTCCTCGTTTTCCAGACCGCGCTGACTGTTGCGGTAAATACGGGCACGATTATTTCGGGTGATTCTATTGAAAGCCGCGGTGTGCAAGTTCAGCAGATTGCCCGCGTTATGCGCTACGATCCGCTGAGCGTTTCGCCCGACGTACGCAAGAAACTACAGCCGATTTTTAACCTCTACGCTATGGGTTCTAACTACTTCCCTAACGATGCAGACCGTGTTAAATCCTCGGGTGGCGACGGCAAGATCGAAACCTATAAGTGGGAAACGGTGACACAAGAGGATATGGATAAGTTTACGCAAACTTGGCTTGAGCTGGGTAAGCAGCATCCGATTATCTATACTGACGCGTTCTTAGCGAAGGTGTACGGCTATTTTGACGTGAACGATCAGCCGTATGTATCGACCACGTATTACCTCGATAATTCGCGATTAAGCGCGGCCCCGATTTTGAACGATTGGGCACCGCAAGTGCGCAGCTTCGAAAGCTTCCTTGCCTTCGTATGGGGTTCTGTTCCTGTGATTGGTTGGATTACGCACGGTAACTTCTATGTTGTGGGGGCGATTTTGCTCGGCTGTGCGGTGATTATTTTGCGCCGTTGGATGGATCTGTTGCGTTACATTCCGCTTATTTTGCTGATGGGCGTGATGATTATGGCTCCAGCCAACAATTTCGAGCGTCACATGCTGCCGCTGTGCTTCGTTGGCTGGCTGATGCTCATGCATTTCGCGCACCTCGCTCGCCGCGCTTACGCGCAGCATAGGATTGCAAAGGTAATGTAATACTAAGGCTCTCCCCCGCTTAAAACAGGGAGAGCCTTAGTTAGTTATAAAATCAGCTTTTTAGAAGTGCTCATTCAAACGGTAGTACACGTCGTTTACGTGCAGGTTGGTTTCGAACTGAGCTGGAGTGG
The DNA here is from genome assembly GCF_001813415.1 of Alloscardovia sp. HMSC034E08. Classification (NCBI taxonomy): domain Bacteria; kingdom Bacillati; phylum Actinomycetota; class Actinomycetes; order Bifidobacteriales; family Bifidobacteriaceae; genus Alloscardovia; species Alloscardovia sp. HMSC034E08. Next base: position 1,584,992 of record NZ_KV812468.1, on the reverse strand, counting down.
TATTCTCGTCAATAATGGCAAGTTCAACGCCGGCAATGCGAGCGAAGTCTTCCCATGCCTCACGATCAACCGTGGTAGTCATGCAAGTGTGATGTGCAGCACCAGCAAGCAGCCAGCACTGAGTTGCATCCTTCATATTTGGACGAGGCTGCCACAAAGCGCGGGCAGTTGGTAATGCTGGCAGTTCCTCATCTGGTTCGACAACATCAACAACGTTCATAACCAAACGGAAACGTTCACGCACATCGCTCATAGCCACTACTACTGCATCCTTTGCAGGAGTTGCAGTAAAGACCAAACGCACAGGATCTTCTTTACCGCCAATACCCAGCGGATGAACCTCAAGCTTAGCCTTGCCATCAGTCTTTAACGTTGGCGAAACCTCGAGCATGTGTGCACCCAAAATCTTTTCCTTACCAGGAACAAGGTTATAGGTGTAGTCCTCCATCAAAGAGCAACCGCCTTCAAGACCATAGCCCATCACATTTCCAATGCGAATGAGCATAGCGGTCTTCCAATCGCCTTCTGCAGAGAAGCCGTAACCATCAGCCATCAAACGCTGAGCAGCTACACCTGGCAGCTGACGTAAAGCTCCCAAATCCTCGAAGTTATCTACAGCTACTGTTGCCCCTACTTCTTCAAGCATGTCGCGCATACCCAGCTCTTCCTGAGCAGCAACGTACAAGGATTCGTAACGCTCGCCAAGCAGTTCTGGAGCAACGTCATATTCCTTCTTGTACTCTTCAATAAGAGCTTCTACACGCTCCTTAGACACAGCATTCACATGCTCTACAAGCTCATTAACTGGCCATGTGTTAATGGATGCACCGAATATGCGCTCTGCCTCGGTCTTATCGCCCTCAGTTACAGCTACGTTGCGCATGTTATCGCCCCAACGCATAACCTTCATTGTGTTGGCAGCTTCCCAACCTGCACATGCGCGAGTCCATACGCCAATACGCTCTGCTACGTCTGGATCAGTGTAGTGACCTACAACAATCTTGCGAGGAATGCCCAAACGGGTGACAATGTAGCCGAACTCGCGGTCGCCATGAGCAGCCTGGTTCAGGTTCATGAAGTCCATATCCATGGTCTTCCAAGGAATTTCCTCATGATGCTGTGTGTTCAGCTGCAACAAAGGCTTCTTCAGCTCGTTCAGACCACGAATCCACATCTTTGCTGGGCTGAAGGTGTGCATCCATGCAATCACACCAATGCATTCAGGTGAAGCAGTGGCTGCCTGCATAAATTCCTTAATGGAGTCTGAGTCCTTAAGTGTTGGCTTCAAAACAAGCTTCACAGGAATGGCTGGACTTGCATCGAGAGCATTGACGATGTCGCGAGACTGCTCAGCTACCTGCTTGAGCGTTTCTTCGCCGTAAAGATCCTGAGAGCCAACAGCGAACCAGATTTCCTTACCTTCAAATGGATTCTTCATTGAATTACCTTTCTTTTATGAAAATTTATTGTTTTGTGGGGGTGATTTTTTGGGTGGGTATTTTTGTGGGGCGCGAGGGTGCGGGGGGGGGAGTGTGCAAGGGAAAGATGAGAGCGCGTCGAATCAAGGCACTCTCCCAAAGCAATCCTTCGCAGCTTTAGTGCTGACCGTACACGTTCTGATAACGGTCGTTAAGCTTATCAATATCTGCCTGAGGAATTGGAATAACGCCTCCCAGCATTTGAGCAGCCCATACAGTATGTGCCACTTCCTCAGTCATTGCCGCAGCCTTCACAGCAGATTCAGCATCCTTGCCAATAGTGAAAGGACCATGATTTTGCATAAGAACTGCAGGAGACTTTGGATACTTCTTGAGAGTTTCTACAACGCCTTCGCCAATAGCTTCGGAACCGATAAGACGGAAAGGACCAACCGGCACTTCCCCACCAAATTCGTCGCCCATCATGGTGAGAGCGCAAGGAATATTCTTACCTGTTGCCGCCCATGCTGTGGCATAGGTGGAATGCGTGTGTACAATGCCATATACATCTGGCATATTACGGTAAATATAGCAATGCGATGCAGTATCTGAAGATGGCGATGCTACTCCATCAACCACGTTGCCATCTAAATCGCATACCACCATGCTTGCTGGGGTAAGATATTCGTAGCGCAGACCAGAAGGCTTAATAACCATTAAATCTGCTGTTTTCAACCGCTGAGAAACATTACCTGCAGTCCATACAACCAAATTCCATTTAAGAAGTTGATCGTGCAAGCTTGCAACAATTTCGCGTACTTGCTTGACTTCAGCACGGGTTTCTTCTGAGTAATCTGCCAAAGTTGCCATTGTATATCTCCTTATGTTGTGTGTCTTATAAAGTTTTCTGCTGATTTGGCGCTAGTTTTTGCGCGGGTTTTTGTACTAGTTTTTCGCGGCCTTTTATCGCGTTTATTAGCGCGGTATTTCTACCGTGATTCCAAATCAATACTTTCTACCGCAGCCTGTTCAATCGCTAATCCGGTCCTAAAGCGCTCAAAGAAGTCTTCGAAACCGTCAACGTCTGCAGGCTGCGGTTCTTCTGTAGAATACTGCGCGCCAGCAAAAACCGTGTTATCCAAGTAGTCGTCGAGAGCGGTCTGAGCGTGAGCAGTGTAATCAGCGAGCACTGCCATACCCCACGCGCCGCCTTCAGCAGCCGTGCTCATCACGCGGATAGGCGTGTTAAACGCGGCAGCCAAAATACGCTGAGCTACCACAGGCGTGGTGAAAATGCCACCATGACCAACCAAAGAATCTACTCGCACTCCCTCATCTTTGGTCATCACGTCCATGCCCACTTTTACTGGGGAGAAGGCGGAGAAGAGCTGAGCGCGCATAAAGTTGCCCAGACTCATGCGGGCTTGAGGTCCGCGCGCGAACACAGGGCGACCTTCAGCCAGATTAACGAGGAATTCCCCCGAATAGAAGCAATAGTTGAGCAATCCGCCTGCGTTGGCATCGGTGTTGTCGGCAATAGCCGCATTAAACAGCGTGGAGAACAGCGTAGCGTTGTCTACAGGAGTTCCCGCAGCCGCTGCAAATTCACGGAATAAGCCCACCCATGCGTTCAGGTCGGAGGTGAAGTTATTCGCGTGAGACATGCCCGCTAAATCGCCTGCAGGTGTGGTGACCACGTCCACTTCTGGGTGGAGCGCTTTGAGCTTGTCTTCCAGCACAACCATGGCAAAGATAGAGGTTCCTGCAGACACGTTACCAGTGCGCACTCGTACGGAGTTGGTGGCTACCATGCCCGTTCCTGCATCACCCTCGGGTGGAGCGAGAACAGAACCAGCCTGTAAGCGTCCGCTTGGATCGAGTAGGCGCGCTCCTTCTTCAGTGAGTTCACCCGCATTCTGGCCGGCAACGAGGACGGTTGGCAGAATCTCACGGATATTCCATGGCTGAGATGCCACATTGTTGAGTTGATCGAATTGTGCGAGAAATTCTTCGTCGAAGTTGTGTGTATGTGGGTCGATTGGGAACATGCCCGACGCATCGCCCACTCCGAGTACTTTGCGGCCGGTGAGTTGCCAGTGTACGTAGCCAGACAGGGTGGTGAAGAAATCTACCTCAGGAACATGCTCTTCGTTATTGAGAATGGCTTGGTACAAGTGCGCGATAGACCAGCGTTCTGGGATGTTAAATTGGAAGAGTTCAGACAGCTGTTCGTGAGCTTCATGCGTATTGGTATTGCGCCAGGTGCGGAACGGAACAAGGAGCTCACCGTTCTTATTGAAGGCGAGGTAGCCATGCATCATGGCGGAGAAGCCCATGCGTGCAATACGAGTGAGCTCAACATCGTATGTTTCATGCACGCTGGCAACTAATTGTGCATATGCATCTTGCACGCCAGCCCATACTTCATCCAAACCGTAAGTCCATAATCCATTGTCTAAATGATTTTCCCACACATGGTCACCCTGAGCCAAGGTATTGTATTGCTCATCAATGAGAACAGCTTTAATGCGCGTAGAACCAAACTCCACGCCCAGAGAAATATTACCCGCAGCAATAGCTTCTTGTGCGCGTGCGATGTCCGTCATAGTCTTCACTCCGTCGTGTTAGATAATGCACTTCTTTATTCACACTGTTATGTGAACGTTCACATAACATATTCTACACCATAACGTTGTATTAATCAAATAAACACACGCTCAATCTAAACAATCAACAACCCTCTACGAAAGCGTTGATGCACGCAAAACTAAACGAGGTTCAACAAGATACACGCAATCTGAGCCATCAAGAAGAGTGTATTCTTCTACGGAATTATCCTCATCGTCCTCAGCAGTATATCCCAACAGGTCAAGAACTAAACGCATGGCAATAGACCCAACCTTCTCATAGTTTGGGTTCACTGTTGTCAGCGGAGGCACCAAGCTTTCTGTTCCTGGCATATCGTCATAACCAATCACCTGCACATCACCGGGAACATCTAAACCTGCTTCTAGCAAAGCTCTTCGAGCACCCATAGCAAGTAAATCATTAGCAGCCCATATCGCTGTATTTTTCATAGCAGTCGAAGCACCTGCCTGCAACAAAGCAGTCAGCTTATCGTAACTGTTCATGCTTAACCAGTCACCGGCATCAACAACCTGCACGGTCAAACTGTTATGCTCACACGCACGCACACACGCATGGCAACGGGTATAAGCATCTCGCCACTGTTGCGGACCGCTAATATACAGTACGCACTCTATGCCCGAATCGCGCAGACCATGCACAATCTGCTCACTCACTGCATCTTGGTTCGTGGAAACAAACTTCACGCGCGACGAATCAAAATTGCGCGAACTGAGCTGCTGCATGCCCTCAGGAGCGGTAATAATCACACGAGGAATATTCACATGACTTTCTACGGCCAGCGTAACCATCGCTTCTGTTGGCGCAACAATAACAACAGCTTCTACGCCGAGCTTAACGAAGCTTTCCTCTATCTCGCTAAAATCAGCAGGATTAAGACGTGATTCATCAACCGTTGCCACAGAAACGAAGAGATTACGGCTGCGCGCCATTCTTTCGATAGCCGAGATAGTAAGCAGAGGACCTGAGTATTGCGTTTGTGATGCAATAACGCCGATCATGCGGGTACGCTGCGTTTTGAGAGACTGCGCAGACAGCGATGGATGATAATTCAGCTGACGGATAGCTTCCTGAACCTTGCGACGGGTTGCTTCACGTACAGCAGGCGAATTATTAATAACTCGCGATACAGTTTGATACGAGACTCCAGCTTCCTTGGCTACATCGACAATGGATACTTTGCGTGTGCTCATATTATCCCAACTTCCAACTAATGCGATGATATGGTGTTGGGCCATATTCTTGTATAGCGGCTCTGTGTGCTGCAGATCCGTAGCCTTTATTTTTCTCCCACGCATAGGCAGACCACTGCGGATTTTCTCGGGCTATGCGCATCATTTCATGATCGCGCTGTACTTTCGCATAAACAGATGCTGCTGCCACGCTTGCGCATTTTTGATCAGCTTTAACCTGCGTATATACGCGCGGAATAACGGGTATAGCAGGAGCGTTTAGCATCGATAGCGCGGGTGTTATATAGTCATGCGGGCCGTCCAAGATAACAGCAAGGCGCACGCGATCATAAAAGTCGTCAGGATACTTCTGAGCAAGCATATGCTCAACAGTATGTAAAGCACGCACAGCAGCTAAACCTAAACATGCCGCTATACCCCATTCATCAATTTCTTGATTACTGCACGAGCCTGTGCTTACAGCTGCAGCCCATGATTGCACAGGTTCTATGAGGGCTTCGCGTTTACGCTCGGTCAGTAGTTTCGAATCTTTCAGATCGTGAGGAATAGTATCGCTGCCAATACGAGCGGCTGGAAAAGCTGCAGCGCCAAGCGTTACTGGTCCTGCTAAACAGCCGCGGCCTACTTCATCGAGACCAATAATCCACTGAGCACCTTGAGCTACAATTTCTGATTCATAATCCCACGTTGGAAGAGGGCTAGCCATTACAAGCCTGCACTTTCAAATGCTTGGCGGCCTGCGTTCAAAGTTTTCCAATCGGATGAAGGCCAGAAAACAGCCATCGCTACGCCTGTAACGGAACTAATGCGCACACAGCCTGAATTACCATCGTCTTGATGGAAGCGCGAATCAGCAGAATTTGAACGATTATCTCCCATAACAAAAACGCTATCGGGAGGAACAGTAACAGAAAAAGCTCCATCCGATGGCGCAACACCTGGCTTCAAATACGATGATTCATCAATAGCTTGACCGTTTACTGTTACAGGCGCTCCCCCACCATCACAGGCCACCACATCGCCCGGCAAGCCAATAAGACGTTTCACGAGAAACAGTTTGCCGCTATATATGCCAAAACTATGTGTGGAGCTGGCTGCTTCATTCATGTCTTGTGCGGTCAGCCAGTGCGAATTATCAGCAAAAACAATCACTTGACCGCGCTTTAAAGTTTGAGAAGAAATATTGAGATTATTGGTAATAATACGATCACCAATCATCAACGTGTTTTCCATCGAGGCGGAGGGAATAATAAAAAGACCGAAAACAACAAAACGCAGCACTAAAACTATAGCCATAGGCACAACGAAATAGAATAACCAATCTAGCGCTCCCATAAGGCGGCGTTCGCTTGCTCGATAGTGCCGTTCACCTGTGCTATGTGCAGGAATATAGTTCTCACGACGAGAATGTTTGGCTGTGCTCATATTGGTCTCCACTGTGCTTCGCCTCTTACGAAAATAAAGAAACCCGAGGTAGAGCCCCGGGTTTCTCTCCATCTCGCTTACTTTGCAGAGTTGTCGCGGCGCTCAACAATACGAGCAGCCTTACCGCGCAAGTTGCGCAAGTAGTAGAGCTTTGCGCGACGTACCTTACCCTTACGTACCAATTCAATAGAATCGATAGATGGAGAATGTACTGGGAAGCGACGCTCTACGCCAACACCGAAGGAAACCTTACGAACGATGAAGGTTTCACGCAAGCCAGCACCCTGGCGACCAATAACGACGCCCTGGAATGCCTGAATACGGGAGTTGTTACCTTCCTGAATCTTTACGTTCACCTTAACGGTGTCGCCTGGACGGAATGCAGGAATGGAATCTGCAGCCTTGAGCTGCTTAGCTTCGAATGCTTCAATAGCGTTCATTATAATCCTCGTACGCCGCCACATATCAGCGTTAAGTCTGGGAATAATACGCTTGGTATATTCCTCGTTCTCCTTTGCAAGTTTGCTTGCAAAGAGGCCAGTCTGCTCATAGCTAGAGCGAGCTAGGTTTGTAGCTAGGCTTGAGCCGGCTGAACTAGCTTGAGCTAGACCTAGTGAGTGGCGCATCTATGTGGCAATGCTTCCACTCGGCATATACAAGTTACTAGTATACACTAAAGCACTGAAGAAATCGGTGTTCACGACCTCTTCAGTGCTTGTGTGCTGAGTACATATGGTCTATATGCTGTTATTTTGACTCGTGGTAAGACTTTTCGGTGTTCACGCCCCATACATTGGACTTGTCTTCGCGACCAGTCTTAATGTTCTCCACAGCTTCAATCGATGTTGCCATCGAATGATCCTGGTTATTGTAGTGGTGCTGTCCATTACGTCCTACGCAGTACACATTGCTTAAGGAATCAATCCAACCGGTTAGCTCATCGATACGATCGTAGGTATCGAAGTATGCTGGATATGCCTTAGGAACGAGTTCGCGGTGAGCATCAAGCACATCATCTGCACTTTCAATAATGCGCATGCGAATCATTTCGGCAATAGCAAACTTGCGAGCTTCTTCGTCGCTGAGGTTCCAGAAATCGTCGCCTTCGTCAGTAAAGTATTCCAAACCAATCCATACGGTATTATCTGGATCCTTTAAGAGATATGGGCTCCAGTTATTGAAGATTTGAATACGTCCTACCTTGTATCCGGGATCTTGCACATAAATCCAGTTATCTGGAACGATAGGAGGATTACCTAAAGTTGGAACATCTGTGGTGTTCTTTACGCGCAACTTCTTTACGAGCAAACCAATGGTTACGAAGTCGCGGAATGGTAAACCGTGCGCAACTTCTGTTACAGAAGCCGGAACGTCTACGCCACCGTTGTTCATCGCGTCAATCAAGTGATTGAGCGGCATAGAAGAAATAACATGGTCAGCCTTTAAGCTCACAACCTTGCCATCTTCAGTGGTGTAATCTACTGCAGACGCTTTACCGTTTTCGCTGTGAATAGAGGTAACCTTAGCGCCCTTAATAATTGTTGCGCCCTTAGCAGTAGAGTTATCTGCCACAACCTCCCAGAGCTGACCTGGACCAAGCTTTGGATACCAGAACTCTTCAATCAGAGAAGTTTCTACCTTAGAATTATCTGCCTTATGACCTGGCATAAGCTTCTTAAAAGCATTGCCTAAAATATTCCAAATGTTCAGACCCTTAACACGCTGAGCACCCCAGTCAGCAGAAATTTCGCTTGGATGGCGACCCCAGAGCTTCTCAGTGTATCCCTCGAAGAACAGCGAGTAGAGTTTGCGGCCGAAACGGTTAATATAGAAGTTTTCCAGATTATCTTCTGGAAGCTTGTGAACGGTTGACCACAAGTAGCTAAAACCTGCCTGCACAGTCAGGAAGAAGCCCATCGCTTTAATGGTATTAGGGGTCAAGCTAATTGGATAATCAAAGAAATGCTGATTCCAGAAAATGCGGGACAAGCGGTGACGCTTCAGCATAACTACATCAGTTTTTTCTGGATCTGGTCCGCCAGGGTTCAAATCATGATGACGTCCCAATTTTTTGTCATCGTAGGATGGAGCACCTTGCAATGGCATAACATCTTGCCACCACTGCATAATGCGATCGTCTTTGGAGAAGAAGCGATGACCGCCAATATCCATACGATTACCGTTGTACTTTACAGTGCGAGCAATGCCACCAAATTCTTGGCTTGCTTCCAGCACGGTGACATCGTAAGCGTCGGCATTATCTTTAACTAATTCCCACGCTGCGGTAAGACCTGCTGGGCCACCACCGATAATCACAACAGATTGTTTATCTGTCACATTAACTCCTCTAACTTTAGATACTCTTTCTAAGGATAGCGCAAACTACAGTTTTTCTTGACTTTCCTCGATACTGAACACAAATTTTTTGCAGTTCATGCACATATACGCACAAATACTGTGTGTGTTTTATGCGATAGACTACAAATTGCGCGGTACTTCGATATCAGTTTTTTGTACTTCTTCTACATTCACGTCTTTGAAAGTAACGATGCGCACCGTTTTTACGAAACGGTTAGGACGATAGACATCCCACACCCACGCATCGGTTAGCTGGACGTCAAAATACACGTCTTGACCTGCCTGACGAGCGTTAAAATCTACACGATTGGCTAAATAAAAACGACGTTCAGTTTCAATAACGTAGGTAAAAAGTTTAATAACATCACGATACTCTTTATACAGTGCCAGTTCAGCTTCTGTTTCGTAGTTATCGAGATCTTCTGCACTCATAAAGCTCTCCTTATGGTGGGATTGCTATGAACTTAGTCGCGCTTTCGGTTGGCTCCTAGTTTACGCCACCATGGCAACTCTTCGTCTTGGTTTACCATATCGTCGCCGCTAATAGTTTGACGCTGACCAGAGATAGGAGGAAGTTGCACGGCTTGCTCTTTGTGATTTTTCTTTTTGATATTTTGGGTACGTTCATGCTGAGCCAGCGCTTCACGCACGCCAGGATTATCCATGATAGTATGCAAACCGAAAGTAGCCAGCGATTGAATAGGATCAAATTCATCAACGAGCATGTCGAAAACATGCAAATCCATGTAGTGGTCTTCGCTGTCATCCCATAAAGCGTCACGAGATGTACCCGATTCAATAAAACCAAGTGATTTATATACTGCGTGACCGCGCATATTTGATGAGGATGTGCTAATCCAAATGCGGTGCAATCCTAAGCCTGCCGGACGCGGAGCGAAACCGTAGGTCATTACGCGGGGCATAACGTCGCGGGTATATCCTCGACCACGGTAATCTTGACCCAAAATAACTTGAATGCGAGCGGATTGTGCCCATGCATCAATGTCTACGAGGAAAGCCATACCAATAAGTTCATCACCGTCTGCGTCTTGCGAGTCATTCGCGAACAGAGACCATGCCATCACTCCTCGAGCTTCAGCATCTTGCAGACCTTCTTCTTGGGTGCGAACGCCTTTCTGCCAGCGTAATGAACGCTGAATCCATGAACGCACAATAGCGCGCTCAGCTTCCTCAGATTTTCCTACCAGTGTTAAAGAAGAGGAAAAGGCGTGAATGCGATCCATGGTGCTGAAATCTTCCCAGCTTGCCGCGCGAAGTTTAACCATTTCTCCGCGAATTTCTGGCAGTACCACGCTTTCATTGAGAGTGCGATCTTGCATTGATTGCCTTTCCCCTTCTTTATACCTGAGTTATTGTGCGCTATTTAATCTTAGACATAATGATGCCAGTAACAGTCTTAGCATCGGCTTGTCCGCGAGTTGCCTTCATAACAGCACCAATAATAGCGCCCATTGGCTTCATATTGCCGCTCTTGAGCTTTTCTACGATATCGGGGTTTGCGGCAAGAGCCTTATCGACTTCTGCTTCCAAAGCACCAGTATCTTGAACAACCTCGTAGCCGTGCTTAGCCACTACCTCATCTGGAGTGCCTTCGCCAGCAATAACCCCTGAAACTGTCTGCTTAGCCAGCTTGTCGTTGAGCTTACCCTCAGCAATCAAGGCCTCTACGCGCGCCACATCGGCTGGAGTAATGCTTAGCTCTTCCAAAGTTGTGTCGTTCTCGTTAGCAGTACGGGAAATTTCACCCATCCACCACTTGCGAGCACCGGCTGGGCTAGCACCAGCTTTAACAGTTTCTTCTACGAGATCCAAAGCAGAAGCGTTAATAATATCGCGCATATCGTTATCACTCAAACCCCATTCGGTTTGCAAGCGGTTGCGACGTTCGCGTGGCATTTCTGGCATCTGAGCCTTAAGCTCGTCAATATGCTCCTTGGTGGTGTGAACCATAACCAAGTCTGGATCTGGGAAGTAGCGGTAATCGTCGGCATCAGTCTTCACACGACCACCAGCAGTTGTTTGGCTAGCCTCATCCCAGTGGCGAGTTTCCTGAAGAACTTCTCCACCCGCTTCCAACACAGCAGCTTGACGGCGAATTTCATACACAATAGTGCGCTCAATGCCACGGAAGGAGTTCACGTTCTTCGTTTCGGAACGAGTGCCAAATGGTGCATCTGGACTGTTACGCAACGATACGTTCACGTCGGCACGCATATTTCCTTGCTCCATGCGAGCGTTGGAAATGTTGAGAGCACGAACAATATCGCGAATAGTGCGCACATAAGCGCCAGCAACTTCAGCTGCGCGTGCACCTGCACCAGTAATTGGCTTGGTTACGATTTCTACCAATGGCACACCTGCACGGTTGTAGTCCACGAGGGAATGGTCGGCACCTTCAATACGACCATCTGCACCGCCGACGTGTGTGTTCTTACCAGCATCATCTTCTACGTGAGCACGCTCAATTGGAACGCGGAAGATTTCGCCGTCTTCCAGCTCTACATCGAGGTAACCTTCGCCGTTTAGTGGCTTATCATACTGCGAAATCTGGTAATCGCGAGGCATGTCTGGGTAGAAGTAGTTCTTACGAGCGAACTGAGACCATTCAGCAATATCGCAATGCAACGCCAAACCAAGCTTAATAGCGTAGTCAATAGCAGATTTATTCACCACTGGCAAAGAACCTGGCAAACCAAGGGATACAGGGGTGAGCTGAGTATTTGGCTCACCACCAAACGATACTTCTGCAGGGCAGAAAAGCTTGGTCTTAGTGTTCAGCTCCACATGTACTTCGAGACCGATAACAGGATCGTACTTTCCCACAGCCTCGGAAAACTTCATTAATTTTTCAGCCATTTTCTTGTCCTTCGACCTACTCGCCCAACCATGGAGTATTCATCCACTGCCATACTGGACCGTTCCACTGTTCTTCTAATGCAGCTTCCAATGCAGCAGCTGGCTTGTAGAGAACATCGTCACGCTTTTGTGGAGCAATAAACTGGAAGCCAACCGGCATACCGTCATCGCTTACGCCTGCTGGAACGGAAATAGCTGGAACGCCTGCCAAGTTTGCTGGAATGGTTGCAATATCATCCAGATACATGGCTAATGGATCCTTCGTTTTCTCACCGAACTTAAAAGCAGTCGATGGAGATGTTGGGCATGCCAACACATCAACCTTTTCGAAAGCCTTCTTAAAGTCTTCGATAATCAAGGTACGCACCTTCTGTGCACTACCATACCAAGCGTCATAATATCCAGCGGACAAAGCATAAGTTCCCAAAATAATACGGCGCTTTACTTCGTCGCCGAAACCTGCTTCGCGGGTATAAGCCATCATATTAGCTGCTGTTGCTGGAACGCCTTCTGGAGGCATAACGCGCAAACCATAGCGCATACCATCGTAGCGAGCCAAATTGGACGATACTTCCGATGGCATAATAATGTAGTAAGCGCCCAAAGCATACTTGAGGTTTGGCAGAGAAATCTCAACAACCTCAGCGCCCATAGCAGTCAAATGCTCTACAGCCTCGTTGAAGCGCTTCGATACGCCTTCTTGGAAACCTTCACCAGACAGCTCCTTAATAAGACCAACTTTCAAGCCTTTAAGATCGCGCTTCGCGCCTTCGCGAGCTGCTGCCACCATTGCAGGAGCAGAGCCAGGCAAAGAGGTGGAATCGTGAGGATCGTGACCACCAATAGTTTCTTGCAACAAAGCAGAATCCAAAACGGTGCGGCTCACAGGACCAATCTGATCAAGGGAGGATGCCATAGCAATTGCGCCGAAACGAGATACGCCACCGTATGTTGGCTTCACGCCCACTGTTCCTGTAAAGGCACCTGGCTGACGGATAGAACCACCCGTATCTGTTCCCAATGCGAGTGGAGCTTCGAAAGCAGCCACTGCTGCAGCCGAACCGCCACCTGAACCACCTGGAACACGGTCTGTATCCCATGGGTTCTGCGTGTTGCCGTAAGCAGAATGCTCGGTAGAAGAACCCTGAGCGAACTCATCGAGATTCGTCTTACCTAAAATTGGCAGACCAGCTTTCTTCAGGCGAGTAATAACTGTGGCATCGTATGGAGGAACCCAGCCTTCTAAAATCTTCGATGCTGCAGTTGTTTCGATGCCCTTAGTAACAATCATGTCTTTAATTGCAATAGGCACACCCGCTAATGAAGCAAGCTCTTCACCCGCTGCACGCTTTGCATCAATAGCATCTGCTTGTTCGCGAGCCTGATCAAAGCTGAGCTTCAAGAAAGCATTGATTGCTGGCTCAGCAGCTTCAATAACTTCTGCATGTGCGTCAACAAGTTCGCGAGAGCTTACTTCGCCTGCTTTGAATTTTTCTGCCATCTGAGCTGCAGACAGCTTAACTAAATCGTTACGCATGTTCTTATCCATGTTTTACTCCCCCAAGATCTGTGGAGCTACGAACATACCGTCCTCGGATGCTGCAGCGCCCGAAAGTGCTTCATCCTGAGTTAATGGTGTCGCAGGCTCATCTGGACGCATATATGCTTCGAGAGGTACTGGATTTGCAGTTGGTGCAATATTTTCTGAAGCAACTTCTTGCACCTGTGCAATAGCCTCTGCAACTGCGTTAAGTTCACCTTGAAGACGAGTAATTTCTTCATCTGTTAAAGCAATTTGAGCTAATTCACCCAAATGCTCGATTTCTTCACGTGTAAATGTAGGCATAGTGCCCCATATTAGATGTCTAACCAGACACTTAGGTTACGAGTTTGTATCGCTTAGATATCGTAATTTCAGTGCGGCTGGCGAGCTACTCATAAGCAACCCTAGCCAGCAACACTTGAAGCAATACAACACTTTGACTGTTAGAACACTCTAGCCGATTACGCCGTGTTGCATAACCCATGTATGCATGGCAACTGCAGCAGCAGCGCCTGCATTGAGGGAACGAACGGAGCCTGTTTGAGAGATATACACCACATCATCAGCGCGTTCTAGAGCTCGGCTTGTTAAACCAGGGCCTTCTGCTCCGAAAATCATGACGCAATTTTCTGGAAAATCATAGCGTTCTATTGGCTGCGCTCCTGGTACAATATCGAGAGCAATAATACGAGGACGTGGCTTGCCTTCTTGCTCAGCTCGTGCTGTGAGATTATCAATGAACTCGTCAATACTGGCATGATGATGCACATGCTGATACAGCTCAGTCATTAGTGATCCTTTACGGTTCCACTTTTTAGGACCAATAATATGCACGGCATTAGCAGTGAAGGCGTTAGCAGTTCGCACAATGGAACCGATATTGAAATCGTGCGTCCAGTTTTCTACCGCTACTTCAAAACCGTAGCGTCCACGCTCATCGAGATCTTTTTTGATTGCTTCAACGCTCCAGTAACGGTAGCGATCCATCACATTGCGACGGTCTCCTTCGTTAAGGAGCTCTTCATCATACTGCTCACCTATTGGGCGTGGCTCATCTGGATGCTCTTCTTCCCATGAGCCGACACCGATTTCTCGCAATCCAGGATTGCCTGCCGCCATTACTCGCCGTGTAAACTCACTTGGTGGAATCATGCTTCGTGCACATCCTCACCTTGTACGTCTTTGTCTAAGAACACAGGAATGAATGGTACAGATGTAACATAGTCGCTAACAGGGTTCACAAGCTGAATCTCGAGCTCTTGTGACGCATGATCATGACCGCAACCGCCACCGCAGCAACTATCTGAGTTGTCACAACCGCCATTACCGCATTGGCACACGTGGTCTTCGCCATGCATACTCTCGCCATGCCCTCCCACGCTTCCTACTAAGGAAGTTATAGCGCAAATCTGAGCACCTTCATTTTCAAGCACAGCAAAATCTACATTCAACTCATTGCCGTGAGTAAGCGTAACAACGGAAGAAGTTTGCACAAAGGACTTTTCCGACAGCCATGCATCCACAAGAATAACACGCTTTCCTGCTATTGACGGCCCTTTAATACCAGGGAACACAAAATCCATTAGGAAACCATCAAGAATTTGACCGCGAGACGCCGCCGCATGAATCATTGCAGTAACTAACGGAATGCCTGCGGTGGTCATAGCTCCCACAGCGTCAAAATCGTCGAGCATAAAACCATGAGTTTCTAAAGCATCAAGGAGAGCGTGACCAGCAAGCGTTGCACCATCATGATGATAGGTTACAGAGGTGAGTTCGCTAAACTGTTTATTCACTACTTCAGCACGCACCAACTTTTCTAAGCGTTGCGTTGGCTCAAGCATTTCTTCCGGTAAATCAGCAATCTGCTGAAGTAAATCGGCGCTTCCTGTTGCTTTGAAATCTGTCATGATTGATAGTCTATCTTTCCGTCTCGTCGTCCCATGTGGTAATAAGTTCCGGCGCGGTTATTTCGCGAATATCGCTCTTCTTCTCGTCTTCAATGGGCTGTGGCAGCTCAAACAAATTCCCACCGTCTAATTTCGAGAGTTTGCGTGCCGTTGGCACCACCTTCGATTGTAAGGAACCAACGAATTTATTGTAGTCGAGCACAGCTGTTCCCAGCGTACGACCGAGCTTTGTGGCATGAGCACTCATCGTTCCTAAACGATCGAAAAGATCTCGAGATAGGTCGAAAAGCTGCTGCGCTTCGTCACTTAATGTTTGCTGCTGCCAAGCGAAAGCGACGGACTTCAACACCGACCATAAGGTAACAGGTGAAGTAAGTGCCACCTGCTTATTAAACGCATAATCCAAAATTGTTGGGTCAACATCCAAAGCTGCCTGCAGAAGCGATTCGTTTGGAATAAAGGCGATAACGAAATCTGGCGCCACACGATCATCGCCATTTTTCCAATACTCGCGCTTGCCCAACTCATCAATATGCGCACGTAAGGCTTTAGCATGTTCATGCAGATATTCATCGCGCAATTGCAATTCTTGCTCAGGAGCAGCATCGCTTATTTCACATGCCTTCTGATAAGCAGAATATGGCACTTTCGCATCGATTGGAATGAACTTTCCATCTGGCAAATTCACCACCATATCAGGACGCTGCCGTTGCCCATCATTACCGTGCACCACATACTGTGTTTCAAAATCAACATGTTCACGCAAACCAGCAGATTCCACAATATTCTTCAGCTGTGCTTCGCCCCATGCACCGCGAATCTTGTTATTGCGCAAAGCCATAGCCAAACTCGTTGTTTCTTTATCGAGCTTTTCTTGCGCTTTACCCAAACCGAGCAGCTGCTCTCCCAGCTTACCCATTTCACTCTTGCGGCTTTCTTCCATCAGAGCCACTTTTTGCTGCAGAATATCTAAGTTCTTCTGCACTGGAGTCAGTGCCTTCAGCACGCGAGACTGTTCTGTGAGTTCTTGCTCTTGCTTAGCGCGCAGTTCTTCTTCGCGCTTAAGCTCTTTCTCTCGTTCACGCTCTACACGCTCTTCTTCTGCCTTACGCGCTAACTGCACGTCTTTACGGGCAGCGTCGAGTTGCTCCTGAAGCAGCACAAGTTTCTCACGCTCTCCCTGCACTGTTCCCTCGAGCTTAGCAGTTGCCTCACGTTCAGCAGCTAAATCGCCGCGCAGTTGTTCCACATGCTCAGTCAAACTATCACGAGCACTCGTTAGTTCCTGCACTTGCTGTGTAAGATGCTCAGCAGAGTCTTGATTTTCACCCTTCTCCCCCGCACGCGAACTCATGCGCGCGTACATAAAACCCAGCGCGCCACCGAGAAGAGCACCAATAACAAGAGCAATAATAAATTCGAACATATGTTCGACAATAGCAGAAGGTATCGCCACGAGCTGAACCTCGCGTTGCGTTGAAATATACAGCCCTTCAAGCTCATTAAGATAGGTAGAGACAACGAAGGGATAATCATGATTTTTGTATACTGCGCAGTTGCAATAGTCCTCAGCATAGCTTTAGTCTGGTTCTTTTTTGCTCCACGCAAAGGCGAGCACACCGTTATCAATGGCGCAAAGCAAGAGATTACCATAAGCATTAACGGCTCATATTCTCCTGCTCTTATCTACGCACAGGCAGGAACACCTCTGACCATATATTTTGACCGCAAAGATAGTGGCGAATGCACCTCACATGTGGTTTTTTCCGATTTGGGACGAGACACTTTTCTTCCTGCAGGGCGCACAACCGCTATACATTTACCTGCTTTATCTGCTGGTGATTATCCTTTTGCCTGCGGTATGAATATGGTGCACGGCATGTTACGCGTCACCGGCGAAGGCGGCACGAATATTGATAGCGATACTGATTCCGATACTGATGCCACCATCAGAGAAACAAACAACACCACCGAAATTACCGATTCCCATTCAAACGACCGCACTGCCGAACTCAACACCCTGAAGAAACGCTTCCTCGTCGGCGTTATTTTTAGTATTCCCGTGTTTATTCTGGGCATGGGCTCCATGTTTTGGGGACACAACTCCTCGCTTCCAATCCTCCACACACTCAACAACCCTTGGATTCAGACTGTTCTCGCCACGCCTGTTATGCTCTATACTGGCTGGGATATTCACCGCATTGGCTGGAGCGCACTTATCCACCGCAATCCAGAAATGAATGCGCTTGTTACAGTGGGAACGAGCGCCGCCTATGTCTTTAGCATGCTGGTATGCATTGCTCCTGAGATTCTTCCAGCAACCGCTCGCCACGTCTATTTCGACACAGTTGTTGTTGTACTCACTCTTGTTGTTATGGGTTCGCTTATTGAATCGCGAGCGCGAGCCGGCACGAATAGTGCCATTGCAGCGCTCATGGCTCTGCGCCCTGATACTGCACGCGTTCTCAGCGATTCCGAGCTCAAAACCGAAGCGTGGCGCTTGCCGCAGGCTGGCGCTCAAACGCCAATGAGCCAGATTAAAACTGGCGATATTGTGCAAGTCCCTGGCGGGCACAGCGTTCCTGCTGATGGTGTGATTGTGCGCGGTTCAGCCCGTTTCGATGAGTCTATGATGACCGGCGAGTCGGCTGCGATTGAGCGCGTAATAGGAGATGCTATTACGGGTGGCACTTTGAATCTTAATGCTCCTGTTGCGCTGCGCATTACGGCAACCGGTCAGGATACGGTTTTGTCGCAGATTATTCAGCTCGTTGCTTCTGCTCAGGCAAGTAAAGCTCCTGTTCAGGCAGTTGTCGATAAAATTGCCCGCGTTTTTGTTCCTGCTGTTTTTCTTATAGCTTTGTGGACCTTCACACTGTGGATGATTTTTGCCCAGCAGTCCGCTTTTAGTTTTGCATTAACTACTGCTGTTACTGTGCTTATTATTGCTTGTCCATGCGCTTTAGGATTAGCTACCCCTCTATCTATTACCGCAGGTATTGGGCGCGGCGCTCAGTATGGTATTTTGATTTCCTCTGCTGATGCGCTCGATAAGGCGCGTTTTATTCGCACGATATTTTTTGATAAAACAGGAACAATTACGCAGGGTGTAGCACAGGTGCAGGATGCGAGTTCTGCCCGTATTTCTTATACGCACGACCACATTAAACCAACGTCTGCAGCAGCTTTGGCAGAGCTCGCCGACATGGGAATCCGCACGATTATGTTGTCTGGAGATAAGGTCGAGGTTGCCGAGCAGGTTGCTCGTGAGGCAGGAATATCTACTGCGATTGCACAGGTGAAACCAGACGGCAAAGCATTTTGGATTTCTCACGCTCAACAAAAGCGCGGCATCGAGAGAAACCATATGATTGCTATGGTGGGTGATGGCATTAACGACGCGCCTGCTTTAGCTCAGGCTGATTTAGGTTTTGCTATGGGAACTGGCACAGATATTGCCATGCGGTCCGCTGATGTAACGCTGATGAACGGAGATATTACATCGGTTGCACGCATGATCCGTTTGAGCCACGCTACGATGCGCAATATTTACCAGAACCTCGGTTTTGCTTTTGCTTACAATCTTGTGGGCATTGTTATTGCCACTGGCATTCTCTACCCTTTCACTGGTTGGCTACTCAACCCAATGATTGCAGGACTTGCCATGGCTTTTAGTTCAGTTAGTTTGGTACTCAATTCCTCCCGCGTTCGCACTGCTCGCATAGACAGCTCGCGCGAAGCGAAAACACTGAACTCTGCTCATCCCCAGATTATTATTGACGATAGTACTCATTCCAGCCAAGGAGAACTCATGTTTGATTTTTTGAAGAAAAAGCCAACCGCAGCTACAAGTGGTCTTGAGGATGTGCTGATTGACCCTATCTGTGGAATGACCGTTAATGCCGACCAGCGTCCTTTTGCTTACGGAAACAAGGTATACCACTTCTGCTCAGACCATTGTTTAGAAGCTTTTAAGGCAGACCCTGAGAAGTATATGGAAGAATAGTAAGCAGAATGACTCTTAAAAATTATGTCGTAACAACTTTTTCAGGGTACACTGTTTAACAAACCGATACAATAAGCAATCCGAGAAACGTGTGGTAGCGTATGCGAAAATCAACAGTGTATGATGTCGCCAAAAAGGCAGGAGTGTCAACTGCCACGGTTTCTTTTGCATTTAGACATCCAGATAAGGTTAAAGATAAAACTCGAAAAAAAGTACTTGATGCCGCAGCCATTCTAGATTATGTACCTTCTGCTAGTGCCCGAGGTCTCGCTCGCGGTAAAACAGGTGCATTGGGACTATATTCCTTTGACATGTTACTGGAACGTCCACAAGGTAGCGAGCTAGAGGATCTTAACGCACTCAACGAGCAAAATGATTCTTCTTTTACTCGCCCAAATATGTTCGTTTACCCACTCTACGTTGACGAAATACAGCGTGGATTCGAACTTGAATGTTGGCATCGAGGTAAAACTGTTTTACTCGGCACCGCAAACTCTCCAAAAGAAAATAATTCCATTACTGACATTGCAGGTAGCGTGGACGGATTAGCTGTTTTCCCTAATCGCGGTACAGACGACTTGCCACTACCTCAACTATGCAGAACAGTTCCATTAGTACGCATCGGCGATCTTGATAACACTTTATCCTGCGCCAGCATATACTGCGACAATACTGCTGGAATTATTTCTCTAATCGACCATTTAATCGATATTCACCACATAACAGACATGTCTTTTATTGGAGAGATTACAACTTTTGATATGCGTAGCAGATTCAATGCTTTCCAACAACATGTCACTCAACGAGGTATCCAAGTAACAACAGCTTTACTAGATAGTTCAGAAGCCACATCACAAGAGTGGATGGTTAAGCTCTGCGAAGCAATCGACACTAATCAACTTCCTCAAGCAATCGTATGTGCAAATGACCAGACAGCACTCAATGTTATGGAGATCTTAACCGATTCCGGCATTCGTATTCCAGAAGATATTCTTATAACCGGTTTTGATGGAATTATGGCAGCAGAATTCTCTCGTCCACCTATCACAACTGTTCGCCAGCCAATGGAACACATGGGACGCCTAGCTGCAAAACTTCTTGACGAACGCGCAGGCATACCATGGGATTCACCTCAATCATATAAACTTCCAGTGCGTAT
Source organism: Alloscardovia sp. HMSC034E08 (assembly GCF_001813415.1). Taxonomy (NCBI): domain Bacteria; kingdom Bacillati; phylum Actinomycetota; class Actinomycetes; order Bifidobacteriales; family Bifidobacteriaceae; genus Alloscardovia; species Alloscardovia sp. HMSC034E08. Next base: position 1,564,457 of record NZ_KV812468.1, on the reverse strand, counting down.
GATTATTGGTGAAAGTTGCGGATGTAAAACACAATAAAACATCATCCCCCACGCAACAGGGGATTTACTACTTCTTTTTTATGCTTTCTAAATCAGCATGCAATTAAGCGCCACTACAAAAATCGCCACCTATTATCTGCCTGTCATACAGGTAATTACAATAAATCACACCTCAAATCAAATTTTTCTATCATATGACATGCCTCGACATTCATCTATTCTCTACTTGACAAAATAAAATCTAAGCGCTTAAATATTAATGTAATCTAACCGCTTAGATTACAGGAGTTCGAGGAGGAACGACCATGTTCAAATGGAAGAAAAGTATTACTTTAGCTGCATGCGTAGCACTGATTTGCGGAATGGGCGCTTGCGGACGTTCACAAAACAGTAATACAAACAGCGCAGCAGAAACACAAATAGATTCAAAACCAGCTTCAGGCGAGTTAACAGTTTGGGCAATGGGTAACGAGGGTGATCTTCTTGGCGATTTCATCAAAGGATTTGAAAAGGATAACCCTGATGCCAAGGTAAAGGTAACAGCTATTCCATGGGCATCAGCACACGATAAGATTCAAACCGCAATAGCTGCAGGTACAGTGCCTGATGTTATTCAAATGGGAACTACATGGATGGCTGATTTCTCAACAGCATTCGATGCAGTACCAGAAAACTTCGATTTATCAGATTTTACGGAAGGACCTCTTAAAGCAGGTCAAGTAGATGAGACTCAATTAGGTGTTCCATGGTATGTAGATAGTCATGTACTCTACTATCGCACTGACATTGCCGCGAAAGCCGGTTGGGACCACGCACCAGAAACGTTGGATGAACTCAAACAAATGGCATCTGATGTGAAGAAAGTTGATGGCGTCAAAAACGGCATATTAATCTCTCCAAGTGGCGCGGATTCATGGCAGGGCACACTCTGGGCATTCTTCTCCAACGGCGTTCAGCTAATGGATAGTTCAGAGAAATGGACATTAAACACTCCTGAGATGAAGAAAGCTACTACATATCTCGACAACTTCTTTAAAGAGGGCATAACCAACACTAATCTCGACACAACTCCTGGCGTAAGTATTACACAATTCGTTCAAGGAGAATCACCAATCATGACAGGCGGACCAACCACTATCAGCCAAATTGCAGACCAAGGGGGCGATTCATCGTCATATGCCACAGCTGTAATCCCACGCGGTGAAAGTTCCACTTCCTTCGTAGGAGGAGCTGACTTGGTTGTTATGAAAGAGTCAAAGAACAAGCAATCTGCATGGAAATTTATCCAATGGATGACCAATCCAACCACTCAAGTCGAATGGTACAAAGTTGCTACAGTCCTGCCATCTTCTCAGAAAGCCTGGGAAGACAGCACACTCGCAAATGATGACAAGTTGAAAGCATATGGAGAACAGCTAAAGAGCACTATGGCTCCACCGGCTGTTCCAGGATGGCCACAAGTGTCAGCAGCAGGAGACCGAATTATGGAGCAAATCTATAAAGGTTCCCTCTCGATTGATGAAGGTCTTAAACAACTCCAAGCAGAAGCAGACAAGATCGGGACAGGTAAATAATGAAGCAGCAAGCCGATAATAATAGAGGAACGCCACCAAACATTCTACATCGTAGACAAAATGCAGTGGCTTGGGGCTTTATCGCTCCGTTCATTGTAATCTTCAGCGTATTTATGTTCATTCCTCTAATTACGTCGATTGGAATGTCTCTTACCGATATGACATCACGTGATTTACGCACACCTTTAAACGTAGATTTTAAAGGACTGGAAAATTACATTGCGCTACTTACAGACCCACGGTTCCACAAAGCCCTACTTACAACAGCTATCTTCGTTGTTATCGGCTTGCCCCTAACTATCTGTATCGCGATGGCGTGCGCAACTGCCCTTAATAAAGGATCTCGTCATCTCAATTCTATATTTAGAGCAATGCTCTACACTCCAGTCGTTGCAAGTGTTGTCGCTGTATCCGTTGTATGGCGCTACATTTTGCAAGAAGACGGATTGCTAAACTCCATACTAGCTCTCATAGGAATTCATGGTCCTGATTGGTTGCACGATGCACATTTCGCTTTACCAGCTCTCATGGTTATGACTATCTGGCGCAACATGGGAACACTCATGATTATTTTCCTCGCTGGCTTGCAAACAATCCCAACGGAATTAAAAGAAGCAGCAGCGGTTGATGGAGCGGGAAAATGGCGTATATTTACGCACATCACCCTGCCATTAATGAAACCTACAATTCTGCTCGGGGCGGTGTTGATTTCTGTTGCATATCTGCAATTCTTTGAGGAATCCTTTGTCATGACACAAGGAGGACCTCTCGATTCAACACTTTCAGCTGCATATTATGTTTACCAGCAATTTGGTTTCGGCCGCTATGGTATTGCCTCAGCAGCTAGCTGGGTATTGTTCATCATTATTGCACTTGTCAGCATATTGCAGTTCCGTCTACTGCAATCAGAAGATTAGAGGTACGTACAATGCAATCAACTAGCAAGCATATTCGTACAGCAACACGCAGGATTCCAATTTATATTATCCTGTCGGTTATCAGTCTCATATGGGTCTTCCCATTTCTGTGGATGGCTTTAAGCTCACTCAAAACACAACGTGAAATATTAGCTAAGCCACCACGTTTACTGCCAGATCACGCAACCCTTGCGAATTTTACGAAATGGTTTGAACAGCTAAATTTCAGTACATATTTCACTAATAGCATTATTGTTGCTGTCATTACTGTTTTGGGAAATATCATTTTCTGCTCAATGGTCGGATATGCCTTAGCTAAAATGCAATTTCGTGGCAAAAATATTGTGTTTGGCGCAGTTATGGTAACGCTTATGGTGCCAAGCGTTGCAACATTTGTGCCGCTCTTTGTGATTATTGCAAATCTGGGACTTTCTAACACATATGCCGCATTAATCTTACCTTTCCTCACACAACCTGTGGGAGTATTCTTCATGCGACAATTTATGACCGGGATTCCTGATGCCATTATTGAAGCAGCTCGAATCGATGGAGCCGGGGAGCTAAGGATTTTCTTCCAGATAGTACTGCCACAATGTGGCCCCGCTATTGCAACGCTATCTATTTTAACTTTCCTATCTAGTTGGAATAATTTCCTCTGGCCATTAGTAGCTGCTCAATCCGACTCAATGTACACATTGCCGGTAGCGCTCTCCCTCTACTCTACTGGTCAAAATGCAACCAATTACAGCGTTCTACTTGCTGGAGCAGTACTTATTATTACACCGATTCTTTTACTGTTCATATTCCTACAACGTTACTTCATTGAAGGCGTAGCAATGACAGGTATTAAGTAAGACTTTAAGAAAGGAAAAGCTATGACTGCCCAGTCATATAAATTCCCACAAGATTTCATTTGGGGAGCATCCACCGCTGCACACCAAATTGAAGGCAACAATACAAATAGCGACTGGTGGGCTCGCGAATACGCACCACAGACTGATTTGAAGGAACCTTCAGGCGATGCCTGTGATAGTTACAATCGATATGAAGAAGATATACGCTTACTGGCACAGTCTGGTCTAACTATGTATCGCTTCAGCATTGAATGGGCGCGAATCGAACCTATAGAAGGTGTGTATTCTCGGGCACAACTTTTACATTATCGTGCAGTTATTGATACATGCCATAAGTACAACATCGAACCTATGGTAACGCTACATCACATGACTTTACCTCTCTGGTTTGCTTCTCAAGGTGGCTGGTTGCGTGATGATGCCGCAGATATTTTTGCTCGCTATATTGAATACGTTAAGCCGATTCTTCATGATGTGACGTGGGTATGCACTATCAATGAGCCAAATATGGTTGCGCTCACTCAGGGAGGTACAGAAGGGTCTGATTTTGTGGCTTCTTCCTTACCATCACCAGATTCAATTATCTCTCAACATCTTATTGAAGCACATAAACGAGCACGCGATGTTCTTTCTTCTATAGAAGGAGTCAAAACAGGTTGGACAATTGCATGCCAAGTATTTCATGCGGTACCAGGATGTGAAGCTGAAATGGAGGCATACCAATATCCGCGTGAGGATTATTTTACCGAAGCTGCAGCAGGCGATGACTTCATCGGAGTTCAAGCATATCTGCGAACATTTATCGGTAAAAATGGTCCCGTCCCAATTCCTGCTGATGCCGAGCGAACTTTAACAGGATGGGAATATTTCCCGCCTGCACTTGGCATAGCGGTACGTCACACTTGGGAAGTAGGACGACATACACCGATTTTTGTAACAGAAAATGGAATTGCCACGTCTGACGATAGTCGTCGTATCGACTATACCTACGATGCTCTTGCTGGATTACACGGTGCTATGAACGATGGTATTACAGTACATGGTTATTTGCATTGGTCATTACTTGATAATTATGAGTGGGGATCATACAAACCAACATTCGGATTGATTGGCTGGGATAAAGAAACTTTCGAACGCCAGCCACGCTCTTCACTAGACTGGCTAGGTGAGATTGGACAAACCAGTATAGTTCAACATCCGACACGTTAAGAATAATCACATGTGGGCAGTTCATGTTTTAACGGAACTGCCCACACTTATAATTTAATCGCTCATTTCACCATCACCTTAGATGCTTCCAAATTTATTCCAAGCTTAACCAATACCGCTCCACTCCCCCGCGCACATCTTCGAGAACGCCACCTTGCGAGAGAATAGTTGCACGGCTAGCAGGATTCGTATTATGGCAGGTGATAAGAACAGGATTAATATCAGCTTCATAAGCCTTCTGCAAACCTAAACGCAACTGCTCTTTCGCATAGCCCCGTCCGCGTTGGGTAGGGCGAATGGAATATCCAATATGCCCACCTTGTTCACGCAGATAATCATTGAGTTCTAAACGCAGGTTAAGAAATCCAAGTGCTGTACCAGTCTCATCAAAAGAAACAAACTGTTGAGCGCAAACGAATCCTTCTTTTACTGGCTCAGTTTGTGCTCGGCAACACTCATATAACCAAACATCGAAATCAAAAGAACCTTTCTCCCAGAAAGCTCCATCATAAGCAGAGTTATGACTTTCAAAATCGCTAACCATATCCTCGATAGCTGCGCGATCCAGCTCAACTGGCGAACGTAATATCATTTCTTCTCCCGAATAAACTCATGCAAAACCAATGACATGCGCTGATCTATGGAATCAGCGCCTTCAAGCACTGCACGAGCCTGAGCGCGGTCTACCCAACGCACAGTAATATCCTCACTATCTTCTAAGTGCTGATGTACATCTGTCTGCGCGTCATCTACCGTCATATACACAAACGCAACAGTTTCGTTCGTCATCCCTGGTGAGGTATACGTGGCACGCAATACGTCGTCAACACGCACAACATCGTAACCAGTTTCTTCTTTAAGCTCACGCGCGGCGGCCTGTTCAAAGCTCGAATCGTCAGCATCAATAAGCCCAGCAGGGAAAGCCCACACATAGCCGTTAACTGGTGGACGATACTCTTTAATAATGAGCATACGCTCACCATCAGCAGAGCGGGCAATAATAGAGACCGCATCGCCTTCGTCACGGTTAAGATCTTCTAAATTTTCAGCCGGATGGCGCGTAACCACGTCATAGCGGTTCGTTTCACCGTTATCGAGCTGAACCATCACTTTATAACCATGAATAAAACGGCTCGGATCAACTAAATCATTGCTTTCAATACTGATGTTCTTCATGATGTAACTGTACAGCGAGCACAAGAAAGCCCTCTACAGACAGCTGCAGAGGGCTAAGCTTGTCATTTAAGCTGTTACTGTTTTGCGTTTAATCGTTCAGTTGCACGTCTTCAGTAGCCCAACTGCTCAGCTCCAAATGCTCGCCACCGGTCTGATCGACCAGCACGGTATCGCCGTCGTGCACAGCTCCCGATAAAAGCATGCGCGCCAACTGATCTCCTACTTCACTTTGCACCAAGCGACGCAAAGGACGCGCACCGAAAGCTGGATCATAGCCCATATCGGCAAGCCATTCGCGAGCAGACTTCGTTACGTTCAAAGTGATACGACGCTCTGTTAAACGGTCAGCCACAGCCTTCACCTGAATATCAACAATATGAGCAAGCTCATCGCGAGTTAGAGGATCGAAAACAATCAAATCATCCAAACGGTTAATGAATTCTGGCTTAAAGTGCGCATGAACAGCGTTCATTACCGCCTGCTTGCGCGCCTCACCTTCAAGCTCTGACGAGACAAGGAACTGCGAACCCAAGTTCGAGGTCATAATCAAAATCGTGTTCTTAAAGTCCACTGTTCGACCCTGACCATCAGTTAAACGACCGTCATCAAGAACCTGCAACAAAATGTCAAAAACTTCTGGATGCGCTTTCTCCACCTCATCAAAGAGCACAACAGAGTACGGACGACGACGCACAGCTTCGGTGAGCTGACCGCCTTCTTCGTAGCCGATATAGCCAGGAGCCGCACCAATTAAGCGCGAAACGGAGGACTTCTCCATATACTCGCTCATATCAATGCGCACAACCGCTCGTTCATCATCAAAGAGGAAATCTGCCAAAGCTTTAGCCAGCTCCGTTTTACCCACACCTGTTGGCCCTAGGAACATAAAGCTAGCCGTTGGGCGGTTTGGATCAGAAATACCTGCACGAGAACGGCGCACAGCATCCGAAACGGCACGCACAGCTTCTTTCTGACCAATAACACGCTTGCCCAGCTCATCTTCCATATGCAAAAGCTTTTCATTCTCACCCTGCATCAAACGACCAACAGGAATGCCCGTCCAATCCGACACAATTTGAGCAATAGAATCAGCATCTACATGATCTGGAACCATTGGCTCAGTTTCGCTCTGCTCAGCTTTGCTGTCATCCGCGTTCTTTTCAGCCGCAGCCAACTCCTTTTGAATAGACGGAATATCGCCATACAAAATACGCGATGCCTTCTCTAAATCACCCTCACGAGTTGCTTTATCCGCTTCCACGCGCAAAGCATCGAGCTGAGCACGCAAATCGCCCACCTTGTTATGCCCACTCTTTTCAGACTCCCAGCGAGCATTCAAACCTGCCAACTGTTCGCGCGTATCTGCAAGCTCCGATTGCAACTTTTCCAAACGCTCCTGAGACGCAATGTCTTCGGACTTTTTCAGCTGCATTTCTTCCATCTCTAAGCGCGTAACGCGACGGCTCAGCTCATCAATCTCTTCTGGAGAAGAATCGAGTTCCATACGCAAATGAGCGGCTGCTTCATCGACCAAATCAATAGCTTTATCCGGCAGCTGACGACCCGAAATATAACGGTTAGACAGTGTTGCTGCAGCCACTAAAGCGTCATCACCAATCGTCACTTTATGATGTGCTTCGTAGCGCTCCTTCAAACCACGTAAAATCGCAACCGTATCTTCTACGCTTGGCTCGCCCACGAATACTTGCTGGAAACGACGCTCAAGAGCTGGATCTTTCTCAATATTTTCGCGATACTCATCCAGCGTCGTTGCACCAATTAAGCGTAGCTCACCGCGAGCCAGCATAGGCTTGAGCATATTGCCCGCATCCATTGAACCTTCTGTAGCTCCAGCACCCACGATGGTATGGATTTCGTCGATGAAGGTAATAATATTGCCCTCTGCGCGCTGAATTTCCTCCAGCACAGCCTTCAAACGCTCTTCAAACTCACCACGATATTTTGACCCAGCCACCATTGATGACATATCGAGCGTAATTACGCGTTTATTTTGCAGCGTTGTTGGCACATCTCCCGCTACCACGCGCTGAGCCAGACCTTCGACAACAGCAGTTTTACCCACACCTGGCTCGCCGATGAGTACTGGATTGTTTTTCGTGCGGCGGCTCAGAATTTGGATAACGCGGCGAATTTCCTTATCGCGACCGATAACAGGATCCAACTTTCCCTCGCGAGCGCGAGCAGTTAAATCTGTTGAGTACTTTTCGAGCGCCTTGTACGAGCCTTCTGCGTCTGGGCTGGTTACTTTCGCCCCTCCACGCACGCTTGGAACTGCTTGCGTGAGGGCTTGAGCCGTTGCGCCAAACTTCTTGAGAATGCCTGCTGCTTGAGATTGACCCTGAGCCACAGCAATGAGCAGATGCTCGGTTGAGATATATTCATCACCCATTTTTGACATGATTTTTTGAGCGTCTACCAGGGCTACTTCAACTGAGCGTGCTGCTGATGCTTGGGTAGTAGTATTTCCGCTGACCTGCGGCAAAGCTACGAGAGCATTACGGATTGCCGCGCCAATTGACTGCACGTCTGCACCGGTAGCCTCCAACAAACCGCGTACCACGCCTTGCTCTTGATTCAGGAGAGCATCAACTAAGTGAAGCGTTTCTACTTGAGGATTTCCTGCAGCAGAGGCGCTTTGAACTGCTGATGAAATGGCTTCCTGCGCCATTGTTGTAAATTTCTGTTCCATATCAGACCTCTTTTATTCTTACTTGCATGCTTCTGTTTATGCAAGTTTCCTTGTTTCTGATATGTATAACAGTTTGTATTTCTACTTATTCCCAAAACTTGAGCGAGTAGGACTCAAGTTTTGAGAGCGGGGTTGGAATTGATGGCTGTTTTCGCCAGTTTCGTAGTTGTTTGAGGGCTGAAGAAGGGCAATGTTGCGTCTTCTGTCGTAGCGCACATACCGCACATGTCACACATGCCGGCTTAACCGATTAATACACCTGCTATGCTACTTTTGATGCACAAAAATGGCTTCAAAAGTGGCATATCGGTTGCGCATATCGACTTCACGCGATGGAGAGGGGAAAGAATAGCGGATCAAAGCCTCATAGATAGCCCATATAACCGTACAAAAAGCCAGCCTACTCCATCACCGCATTCATCCGCTCACATGCAGACAAAACACGCGCATACCATTCAGGCACAAATCGTTCAGCATCAACGCCTAATGCCATGCGCACATGTTCAGCCGGAGAGTTAATCAACGTAGGATCTCCTACCGTGCGCCCACGCTGCGGTCCTTCTAAATCAACCATGAGGTTAATCGGGAAACATGTAATCAGCGTTGGGTCTAAAGCAGCTGCCACAGCTAAAGGATCATGCAGCGGAGAGCCAGCCATAAACACAGGATCTGCCTGCTCATTTGCATTAATATAATAGGCTAAAGCATCCGCCAAGAAGCGTCCAGCAGTTCCACCCTGCTGCGCAAAACCGTTCATATGAGCGCGAGTCATTAAAGTGCGATGCGTCACATCAATTCCCACAACGGTAATATCTGCTCCACTGTGGAAAACACGATTGGCAGCTTCCGGGTCGTTAACCATATTGGTTTCACTAATAAGGTTATAGCAATTACCAGGCTGCGTGAGTGCTCCACCCATAATCACCAGATGCAAACGCTCAGCAAGATGAGGGTAGTGTGTGAGCATGGCGTCAATATTGGTCAAAGGACCGGTAGCAATAACAGTAACCTTCGAACCCAATTCTTCCACAATCCGCGCTTCGAATTCCACTCCGCCCTCGAGAATATCTCCTCGCTCAACATGTGCGGGAAGCTCTAACTGAGCTCCTCCCCAACCGTTTCGCCCATGGAATCTCTCACAGCCTTCATCAACCTCGTACTCACTCAGCGTTTTCTCGAAGGACGGCACTGGCTCACCATGATAAACCGGCATACGAGCTAATCCTGCAGCATCAAGCAAAGCACGGTTATTGCGCGTTGCCTGATCTTCAGTCACGTTACCGAAAGTGCCCACAACGCCCAGTATCTCTACCCCCAAAGAGCCGAAAAGATACATGAGGGCAACGGTATCGTCAATACCAGTGTCGCAATCGAGAATAATACGCTGAGTCATTTATTGAATAGCTTTCACAATATCGTTTCCAGACACGAGGAAACTCTTATCAATCTGTTGAGTTGCTTGAGGAGCAGTGGTTACTGTCTGATTATTTGCATCCGTATACGCGCCAGCATCTGCTACGAAGTCAAAGTACTTCTGCGCATCATCAGGATCCATAGTACCGATGGTAAAAGCACCTGACTTCACACCATCGTGCTTACCCCAGTAATTTCCGTCAACAATAACCTGCATAGAACGCTTCACGAACTTCGGGTCGAGCTTTGCACCCTTAGCTCCATCTACAAGAATCTGGGCAGCCTCATCTGGGTGCAGATATGCCCATGTGTAACCCTTTTGAATAGCGCGGGTAAAGCCTTCTACGGTCTTCATGTCGCTAGAAATCATCTTCTCAGAAGTAATAACACCAATTTCATCCGCATTACCCGGAACACCATAATCTGGTTCAGTCCAGCAATTGAGTTGAGGGCCATACATCTCAGCTTGCACGCCTTCCCAAGTGCTATAGAAACCACCAAAATCAGCCTTGCCCGAGCTTAAGGTTTGGAAAGTTGACGTGCCCACAGTAACTTTATCGAACTTACCTTCGCCGCCATCGGTCTGAATCATACGGCGAATAACGGCATCAGATTCGTTCGCGCCAAAAGTAGCAAAAGTTTTACCATCGAAATCGCGCGGACGAGTAATATCTTTATTCGATTTCAAAGAACACCAAATAGCAGAAGTGCGCTGCTGGATCTGAGCAATAACCTTCAGACCTGCTTTTTTAATATTGGCAACTCCCACGTTAAAGGTATTAGATAACGCGAAATTTGCGGCTCCCGTTGATACCGACTGTTCAGCGCCTGCCTGAGAGGTAGCAACAATATCGACGTTTAATCCTTCTTGCTTAAAATAGCCGCGCTGAGCAGCAACGTAAGCGCCAATATGATTGGTATCAGGAGCCCAGCTGAGCATGAAAGATACCGTTTTGAGATTATTCTGTGATTTTTCTTGAGAAGATGCTGAGCAACTTGCTAAAGAAGCGGCTAGAGCTACAGCAGTTACAGAGCTAATGCATACAGATACAATACGATGAATAGACGTTCGTGGCATCATGAACCTTTTCTCTCCACAATTTCTTGCCAGTTCTTGCTTGAATAGCACGGCACTCAAGCCCGTACAATTCACCAGAAATTGTGAAAGGTATAAACTGTACGGCATTAAATTTTCCTGAATTAGTATACAAAGCCGGTAGATTTGAGTCAATTATTCGCGCTTCTTAGGAGGCACGTAGCTGTTCCTCATGTTGACTTATTGAACGCGCAGTAGTCACAACAAAGCGGTCAGCTCTCTCCTACCATATTGAGCACAGGAAAGCTGACCGCTTGAATCAGAATTTACTCACTCACATCCAAAGACAGTAAATCGTCTACAGTTTCGCGACGCATCATAATATGCGAGCCTTCTTCGTTCACAGCTACCACTGCTGGGCGCAAAATCTGATTATAGTTACTTGCCATGGTACGACCATAAGCGCCGGTTACTGGCACAGCAAGCAAATCACCGCGTTGCACATCTGCTGGAAGCTTCACATCATACACCACAATATCGCCTGATTCGCAGTGCGAACCCACAATACGAGCTTGAATCGTATCCGTTGTTGCAGGTGCGCGGTTAGTAATAGTTGCGGTATATTGTGAACCATATAATGCTGGACGAATATTGTCGCCCATACCGCCATCAACGCTCACATATACACGAGAAGCTCCGCCTTCTAATTGCACAGTCTTTACCGTGCCCACACGGTAAATGGTGTAGCCAGCAGGAGCCACAATCCAACGTCCCGGCTCAAAGCTCACCGTTGGTAATGGCAGTCCTGCTCGCGATGAATCATCTTGCAAAGCAGCGGCAATACGCTTCATCGTTACGTCAACATCCATAGACGCATCGCCATCAACATAGGCAACAGAATAACCGCCACCCAAATCAATTTCAGGAGCAACATAGCCATCTGTAGCGTAAAATGCGCGACGCAATACCATCACACGCTCAGCTGCGGCAATAAAAGCATCAGCATCGTGAATTTGAGACCCAATATGTGAATGAATACCCACAAGTTCCAAATCATCCTGCATATCTAAAACATCGTGCATTGCAGCTACAGCTGGACCATGAGCAACCTGATCAAAGAATTCCACCGACTGCACATCGCTCACGTCGCTATGGTCAGCAGGAAGCAAAGCAATACCGAATTTCTGATCTTCATGAGCAGTCGAAATATATTCATGACCTCCAGCATGCACACCTACGGTCACACGCACCATAACGCGAGCGCGCTTGCCTACTTCACGGGCAATACGGGCGATGCGTTGCGCTTCATGCGGCTCATCAATCACAATCTTGTCGAAATCGTTCTCAATAGCTAAACGAATTTCGTCATCGCTTTTATTGTTACCGTGCAAAACTAAACGACGACCTGGCACACCCGCAGCCAGAGCAATCTTCATTTCACCCCATGTACAGGTATCTACATACATGCCTTCATCGGTAACAATGCGAGCAATTTCTTTGCTCAGAAAAGCTTTACCAGCAAAGCTCACATGAGAGGTGGTATTAGCAAAAGCCTCACGCACAGTATTAACAAAATAGCGAGCACGATCGGCAACATCAGTAGTATCCATCACATACAGTGGCGTGCCATAAGTGGTAGCGAGCTGTTCAAAACTTTCGCCGCGGTCTTCCCATGCACCCGTGTGTTCATTGATGTGTACACCACTTGGCCAAATTCGGGTAATGTCTGGTGTTGTCATGCGCGCATCTTTCTCTTGCTTGTCGTCTTGCTTATTGTTCTAGTACATATAGTAAAGGCGCTGGCTGACTGCCAACGCCCTACTTTTCACAGCTTACGTGAAAAACCACGCGAAAACTTAAGCTAAACCATGCGAGCTCTACATTTTCTCCGGAGCCGAAACACCAAGCAAACCTAAAGCATTCGCCAAAATCTGACCAGCAGCGTCGTTGAGCTTCAAACGAGCTGCTGCGCGAGCTGGCTCAGGATTCTTCGCAATGCGTATGGCTTCAGCGTTGTCGCGTGCTGCTTCTGCACCGGTTAGTTCCATAGGAACAACACGCTCAGCGGCATACCACTTGTGATACTTTCCAGCCAATTCCTCAGCATAGTGTGCCAAACGGTGGGGTTCACGCAAATCACCAGCAGTTGCTACCACAGATGGATACAAAGCAAGTTCAGCTAATAATTCAGAATCTACTTCGGTATCGAGCAAGCTCAAGTCCGCGCCATCATATGAAATTCCTGCTGCAGCCGCATTGCGATCCACGTTCTTAGAACGCGCGAAAGCATATTGCACGTAATACACAGGATTATCGTTGGTATGAGAAGCCAACAAACCTAAATCAATGTCGAGGTTCTGGTTGTATGAGGTGCGTGCCAACGAGTAACGGGCAGCATCCACTCCCACAGCATCAACAAGATCATCGATAGTAATAACGTTTCCAGCGCGCTTACTCATCTTAACTGCTTCGCCGTCTTTCATAACGTTAACGAGCTGACCAATCAAGATTTGCATATTCTTATGTGGCGTATCGCCAAAAGCAGCACATACAGCCATCATGCGACCAATATAACCGTGATGGTCTGCACCCAGCATGTAAATAGCCACATCTGCAGGATCTTGAGCACGGTGACGCTTGTTCATATAGTAAGCAATATCGCCAGCAATATAGGCGGCATTACCGTCAGACTTAATGATAACGCGGTCTTTATCGTCACCATACTTAGTAGATTCAAACCAAGTTGCGCCATCTTTTTCGAAAATATCTCCCTGAGCGCGCAGCTGAGCAATCGCGCGGTCTACTTCACCAGATTCATACACAGCATTCTCGTGGAAGTACACGTCGAAGTTCACGCGGAAGTCCTTCATGGACTGCTTAATCTCGTCGAACATCATTGGCACTGCACGCTTGCGGAATTCTTCGCGCTGCTCGGAATCACCTTCAGCACCATCTTCACCATTGACGCGAGGCAGAGCAAGAACATCCACTCCCTCAGCTTTACCCTGCTTCACAACGCGAGCGGCAATATCGTCAATATAAGCGCCTTTATAGCCATCTTCTGGTGTTTCTTCGCCATGCGCTGCAGCCACGAGAGACTTAGCAAAACGATCAATCTGTGTTCCATGATCGTTGAAGTAATATTCGCGCACAATTTTGGAACCATTAGCTTCCAATACGCGCGCCATGGAATCGCCCACAGCAGCCCAACGGGTACCACCAATATGAATAGGACCAGTTGGATTAGCCGATACAAACTCCAAATTCAATGTTTGTCCGCTTAAATGCGTATTTGTTCCGAAAGCGCTTTTCTCTTCCAAAACAGTGTCAACGATAGCCGCAGCGGAGGCTGAATCAAGAACAATATTAATAAAACCAGGGCCTGCAATATCAACGCTTTTAATACCGTCAGCCTTCTCAAGCTCGGCAGCAAAAAGCGCAGCGAAGTCGCGCGGTGCCATACCTGCTTTCTTAGCCAACTGCATGGCAATATTGGTAGACCAGTCACCGTGAGCGCGATCCTTTGGACGCATAACGGCGAGCTTTTCTACGGCAGGAATCTGTTCAATCTGTAAATCGCCTGCTTTACCCGTATCTACAAGAGCGGTGGCGATGTCATAAATTAACTGTGCAAGTGCTTCTGGACTCATGAGCGCTAGTTTAATAGTTGCGCCCTACACACGAGCCGTTGCACGGGATGGCGCGCGGCTTACCGCTCACCTTGAGGTAGGGCGTTCAGTTCTGTTAGCACTGCATTAACACTTACTTACTCTTGCACAGCAATAGCATCAATCTCCACAACAGCGCCTGGCTTAGGAATAACATTGGAGCCAAAAGCTACGCGAGCAGGTTTCACTGCACCCTCCACATACTTGGCATATACGTCGTTGATTTGCGCGAAATCTGCAGCGTTTTGCATATAAATTGTTGCGCGCACGATTTTATCGAGACCGCTTCCTGCTTCTTTGAGGATAGCTTCGATATTTTTCATCGCTTGATGCGTTTGAATAGCAGGGGTTGAACCTGCCAGTTCGCCAGTTTCTGGATCGATGCCGAGCTGACCGGATACGAAGACGAATCCGTTTGCTTTTACTGCTTGACTGTACGCTCCCAAAGCTTGAGGAGCGTTGCTGGTTGCCACTTCTTCAATAGCCATTGCGTTATCCTTTACTTTTTATGTAGACCTCTTGATTAGCATACAACAAAGGCGGCGGAGATATATGATATCGTCCACCGCCATTATTGCGTTTTAGATTTTAAGAGCGCAACATAATTTCCTTGACTGCCGACTCAATAGCAGATGGAATGCGCAAGCCCACGCTATGTTCTTGACTATTGCCGTGCAGACCGTATTCATAATCGAAACGCTTAGCTCCAATAGCAGCCAGCTCTGCAATATCGCCACTCAAAGCCACCTGATACACAGCATCCTTCATATTGTAGGCAATCTGAGTGTCCAGAAGCATCTTACGTGTGTCTTCTGCCACAGGATTTTCAGCAGGTTTTACGCCAGCAATCTCAACATGCACGTCTGTGTCAGTTGCAACAGCTTCGAGCACATAGCTAGCGCTCATATCTTCTGCATCGTAGTTGTAGGCGACCACGCGAGCACCACTCAAAGCAGCTTCACCCAAATCGTCTACACCGCGCACAGTAAGAGTCCATGTGCGCTGTGCTGGCACAGCTTCAGCATCTCCTTCTACCGCGCTAATGGTAAGAGCAGAGCCGTTCCACGTGAAACGTGTGCGTGCGTTCTTGCCCTGGCGAGCATCGTTAAACTGGCCATTATCTTCGACCAGAGTGAACTCATTGGTAGCACCATCGGTTGCCGGGAAGAGCACCACCTCCAAAGCTTGCGGGTTAGCCACCGAGTTTATAGCCTCACCCTCACCCAACTGCGCCAGTGGCACGATTGCACCAGAACGGGCAAATACTGGCTGACGATCCAGCTTTCTCCATGCTTCTAATGAACGTCCATTGCTCCCTGCAACGTAGCGGCGTCCTGAGAAGAAGTCGAACCATTCGCCAGCTGGAAGCCACACATCTGCTTTCGCACGCGCAACGTTCTTATCTGATGGTGTGGTAATTGGGGCCATAACCAGCTGGGTACCAAACCAGAATTCCTGTGGCACTCTATATGCCGCTTCGTTTTCTGGGTCACTCCAATACATTGGCTGCACCAGTGGTTCACCCTCGTTATGAGCACGATAATTCATCGTGTAGAGGTATGGAATGAAGCGGTGACGCAACTGGAGGGCTTCCACCATAGCCGAACGTACTTCTGGTCGGAAGTTCCATGGCTCTTTGCTTGTAAATGGCGAGTTACTCGAATGCAAGCGGTTAATTGGACTGAATGCTCCATACTGATACCAGCGCACTTCGAGCTCATCATCGCGGTAGCCCATCATATGGCCGCCAATATCGTGGCTCCACCAGCCAAAACCAATATTCGATGCGCGAGCAGTAAACTCAGGCTGGAATTGCAAGGATTCCCAAGACACAATAGAATCGCCCGAGAATCCCACTGGGTAACGATGCGAGCCAGGCCCTGCGTAACGCGAGAAGGTCAAAGGCCACTTGCCATTGCGTGCGGAGTCAATATAATGCACGTGGTTCAGTAGCCACAAAGGGTCCAAACCAGGCTGACGAGTTACGCCACCCTGCTGCCAATCCAGCCACCAGAAGTCAACGCCTTCATCTTCCAACTCGTGATGCATATCGAAATACCCATCCACAAATGCAGGATTCGTTGGATCAAACTCCACAGCTTCATCAGTTGCCGGATCAATTCCCACCTTCTGAGCAAGCTCTTTATATGGCTTCTCGTAACCGCGCACACCGTCACGAGGATGTACGTTCAGCGTGGTCTTCAAACCGCGGTCTGCTAAATCAGAAAGCAGCTGCACATGATCTGGGAACAGCTCAGTATTCCATGTGTACCCAGTCCAACCGTAACCGTACTTTTCCTCAATATCGGTAATATGCCAATCCATATCAATAACGGCTGTGGTAAAAGGAATACCTTCCTTCTTAAAGCGGTCATGCAGTTGCAAGTATTCATCCTGCTTGTAAGCAAAATAACGGCTCCACCAGTTACCCAAAGACCATCGTGGCAGCAAAGGCTGAGGACCGGTTAGCTTAAAGAAGTCACGCATAGCCTGCTTGTAGTTATGCGCATAACCAAGGAAGTAAAAATCTGTTTCTTCATGATCTCGCGAGGAAATACGCCATCCGCCGGCATTAATATTGTCTTCACCGAAAGCCGCTTTTGGAGAAGCTCCCTCATAGGACACAACATTCGAGCGAGAATCATCTAGGATTGCCCAACCATCAATAGATAAAATACCTTCTTCAAGCTCGGTACGACCATTAATCGTATCCAAAGTTCGTGTAGTTCCGCGCAAATTTCCTGGAGTGTCATCACCATAATGCCATGTGTTGAACTGTGAGGTTGTCAAGTGCTTTACCACAACACTTAAGCCCTCTTTGCTGAAAGGCTGCTTATTGTAGGTTACATATAACTCGCCTGTGTCAATAATAAGCAAGCCGTCGCGCTCGGTTACGTTAATGGTTACATCATCGTCAATATTACGATTGACCACAACCTGCGTTGGCTTATCTTCAAAAACACCAGATTCCGACCACTCAAAACGTAGCATAGAATTTGTTATAACACCGATGCGCCACTTATCGCCAGCAATAACGCGCTGACTATCCATTACAGGATTGCACATCTTTTCAAATTCAGCAAAAGCACCATTTCCTTGGGCTGTCATATTAGCTCCTTCGCTTCGTATGCGTGAAAACTGCGCCTCTTCTCTTACTATTGGTTGAGATATACAGAGAAAGATGATAACGTTTTCATTTTTACTTAGTTATATTATATCTTATATTGTAACTCTTATATAGAGATAACTTGAAAATTTTGACCGTATACTTCTGATATTTTCTGGCAACGTTTGCATTTCATGACGATATGCCGAACATGATAAGGGCCGCTAGATTATCTTGGAACTATCTAACGGCCCGCACATGCTTAGAAAGATTTACTTAGAACTTCCCGTAGCAATGCCAGCGATAAACTGCTTTTGGAAGACCATATAAACAATAATGACTGGAACGATTGCCAAGGATGTTGCTGCAAATAATCCGCCGTAATCCGTACCATACTGACCGTTAAAAGCTTTCAAACCTACAGCCAATAACTGCTTGCTTTCATCTGTAATCATCAGGAATGGCCATAGATAATCTTCCCAGTTCCATAAGAAAGTAAAAATAGCAAGAGCAGCAATAGTATTATGGCTTAACGGCAATATTAAGCTATGGAAAATACGTGTATCACTGGCCCCATCTAAGCGTGCAGCTTCGATCAGTTCATCTGAAATACCTGAAATAGACTGACGGAATAAGAAAATACCAAACCCGGATACTAAACCAGGAATAATCAGCGCTTTATATGAGTCTAACCAGCCAAAACTTACCATCATTTCATACTGAGGAATAATGGTCACAGCCCACGGAATCATCATGGTACTCATCACAATAGCAAAGAGGAAATCTCTGCCGAAGAAGCGCATCTTTGCAAAAACAAAACCAAGCAAAGCAGATGTATAAATAATAATGACAGTTTTTACCGTTGCCACAAAAACCGAATTACCAAACAAGCGCAAGAAGTTAAAGTTCTCTTGAATGCTCACATAGTTATCGAGAGTAGAAGGCGTTGGGAATAAGCCACCGTTAATTTTCACAATTTCGCTATTGGGAGCGAATGAGGAAATAAACATCCACAAGAATGGAACAATAGTAATCAATGCCACAACGAACAGGAGAACGGTAAGAATAACCGAACCAATAGTACGTGCTGTTTTTGGATTTTTCATCATGACAACACCTCCGTATCGCCCGAGACCTTAAACATGATGTATGTAAGAATTCCCGTAAAGAGGAATAAAACAACAGCCTGAGCAGATGCAATACCAAAATTATTCTTATTAAATGCCTGATCAAAAATTAAATAGCTAATAGTATATGTAGAAGTTCCTGGACCGCCTTCTGTCATAACCAAGAACTGCACATAGGCTTGTAAATAGCTAATCATAGAAGTAATAACAATGAATAACGTGGTGGATTTAAGCAAAGGCAAGGTGATGCGGAAGAAAGTCTGCACGCTATTAGCACCATCAATCGAGGCTGCCTCATACACATCGCGAGGAAGATTCATAATACCTGCTAAATACAGCACGGTAGCATAACCAAAATCTTTCCAGATTGTCATAATAATCACAGCAGGCATAGCCCACTTAGAATCGTGCAACCAGTTAATATGCAGACCAGTTACTTTATCGATCATGCCGAACTGCGGATCAAACATCCATAACCATACGAAACTCACCGCTACAAGTGGCGTAATAGTTGGCATGTAGAACAATCCACGCAATGTATCTTTCGCGCGCACAAGACGTGAGCTCAGTAACAATGCCAAACCTAAACCAAGAACTACTCGAAATACTGTGGACCATCCCAAGAATACTCCCGTATTCGCCATGGATGTCCAAAACAGCTTATCGGTAAGAATATCTGTATAGTTTTCAAATCCAACCCACTCATATGTATCGTTGAGAGGATTCCAATTATGCAGACTTCCCGCAAACGCCTTAAAAATTGGATACGCTAAAAAGATAGCAAAATACACAACGAGGAAAGTAACCGCCATATTCCTCAAGGTAAAAATTCGCGATAAAACTGAGCGTCCAGCACTCGCGAATAAACCTTTCTTATTCATCTTCTCTTCCTAACCGCTTAACACGTCTGTCATTATTGTGCGGGGAAGCTCGTATTTTCCCATGCTCCCCCGCACTGCACCTACGGTTTTACTTATGCTCGTCGTAGAACTCGTACTTACTTTCTGCCGACATGAAGTTCGACCCCTTCATATCCTTGTCCATTGTTGATTGACCTTCTTTCACAGCCTCATCAATAGACATGCCATTATGCATAACATTTTCGAAAGCAACTTTGCCAGAAGTTTCTACTGTTGCAGGAGCTGGACCAGGCCAAATTAAGCGCGATACACGCGGCTGAATAGCCTGCATAACAGGGCTCTTCAAAATTTCTGGGTCATTTTGAAGATTTGCTTTAGCTGGGAAGGAGTTCAATCCCTCAACAGATTTACGCACGTAATCATCGTTTGCCAACAAGTACTTCACAAAGTCCTGAGCAACCGCTTGCTGTTCCTTAGACTGATTCTTATTAATACCTGGAGTTGATTCACCGTTATAGCGATCATAAGCAAAAGGAGTATCTTTACTGAAGGTTGGGGTAGCAAATACACCGTAATCAATATCTGGATACTTGTCTTTCATAGTTCCTTCAAGCCAACCCCATGCATAAACCATTGCAGTCTGACCTTGACCAAAGGAATCCGAATACTCATTACCAAAATCAGCAGAGCCCACTTTATCTTTCTCATACAAATCCTTGAGGAACTGCATATTTTCTTTCGTAGCTTTGTTGTTATAGTTTGCCTTCTTACCAGTGGAGTCGAAGAGAAGTTCGCCCTTCTGATAATTCAAGCCCTGGTAAATAGCTGCATATGCGCCACCATTAATATTGAAGCCCGCCTGAGTCATCTTAGAACCATCGAACTTCGTGAGCTTCTTTGCCACTTCAATGAATTCATCCCATGTTGTTGGAATATCTGCATCGGTTAAACCAGCAGCTTTCCACATGGTCTTGTTGTAGTAAATATTACCTGTATTAATAACGGAATCGATATACTTTACTTTGCCATTTTCATCTTCATGCGCTGCAGCTGTTGGATAATCTGCATCAAGAGCAGTCTTATCAATATCGTAATCAGCAGCATATGGGCGAATCACAGAATCGTAAGAATTGTGCACATTAAAGACTGCAGGACCATTCTTGCCCTTGAGCTGCAAAGGCAACTTCGTCCAATAATCTTCCCACGTCTGCTTCTTAATCTTAATAGTAACGTTCGGATAGATCTTGGAGTAATCCTTAGACAGCCAATACACAGGATCAACACCACCATCGGACCAAGTCCAATACTCGAGCGTAATTGGCTTTCCATTATTTACCAAGTGATTTGGATCGTACTTAATATTCGTTCCAATAACATCCAGACCCTTATCTTTCTTGGTATCTGTTACACCCTTTGCAGCACTCGAGCATGCACCTAGCATAGAAATAATGCTAACGGTTGCAATAGCGCCTGCCATTATCTTTTTAAATTGCATTTCCTCTCCTTACCTCAATGTAAGTGCAATTTCTTGCACCTCTAACTATACACAGTGTTTGCAAGTTTGGAAGCATTTTTTGCAAAAATCTTTACATTTCTACTGTTATTTTGTAATCGGTTACATTATTTAAGGCTTTTGTGATAGTATTTCTGTAGCACACGGCGTGTCGAGCCATGAAAATACGAGAGGACTAGAGAGGGCATAATGAAAGCAAGTATCAGTGATGTTGCACAAGCTGCAGGCGTTTCCACTGCTACCGTCTCTCGAGTATTTTCTCACCCAGATCGAGTTTCTAACAAAACACGCACCAAAGTCCTCGCAGTGGCAGAATCTCTTGACTTCTATATTTCTCGCTCGGCGGGTGTCTTAAAATCCGGACAAGCTAAACGTATTGCTTTTCTTGTGGGATCAAGCAAGATTGACTGGTTCACAGGACGTATTATTGAGGGCTTAAACAACGTCTTCCGCACAGCTCATTATGATTTAATTATCTTCCCTATTACTACTTTGGAAGAGAGAAAAGAGTTCTTTGACACGCTTCCTCTACGCGGCAATGTAGATGCTGTTGTAGTGTCTTCTTTCGGTATTAGTTCCGATGAAGTCACACGTTTACAAGATGCCCATCTGCCTATTGTCGGCATTAATGTTGCCGATACGCTTGGCTATACAGCTTCGGTAAGTATTGATGATTATGAAGGCACCTCTATTGGCGTGCGTTACTTAAAACAATTAGGGCACACTCATTTAACGTACTGCTTCGAAGAATTTGAGCGAGAACTCCATTTTAGCTCATGGTCGCGTGTTGATGGTTTCAAAGAAGCTTGTAAGCGCGAGAATCTGAGTTTTTCGTTGGTTACTATTCCTAACGGAGATGATGTTTTTGATGCTGTATATTCTCAAATCATGACTACGGATGCTGGTCGTTCTACAGCTTTGTTCTTCCACCAAGACTCTTTAGCCATTCCTTTTATTTTTAAGTATCGCGAACTGGGAATGAGCATTCCATCAGATATTTCGGTATTAGGCTACGATAATTCCACCTTCTCAGGAGAGGTGGGATTGA
This sequence comes from Alloscardovia sp. HMSC034E08, assembly GCF_001813415.1. Lineage (NCBI taxonomy): Bacteria > Bacillati > Actinomycetota > Actinomycetes > Bifidobacteriales > Bifidobacteriaceae > Alloscardovia > Alloscardovia sp. HMSC034E08. Next base: position 1,542,246 of record NZ_KV812468.1, on the reverse strand, counting down.
GCACAATTAAGCAAAAGCCACTTGATTTGGCCACGGAAGCAGCGCACAAAGCATTACGTTTAATTGAGGGAGACAACTCAGCTGCCACACACGATATTGTGCCGGTTCAGTTGCTTGTGCGCAATACAACAGCTTCACCAACTGTGCAGTGATTTCTCTGTTTAATGGTTCATCTGACTTAGCGGGTTTTGTAGGTTTGTGGGTTGCAGGTGCGCCAAAGTTGTGAGCACGGAGCGCTCACAACTTTGGCGTCGATTTTTCATGTGATATCAGCTCTCATACGTTCCTGAAAGCTGCTAGCGTTGCACGCGCACAATACTCACGTCCACTTTTACAATGATTGAAGTCCTCGTTCGTGTGCGAATCATGAAGTGCTAGAGCAAGTCATGTTCTATGAACCGCTCAAGCTCCCATCTGCCGCAAGAATAAGCAAATACAACGAGCCGAACTAGGCTATGCTAAAATCCCAAGAGCCTATCTAATACAGTTGGGAATATTCCTGAGAAACCTGAGTAAAAGGCACATTAAAGTCCTCATCAGAGCCAAGAACATCTTCACTCGGCGCTGACGTCAGTTCTCTCGTAAAGCTCGCCGAGGCTCCCCGTGGCAAAAATCGACCTCGAGCAGGACGCACACCATGTGCTCCCACACGTTCCACACCATCTTCACCCGCAGCATGCACGCCAAGACCACGCGCCTGAGCCATCGCCTGCGCCCGCTCGCGGTTCGAACGCAGAATTTCCACCACTTCACCATCCATACCTGCAGTAAAGACACTCGCTCCTTCTGGCTGCTTTAGACGACGTACCTGTCTGCGCAGTTGGCGATTTTCTTCCATTAACTGCAAAATGCGCGAAACACCTGCTAAATTAATCGACTCATCTTGAACTAAATGTTGGGTGATCATAAGTCGATCAATATCACGTAATGCATAACGGCGAGAGCCGCCTTCTGTGCGTTGCGGAACAACTAATCCTAAACGGTCGTATTGGCGCAATGTTTGCGGATGAATAATAACAAGTTGAGCTGCTTGAGAGACAGAAAACACGGGTTGATCAACGCTGAACCCAGAAGCATCAGCAGCATCAAGGTCTATGCGCCCCTCGGTTATTGCCTGAGCGCAAGCAACGTACGCTTGTTTGGTTTGCCTATCAAGCCGTGCCATTCTGTCTCATCCTTATCCATCAGTTTTCTTCTCTTACGATCATAGCGCTCTGCTGCTTGTCTTTTCGAGAAGATTCTCTCTGAGCATCGCTATGCAAGCAGATCCTAGCTTAAGCGTTGCTGTGCAATCTCTTCAGAAAAATCAGCAGTAGCCTCGTCAAAAGCCTTAACTGCTTTCTTATAGTCCGAGCCAAGCTTCGTAGGTATCTGCACGTCCAAGCGCACAATCAAATCGCCAGTTGCTTTCTTTGTTTTTACTCCGTGCTTTTTCACGCGCACTTGCGTACCTGTTGTTGAACCAGACGGTACTTTTACTTCAACCTGCTCTCCGGCAAAATCACGCACAGAAATCTTCGCACCTAAAGCTGCTTCAGCCACAGTAACCGGCACGGAACGCACTAAATCAATGCCTTCCATATGGAAAACTGGGTCGTCTTTAACTTTCACAGTTAAATACAGATCTCCGTGTGCTCCGCCATTAGTTCCCGGCTTACCTTTGCCAGCAACACGAATTTTTTGGCCATCATGAATACCTGCTGGAACTTTAGTTTTGAAACTTTCCCCTTTAATATTGAGCGATACTGTCGCGCCTCGCACAGCTTTTTCAAAGCTTAAGCTCACGCTTGCCTTACGATCTTCACCTTTAACAGGTTCAGGTTGCGGTTCATACGGATTATATGAAGAAAAACCGGAACGACGCGGCTGACCGTACGGATTACCACCAAAGCCACCTTGAGCTTGCGCCATTAAATCTTCGAGATTAATGCTGCCGAAGTTCATGGACGAGTATCCGCCATGACCTGACCCCATGCCGCCGAACATTGAACCGAAAATATCTTCGTATCCGCCAGCCCCCGATCCGCCTGCAAAGCGAGCGCCTCCAGCACCGAAAGAGCGGATTGCATCGTATTTTTGACGTTCTGTTTTATTGCTCAGCACTTCGTATGCTTCGGAAATTTCCTTAAATTTTTCCTCGGCAGCGACATCTCCTGGATGAGAATCCGGATGATATTTTCGCGCTAATTTACGGAAAGCTTTTGATATTTCTTTATCATCAGCATCTTTAGAGACTCCCAGAACTGCGTAGAAGTCTTTTCCTAGCCAATCTTGTTCAGCCATGACTCCTCCTTACTGGTTATACACAGCTGTTTTTGTTATATACACGTTTAAGAACACTTTTAGAATAATGGCGGCTGACCGTAGCCAACCGCCATACTTTCTTTACTCGTTATCTTGAGGAACTGCTACAACAACGCGAGCTGCTCGAATAACTCGGTCGCCTATCTTGTAGCCAGCTTCCACCACAGTATCAACCGTTTCGTGTGAAGCATCGGCATCTGGCTTGCGCAAAATGCCCTCGTGATGCGTTGGATCGAAGTCCTCGCCCGCCTCACCGAATTTTTCTACGCCAAACTTTCCGAAAGTCTTATCTATCTTGGCAGCTACTGCCTTGAAAGAGTCATCCATCTGCGAGTTCGCGCGAATACGATCAATATCGTCAAGAGCTGGAAGTAATGCTGTGAGCACATCAACCACGCCATGTTCGCGGTAACGATCCTGCTCTTTGGATACTCGGTTACGGAAGTTCACAAAAGCAGCGCGTTCACGCTGAAGAGCTTCGAGATACTCAGCTGCTTCTGCTTTCGCTTTACCGAGCGGGGTAAGACTGTCTTCGCTCGCGTCTTGAGACTGAGCGTCTTGAGACTGTTCTTGGGAGTTCTCTCGTGATGGTTCAGAAGCTTTCTCAGTTTCCTCTACCTGCTCGGCAGGAGACGTGTGATCAGTCTGTTCAACCTTTTCTTGATTGGCAAGCTTATCCACATCATCCATACCGTTCACATAGTCCTCTGCATTGAATTCAGACATATTATTCCTTGTCGTCGTCCACTACTTCAGCATCTACTACATCATCATCGCCGCCATTGTTTGCAGCACCGTTTCCTGCTGCACCAGCGCCGGCAGCACCTGCTGCGCCTTCTGCCTGCTGCTGGGAGTACAAAGACTCACCAATCTTCTGTGCAGCAGTCATCAGCTCAGACTGTGCAGTCTTAATAGCTTCGATATCCTCGCCCTTCAAGGCTTCCTTCAAAGCATTGGTCTTAGCGGTTACATCGGAAGCAAGTTCTTCGGAAATCTTATCCTTGTTCTCAGAAACAAGCTTTTCAGTCTGATATGCAAATGCTTCAGCCTGATTGCGGGTATCCACTTCTTCACGACGCTTCTTATCTTCTGCTTCGTGAGACTGAGCTTCCTTCACCATGCGATCGATTTCGTCCTTATCGAGGCCAGAACCGCCGGAAATGGTTACAGACTGTTCCTTACCTGTGCCCTTATCCTTTGCAGATACGTGCACAATACCGTTTGCATCAATATCGAAGGTTACTTCAATCTGTGGCACACCATGAGGTGCTGGAGCGATACCGCCCAATTCGAAGGTTCCCAGTGGCTTGTTATCGCGAGCGAATTCACGCTCACCCTGGTAAACCTGAATCAAAACGCTTGGCTGATTATCTTCTGCGGTAGAGAAGACTTCGCTGCGCTTGGTTGGAATAGCAGTGTTGCGTTCAATCAGCTTAGTCATAATGCCGCCCTTGGTTTCAATACCAAGGCTCAATGGGGTAACGTCAATAAGCAAAACGTCCTTACGGTCGCCCTTAATAACACCGGACTGAACTGCTGCACCAACAGCCACTACCTCATCTGGGTTTACGGACTTGTTAGCTTCGCGACCGCCAGTAAGCTCCTTTACGAGTTCCTGCACGGCTGGCATACGAGTAGAACCACCTACGAGCACCACATGGTCAATCTGAGATACAGAAATACCAGAGTCTGCAAGTACTGCATTGAATGGCTTGCGGGTGCGTTCCAAGAGATGAGAAGTCATTTCTTCGAACTTTGCACGAGTCAAAGTCTCATCCAAATGTACTGGAGTTCCGTCAGGAGCCATAGCCAAGTACTGCTGAGAAATTGTGGTGGATGTTGAGGAGCTCAGCTCCTTTTTTGCCTGCTCAGCTGCTTCCTTCAAGCGGCGAGTTGCAATCTTATCTTTAGAAACATCTACACCGTACTTGTTCTTAACTTCGGTTACGATCCAGTCGATAATAGCCTGATCCCAATCGTCACCGCCGAGCTTGTTATCACCATTGGTTGCCTGAACTTGGATGGTCGCAAAGCCATCCTCATCATCCTTACCAATTTCAAGCAGGGACACATCGAAGGTACCACCACCCAAATCGAAGACGAGAATACGTTCGTCTTCCTTGCCCTTTTCGAGGCCGTAAGCCAAAGCTGCTGCGGTTGGCTCGTTAATAATACGAAGCACGTTCAAGCCAGCGATGGTACCAGCATCCTTAGTTGCCTGACGCTGAGCATCGTTGAAGTATGCAGGGCAGGTAATAACTGCATCGGTTACTGGCTCGCCGAGGTATGCCTCGGCATCGCGCTTGAGCTTCATAAGAATCTGAGCGGAAATCTCCTGTGGAGTCCATTCTTTATCGTCAATCTTCACGGTCCAGTCAGTACCCATATGACGCTTCACAGAAGAAATCGTGCGATCTACGTTGGTTACTGCCTGACGCTTTGCTACCTCACCAACAATAATTTCGCCGGACTTGCTAAAAGCAACAACCGATGGGGTGGTGCGGGAGCCTTCTGCGTTTACGATAACGGTTGGCTGACCACCTTCCAATGTTGCAATGCAGGAGTTTGTTGTACCTAAATCAATACCTACTGCGCGACCCATAATGTGCATCCTTTCTTATAAGTCTTTGCGTTTTACGTTTCTCGTTCATCGAAGCTTCAAAGTTGATTTGTTTATACTCAACTTTTTTGCTTTCCTAAACTTGAGTCTACATCACTCAACTTTTATTTGGCAAATTTATTCCCGGAGATTCTTGGAGATTTTGATTGGCCCACATAACAATTCACCTCGTACTACAGAAACAAGCCAAAACTTTTGGCTTAAACGTGTAGTACGAGGTGAATCGTCAAAATCTCGTCAAAAAAGAAGAGAAACCTCTACAAATTCCAGTACGCCACAACCCTATCCTCATGATGCCAATCCAGCACACAGAAATGAGCCGTATCCAAACGGAAGTTGCGCGCATGCTCTGGCAATAAATCAAGCCATTGCGTCGTCAAGATACGCAAAATATGAGCGTGGGCTACACACAGAACATCCTCACCAGCCATCAGCTTCGGCATAACCTTATCGATCAGCTCAGAAACGCGTACCGCAGCCTCATGCGCTGACTCGCCAACTCCCGCAACGACCTCGATGTCGCCAAAGTTATCGATCTTCTCTACGCGCGTCCCTTGCAGCTCTTCTGGCAGGTTCAGCGGTCCAATATCCCAAATATTCCATGTGTCCGCGCCCAAAGCAGCTGCTATCTGAGCGCGCGTGCGACCTTCTGCTGGACCGTAATCAAACTCAGCCAGATTATTATCGATCACAAAAGAAGAGAAACCGGCAAGCTCAGCCGTTTTCTGCGCGCGACGCAGCGGCGATACATACACGTTCTCGCTCTTTATGCGAGCGCCAAACGCCCGCAAACGCTGACCTGCAGCCACAGCCTGCTGCTCTCCCCCTGCAGTTAGCGGGATATTCGTTCGACCGGTATATTGTCCTGTTTCGCTCCACATGGTTTGACCATGGCGCAATAAAAATAAACGTCCTCGTTGATTCACCCTTTTATACTAACAAAGAATGAGCAGAGTGCAACGAAGTATGCTTGCTATGCGATAATAAGAGACATGAGCAAGCACACATCAGATACTTCGCAAGGCACTTCCCAACCGCAGGCCGTCGAGCAGCTGCGCAAGGTCGATACGAAGGTTAATACCCTGCGCACGCAGATTAAAAGCAATCCAGACGATGCTTTCGATAAACTGCTCAAGTTTGGCATCCCAGCTGTCGTAGGTATTATTGCAGACAAGCTGTCTGAAACCTTATGGAAGCGCGGTAAGCGCAAGGTTTTGGGTGCGAAGGCTGTGAATGACGATGGCAACGATTTAGCCGACGGCATTATTGCCTCTATGATTTTTGCTGCTCTTTCGGCTGCGCTCGGTTCTCTGCTCACGAATTTGTCGCAGCGAGGTTCAGAGAGTTTCGTAAAGTACCGTCACACGCGCGCCGCACGGAAGAACGGCAAAAAGTAGGCACGCAATTTTCACTCAATGCTTAAAGCTCTTACCCTCAAGGTAAGGGCTTTATTAGTATGCGTATTATGGCTATTGTTCACAACCCTACTGTAGATACTTTGCTCACCCGCCGCACGATTCGCGCTTTCGAGGATACGCCGATTAGCGAGGATGAGCGCGAAACGCTCGAGCGCGCCGCTCAGCAGGCTGCAACCAGTCAGTACTTTAACGCATGGTCCGCGATTCGCATTAGCGATAAGGTTGTGGCACAGCGTTTGGCTGAGATTGGCAATCAGCCGTATATTGCGCAGGCTCCACTCCTCTACATTTTTATTATCGATGACCACCGCAACCTTCGCATTGCACGTGAGGCAGGGGTTGCAGAGGATACGATTACTTTAGACTCTGATTACACTTTTACTCAGGAGCAAAATGATGCTGTTTTAGCTCTGCATGCTATGGAAACAGCTGCTGAATCTCTTGGTTTAGGAACGGTTATTTTAGGTTCTATTTTAAATGATTCTCAAGCAGTAATTGATTTGCTAAACCTGCCAGAGCGCACTTTCCCTGTGCTCGGTTTAGCTATTGGACGTCCTTCTCAGGATCCTCAGATTAAGCCGCGCATGGATCGTTCTTTGCAGTTCTTCGAAAACCGTTATCCTGCTGATAATGAAACAGAAAGCATGACTGCAGCTCTGCATGATTTTGATGAAGAAGTTAAGAAGTATTACGATTTGCGCAATCCTAATCAGCCAGTTATGGCTTTTACTGAGCATATCGCTTCTCAAGCCGCGGATACCGGTCGCTTAACCCGTGCTTTTGGTAAGCCTGCTCGCGAGCAAGGTTTTACGGGACGCAGTTTCTAAAATTTGACTATCTATACCTCGGCAGTGCTTCAGTCAGCACTGCCGAGGGTATTTTTTCTGCACACGCCGATCGGCGTGTGCCAGCCCGTGAACCCGAGAGGTGAATCCTGATCCACCTGTTTGACCACCGGTAGATCCGCCACCACCATCGGCTGCCCATGCGAAGCCACCAAAAAGCGTGGACGCTGCCACACCCACCGCCATAGTCTTGA
>NZ_KV812468.1:1464032-1534765 GCF_001813415.1 Alloscardovia sp. HMSC034E08 | reverse complement strand
CCACACCCACCGCCATAGTCTTGACCAGACCCTGACGGATTGTGATATTCATATGCTTATGTCTCGCCATAAACACTGTATCCTTCCATTCTCCACTCTCTTACAGAGTGTTTACCTATAGGTTCAAGAAACACCTCAGTGTCCCTACCAAGTAATGACAAACAGAAGTACACAATGTTGATATCAAAAAAGTGTGCCCACACAAAACGTATGGACACACTAAAAGTACTGTGAATTATTCTAACCAATAGCTAGATGACATGTCCCCTCAGCCTCACAAGAACCAACAGGCTGATTTCTAACGAATGCATCCCAGTCGAAGTTACTTGCGCCACTCGTGGTGCCACCAGTATTACCTGAGTTTGATCGTGGTGCACTATACGAACGCGAACCACCACCAGAATAAGAGCGCGAACCAGAACGAGTCTGCGAACGTGCCTGCGCTTGAGCTTGGGCTTGAGCGGCTGCGACTTGTGCGTCTGCTTGCCTTTTCGCTTCTACCGAATTATTCACGCCGTCAATCGCACCCTGCACAGGCTCTAAAGCCTTATTGAGAGACTCTACGCTGGCTTTCTTATCGTTCAACGCTGTATTAACCGCGTTAATTGTGTTTTGGAGGTTGTCGCGCGCACTATTATCCGCTACCTGACCATCCGACGACGCATACAGATTAGTGGCTTCATCGAGTTTCGCTTGCGCGGCATTTTTCGCATCAGCCAGATCCTTCGCATCCTTAGACGCCACCAGATCCCTCGTCACAGTCACAATAGTCTTCGCAGCAGTATTCAACTCACTCGTCTTCTTGACTAACGCGTCCGTCGACGTGGTAAAAACATTCACCACGTTAATATCACAATCCAACAGCGCACCCTTACTCACCCTAGACGCCGTCACCTTATGAAACTTCTCAAAAACAGCCTTGTCTGCCACCTGATCCGCACTCGTAATAACCTGCCCTGTTTCCGTAGCGGTCTTAAAAGCCTTCTCATACGCAGCATACGCAGTCGTATACGCCTTATTAGCCTTCTGACAATCAGCAATACGCGCAGAACGCACACCCCACACACCAGCAACAACCAACACCACAACAACCACAATTACAGACACAACCAGCCATAAGCGTTTACGCTTCTTCGACTGATTCACGCTACTAAATTCCAATGTTGCAGTGTTGTCCAACTTCTCAGCAGTACCCTCATCAATTTTCAACGCCTCGTCCACAGATTCTTCCATTGTCTTTCCTCCTCATTATTTCTCATTTTATAGCACACCATTATTACAATTTATTGTTAGAGAAGTCTGGCGAAAGAGGTGAGGAGCGTGCTAAATGAGCTTTCAGATAACTCCTATTACTTCTAGCGATTACATTCGCGCTTTAGAGAATGGCCAAGAGCCAGACGAATACTACTCACCTGAACCTATGCTTTACCGTATCGATAGCGTTGGCTTTGTAACTGGAGAATATCGCCCGGGTTGGAAGTGCCATCAGCTTATTCGTGAGTTTGCTATCGGCGTGCATCTCATTCCATCCGAAGATTATCAGTACGATATATGGAGTCTGATTCCTGTCGCTCATTTTGATCGAGCTGGCTTCTTCACTACCGAATTTAAAGCCTTCCTTAAACAGTGGTATTGCATCGATTATCGTTTTTCCAAAACAATGAATCAACGCTATCTAGCTTTAACCTGTAATAGATGCGGCGCACTGTAGGGAGATAATTTTATTTTTAACGATTTCAATGGTCAGGGAGGAAATTTTGTTCACCCTGATTTCCCGCTTCAACCAGTGCATTGACTAGATTTGCCACCTTTATCGGATAGCAACTATCATCCTTATGTTTTTCTGTTTACCGATTTAAGTGTAGTAATTCCGGTTCAACGAGTTATACGAGAGGGAGCGTTATCCATCCCACCACACGTGCGAGTGTGGACTAAACCTCTCTATTAGTGCTTGCGCGGCTTAAATCCGCGTTTACGAGATAAAATCGGTTTGCCCGACCAGGATTTACGCCCTGTAGGAGCAGATGTTCTGCCCACATTACGAAGAGCATCCTGGACGGGCGGACGGCTTGTTAAATGCCATGTGCCACAATGATCACACACATACACCCACAGTTGCACACCACGTTCTATATAACTGTTGCGCACAGCTTCTTGTGCCTGTCCGCGCGTTTTATACATGATTTTATTCGTCGATGTGCAACGCCGTGGAGTGAAATAATGCATGATGCTTATGGTAACAAATTGCCTGCAGCAGCGTAGAGCTCATACCATTCTTGACGGCTTAACTCAACATCTGCTCCAGCAGCGAACTGTGCAATGCGCTGCGTATTCATAGAACCAATAATCACCTGCATCTGAGATGGATGACGCAGCAGCCATGCCACAGCAATACCATTCTTCGTGCTGTTATACTTGTCTGCCAGTTCTTCGAGCTTAGCGTTGAGCTCAGGGAATTCAGGATTATCCACAAAGGTTCCGCCAAAGAATCCTGCTTGCAGTGGGCTCCATGCCTGAATAGTCATTGAGCGTAGACGAGAATATTCCAATAACCCACTATCACGGTCAATACTGCGCGTCTCTTCCATATTTGTGTAGATGTTCTGGTCAATCATGCCGGTATGCGCCAAGCTCATCTGCAACTGATTGACTTCTAATTTCTCATCTAACTGACTTTGTAAGAACTCGATCTGCCATGTAGACATATTGCTCACGCCAAAATGACGTACTTTTCCAGCAGCCTTCAGCTCAGCAAAAGCTTCATTAATCTCTTCTGGCTCAAGCAAAGTATCTGGACGATGTAAAAGCAGAAAATCAACATAATCGGTCTGTAAGTTTTTCAGTTCATAATCAACGCGGTCAAGAATGCGTTTCTTCGAAAAATCATAAACAGTTACCGAGCCTGTTTCTTCTGCAGCCATAATACCTACTTTTGTTTGCAGTTCTATAGAAGAACGATCAACGTTCAAGCTTTTCAAAGCAGCGCCAAGCTTACGCGAGCTCTCACCATCTGTATACACATCTGCAGTATCGAAGAAAGTAATACCTGCTTCAAGAGCTGCAGCAGTAATTTTTTCAGCTTCTGCTGCTGACTTTTCAGCCATACGCATCACGCCTTGAGCCACAGCCGACGACTTCGCTGGTGTGCGACCAATGCTCACTGTTTTCATATAATCCTCTTTGATATTTTTGCCTTCACCAACCACTATACACTCTTCACCTTTCAGAAAGCTTTCAGCGAACGTGGAGAAGAACCAAACTTTACATGGAGTTTGCCTTCAGATTCTTTCGTTTAACTTAAACCAGACATCTTGAAAGGAGCATATATGGAACACCCCTCCATGGAACACTCATCCATCGTTTCGTTTGAATCTCAAGGAGTTTTGTATTACGGCGCTCCCGAACCAGCGGACGTAGAGTTTATGATACCGGTGTATAACGAGAAATCATGCCTGCACAATGCAGTCGAATCCCTACACGAGTATCTCGCTGAGAGGCATAATACTACGTTCTCCTGGCGCATTGTTGTTATCGATAATGCCAGCATCGATTCTACATGGAATATCGCTACTGAGTTAACAGCTCAGCACCCGCAATCTATTCGAGCTATGCATCTTCAGCGTAAAGGTCGCGGTTTAGCGTTAAAAACCGCGTGGATGAGTTCGTCCGCTGAGGTTGTTACTTATATGGATGCGGATTTATCGACAAGTTTGGAGCACATCGATGATCTCGTTCTTCCTCTTCTTCATCATGAGGCGGATTTGGCGATTGGTTCGCGACTTATGAAAGAATCAAAAACCGCGCGCAGTTTTCTCCGCGATATTATTTCGCGCTGCTACAACTTCTTACTGCGCAGCTATTCGGGCGCAAACTTTAGCGATGCGCAATGCGGTTTTAAAGCTGTGCGCGCCGATGTTTTCCGTGCTCTAGCTCCATCCATTCAAGATAATGAATGGTTCTTCGACACGGAGCTTCTTCTTCTGGCTCAAAACCGCGGTCTTCAACTCAATCAAATCCCCGTGTACTGGGTTGAAGATCCGAATAGTTCCGTACACATTATTGACACTGCACGCAAAGACATTCAGGGCATGATTCGTATGCGTTCTCGCTACGGTCGCGGCACTATCGGTGCTTTGCAAAAACGTGCTGTACGCATGGAGTCGCTCCGCGCACCCGTTTTCTGAGGAAGCCTTGTTCCTGTTCGTCTTCTTGTTCCCGCTGTTTAAGGATACTTTATGACTTCTTCTACTCATTCACGCTCTACGAATCGCTACACAAATCGCTTCGTTCTGCCCTCACGCTCGCGAACTGATTGGATTGCTTTTGGTGCCGTTATGCTTGCTGCAGTAGCTGTGTTCTTTGTGAACTTAACAGCTTCAGATTATGCCAACGAGTTTTATTCGGCCGCAGCTCAAGCAGGATCGCAGAATTGGTGGGCTTTTCTGTGGGGTTCGTCTGATGCTGGTAATGCGATTACTGTAGATAAACCGCCTGCGTCTATTTGGCTTATGGCTCTTTCTGTGCGCGCTCTTGGACTGAACTCCTTCGCGATTTTACTTCCTCAAGCTGTGTTGGGAGTACTAACCACCGGATTGATTTACAGCGTTACGAGCAGATATTGGGGCAACTGGACCGGCATTTTAGCTTCAGTTATTTTTATGACTACTCCAGTAGCTGCTTTGATGTTCCGTTTTAATAATCCTGATGCTTTGCTCGTTTTCCTTGAAGTTGCTGCTGTAGCTGCTACTTTGCGCGCTCTTGAGCATGATACTACCCGCTTGGGTAATCTGCGCCGCACAGGGTGGATGGCTCTGGCAGGTGTTGCTGTAGGCTTTGGATTCTTAACGAAACAGTTGCAGGCTATGCTCATTCTTCCGGGAATTGCTCTGGCATTTATGATTGCTTCGCCAACAAAATTCTGGCGTCAGCTCCTTGATGGTATAGTAGCGCTGGTTACCATGACCATCTCGGCAGGCTGGTGGGTTTTACTCACCGTTCTCGTTCCTGCAAGTATGCGCCCATATATCGGCGGATCTCAGAATAACTCCTTCTTGGAGCTGACCTTCGGATACAACGGTTTAGGTCGTTTAACTGGCGATGAAACTGGATCGGTTGTGCCAGGCGAATCTGGTAAATCTCAAGGTGGACAGTGGGGAGAAACTGGTTGGAATCGTTTGTTCACGAGCGATTTTAACGGTCAGATTTCGTGGCTCGTTTTCGCAGCCCTTGCAGGTTTGCTTGTAGCTCTTGCTGTTGCAGGATGGAAAAACCGTACAGATATTCGCCGTGCATGCGCAATTATTTTTGGCGGCTGGCTTATTGTCACATGGCTAATTTTCAGCTATATGTCTGGCATCTTCCACGCATATTACACGGTTGCAATCGCCCCAGCTATCGCAGTTCTCAGTGCTGCAGGCGTTGCTCTCTTATGGTCAGAACGTCATACTATCTGGGCACCTCTGACTGCTGCGGTAACAATTATGATTACTGCTGGATGGAGTTTTACTCTTATCTCTCAAGCTTCTGGCTATGCCATGATCGCTTACACAGTTCTCATTACTGGTGGTATCGCTGGAATCATCTTTATTGCTCTCGGTATCAGTAATATCTCAGAACTAAATCTGAACCTACCATTGCTCAGAACTATCTCAGCTCTGGGTGCAGCTCTTGCTCTTGTCTCAGCTTTGGCTGGATCTATCGCGTGGACGGCAGCTACTATCTCTACCGGTCATCGCGGATCTATCGTCTCTGCTGGACCTCAAACCTCCATGGGTGGCGGGCCACGAGGAGGCGGAATGACACCTCCATCAACCAATAACTAAAACAAAGGAATAATCATGACAGACAATACACAGAACGCATCAGGTGCAACTTCTGCTACTTCATCGCAGTCTGCTAGCCCGCAGCAGTCTCAACAACAAGGCCCTTCATCGGGCAATACTTCCCAGGCAGACCCTCAAGGCGAATCTCCTAGAGGTGCATCGAATAACGACTCGAATTCCCAAGGCGTTATGCCTCAAGGTCAAGGAGCTCAGGGCGCGCCAAGCGGTGGAGATTCCAACATGGGCGGCGCCCCACCAACAGGTTCATCAGGTTCTGATACATCATCCAATTCATCAAATTCGAACGGCTCAGCTTCTTCTGGCAATAATACGGAGTCAGGCGGTATGGGTGGCATGGGCGGTTTAGTGGGCGGTGGTGGTGCTTCCACGAGTACTGAACTGATTGCTCTTTTGCAAGAGGATGCTCCTAAGTACCGATGGGCAGCGGCCACAACTGGATCTCAATCTGCGGCTTCATACCAGTTAGCCAGTGAAGTTCCTGTTATGGCGATTGGCGGTTTTAATGGAACGGATAATTATCCTACGCTGGAACAGTTCAAAGAATATGTGAGCAAAAAATTGATTCATTATTATATTGCTGGCAATAGTATGGGAGGTCAGGCTAATGGTGGTTCTTCAGCTGCCGAGCAGATTGCTCAGTGGGTACAGGAAAACTTCACCGCGCAAACTATTGATGGCGTAACGGTTTATGATTTAACTCGGACTGAGGAATAATCTCCAGGTAAACGAAGAGCCAGGTTACTTATGTAGCCTGGCTCTTGTGTATTTTTACGCTTATATGATTGGCACAATGTGTGCACCAAACGGAGCAAAGGCGAGCTTCATCATTTTGAATGATTGGATGCCGAAGGGTATACCAATAATCGTTAAGCAATTGACGATGCCGCTAAAGAGGTAGGCGAAGGCAAACAACCAGCCGAAAGTGATTGCCCACAGAATATTAACCAGTGTGGAAGTGATACTTTCACCGTATACAACGGTTTGACCGAAAGGAGTTAACGTCAGTCCAGCCATTTTAAAACATTGAATACCGATAGGGATGCCCATCAGAGTTAGACAGAAAACAGCACCAAGAATAAACCATGACGCTGCTGTCATGAGTCCACCACACACAAGCCATATGATATTTCCTAAAAGTCTCATACTTCCATGGTAGAACTTTCGGATCTAGATATCGCCCTGATTATCCCTGAGCCTTCCCTGAATTTGTGGGGAGTGTATATATGAAAAGAGGGCGACCTATCATGGTCGTCCTCTTTTCATAAGTGTTGTTGCGGCGGTTTGTTACTCTCCCACACCCTATCGAGTGCAGTACCATCACCGTGCTAGGTCTTAGCTTCCAGGTTCGAAATGGAGACTGGGCGTTTCCCCTAGGCCATGACCACCGCAAAATCTTAAATTATCCTCGTATTCACCGACACGAGACCCGTGTTGGTTTGGGGACCGGCTAGCAGACGCGAATCGTTTCGTACGCAGATTTAATGTTCCTTGTTGTTAAGGAAGAGTATTCAATGTTTAACCAAAACCATAAAAAACTATGGCGTGTTATTGTCTTCGACACTTAGTACCAGTCAGCTCCACGTGTTACCACGCTTCCACACCTGGCCTATCAACCCGATCATCTCTCGGGAGTCTCACACACCCTTAAAAGAGTGTCAGGAATTCTCATCTTGGAGAGGGCTTCCCGCTTAGATGCTTTCAGCGGTTATCCCTTCCGAACGTAGCTAACCAGCCATGCCACTGGCGTGACAACTGGCATACCAGAGGTTCGTCCACCCAGGTCCTCTCGTACTATGGGCAGGACTCCTCAAAATTCCAACGAGCGCAGAGGATAGAGACCAAACTGTCTCACGACGTTCTGAACCCAGCTCGCGTGCCGCTTTAATCGGCGAACAGCCGAACCCTTGGGACCTGCTCCAGCCCCAGGATGCGACGAGCCGACATCGAGGTGCCAAACCATCCCGTCGATATGGACTCTTGGGAATGATCAGCCTGTTATCCCCGGGGTACCTTTTATCCGTTGAGCGATGCCGCGTCCGTACGCCGGCACCGGATCACTATTTCCGACTTTCGTCCCTGCTCGACCCGTCAGTCTCACAGTCAAGCTCCCTTGTGCAATTACACTCAACACCCGATTACCAACCGGGCTGAGGGAACCTTTGAGCGCCTCCGTTACTCTTTAGGAGGCAACCGCCCCAGTTAAACTACCCGCCAGGCACTGTCCCTGAACAGGATAACTGTTCGAGGTTAGACATCCAATATAAACAGAACGGTATTTCACTTGACGACTCCACCAAAGCTAGCGCCCTGGCCTCACAGTCTCCCGCCTATGCTACACAATCCACACCGAATGCCAATACCAAGGTATAGTAAAGGTCCCGGGGTCTTTTCGTCCTTCTGCGCTTAACGAGCATCTTTACTCGTACTGCAATTTCACCGAGCTCCTGGTCGAGACAGTGGGGAAGTCGTTACGCCATTCGTGCAGGTCGGAACTTACCCGACAAGGAATTTCGCTACCTTAGGATGGTTATAGTTACCACCGCCGTTTACCGGGGCTTAAATTCACCACTTCACCACAAGGGTTAATGGATCCTCTTAACCTTCCGGCACCGGGCAGGCGTCAGTGCATATACAGCGACTTACGTCTTCGCATGCACCTGTGTTTTTGGTAAACAGTCGCTACCCCCTGGTCTGTGCCACCCCCAAAAGCTCCACCCGCAACAGGGCTTCACCATCAAGGGTCTCCCTTATACCGAAGGCACGGGAGTAATTTGCCGAGTTCCTTGACCAGGATTCGCTCGATCGCTTTGGTATACTCTACCTGACCACCTGTGTCGGTTTAGGGTACGGGCAGATATATCCTCTCACACCGAAGATTTTCTTGACACCAAGAATCACCAAAACACCAGTATAAAACCAGCGCGCATCACACCTCACCCTCACGTGGAACGGATTTACCTATCCCACAGGCTGCGTGCTTACCATGCCAAAACCACCTGACATGTCAGCTATCCCAATGCGTCACTCCTGTGCTGTCCTACTACAAACCAAGATCCCAAACACCAACACGCTCAACACCCCGAAAGATGAAAAACACGAAAGTGTGAGGTTAGTACAGTAAGCCTCGGAATGGTCGAGAATACACTGGTAGGAGAATATCAACTCCTTCATCCAATCGACTACGCCTGTCGGCCTCGCCTTAGGACCCGACTCACCCAGGGACGATGAACGTGGCCCTGGAACCCTTAGTCATCCAGCGGACGGGATTTTCACCCGTCTTTCGTTACTCATGTCTGCATTCTCACTTGTCTACAGTCCACAAACGTTTCCACGCCTGCTTCACCCCAGTAGACAACGCTCTCCTACCCAACCAGCCTTAAAGACTGATTGCCGCGTCTTCGGTGGTGTGCTTGAGCCCCGCTACATTGTCGGCGCGGAACCACTAGACCAGTGAGCTGTTACGCACTCTTTCAAGGATGGCTGCTTCTAAGCCAACCTCCTGGCTGTCTATGCGACTCCACATCCTTTCCCACTTAGCACACGCTTAGGGACCTTAGACGACGATCTGGGCTGTTTCCCTTTCGACAACGAAGCTTATCCCCCGCTGACTCACTGCCGGCCACCACTTCACAGGTATTCGGAGTTTGGCTGCTATTGGTACCCCATACGAGCCCGCAAGCATCCAGTAGCTCTACCCCCTGGAAACTAAAACCGACGCTGCACCTAAATGCATTTCGGAGAGAACCAGCTATCACGGAATTTGATTGGCCTTTCACCCCTATCCACAAGTCATCGCCCCAGTTTTCAACCTAGGTGCGTTCGGTCCTCCACAAAGTCTTACCCCTGCTTCAACCTGCTCAAGGATAGATCATCCCGCTTCGGGTCTAGAGTATGCAACTCAAACGCCTTTTAAAACTCGCTTTCGCTACGGATCCCCCACACGGGTTAACCTCGCTACATACCACTAACTCGCAGACTCATTTTTCGATAGGCACGCCGTCACCCCTCAAGGCTCCGACGGATTGTAAGCTCACGGTTTCAGAAACTATTTCACTGTCCTCCCGGACTACTTTTCACCTTTCCCTCACGGTACTCGTCCACTATCGGTCACATGGATATATTTAGACTTACCCAACGGTCTGGGCAGATTCACACGAAATTCCTCGAGTATCGTGCTACTTGGGACCATCATCAACAAGACAAAGCATTTACACCTACGGGGCCATCACCCTCTACAGCCAGGCATTCAATCCTGTTCAGCTCACACCCTGTTTTATCACTTGCCACCAGCCTGTCAGAACCAGTACGACAACATCCCACAACACCGATCATGCAACCCCTGACAAGTATCACACACAACCGGTTTGGTCTCCTCCGCTTTCGCTCGCCACTACTCACGGAATATCTTTTCCTGTAGGTACTGAGATGTTTCACTTCCCTACGTACGCCCCCAAACAAAGTTTGAGTACTAGGCATTCCTACCCAGTGAGTTTCCTCATTCAGACACCCTCGGATCACAGCTCGGTTGACAGCTCCCCGAGGCTTATCGCAGCCTCCCACGTCTTTCATCGCTCCCATGTGCCAAGGCATCCACCCTAAGCCCTTAACAACAAAAACACTGCTAAACACCTATCGAATACAATTCCTAGACAACAAATCATCACACTAAAATGATCACAAAACGATCGAACAACAAACCACTAAAAAAATTAGAAGTTCAGTTCAATTACAACAACAATCAATAAAGATCATTGCTCGCGTCCACTATCCAGTTCTCAAACCACCACACCACACCACACAACCACAACACCAAACAGTGCCATACTCGCAATAGCGGGCTTGCTCCCAAAAAGCTGTCGCAATTTGGAAACCCAAAAGCATGCCCATACCACAACGTTTCAATAATTTCCACACCACACACAACCCCACACTCACAAAACAAGCATGGTCTCAAGTTGTGCCTAAAAACAAACCACACACAGTGATTTCTCAAATCTCCGTAGAAAGGAGGTGATCCAGCCGCACCTTCCGGTACGGCTACCTTGTTACGACTTAGTCCCAATCGCGAACCTCACCTTAGACGGCTCCCCCAGCAAAAACTGTTAGGCCACCGGCTTCGGGTGCTGCCCACTTTCATGACTTGACGGGCGGTGTGTACAAGGCCCGGGAACGCATTCACCGCAGCGTTGCTGATCTGCGATTACTAGCGACTCCACCTTCACGGAGCCGAGTTGCAGGCTCCGATCCGAACTGAGACCGGTTTTCAGAGATCCGCTCCAGGTCACCCTATCGCACCTCGCTGTACCGGCCATTGTAGCATGCGTGAAGCCCAAGACGTAAGGGGCATGATGATCTGACGTCATCCCCACCTTCCTCCGAGTTAACCCCGGCGGTCTCTTGTGAGTTCCCACCATAACGTGCTGGCAACACAAGACAAGGGTTGCGCTCGTTGCGGGACTTAACCCAACATCTCACGACACGAGCTGACGACGACCATGCACCACCTGTGAAAACGCTCCGAAGAGACACCCCATCTCTGAGGCCATCGTTAACATGTCAAGTCTTGGTAAGGTTCTTCGCGTTGCATCGAATTAATCCGCATGCTCCGCCGCTTGTGCGGGCCCCCGTCAATTTCTTTGAGTTTTAGCCTTGCGGCCGTACTCCCCAGGCGGGATGCTTAACGCGTTAGCTCCGACACAGAACCCGTGGAAAGGGCCCCACA
Source organism: Alloscardovia sp. HMSC034E08 (assembly GCF_001813415.1). Taxonomy (NCBI): domain Bacteria; kingdom Bacillati; phylum Actinomycetota; class Actinomycetes; order Bifidobacteriales; family Bifidobacteriaceae; genus Alloscardovia; species Alloscardovia sp. HMSC034E08. The sequence goes on along the minus strand of NZ_KV812468.1, from coordinate 1,523,200 downwards.
TCCAGCATCCACCGTTTACGGCGTGGACTACCAGGGTATCTAATCCTGTTCGCTCCCCACGCTTTCGCTCCTCAGCGTCAGTAATAGCCCAGAGACCTGCCTTCGCCATTGGTGTTCTTCCCGATATCTACACATTCCACCGTTACACCGAGAATTCCAGTCTCCCCTACTACACTCTAGCCTGCCCGTACCCAGCGCCAATCCACCGTTAAGCGATGGACTTTCACACCAGACGCGACAAACCGCCTACGAGCTCTTTACGCCCAATAATTCCGGACAACGCTTGCACCCTACGTATTACCGCGGCTGCTGGCACGTAGTTAGCCGGTGCTTATTCAAAAGGTACACTCACTCACGCTTGCTCCCCAATAAAAGCGGTTTACAACCCGAAGGCCGTCATCCCGCACGCGGCGTCGCTGCATCAGGGTTCCCCCCATTGTGCAATATTCCCCACTGCTGCCTCCCGTAGGAGTCTGGGCCGTATCTCAGTCCCAATGTGGCCGGTCGCCCTCTCAGGCCGGCTACCCGTCGAAGCCTTGGTAGGCCACTACCCCACCAACAAGCTGATAGGACGCGATCCCATCGCATAGCACTAAAACGTTTTCCCACACACCCATGCGAGCATGTGGAACATTCGGCATTACCACCCGTTTCCAGGAGCTATTCCAAACTACACGGCAGGTTAATCACGCGTTACTCACCCGTTCGCCACTCTCACCCCCCTAGCAAGCTAGAAAGGATCCCGTTCGACTTGCATGTGTTAAGCACGCCGCCAGCGTTCGTCCTGAGCCAGAATCAAACCCTCCACAAAAAAATCATGAAGAATCACAATAAATGACTCACAAAAAATAAAAGAAAAATAACGAAAAACACTCTACAAAATAAAGCATTCAACGCACAAAAAACAACCAAACAACAAAATCATTCAGCTGTTACTGGCATTATCAAAACATAAAAAGTAGTACAAAACACGCTCTTGAGTTCTCAAACCACCACAACACAAACCAACCAACCCCCCCAAACCGAAGAGAATCAGCCGCATCAGGCAGCGAATAAAAACAATACACCACCACGCGCCCAGATGCAAAGCATCGGCGTGTCGCGCTCATTTCTGCGAATCAACACAGAAATACATCATTGTTTTTCCTTGCATATAGTACCACCGCAGCCACAAACCGCGCAAGCACACGCCCTTCTCTTAAAATATGCCGTGCACGGAGTAGGATATCCACCGTTGACACAATATTGGCAACATCGGGTTATAGCGCAGCTTGGTAGCGCGCCTCGTTCGGGACGAGGAAGTCGCGGGTTCAAATCCCGCTAACCCGACTTTTTCTTTTTCCCCGGTCTACAATCGAAGTATGATTACTCCACATATTGCCGTTTTTACCGGTGCAGGTATTTCCACATCCGTTGGCATCCCCGATTTTCGCGGTCCCGATGGCGTCTGGGCCAAGCATCCCGAGCAGACGAGTGTGTACGACATCGATTTGTTCGTGAGCAATCAGCAGGCACGGGAGTACTCCTGGCGCTGGCAGAAGGAGTCAGCGGTTTGGCAGGCGCAACCGGGTCCGGCGCATCAGGCGCTGGTTAAGCTCGAGCAGATGGGTGCGCTCAGCATTATTGCCACGCAGAACTTCGACGGTCTACACGAGCGCGCGGGCAATTCGCCCGAGAAAGTTGTCAACCTGCACGGAACCATTGCCACTTCGCACTGCATGGACTGCGGTTTTGACTGCGAGACCGCGCAGATTATGGACGCTTTAGATGAGACTCCGGATCCGCACTGTCCACGCTGCAACGGTTTGATGAAGACGAACGTTACCTATTTTGGTGAAGCTCTCCCACATGGCGCGATGGAGAAAGCAGCAGCCCTGATAGAGGAAGCGGATGAGCTGTGGGTGATTGGCTCGAGTTTGGAAGTGTATCCAGCAGCATCGCTGATTCCGTTCGCCGCTCAGCTCGGTAAGCACATTCGCATTATGAACGCACAGCCCACACATATGGATGGGCTCGCGAACGATATTATTCGCGAGCCCATTGAGAAAGCTTTACCTGCTTTAGTAGACGCGATTGACGCGGAAACCCTTAACATGTAGAGCGTCCATAATCTGTTGGATATGATCAGGACCGTTTGTTTCGACCGTCACTTCGAGCAATACTGCGTTCGTGTAATGTGATTGAGCCTTGAACTGATCGTGATTCAATTCAATCACGTTCGCGCGCAAATCAGCAAGAATCTGAGCAATCAAAGCGAGCTGACCAGGCGTATCTGGAAGTTCAACGCCGAACTGCATAATGCGGCCGCGCGAAATCATACCGCGCTGAATAACCGCACCCATCGTAACGGTATCGATATTGCCGCCGGACAAAATCGGAACGATTACGCGCTCACTCAAAGCAGGAGCCTCGAGCGGCGCCTCTAAATCAGGAAGAGCCTTAATTTTATCGAGAACGTTCAAAGCAGCCAAAGACACGGCTCCGGCAGCCTCGACGACGAGCTTATGTTTTTCGAGCATCAGCAAAATCATCTCGGAAATATCGCGCTCGGACACAGTAACGAAGCCGTCGAGGTACTTCTCGAGCAGAGCGAAAGTGAGCGAACCCGGCTCGCGCACGGCAACACCCTCAGCAGCCGTGTGCACAGCGTCGGCAGCGTAAACGCGATGCTCGCCGGCCGCGAACGACTGACCGAAGGCAACCGAACCCTCCGGCGTAACGCCAATAACGCGCACATGCGGGGCGAAAGTCTTTACAGCCATCGCAACGCCTGCGCCCAAACCACCACCACCGAGCGGGACGAGGATATCGGTGACTTCAGGGCAGTCCTCAAGAATCTCCATAGCGATGGTGCCCTGACCGGTGAGAACCTCGTAATCGTTAAACGGATGCACAAAAGTGAGACCCTGCGTGCGCGCAGCATTAGCAGCGTAGGCGCTTGACTCGTCGAAAACATCACCCTCGAGCGTCACCGTCGCACCCAGCGCGCGGGTAGCATCCACCTTGATTGGCGGCGTGATGCGCGGCATAACAATCGTCGCGTGCGCGCCACGTTCGCGAGCCGCATACGCTACGCCCTGCGCGTGATTGCCTGCGGAAGCCGTGATGATGCCGCGGTCGAGCTCGTCCTGCGACAACGACGCGATCTTGTTATACGCACCACGCAGCTTGAACGAACCCGTCTTTTGCAGGTTCTCTGGCTTGAGTAGCACGCGGGCGCCGGTCATGTCTGAGAGAATCTGGGACTCTTCGAGGTGGGTATGGCGTGCGACCGAGACCAAGCGCTCGGCTGCGAGTTTGAGGTCGGCAGCGTGGTCGCGGGAGAGGTAGTCGGCGTAGGTTTCTGCTGGGCGGGTTTCGTGGTTTGCGTGGGTGGCGGCCATGGATGTCTCCTCACTGATTCGCATCTAACTTGCTCAAGTCTTCTTCCAAGTCTTGCTCCAAGTCTAAACCGCACGGTTGTACAGGCGAGGGCGTGCGGCGCGCGGGTGGTGGGGTGGGTGGTGTTGGTGTGGGGGTGCGTGAATCGTGAGTGGGGATAGCCACTCACTTTTCACGCATATGGTTAAACGATTCACCATGTCAAGATTGGTGCGTGAATCGTGAATCGCTCTAGCCATTCACGATTCAGGAACATCCGAGAGGACGTAGAGAGTGTCGTACGCCATACTCACACTGTTCACGCACACGATAAGCCCAATTTTCAACAACTTGCGGACGTGAGCATTGTGTGTTCAGCGAAGCCACACTGTTCACGTTTGAATCCACCACAAAACCAGCCTTCAAACGGACGTGAACATTGTTAGCCCGCCATGCCCCCCACCCCCCCCACGAGTAAGATAGAGAACATTGAGAGTATGAGCGCCGGCGAAGGCACGGAAACTGCAAGGAGAAGATCATGACTGCACACGATTCCGCGCCAAGTCACAAACCAAACCACGAGTCCGATCTCAACGCCGACGTTGTAGACGATATCGCCGACGACTTCGACCTCACGAACTCAACCGCCACCACCGCCACGAACAACGAAAACACCACCTCAACCACCCGCGCGCTTTCACGCCGCTACCGCACGCACATCCAGGAGCTGCTGTCGGGGTCGCACCGCCGTCAGTGGTCAATTGCGTTGCGAGGGATTATGTGCGGCGCGGGCGCGGGACTGCTGGTGGTGGCGTATCGAGCAATCATCGCGTATGGCAATAATTGGGCGGTAGGCGCGTACCAATACATGGCTAATCACCCCCTAACAATCCTCGCATTCCTGCTCACCGCCGCAGCAGCCGCAGCAGCCATCGCCAAGCTCGTCGCGTGGGAGCCGATGGCTACCGGCTCGGGTATTCCTCAAGTTGAGGGCGTGCTGTTGTGGGGGCTCAAAATGCGCTGGTGGTCAATTCTGTTTGTGCGTTTTACGGCAGGCATCATTTGCGGCTTCTTCGGCATGAGCTTGGGTCGCGAAGGTCCGTCCATTCAAATTGGTGCGGCCACAGCTGCCGGCATTGGCGCTCGTATGAGCAAAAACAATGTTGAGCGCGATAACTTTACGGCGGCAGGTGCGGCGGCAGGCTTGTCCGCGGCGTTCAGCGCCCCACTGTCCGGCATGATGTTCGCACTCGAGGAAGTCTACCGCAGTTTTAACCCGACTGTTTTGCTCACCGCCACCACGGCCGCACTCACCGCAGACCTCATGTCTAAGATTTTCCTGGGCTTTAACCCAGTTTTGCATTTCGTCGCGGTCGAACAGCTCCACCTCAACAGTTATGTGTGGCTCATCCCGCTCGGCCTGGTTAGCGGCATAACGGGTGCGGCGATGAACGCGCTGCTGCTCGGCTTGCAGACCGCGTATAGTCATATCGCACTGCACTGGCGCCTGTTTATCGCAATTGTGCTGACCCTGCCGGTCGGCATTTTCCTCCCGCTAGCTCTGGGCGGCGGCACCTCGCTTATCGCTTTTGCCGAGCAGGCAGCAAGCCCGCTGGGAATGCTCGTCGTGCTACTGCTCATAAAAATGCTCTTTACCGCTACCAGCTTCGGCAGCGGCGCTCCGGGCGGCATTTTCTTGCCGATTTTGACGGTAGGCGCTGTGGCCGGCAGCATTTACGCGCGGATTGCACCGATTAGTCCGCAACTGATTGCCACGTTCGCAGTTTTGGCGATGGCGGGAACGCTCACGGCTTCGGTGAAGGCTCCGATTACGTCGATGATGTTGGTGATTGAAATGACCGGTTCGCTCGTGCACATGCTTCCGGTGGCAACGGTCACCCTAATTTCTTTGGCTGTTTCCGATGCGCTCAGAACGCAGCCGATTTATCACGCACTGCTCAATCGCTTTATGAAGTCGAGCAAACCAACGGTGGATAAAGCAAGTCAATCAGCCTTAATCTCTCTGCCGGTCGAACTCGATAGCGCGGTCATGGGCAAAGCGATCGGAAAGATTAACTGGCCAGAACATACCGCGGTTATTTCTGTGCGGCGCGGCGGCAAAGAGTTCGTACCGCGCGCAACAACGGTTATTCAGCCGGGTGATGGGATTGTGGTTATGTATACCGGCGAGCATCAGCGCCAAGCGAGAGAAGAGCTGAACCTGCTGTGCTCGAGCGCATACTAAGCGAGAGCGCCAAACAGGGCAACGCCTACGAGAACCGCGCATACGGGCAGACCGATGCACCAGACGGCGTAGACGAGGCAGTCAACAAAGTGGCGAGCGCGGGCGAGCGAAATAATTTCGTTCATCGCGGTCGAGAAGGTGGAGAAGCCGCCGAGGAAGCCGCTGGTGGCCAGAACGTACATGTTCAGGTCGTAGGAGCGCAGATAGATAACGCAGGCGGCGAAGAGGAAGCCGGCCAGCGTGTTAATGAATAACGTGGACCATGGGAAGGAGCCGGTGGAGGCGCGCTTAATGAGCGTATCCACAACGAAGCGCGCGACAGTTCCGAGACCGCCGCACAGACTCACCATCAGCAGTGTTGTTAGAGACACAACATTCCTTCCCTACAGTCGTACTACGAAAATAATAGTATCCTCACTGTATCGCACGTCAATGCGCCCCTTAAAGAGCTTCACCATGCTTTGCGCCATGTTCAGTCCAATGCCAAAGCCTGACGTGGTTTTCTCCGACTCACTCGAACCGGCACGCGTGTGCGATTCGTCATCGCGGTAGAAACGTTCGAAGAAGTGCGAATAGTTTTTACCTTTGCCGTCCACGTAGGTGTTGGCTACTTCAAGATGCGCGGAATAGCGTGGATCTCGCGACTTGCGCAAGAGCACAGACACGTTGCCACCGTCATCGCAGTATTTGTTGGCGTTGTCCACGAGAATGTTCACCAGCTCGAAAGCGGATTTCGCTTCGGCTTTAATGTTAATCCCCTCGGCCACGTCCATGTGGAAAGTTTTACCGTCGCGCATAATGGAACTCTTAAAACTGGAGGCCGCGTTCTGCACGGTTTCGGAGAAGTTCACGTCGCCCAACGTCATATCTGGCTGCTCTTCCAAACGTGCCAGCGACACCATCTGATTAATCAGCGCGGTCATGCGCTCTACCTGCGCTTTGGTAGACGCGCTCCATTCGCTCTCGCCTTCCATCATCTCCTGTAGCTCGGTGTTCGCGGAAATAATAGCCAGCGGCGTTTTCAGCTCGTGCCCGGCGTTGGTAATAAAGCGTTTCTGTTTCTTGTAGTTCTCCACGAAAGGCTGCACCGCCCACTTGGAAATGATGGCCGCCACGCTTATAAAGAAGAACAGTGCCACGAGAAACATGGCGATGGAGATATGGAACAGGCGCGAACGGTTGGCGAGTTGCGCGTTAATATTCACGGCGGACAGGCGCAACCCGTCCGACTCGCTCACCACCTGGTAGGAGAAGCTTTGATCGGCAATAATCACCGTTCCCGCTGTGCTCAACGAATCAAGCAGGGTCTCGGCGGCCGAGGATATTTGCGTGTCCGACACGTTATCGAGGTTGCGCTTGGACGTTACGGAAACCTCCCCGCTAGACGAGCGGTACACGCTAAAGTACTGATAATGCTCACTTTCTCCGTCTACGCTTTCCGCCGGCAGCATGCCCTTATGGAAGTTAATCAGCCGCAGCAGCACGCTCGTTTCGCGCCCGCTCTCCCAGTGCGAGACGAAGTTGAGCACAGAAATGGGCGCAATCGTAACAATCAGCACAACCAGCGCGGTAATAAGGGTAAAGCGCAAACGAAGTTTTTTAAGCATCAGCTATCTCCAAACCGTACGGGCCGCCGTCCTCGCCGGTTATGCGCACCTGCGCGCCGATAGCCTTGAGCTTGTTCTTAACGTACGAAATGTAAATCCAAACGTAGCCGGCGTCTTTATCCTCGTTGTTTGCGAAAACGTGCTCGTACACGTCCTCGTGCGTAACCGGCGCGTGCTGCGCGTTAAGAATAAGATATTCGAGCAGTTTCACCTCGTTCGCGTTTAAGCGCATGGAGCTGTGCGCGCTCACTTCCTGCTCGCGCACGTTAAGCGTTATGTTACCGAAGTTAATCTCTTTGCTGCCAAAATTCGTGTCGAAGCGGCGCTCGAGCGAACGCAGCCGCGCCATCAGCTCTTTAAGCGAAAGCGGTTTGGTAAGGTAGTCGTCGGCGCCGGTATCTAAGCCGTTTACGCGCTCATCGATTTCCGACATAGCGGTGAGCATAATAATGTACGTCGAGTTTCCGCGAGCGCGCAGCTCCTGCACGGCTTCCAGACCGGTCTTAATCGGCATCATGATGTCGAAAATCATAACGTCGAAGGCATGGGATTCCGCTAAATCTAAGGCTTCCTGACCGTTCGCGACCGCAGTTACCTCGTACCCCTGCCTCTCGAGCGCTACCATATACGCGCGGCACAGCGCTTGCTCGTCTTCTGCTATAAGGATTTTCACGTGCTACTCGCTTTCGGCCTCATCCATTAAATGGCGGATCGTTTGCATACTCATATCGCAGGAGGCCAGTTCGTCGGCGCAGCGCTTCAGCTCGGAGACAATACGCTCCTGATTTTTAATGCCCTTTTTGTACTTAAGCTCATGCTCGAGCGCTGCCCACGAATCCATCGCGATAGTGCGAATCTGTACTTCCACAAAGTACGCGCTGGCTGGGTTTAGAGGGTCGCGCACGCTGGCAATCACATGATACGAGCGGTAGCCATTCAGTTTAGCGTTAAAAACGTAATCTTTTTTCTCGATGACCTCAACGCCCTCAATCTGCTCGAGCTCGCGCACCACCAGCTCAATATCGTCGATAAAACGGGTAACCACGCGCACGCCGATCGCATCGCGCACACGGGTGAGCGCATTGTAAGCGTTGGCTTCGAGACCTTTACGCTCACATTTTTCGCGCATGGATTCGTCTGATTTTATGCGCGTATTCACGTGCTCGTACAACGAGTAGCCGGTTGATTCCTTGGTTCGCGCGTTGGCTTGTTCGAGCGCTTCGATGACGCTGTCGCACACGCGCTCCATTGCGGGACGGTACGGTCCGTAGATCGATTCGGGCGCGGCGCTTGGCGTCGCGCTTGGCGCGGCGCTTGGCGTCGCGCTTGGCGCGGTAGGCGCGGTCTCGGTCATCGCAAACTCCTTGTGATTGCTCGCTGCTTGTTTACGTGATGACTTTAGTGCTTGCGATGTTTGCGCGCATGTACCCGCTGCGAATTTTCACTAGCTTTTTGCGTAGCTCGGCTTACGCGGTGCGTTACGCTCTTGTTTTGGCTCTTGTTTTGAATGTGTGCGCGGCGACGAGCGCTTACGCGAGGACGGCGCGACGCTTGCTGTTGCTGGTGCTGTTGTGCTCGGCGTTGCGCGCGCTTGGCTCCGCTTGCCCACGTACCGAACAGCGCTCCAAGAATGGCGCTGACGATGCCGGCAGCGAGCGAAACAATCGCATACGCCCAGCCGTAATCACTCGCCGCGATCTCGAGGGCGAGCGTAGACATCGTGGATAAACCGCCGCACACGCCCATGCCAAGGCCTTTAGAAATCAACTCGCCTGCGCGTTTTTGAGATGCCGGCGCATGCTCAGAGAGCAAGGTGTGGCTCAGGGCCGCAGTAATGGCTGCGAGCGCGAAAGTTGCTATAACGTTCGCGGTAAAAGTTCCCCAGCGAATAGACAGCGGATGTGGCAGCGTGTTCATGCTGCTGCTTATACCGTAACGCGCGGCAGTGCCCAGCGCACCGCCCACAAACACCACTAGGTACATCCAGATGTCTGTGAGAGGTGTGCGATTAACGCGCGGTTTTCGAGCGCGCGAAGCTGTCCTGTGTTTTGCCACGGTTACTGTTTAGTCGAGCAGGGAGTGCACAGAAATAATGTGGTCGCGTTGAGGACCGGTACCGATAGCGGAAATGCGGCAGCCGGACAGCTCTTCCAAACGGCGCACATATGCCTGCGTGGTTTCTGGCAAGTCTTCGAAACGATGAACCTGGGAAATATCTTCGTTCCAGCCTGGCATCTCTTCGTAGATTGGCGTAGCGCGCGCGAAAGCATCCTGATCGGTTGGCATATCGTCGTAACGCGTATGTGTGCCGTCTGCATTTTCTACATCGTAGGCTACGCAAATTGGAATAGTCTTAAGACCGGTGAGCACGTCTAACTTCGTAAGCACAATGTCGGTGAGACCATTAACCTGAGTAGCGTAACGGTTAACAACCGAGTCGAACCAACCGCAACGGCGTGGACGACCAGTTGTTACGCCGAACTCATGACCTTGCTGACGCAGCCATTCTCCGTCTTCATTATCGAGCTCAGTTGGGAATGGACCCTCACCCACGCGAGTGATGTATGCCTTGGATACGCCGATTACGCGAGCAATCTTTGTTGGTCCAACGCCTGTACCCGTGCATGCGCCGCCCGAGGTTGGGTTCGACGAGGTGACGTATGGGTAGGTGCCGTGGTCCACATCGAGCATGGTTGCCTGACCGCCTTCGAAGAGCACTACTTCGCCGCGATCGATAGCCTTGTTGAGCAGAAGACCAGTGTTATCTACGTACTTGCGAATCTTTTCACCCATTTCGGTGAGGAAAGCTACGGTTTCTTCCACGTCGATAGCGCGCTGATTGTAAATCTTCACCAGCATCTGATTCTTCTGACGCAGCGACGCTTCTACCTTGTCGTGCAAAATCTCTGGATTATACAAATCGTGCACGCGAATGCCCACACGGTTAATCTTGTCTGCATAAGCAGGACCGATACCGCGACCAGTGGTACCAATCTTGCGCTTTCCAGCGTAGCGCTCGGTTACCTTATCGATAACACGGTGGTAAGGCGCAATAATATGAGCCGAATCCGAAATGACCAGCTTCGAGCAGTCGACGCCGCGCGCTTCCAAGCCCTCGATTTCTTCGAGCAAAACCTCTGGATCGACTACCACGCCGTTACCGATAACAGGAGTAACGTTCGCGTTAACGATACCGGATGGCAGCAAATGCAATGCGTAAGATTCCTCGCCCACCACAACCGTGTGACCAGCATTATTACCACCATTAAAGCGAGCAACGTAATCGACTTGACCGCCAATAAGGTCGGTCGCTTTGCCCTTTCCTTCGTCGCCCCACTGTGCTCCAACGAGAATAACGCCTGGCATATTGACTCCTCACGCATAAAAGAACTACATTCCGAGGATACTCTGAACGCTCTACGAGGGCGGAGTGGGGCGGTGGGGTGTTTGGGTTATGTGCCCGGCGGGCGTTTTCTGCTTTAGCTTTCGTAGCTAATGCTTAGCTATGAATGGCAAAGCCTTTCGCTGGCGTATTTTTGGCTTCAGAAAGCTTTAACTCTCATAGATGATGGTTATCTATGAACGATACAGCATCCGGTTAGCTCGGTTCGCGCTCAAAAAGCTTGATTTTATACGCACTCTTACATGTGCAAATCTGGTGCTTCTGCTGTAGCTTTTTCATAGCTGTGCGTTAGCGCTACCTGGCAAAGCCTTTACCACCACTGATTTAACCGGTCAGAAAGCTTTAACGTTCACCAATGTCGTTACTAATGAAAGTTAAAGCCAAGCGCACACCCCACAACAAACAAATCACCCCTTACCACAAAACCTGTAGTACGAGGTGAATTGTTCCCAAAAACAACTACTTAATCGCCCGCCCAGCCGAACCGAGCTGAACGCAGGTCTCGATTACGCGGGCGGCCATGGAGTCCTCGGCTTCACGACCCCAGGAGCGCGGATCATACTTGCTCTTATCGCCCACTTCGCCGTCGATTTTAAGAACCTTATCGTAGTTGGTCATCATGTGGCCGGCGATGGCGCGGGTGAAGGCGTACTGGGTATCGGTGTCGATGTTCATCTTTACGACGCCATAGCTTACCGCGCGCGCAATGTCGGACGCCGTAGAGCCGGAGCCGCCGTGGAAGACCAGGTAGAACGGCTTCTTCTGCTCCTCGCCGCCGCCCACAAAACCCTGAATATCGCGCAAAATCTCGGGGCGCAACTTCACAATGCCTGGCTTGTACGAACCGTGTACGTTGCCGAAAGTAAAGGCCGCCATGTACCGCGCGCAACCATTCTCCCCAACGCTCAGCCCAAGCCGGTCGGCAACTAAACGCGCATCGTCCACAGTCGAATACAGCTTCTCGTTAATCTCCGCGCGATGACCATCTTCCTCGCCACCCACAGCACCAATCTCAATTTCGAGCACGGTATGTGCCAAAGCCGATTTCTCGAGCAAACGGGAAGCGATGTCGAGGTTTTCCTGCAGTGGCACAGTCGAACCGTCCCACATGTGCGACTGGAAAAGCGGCTCCTCACCGCGGCGTACGGTCTCAATCTCCATGTCGAGCAGAGGATCAACCCACTCGCCGAGGTACTGCTTCGCGCAATGGTCTGTGTGCAAAGCGACCGTAATGTTTGGGTACTGCGAGGCCACTTCGTGCGCGAAAACGGCGAAAGCACGGGAACCCACAACGCGATCTTTGAGCTTTTGTCCACTCACATACGCGCTGCCACCTACGGAAATTTGAATAATACCGTCCGAACCGGCATCTGCTAAGCCCTGCAAAGCCGCGTTGAGCGTTTGCGAACTCGTTACGTTAATGGCTGGGAAAGCGTATCCGCCTTCGCGCGCCGCCGCCAACATGACGGAATATTGTTCTGGTGTTGCAACTGTCATAATTACCTACAATTACTTACTTCACTTCTCGCACAGCGTTGAGCGCCCACACAATCGACACCACGTCAATCGCTTCCTGACCGAAAGCACCCACCACTGCGGGGATTACTCCAAACGTTGCTACAATCATACCCGCGAGAGCCAACCCGAGGCCAAGGAAAACAGCCTGCAGCATAACACGGCGCGTGCGGCGCGCGATTTCAATGGAACGCGGCAGCAAACTCAGGTCGTCGTTCATAATAACCATGTGCGCGGTTTGGGAGGCCGCCGACGACGAGCCGTCCGTAAGCGCCACGCCAATATCGGCCGCGGCCAGCACTGGCGCATCGTTTACGCCGTCACCCACCATAAAAATCGCGCCAGCTCCACCACCACTACGCGCATTATTGAGGATCCTCTGCTTATGCTCCGGCAGCAGTTTCGCATGCACATCCTCGGCAGCAATCCCCACGGACGCTGCCACGCGGTTCGCGGACACAGGACCGTCACCGGTAAGCATGGAAATAGAGCGCACACCCAGAGAGCGCAAACGCTCGATAGCAGTACGCGCATTCGAGCGTTCAACATCACGCAAAACGATTCGCCCCACGAGTTCGTCATCGATCGAAACGTACGCCCCCATCTCGTCTGCCTCGCGCATGGCCGCCAGTCTCGCATCGTGCTTCAGCAATCGCCCTGATTTCGCGAAGCCCACACTGTCTGCAGATTCCTCGACGAAACAGCGCCGTCCCACGCGCACCTCGTGACCGTCCACGATAGCGCTCACACCGTAACCGCTGCGCTCCGATACGTGAGAGACCGCGTCCACATTGAGTACAGGCAGAGCAGCCGAGCGTACTTTCTTGCCGGCACGCGCAATACCGAGCGCCAAAATATGGATGGAGTACGATTCGACCGCGCCTGCCGCAGCAAGAATCACGTCGTCCGTATAGTTCGAAGTAAAACGCTCGACGCGCACAACCTGCGGCTGCTTAACCGTAAGCGTTCCCGTTTTATCGAAGAACACCGAACCGACGCGCGTGAGCTGCTCGAGCACTTCCTGCCCTTTAATCAGCACACCCGCGGCAGCTAGACGCGAAGTACCGCCGAGATACGCGACGGGAGCTGCGATAAGAAGCGGGCACGGCGTGGAGAGCACGAGAACCTGAGTAAAGCGCACCGGGTCGCCGCTGAGGAACCAGGCAAGACCAGCGAGGAAGAACGCGATAACAGTAAACGGCACAGCCAGCAGATCCGCGGTACGCACCGAGCTCGGGCGGGACTCCTGCGCCTGCTTAACTAGAGATAAGATGCGCTGATACTGCGAATCCTCGGCGGAGGCGATGGCGCGCAGAGTAAAACTTTCGGAATCATTCACCGCGCCTGATGGTACGCGCTGAGCGTTCAGCACGGTTTGAGGAAGCGGCTCACCGTTAATCATAGCCAGATTGACGACCGCGCGTTCGCTCATAACGACGCCATCGACCGGAACCGTTTCGCCTGGTTTAACGAGCAGCAGATTCATAACCTGAACCTCGGAAACTGGCACATCGCACAGCGCATCGTTCGCACCGAGCACATGCGCGGTCTGAGGAGCAGCGCTGAGCAGAGCGGTGAGGTTATGTTCGGCCGAGCTTTGCGCGTACGCCTCGATAACCGAACCGGAATAAATCATGAGCACAACGGTCCAGGAGGCCCAAAACTCGCCCACGGCCAGCGTGGAAATAATCGCCACCACAGCCAGCACGTCCAAACCGACGTGGCCTTCTTTAATGTCGGCAATCATGCCGATGAGCGTATCGATAACGGTGACGAGCACAAGCCCGGCCACCACCCACACACGCGCGTCCTCGAAACCCTTTTCACTCAGAATAACGAGCACGAGCAGTACCGCGAGCGTAACGAACAGCATGGGCACGTCCTTCATGGACTGCCACACGCGCTGCAGTTGAGCGTTCTTCATCTTTGCTCCTTACAGGTATACTAATAACAATACTTGCATCGAAGGAGATAGTATGGCTACCCAGCTTCCTGCTGATTTCGAGGAGTATCTCGCCGGTTCGCGCGTTCCCAATACGACGCGCGAATTTATGCGCGAACTGCTTGAGTGGATGGTCGAGAATCACCCTGAACTTGAGATGCGTATCGCATGGAACCAGCCGATGTCTACGCATCACGGCACTTTTATTGTTGGCTTTTCCGCTTCGAAAGCGCATGTGAGCGGCGCGGCTGAGGACGTTGTTTTAGAGCGTATGCGCGCTGATTTTACCGCGGCTGGATACAAGTGCTTAAAGCGCACCGTAAACTTCCCGCTGAGCAAGCCGCTGCCTTTTGATTTGCTCAACCGTGCGATTGCAGTTTAGGCAAGCTCATTAATCACGGTATGAATCTTCTTATCAAGATCGTAAACAGCGAGAAGAACTGCCATCACAACAACCATCGCAACTGGAATCCACACGAATGATTGAACAATAGCGTTCACTGTTGCTGCGGACTGACTAAGCGCGGAACCATCATATCCGCTCATGCTTAATATCCAAGCAATTGCAGCAGCCGAAACTCCCATAGCTATCTTCATAGAGAAGCTAGATGAGCTAAATACAATTCCATCAGAACGGATGCCCGTCGACCATTCTCCATAATCAACGACATCAGCGCTCATAGCATTCAATGCCGCATTAATCGGGATAATACCAATCATGCGAATCACTATGGATGCGAAGAAAATCCATACATTCGTTGGATCAATAAACACAACAAAAGAGCCTGCAGCAACAAGAATTAAACCGACGAGCGATGAGTTACGCTTACCGAACTTCTTAACAAAAGATCCAGCAAACGGTAAACCAATAATCAGAGGAATAACCGTGGCCAAACCAATAACAGTAGTGAGGTTTGAATTTCCCAGCACATACTTTGCGATATAAGTAGCCATTCCATTAGCAATTCCGTTGTACATCCACAACGCAAAATTGAGGCCTAAGGTAATCCACCAATATTTGTTTTTGGTTAACGCGTCGAAATGCGCGCCTACCGACTGCGTAGTTCCAGAAGATTTATGCTGCGAACCATTCACTTCGCGCGTATTGCTGAAGGTATACCAATATCCACATGGAATGAGAACTGCAATAGCGCCAAAGAAAACTGACCAGCCCATTGCCGTTGAGCCAAACAAATAATTAATAAACGGCATAGCGCATACATAAATAATTAAAGCTCCCACATTGGCAATAGTCATGCGGAAAATATTGAGCTGGGTTTTCTCATTTACGTCACTGGTCATCAGTGAAGTAAGCGATGCATACGACACATTTACAGTCGAGTAGGCAATGTTAACCAAAGTATAGGTAACCCAAGCAAAGATAATACTAAGCAGATGGTTACTAAACGGATTCACAAAGAGGAAGAAAAACGTGATGCCATAAGCAACACCGCCAACCAACATCCACGGCCGAGCTTTCCCCCATCGCGTACTTGTCTTGTCTACAAGGATCCCCACCGATAAATCCCAGAATGCCACGACAAGACGTACCACAAGTAAGAGCGTTGCCACCTGAGCAGCTGGAATATGCACTACATCCGTATAGAACATAGTCAAATAGGTTGCTAACGCAATATTTCCAATACTCGTCCAAAAATCGCCCATCCCAAAAGCAAATTTTTGAGCAAAACTCAGAGGTGCTTTATCCGAAGTTACGGTTGATTGCTGATTAGCCATAACGTTTTTCTTCCTCAGTACTAATTATTTCTAGGGTTTAGGCTTTTTGAATACGGATGGCCATGTATTGCTTACCTAAATCGCAATGTACGGTATCGCTGTATGTACCTGGAAGACGCGTAATCGTCATGTTCCACGTATCGATAACATCAACAACGAAATTGCCTTCTCCGCACAAATCCTTGATGTTGATTTCGCGATATGCAGGTCGATTAAAACCGAAATAGATTAAACGGTAACCGTTATCTCCCACAGCAACGGTCGCATCCCAATATTGGAAAGCCTTCAATTCAGGATTATCCAGCGGCGCCAAGTTTCGTGGAGCCTGCTCCCTCACATCTCGTAAGAATGCAATACGTTCTGGCGACTGACCATAAAGCTTGCCACCATGCGCCCACCAAATATTTGGATTACCTAAATAGGTTTCTCCATGAGTTACATAGCCACCGCGCAAAACACCTTCCCAATATCTACGATTAAGTTCTTCAGCAGTTAAGTTGCCCCAACCCCAGTAGATATCGCCTTCATATCCCGCTTCATCAACAACAACAGGCTTGCCATAATCTGTACGCCAATCGCTCACGCATTCTGTCGTACGAGTTACATCTATGCGCTGCACAGACACATGGGTAATCCATGGTTCACTGTGATCATACATGGTAATGCATTGGTGAATAGAACGCAGATGATTAAACGGATCGTTAGCCATAACAGTACGAGCATATAAACGCCAGTCTTCTCGTGTTTTCCATGGCATCAAATCGTATTCGTTCGCAAAAGACCACCAAATATTCTTATAGGCCGCATAACGGCGTGCTACATATGTGAGGTAGAAGATGTCTTCCTCTCGGCTCATCTTCGAGAAGCCCCATTTTTCCTTATCGTACGGGTGGAGCAGAATAATATCTGCTTCGATGCCAAGAGCATCGAGTTGCGCAATCCTCTTGTCGAGGTTTTCCCAGAAAGCTTCATTGAATCGATAAGGATCGAAGCCACTGCCCATATCACCGTCATAGGCAAACAATTCAGGATCTTCAGAATTAAAATCGTAGAACTTTGGGAAAATGCACATACGCATTTTGTTAAAGCTCGCCCGACTTAACGTTTCCACGGTCTGATTTTGTACTTGCTCGCTTTGGTTAGTCCACGCATAGCTAGTAGTTCCAAAAGGATAAAATGCTGTTCCGTCTTCGTATGCAAATTGATACTGAGCTTCATTATGAGCCAAACTCAAACCATCTAATCTTTGAACATCAATCGCACGCAGCACACGACCATGATTGCCTTCCGTTGCAGGAGTTACCGTAAAGCCGCCAGTTATACTATTAAGTTCAGGAACATTACTAATCGTTTCAAAGACCCACGATCCAACGGTCGATGCCATAAAACGAATCTCGTAATTGCCATGTCCGCGATAAAAACCATGTACATTCACTACTTCGTCAATAGATGCACTGCTTCCATTCTCGGCTACATGACTAAAACGGGCACTCAGCTGAACATCAACATATGGATTCCCTTCTTGAGGTCCATTGAGCTGAAGAGCGAAAAGTTTATATTGTTCCACTTCATGGAAAACATTTACAAGACCAGTCATGATTGTCCTTTCGACTTCCTTGTCGTATGAGCGATACATGAGATGCTGCCACTCATAACTTTTTGACAAACCAGTAACTCTGCGGACACGGAACATTATCCTAAGTTACCTATTAGTAAGTTATCATATGGTAACTTATATGTCAAATTCTTTCCTAATGGACATCACGGAAGTACAAACTATCTATAACCATCCCATAAAGGAGAAGGGAATAAATACTCCTCATACTCTTCCCACTCACCAACAAAATCAACCTTGGCAGGATCACCCAACCATCGGCCTTCCAAACCATACATCGCAGCCATAGTCATCATGTACACAAACTCGCCATCAACACCAGACGGAACTTTCCAGTTATAGCGACGATATTCCTCTCGAATTCGAGTCGGTCTCTCAGTAAAATATTCATGAGCTGGATGTTCGGGAGACATAGCTTCAGTATTGAGCACTTCAAACAAACGAACCATCTCCGGCTGCTGCACATTCTGCATGACTATCGCACGTAGCATAGCAGGAATACGAGGTTGTCCTCCTTCTAAATCTCCACCGGGCTCAAACTGAGAAAGATAAACACGACTTGCATCGGTAGCATCGTAATATCTTTTAATAACTTCTACCAATAGACCGCGCTTACTCCCAACACGGTGAATAACCGCAGTTTGAGAGATGCCGATTTCCTCTGCAATATCACGTAACGACATTCCGTGATACCCCTTGAGATGGATTAACCGAACAGCCACCTCAACGATTTGATTTAATCTGTCTTGCGCACTCATCCGTTTAGTCCTAGCCGATTGAGCCGCAGCATTTCCCTCGGTAGGCTCGGGAACCATAGCTATAGATTCAATGATTTCTCTTTCCGACCTAGTCATTTTCTATGCACCTCGTACCCTCAACGAACCAATGGCTCACTATCGCACAAATCACTAAGACCAAGATTACCATGTAGCCGCACTTTAAGTTGACACATGATAACTTAAGTTATATTGTTATTTGTTATCAAGTGGTAACTATTAAGTTATTGTTGATACTGGAACAGAGAAGTTCATGCTTTTCAAGAACTTTTTCCTTGAAAATGCTTTAACACTAAGGATGGTGTTTTAATGAGTACTAGCATCACAAGTAATGCAGATACACTCGCCCCAGATACAGGTCGCCCACTTTCTAAAATCCACGGCCTCCGTTTTGCTCTCGCTTTTATTATTTTTAGCGTATTATGGATGTCTGCAGGAACCATTGGATCATCAGTTCTCCTGCCAGCACGTTTTAACACACTCACTCACCTCGGATCAGGCGAATCAATTCTCGCCAGCATGAACTCCATCGGCATTATCTTCGCTCTTATCTCCAATGTCGTCTTTGGAACTATATCCGACAACACCCGCAGCAAGTTCGGTAGGCGTACACCATGGATTCTTCTTGGCGGACCAATCGCTGCAGTCGCATTCTGGATGACAGGACACACAAACACCCTCGTGGAAATCGTGGCATGGTGGTCTGTACTCCAAATCGGATTAAACATTATGCTGGCACCTGCTGTTGCAATCTTATCTGATCGCATCCCGCTTTCCCAGCGCGGAACAATGTCTGCATTCACCGGAGCTGGTCAGATTGTCGGACAATCTTTGGGCACCATCATCGGCTCCGCTTTCCTTCAGAACGCTCAGGTTGGGTTTATTATTGGCGTTGTGCTCTGGGTTCTTTCCGGTATCATTACAGTCTTCATTCTGCCGCGTGAACTGCCAAGTGAGAACACCAATACAGCTTTGGATTGAAAGGCAGTTCTCGCTCAGTTCCGACCACCGACGAAAAATGCTGGTGATTTTTACCTGGCGCTTATCGGCCGCCTCTTACTCATCTTCGGTTACCAGATGATTATTGCTTATCAGCTCTATGTGTGCATGAAATACGTTAACTTGAGCACTGCCGAAGCTGGTGCTGTTGTGTCCACGATGGCAATTATTACTATGGTTATCTCGTTGGTTGTTTCTCTTGGAGCAGGTCCAATTTCCGATAAAATTGGCAAGCGTAAAGCTCCTATCTTCGCCGCTTCTGCTTTGATTGCTATTGGCTTCGCTATCCCATGGCTCTTCCCTACAACAACGAGCATGTACCTAATGTCCGGTATCGCCGGTCTTGGTTACGGAATTTACATGGCCGTTGACCAAGCTCTCAATGTTGACGTTCTTCCAAACCCAGATGAAGCAGGTAAAGATTTAGGCATTCTCAACCTTGCAAACACGCTCGGTCAAATTGTTGCACCTTTGGTCACCTCGGCAATCGTCCTCATCTCGGGCAACTACTTCCTTACTTTCCCAGTATCTATCGCCGCCGTAATGCTTGGTGCAGTCGTCATCTTGTTCATTAAGAAAGCGAAGTAGAACGAAACAGACTAAAAAAATATTCAGCGGGGAGTTAGCTCTTAGTAGCCAACTCCCCGCTGAGTTATTCACATTGGTTCACATGTTCGGTTCAGTTTGGTTTTCTGCGGCTGTTACAGGCAGTATCGAAGTATGAATACTTCAATACAACAGCCAGAAATTATCGTGCTTAAGGACAATGATTCTAAGAAATACAAGAAGCACTACGCAAAAATTATGCGCGGTGTGATAATGAATACCGAACGATTCACGAAGGATACTCCCCCCCCTTGGGAAATACGGAATGCTGTGAATCTCGCTAGAATTCATGCTCTTCAAGGCATCTACCAACCCATGTTGCACATCCTCTGCTTCACACATGAGTCATCTATGCTTCTAAATGGCATTTCGCCTTGGAATAGAATTCCTGCGGTCTATGCTTTAACAAGCCAAAAACGAAATCCTCGTCAATTGCCACAAGTTACAATCGCTAAAAGAACTGTTGAAGCAACAAAATCCTATTCCCTCACAAATCATTCAATACGATTATCTTTTGTGATGCAATATTGGAGTACCCTGCGAATCCCCAGACATTACCGCATTGCGTATGGCATTGTCACGCCCATCAATGGATGCAATATTGGAGAAGCTGCTCTTTTACCAATAATCCAAGCTGTTTTTCCAGAACAGTACGAGTGTCAATATTATATCCGCGCTAATCGTCATGACTATTATGCTGATTTTGCAATACCAAACATCAAACTCCTCATCGAGTTTGATGGAGCGAACAAGATGGGATCCAATCGAGAAGAATTCTACAAGCAGAGGCGGCAACAACTTGAAAGACAACACTTCCTCGAAAATGCCGAGTACTCGTTTATGCGCGTTGCATGGGAAGATTTACAAAAACCTCGAGACCTCTACCTATTAATGATTCATCATGCTCTCAAACTGAATCCACAATTTGATTTTCTCACCTCTCCAATGAGAACGCTACTCGAAAGCGAGGGAATCTTGTACTGAGATACGCTTATCCAAGAAGGTCTGAATTCCGCGGGATAAGTATCGTTGCAACGAGGTTTATCCCACATCCAGTAGTACACCCAACGCATTGGCACAAACGGTCATCAGAGCGAATGACGGGAGTCGAACCCGCCTCTAGAGCTTGGGAAGCTCTCGTTCTACCGATGAACTACATTCGCAATAGTGCTTCTTAAAGTGCACACGAAGCACGAGAGATAGTGTATCACCGCCCCACCCGAAACTCCACCCGAAAAACAGTTACACAACGCACAGAACGCCACGCGCGCACGCCAAACGCAACAACTTAGATAGAATAAATCTCACAAGGCAAAGGAGCTATCATAAAGAACGAAAACACCACAACCAAATCCCTCGCCACCTCGCGCATCCTGTGGCTGTTCGCCATCGGTCAGCTAGGCTGGTCTATTTTGTCGGGAATTATTAGCAACTGGCTGGTCTATTTTTATCAGCCAAGCCAAGACTTGCAAAACCAAGGGATGCCCATCTTCATTACACAGGGCGCAATCGTTCTAGGGCTCACAACTATCGGCGCTATTACGGCCAGCGGTCGCCTTATCGACGCGTTTCTTGACCCGTGGATTGGCGGAAAATCAGACGCCTCGAAGAATCCGCGAGGCCGGCGCATACCGTTTATGCAGTGGGCTGCCATCCCGTTTGGCGTGGTCACCACAGCCATCTTTATTATGCCGATAAACCACGAATCAGCGATTAACAATGCTACGCTGTTCACCCTCGTTCTGATCTTCTACTTCTGCATGACCTGCTACTGCACGCCGTATAACGCGCTCATCCCGGAGCTGGGCAGCACGAAAGAACTGCGCATTAACGTCTCCACCTCGATTTCCACCACCTTCTTTATCGGTACGGCCGTAGCCTATCTCGTACCGAACATCGCGGGCGCCCTGCCGCAAGCGTGGGGCTTCGTTACGAATTTCCGCATAACCGTCGCAATCCTGAGCACAGTAGCTATCGTCTGCATGCTGATGCCGACCTTTACCATCGACGAGAAAACCTACGCAACGATGGAGCCGTCCACGATTGGCGTGTGAGAGAGCCTGAGCAAGACGTTTAAGAACCGTCAGTTCCAGATTTTTATCGCTTCGGATGTGCTCTATTGGATTGGCCTGACGATTTTCCAAACCGGTATGCCGTTCTACATCACCGAACTTATGGGATTCGATGCTTCAATGACCTTCTTCCTGTTCGCCGGCATGACGGTCATCTCACTGCTCTTCTACCCCGCCGTGAACATCTCCGCCAAGCGAATCGGCAAGAAACCACTTGTTTTCAGCGCTTTCATGATTTTCGTGCTCGGCTTCGTTCTCACTTCGCAAGCCGGTCAGTTCGGCATTCCGTCGATCGTGTGGGCGGTGGTTATGGTCATTTTGGCGGCCGTACCGATGGCCATTTTGGGCATTTTGCCGCAGGCTGTGCTCGCCGACGTCGCGCAGGCCGATTCGATTGAGTCCAGCGAAAAGCGCGAGGGCATGTTCTATGCCGCGCGCACCTTTAGCATGAAGCTTGGTCAGTCCGTCGCCATGATTGTGTTTACCTCGGTTGCGCTCATCGGTTCTGCAGGTATGGGTTACCGCTTGACCGCGCTGATTGCGGCCGGCTTGTGCTTAGCAGGCGGCTTGATTTTCGCCACGTACGCAGAAAAGCGCGTACTTGAGCAGATTGGTCACACTGACTGAAGCACAAACATAACGACCGTGAGTACCACTACCGCGGCAATCGTAAACCACGTAAGCCATGTCCACAATTTTGAATTGATATGAGAGCCCATCAGGCGCTTATCTGATGCAATCGAAACGAGGAAGATGAGCAAAACGGGCAGAAGAATGCCGTTAATCACCTGCGCTGCCATCATAATGCCAAAAAGGTTTACGTCCGGAATAATCACGATAACTGCAGGGAAAACAATAACTGCAGTAATAATGCCGCGGTAAGCAGGCGCCTCACCCCAACTGCGATCGGCTCCTCTCTCCCAGCCAAACGCCTCACAAATCGCGCTCGACGTCGTGCCTGGCAAGACGCAGGCCGCCAAAAACGATGCGCCCACGAGCCCAGCACCAAACAGAATCTGCGCGTAGTCACCGACTAAAGGAGCCAAAGCCATAGCAGCATCAGCAGCCTCGTTAACTTTAATATGCGCGTGCGCTAGTACCGCACCCGTGGTGAGAATAATAAACCAGCTGATGGCAGAAGCGATAACTGCACCGGAAATCGTGTCTACGCGCTGATAAAACAGGTCGGAGGAATGCAAGTTCTTCTCGACAACGTTGGACTGCGCAAGGAAAATCATCCACGGTGCAATCGTGGTACCTACATTCGCCACAAGCAGGCTCATATAAGCAGACGAGGGTTCGAAAACGGGCACAGCTGTATAGAACGCGGCCTGCGACCAATTCGGATGCACCATAAAGCCAGCCACCACATAAGTGAGGAAGATGCAGCTAATAGCCAGCAGAATCTTCTCGATACGGCGGTAGGAGCCGCTCATGGTGAGCAGCCAAATAACCAGGGCCGCCACAGGAACCGACAAATAAGCTGGAATACCGAACAGACCCAAACCAGAGGCGATACCTGCGAATTCAGACAGCGTAACCGTGGTATTCGAAATAAGCAAAGCCAGCATGGCCAGCACGGACTTGCGCACGCCAAACTGTTCGCGAATAAGCGAGGCGAAGCCTTTACCGGTAACGCAGCCGACGCGGGCGGCGGTTTCTTGCGCCACAATCAGCAGGAAGCACATAATGGGCACGGTCCACAACTGCTTAAAACCAAACTGAGCGCCGGCTGTGGAATAGGTAGCCACGCCACCAGCGTCCGCACCTGCGAGCGCGGCAACCATGCCTGGACCTACGGCGAGGAGCAGTTTGCGCCAGGTGAAGTCTTCTGGTAACCACGATTTGCGGCTGACATCGACCGCGCGATTCTTCTGTACGCTCACTTACATCACCCCCAGCTGGAGGCTCAAGGCCACGCTAAACACCACCATGAATACTGCTGCGCACACGCCCGTAGCCGTGTTGGACATTGCCCAACCATTACTGTCTTTATTATGAGCGTCACGACTTCGCAATCGCGCTAAATAGGCTGGCATACTGGCCAGCGAGACCACAATGGAGACTCCTGCAGCGCACATGCTGGCCAGCAAAGCCTCGCGCAGATGCTCCAAAGAACCAGCACCACCGCGCGCCATGAGCCATCCACCCAATTCACCGCACATGGCGTAGAACAGCACGAAAGCTGCGGCGAAAGCGACGCCCAAGGCAATCATCTTTAAGCTAAAGCCGACAGTGGAAGGAGCGTCCTCATCGTCAGCATCGTATTCCAAATAGATGCTGGTGGTGTACGAGAGCGCATCGTCAGTAATAATTAAGGCGGCTGGAACGCTCAGGCTAGCGAGCAAGCCGGCAATCACAGCAGACGCAACACCACCCGACACACGCGCAAACATCTCACACGCCGCCACAGTACACACGGCAGCCACCAAGGCGAACATAACTACCCATGTATTGCGGCGCAACATCCACATGAAGGCGCTGCGACCTTTATCGTGTTCGGTATCTGCCTGCGAAGCACCAGCAATTTGCAAGTCCTCGGCGTGCTCTTCTTCCAACACATCTAATGCGTCATCGACGGTTACAATGCCAAGCAGTTCTTTCTTTTCGTTTACTACTGGTATGGCGAGCAGATTGTACTTGGCAATGTTCAAAGCCACGTCTTCCTGATCATCATCAGGATGAGCCACAATCAAATCGCGTGTAGCTAAATCGCCCAACTTCACCTGCTCATCGCTAATAACCAGCAAGTCGAGCGACACTACGCCCCACAACTCGCCTTGCGCATCGTTGAGGTAGATGTAGCGCACGGCTTCGAAGTCTTCGTCCAAGGTACGCAAATGCGCAATCGTTTCGGCAACCGTCGTATTCATTGGCAACACCACCACTTCGCTGGTCATAATACGACCGGCTGTTTCGTCGCGGTAACCGAGCAGTTGCCTAATAGCGTGCTGTTCCTTCACGCCCATTAAACGCAGCAGTTTCTCTGCTTTATCGTAATCAAGTTCACTCACGAGCTCGGCCGCATCGTCCGGATCCATGGCGCTCAGCAGTCGAGAAGCGTCCATCTCCGCCATACCGCCCATCAGCTCGACCGCCATATGGTCATCATCAAACTCGGCCATCGCATCCGCGCGTTGTTCATCGTCTAACTGCGCAAAAACCTGACCGCGCAAACGCGGGTCGAGGCGTTCAATAATGTCGGCAATATCTGCCGGATGCATGTCGTCGAGCGTCTTATGCGTTACGCTCAACTGAACGTCCGAGAGGTTGCGGTCAACCAAATTCATGTAGCTCCAGGCAATCAAACGCTCTGGAAGTGGCTTGCCGAAAGCCGAGCTTGCTTTCACAGCAATCGTCTCGCACAGCGGGGCGAAAGTGCGCAACAGTCCGCGCGCGCCCACGTCCGCACCGAGCAAGCGCAGTTGCGAGCTGGACGTATCTGACAGCTTAAGATCGTTTACGCGCACGACGCGCATGCCTTGTGTATCAACGATTTGCTTGTTCAAAATATCGCGGGCGATCAAAACCTCGTCCGATTGCAAATAACTAAAACGAATATCCGTGGCGCTCACTTTGAGATGCACAACGTACTCATCGTACGATTCAACGTATTTGCGCCAGCTAATCATAAATGGCGTCTTGCCTGGTCCCATAAATGCCAAGGATGTGACGCGTGGGAAAACTTCTTTTGTGGCGATTCCCAGATCCGATACGGTTCCGATCTTTTCACCGTTCACATCGAGAACTGGGTTTCCCACAAGTTGAGACAAATAAATCATAGTGCTCCTGCCACCTTCCGGTTGCCGCCCTCCGGTGCACAGGCGCTGGAGGGTCTTATCGAATTAACCTACACGGTCGAGGTTTCATACAAACCCTTCTCTTGAGATTGTTTGTTGAGAGATAATCGCTAAACATTCATACAGTAGGAGCGTGCACAGACATGTGTACACGCTCGTAAAACATTACTCCTACCGATTAGCTCTGCTGATAGTTCGGCGCTACCTGCTGCACGTTCTGATCGAGGTCGATCGCCATCTGCTCCAAACGAGCGATGCGCTGAGCGGTCGGCGGATGCGTCGAAAAGAGGCGGTTAATATCCTGAATCCTAAACGGGCTGGAAATCATCGACGCGGACACGTTCTGTGTACCTGCGGTCTGACGCATCGGCACCTGCTGAACAGAGCTTTCGATCTTAGCCAGCGCGGAAGCGAGCGCGAGCGGATCGCCGCTGAGCGCCGAACCGTCTTCGTCCGCATCGTATTCGCGGGTGCGCGAAATCGCCATCTGAATAAGCGAGGCGCCGATCGGAGCCAAAATCAAGGTGAGTAAGCCTCCCAGAGCAGAACCGGCATTGTCGCGGTCGTCGCGCGAGGAGCCGCCAAAGTAGCGCAGCGAGTAGGCCAGATATGTAATCACCATCGACATGGCCGAGGCAATCGAGGAGGTGAGGATGTCGCGGTTGTACACGTGCATGAGCTCGTGCGAAAGCACGCCGCGAATTTCGCGCTCGTCCAGCAAATTCAAAATACCCTGCGTGCAGCACACCGCGGCATGACGCTCATTGCGTCCGGTTGCGAAAGCGTTAGGCGACATAGTCGGAGCCACATAAATGCGCGGCATCGGCTTATTCGCGCGGCCGGCCAGTTCGCGCACAATCGCGTACAGCGCCGGCTGCTCCTGCTCGCTCACCTGCACCGCCTGCATGGAGGCGAGCGCGAGCTTGTCGGAAAACCAGTAGCTACCGAAGGTCATGGCCACGGCCAGCAGCACGTACATGCCAAGCGTGCCGCGCGATCCGCCGGTAAAGTACCAAACCAGAAAAATCAGCGCCCACATAAGCGAGAACAAAACGAGCGTTTTAAAGCCGTTCGCATGACCACGGATTCGCATTTTTACCTACTTTTCGCCGCGAGCCAGCGCACGCAGCTCGTTCTCGTCAATTACTTTAATATGTTCGCGCTCAACCTCGGCGCCGCGAGCGCGCTCGTACGCGTCCACACGCTGCCAGGCCGCGTAATCCAAAGGCTGCACGCCGCGCTCGGCCAGCAGATCCGCAATATCTGATTGTGGCTGAGCTGCTACGCGTCCCTTTGATTCGCTTGCTGACCAGTCGGTCAGGAGATTTTCTACGGTTTCGAGAGCATCTGACTTTGTGGAGCCAATCAGTCCCACAGGTCCGCGCTTGGCCCAACCCGTGGCGTACACGAAGTCGAGGCCGTTAATGCGGCCACCTTCGTTGTCGAGAGTGTAAGCGCGCTCATCGTATGGAATACCACTCACCTGGGCAGGCTTGTATCCAATAGCGTGATACACCGCCTCCACAGCTACATCACTGAATTCACCGCTACCGTTCATCGCGCCCTCAGGAGTGGTTGTTGTTTTCTCCACGCGCACACCCGCTACAGAACCGTTATCGTTGATGAGCACCTCTACTGGGTTGGTGTTGAAGTACAGGTAGAAGCGACGGCGTGCTGGGTTGCCTTCGAAATCAACGTGTTCAGTCATCATCTTCAGGCTCATCTCGCGCACGGCAATCAGCTCATCGACCATCTGACGCGTTAACTTGTCTTCGCTGGCTGCCGCCATATGCGCTTCGGTCAAGGTTTCTGGAGCGAAATCGCTATCGGAAGTAACGATTTCTACGCCTGGCAGGGCTTCGAGCTCGCGCAGTTCCTGTACGGAAAACTTGGCGTGCGTTACGTCGCGGCGCACGAACACGTGCACGTCCTCAGCCTTGTTCGCGTCCAAACCGTCGTACACGTTCTGCGGAATGTCGGTGTGTAGCAGGTCGTCCGGATAGCGCACGAGCAAGCGCGAAATATCCATCGCCACATTGCCGCCACCGAGAACCGCCACGTGAGAAGCAGACAAGTCCCAATCCGGCGAAGCGGTTGGATAGCCGTCGTACCACTCAACGAAACGGGCTGCGCCGAAAACGCCGCGCGCGTCTGCGCCCTGAATGGTCAGCGGGCGGTCATCTACCGCGCCGGTTGCGAAAATAACAGCATCGTAGCGAGCGCGAAGGTCGTCGAGATTAATATCGCGACCAAACTCAACGTCTGCCATCAAGCGAATCTGCGGATTGTTCAGCGTCTTTTCGAGCGCGCCAATAATGTACTTAATTGCCGGATGATCCGGAGCAACGCCGTAACGCACCAAACCAAACGGAACCGGAAGCTTTTCGAACAAATCGATGTGCGCGGTGGCGTCGGCGCCCAAGCCGAGCTCGTCGCGCTTAGCTGCCAACTGACGCAGCAAAATATCGGACACGTACACACCTGCTGGGCCAGCACCCACAACTGCTACTTTAAAATCTCGCATAGTTTTGAATAATCCTCGATGTTCTATGGCCTGTCTTCTGTATCCTGTGTTCCCAGAAAAACCTCTAGACACAAGGATATAGGAAAACGCGAGCGAAAGAAACGGCACAAAATACGGAAGTGGGGTAAACACCGTTGTAACGCTGCTTACCCTACTACTTTTACTGTTTCCCAAGCCCTTTACTGACCGTCTCCGAAGAATTGTTCGAATGGGTTCGTGAAGTTATCGTCATCGCCGCCATTGTTCTGGTTCTGGTTGTTGCGGTTCTGATTGTTCTGCTGGTTCTGGCTGTTTCCGTTCGAGGAGTTGCTCGAAGTCGTGGAAGTTTCTTCCTTGTTCATAGTCGCAGTCAGATCCAAGGTCTTGCCATCGCGAATAACGGTGAGCATAACCTTCTCGCCGAGCTGGGTAGCACGCACGTAACCGAGCAAAGCGGAGTTCGAAACAACCGTGTGCTTGTCGTACGCAACGATGGTATCGCCCTTCTGAATGCCGGCGGCCTCAGCAGCAGATCCCTGAACGACGCTCTGTACCTGTGAACCGGAGCGGGTAACGCCGTCCGCGGTAGCTGTTGCAGACTTCACCGTTACGCCCAGCGATACGTGGGTTGCCTTACCGTCCTTAATAATGGCGTTGGAAACCCACTTGGCGAGGTTCGCTGGGATAGCGAAACCGATACCAATGGAGCCGGAGGAACCTTCGGACGAGCTGGAGCTGCCCGCGGTTGCAATCGAGGAGTTGATGCCCACAAGCTTGCCCTCCGCATTAAAGGTTGGGCCGCCCGAGTTACCGGAGTTGATGGACGCGTCAATCTGAATAGCGTTCGTAACCACAACGTTGCCACTGTTATCTTCGCTGGAAACCGAAACCGGGCGATCTACTGCTGAAACGATACCGGTGGTTGCCGTGTTTTCGTAGCCGAGCGGGCTACCAATAGCCATTACGGATTCACCCACAGCCAGCTTGTTGGAATCGGCGAGGCTTACAGGAGTCAGGTCGCTTGGCGCGTTTTCGAGCTGAATAACCGCCAAATCGGTGGTTGGATCGGTGCCCACAACCTTTGCCTTGTACATGTTGCCGTTCGCAAGCGTTACTTGCAGGTCGCTCGCGCCGGAGACCACGTGATTATTCGTAATAATATGACCGTCCTTATCGAGGATAGCGCCAGAACCGATGACCGTTCCGTTCTGCACCGTTCCCTGGATAGAGACCACGGACGACGCTACTTTCTTAGCCACCGCTGTCCAGTTAACGTTTGACGCGCTCGAGCTGGCCGTACCTGTGCCGCCCGTAGAGCTTTCGATAGAGCTGAGCGTTGACTGCGCAGGGATAGAGATGATGCCCGTACGGATTCCCGCGAAACCGAGACCAGCCACGAGCAGCGCGGCTACTGCAGCCGCACCCGCTGCTGCCCAGATAGTGGTGGCGCGGTTCTTCTTTATAAGCGTTGACACGGTTTCCGCGTTCACTGCTACGCCCGATGCCGTGACGCTTGCCTGCGTTCCGTATGCGTTCGCTGGGTCCGCGAAAGCGTTGCGATTCTTGACCTGAGCCGCGTTCATAGCAGCAGCTGATGTGTCTGGAGCTGTGTAGGATGGTCCGCCTGGAGCTGCCGAGCCTTGCTGGGCTGGGGTTGGCTGGGTTGGGGTTTGTGGTTGGGCCGTATACGCTGCCTGAGTCTGTGCAGATTGAATTGGCTGGGTTGGCTGCGTTCCGTAAGCCGCTGCGGTGTACTGTGGAACGCCCTGCTGAGCATACTGATTCTGAGTGTACTGGTTCTGCACTGGATAAGTCGGCACAGCTGGCGTCGTTGGCGTCGTTGGAACGGATGGCATCGGCGTTGTGCTATATGTCGCGTTATATGGATTCTGTGTATTCTGTGTATTACCCTGCGCAGGAGTCGTTGGATAAGACTGAATTAATCCTGTGTATTCCTCTTCACCCTCTGGTTGTTGCATATTTTCGTTTGTCATTAATTCTCCTTCAGCAACTAAAACGTCACGTAGGCGTTCTTCATTTCCTGAGTACTAGAAAAACCCACTAATCTGAGAATAACCTGAAAACTAGCTATAAACTATCAAATTCTTTTATCCATACATTATGTGAACACCTCGGTTTTGATGTTTGGTGCTGTTGTGAATCATGTCGGGTACGAATGCGTCATGTCCCGCAGATGCGTGAACCGGGAATGACATGGACCAATCACGATGCACGCGCGGTTTTCGACTAAAAACCGCTGATTTTAGCGCGTGAAACGGTACTGGCTATAGCCAATCACTTTTCACGTACACTTCACGGTCACTTCAAGAGACCCCCCAGCTAGCGCTCGTGCCAGCCATGCAATACAGTAGAACGCATGACAGATGTAGAAAAAGAGCTCAACGCGACCCCACAAGCGGAAGCCACCCCACTAGCGGAAGACCCAACCCCAGACCCAACGCCGCGCAAAAAGCGTAAGCGTAAGCGTAAGAAAAAGAAGAGCATCCCGCACTTCAATTACGTCCAGGTTCAAACATCAGCACCAGAGGGCACAATCTTCCCAAAGCCTAAGTTCGCTACGAAGGGCGCAGCTCCAGGGCAGCCGGGCGATCGCAGTGCCTTCAGTTTTGAGATTCACACACGCTTGGATGGCAAGCACGGCCGCACGGGTACTATTCACACCTCTCATGGTGATATTCAAACGCCATGCTTCGTGCCGGTGGCAACGCAGGCGACGATGAAGGCGGTCACACGCGAACAGATGGAGGCTAATGGTGCGCAAGTTATGCTCGCCAATGCGTTCCATCTGTACGAGCGCCCGGGCGAGGCAGTCATGGACGCGGCGGGCGGTCTTAACGAGTTTATGAACTGGGATAAGCCAACGTTCACCGATTCGGGCGGCTTCCAGGTTATGAGTTTGGGCGCCGGTTTTAAGAAGACGCTCGCCATGGATATTGAGGGCATGAAGAGCGACGATGTTATTGCTGAAGGCAAGGAGCGCTTGGCCTTCGTCGATGAGGATGGCGTCAGCTTTAAGTCCCCGCTTAACGGTGGCATGCATCGCTTTTCGGCGGAGATTTCCATGCGCGTTCAGCATAATATTGGCGCCGATATTATGTTCGCTTTCGACGAACTAACCACACTCATGAATACGCGACGTTACCAGGAGGAGTCAGTTGAGCGCACCTTCCGTTGGGCGAAGCGCTGCATGGCTGAGCATCAGCGTTTAACGCAGGAGCGACTGGGCAAGCCGTATCAGGCGCTGTTTGGCGTGGTTCAGGGCGCGAACTACGAGGATTTGCGTCGCAAGGCCGCTTCTCAGATTGGCTCGCTCGATTTTGATGGTTTCGGTATTGGCGGCGCTATCGAAAAGCGCATTTTGGGCGAGACCTGCGCTTGGATTTGCGATGAGCTGCCAGAGAATAAACCTCGTCACGTGCTCGGCATTGCCGCAGTGGACGATATTTTTGCCGGCGTCGAAAACGGTGGCGACACTTTTGATTGCGTAGCTCCAGCTCGTACCGCGCGTAACGGTGCTGTGTTTACGAAGGACGGCCGCTGGAACATTAAGCGCGCCGCTTTTAAGTTCGATTTCTCGCCGATTGAGGACGGCTGCGACTGCTACACGTGCCGCAACTATACGCGCGCGTATGTGAATCATCTGTTGCGCGCGGGAGAGATGACCGGCGCGACGCTCACCACGATTCACAACGAACGCTTCTTTATTCGTTTGCTCGACGATATTCGCGCGTCTATTGATGGCGGATATTTTGCTGATTTTAAAGATCAGTATTTAGCTCGTTTCTACGCGAACGGCTCGCGAGGTTAACGAAAGTTTGCACAACAGGAGCAACTTATGCTACTGTTGTGTTGTTTGCGCACGTGGCGGAATGGTAGACGCGCTGGCTTCAGGTGCCAGTGACCGCTAAGGTCGTGGGGGTTCAACTCCCCCCGTGCGCACGGATAAATCTTCTCCCTAGCCTAGAGATACAGGCATCGAGGAGATTTCTTTTTTATTGCGTTAGAACAATACGCACCATGGCCGCATATTGGCATTTCAAAATCCGGAAACATTAGAAGAGTAAACTCATATAGTGAGAAGGAGATGAATTTTGAGCAAGTATAAGTTTTCACATTGAGGTCAAAGCACTGTAGATGTCCATACATATCCAAATGGCGATAAATTATTAACCATTAAGCGAATAGGTTTGTTGAATTTCTTACTTTTCGGCACGCATAAAGAAACAAAGGTGCTCACCAACACCATCGATGCCGTCAAGTTCACACCATCGCATCACAAGCCTTGCTCTATGAAGTTTACGGTTAACGGCAAGAAAAATCATGACTCCGCTCTCTACTTCTACGGTTCTCAGGAGCAGTCCGATACCCTCGCACTGTATGACGAGCTGAGCCATCTCATCCAAAAGTAAGTCAAGTACGAAGCAATCAATCACCCTCAATAACGGCGTCGAACTGCCACTGCTCGGTTTCGGTACCTTCCAACCGACTGCGAGCCAAGGTCTCGGCACTAGCGACGAAGCGGCGAAAGATGCGGTCTTTACTGCGCTTAAAGCGGATTATCGTCTTATCGATACGGCCGCGTTCTATCAGACAGAAGCCGCGGTGGGCTGCGCTCTCCGCCGAGCTGAAGCCGAGCTGGATATCGACCGCGCAGATATTTTCGTTACGTCCAAGCTGTGGGTAAGCGATACGAGCTACGACGAGATGGAGGCTGTGCGCACTTTGAATACAGCTACCAGTCAGTTCTTTGATTGATCCGATCCGGCGATATTTCGCCGATTAGCGCATTTGCCGTACGAGGACTAAAAGAAAGGGCTTCCCCAGGGAAGCCCTTTCGTGTTTTATTGCTTAGTCAGCAACCACACCTTCTTGGTCGAAGTAGTAGGTAATTGGCTTAAGCTCTTCACCGTCGTAGGATGCGAAGAATTCTTCTACGCTACCTGGGTGAGTCAGCTTGCCGTTTGCGTTGTAACCAGGGTTAATGGTTTCTACAAACTTACCGTTTTCTACGTGCAGTTCAAGCTCTTCTACAGGCATACCGCGCTTATCGGTAATCTTGGCGTCAATCAAGAACGGACGTCCTGCCTTCGTAACCTCTACTGCCTTATCGAAAGCAGCTGGCAAATCGTCGGACTTGGTTACTGTTACTGCTTCTACGCCCATACCGCGCGCAATCATTGCGAAGTCCTGATCTTCAATAAAGATGCCTGAGTGTTCTGGGATTGGCAGATCGTCCTGCTCGGACTTAATGAAGTTCAAGGATGCGTTCGAGGTAATAATGTTAATAACAGGCAGGTTATACTTCTTCTGCGTAATAATATCCTGCATAACCATCGAGAATGCGCCATCGCCAGAAATGTTAAAGATCTGACGCTCTGGGAAGCTCAACGCTCCAGCCAAGGAACCTGGCACGCCATAACCCATCAAAGCGAACAGAGCGGAAATAGTCCACTTGTTCTTTGGAGTTAAGTGCAGGTAGCGGAAGGAGTTAATAATGTTATCGCCAACATCGATGGAGAAGAGAGCATCTTCTTCTGCGATGCGGTTGATTTCATTGTATACTGCCTCAAACTCGAGCGGATCGGATGGACGGTTGGTCATCTTGGTCATGTATTCTTGCCAGTTCTTGTTAGCAGCCACAACTGCGCGGAAGAATGGCGAGGATTCAGCTGGTTCAGACAGCTCCAAAGCCTTCTCAACGAAAGCAGTAGCGTCGGATCATACGCCATAATCCAAGAAGTGGTGCGAACCGAACTGACCAGAATCAGCGTCGATCTGAACAAACTTAAACTTATGCGTGCGGTATACGAGGTTGGCGAATGGGAAGTTCGAGCCCAAAGCAATCACCAAATCTGCAGCCGCAAACGCCTCATCGGCAGCCTTGCATGCAGCGCGGTTAGCGTAACCGAGGTTGCCCTCATACTCTTCTGGGACCAAGCCCTTAGCCAAACCGGTAAGAACCAGAGGAATCTGCAGCTTCTTGGACAGCTCCACGAGTTTCTCGCCATCTGCACCAATGCCGCGGCCCACGTGAATAACTGGGCATTTGCCGCCTTAATAAGGCCGAGAACGTTCTTTACTTCCTCGTCGGTTGGCAATGGAAGTGGAGCTGGCTTGCGGTCGGTTGGCGAGGAGCTCGAATATGGCTCATCTGGGATCTGAACATAACCGAAGTTGTTTGGAATAACAACAACAGCTACACCCTTGTGCTTGTAGGCCTCGCGCGCAGCCTTATCGACGACGTATGGAAGGCTTTCGGCGGTCATAACGGTACGGTTGTACACTGCAACATCTTCGAACATTGGGTTCTCAGCGAACTCTTGGAAGTAGTTGTAGTTCATGTTGGTGGTTGGCACCTGACCAATCAGCGCTACTACTGGCGCATGGTCTTCGCGCGCATCGTACAAACCGGTGAGCAAGTTCGTGGCGCCTGGACCTGCAGAGCCGAAGCACACCTGAACGCGGCCGGTCAGCTTTGCATCTGCAGACGCAGCCAAAGCACCCACCTGCTCGTGACGCACCTGAATGTACTGAATACGATCTTTTTCGGCGTCCAATGCCGCCATTGTCGAGTTAAAAGAGCCGCCTGGGTAGCCGTAATATGCTTAACACCCCATGACTGCAAAACGCGAAGCATTGCTACGCTTGCTGGAACGGTTGCTTGTGTTTCTGGAGATGAAACTGCGTTGTTCATTATGTCTCACTTTCGAACTTCATGTTCATACGGATCGTCAGCTTTGTCGATCTCTTACCTCATACGGTAGCACCGCTCGCGAAGTTAGTTCAAGCGCCAAACTATTGATATACATCACATGTGCTGTAGCGCACAGGGCTTGCTTGTGTGTGCGCTTGATACACTTGAGTTTATGGCTGAACCAAAGACTGCACCGCTTACCGAGCGAGGCCTCGCAACGCGCAAAAAGTTTACTCTCGCTTTGGCCGATTTACTGTGTTCCTACTCTGTTTCGGAGATTACTGTTAAAGAGATTGTTGTGCGCGCGCATAGTACGCGGCAAACTTTTTACCGCTACTTCACCTCGAAAGAGGACGTGTTGCACGCTTTGCTTGCTGGTTTATATGATGAATGCTATGACCGCGTGTTAAACAGCGGTGGCACAACTTTCGAAGAGTATTTGGTTGCGTATTTTAGTTTTTGGCATGAACGCTACGGTCGGTTGCGCGCTATTATGCAGCACAATCCGCACTGGCTTTTTAACGAAGTGGCCTATACCTACAATCGCCGCTTTTACCCGAAGGTTAAGGGATTATGGGCCACCGAGCTGCTAGACGAGCAGGGCGAGCAGTATTTCCAGAACTTTATTTTTGGCGGTTTAGCGCACGTGCACGCCACATGGTTCGCGCAAGGCTGCACGCAAAGCCCGGAAGACATGGCGCATTATGTGGCGCAGTGTTGGACGATTTATAAGCATCCGGAGGATTAAGCATTTGCCGATTAGGAACAATTCACCTCGTACTACAGAAAATCAACGAAAAGTTTGGCTTGAACTTGTAGTACGAGGTGAATTGTTTATTCTACTGATCTACGCACACAAGGAAGGCCCGATATCTCGAAAAGATACCGGGCCTTTTATGAAGAATGTGGATTCTACTTCTTCATACGACGCATTGCCACCAGGGATACACCTGCTGCGATAGCGAAGCCAGCTACCACAACAATGCCCACAATTGCAGCACCTGTACGAGCCAACTTAGTCGAAGGCTTCTGATCATTTGGCTTCGTCGGCTTTACAGGCTTAGTTGGAACCTTTGGATCCTCTGGCTTAAGTTCCGGTGTCGGGTCAGCCTTGTACTTCACAGTGAAGTTAATGCCCTGAGGAGCCACAGCATCCGCCTCATCAACCTGCTGAATGCCATTCCACTGGAATGCAAATGGAATAGTTTGGCTGCCGAGTGTCGCCTCAGAAGAGAACTCACCAGCAACAGTGCCTTCGATGGTGTAGTTTGTGTTTGGCTTGGAATCTGCGGTGAAGGCTACATCGTGAACAGTAATCATAAGATCACCGTTGTCGTTGCCTGCTCCGTTCACCAGCTTCTTCAAATCACCATAGGTCTTAATATCCTCTGGTTTCGCGATACCGAAATGAACGGTTAGAACATTGCCATCGAAAGAGCTCTTCTCCTTGTTTACTACAAATCCGTTAGCAACTAAGTCGAGCTTCTCAATATCGGTGTTGGTAAAGGTCATACCTTCTGGCAAAGTGAGCTTTGCATCAAAACCGAACTTGGTATTCTTAAGCACAATGCTATCGAAGGTACCTGCAGAAACGCCCTTCCAGTTTTCAATGGACTTCATCTTGGCAATAACAGCGTCCTGAATGTGAAGAACACCCGCTACGTCCAGAGTGGACTTGGCCGAGTCTGCAACATAGACCTGCTCGTGCTCAGTATCCAAATCTTTACCGGTCTGTGCGCCACGCAAATCGGCTGGCATATCGATACCTGGCTGAACAGTGAAGTTAATGCCCGAGAAGAAGTAACGGTCTTCTTCGCCTTGCTTCTGCTTACCATTCCACTGGAAGGTGAATGGGTAAGTAGTAGTACCAAAGGTTGCATAAGAGCTGAAGTTACCGGAAGCGGTTCCCTCAATGGTAAACCATGGCAAGTCTGCCTTCTTCGCTTTTTCAGCGTCGAAACCAACGCGAGGAATTGTAATGGTTAAATCAGCATCGAGTTTGTCGATAACCTTCTTCAGATCAGCATAGGTCTTAATAGCTGCAGGATCCTTCAGAACAAAATCAACTACAGCTTCATTGGAAGTAAACGAAACCTCATAATCAAAGTCTGGAGCACCCTCAAGCTTCAGGTCATCCTTATTGGTTGTCGTAAATTTCATACCTTCTGGCAACTTCAATGTAGCTTGGAAACCGAAGCGTACGGCATCGAGCTTAATCTTCTCAAAATCAGATTCGTTCTTGCCGTACTTGTTTTCGATCTCCTTCATCTGAGCCTTTACAGATTCACCCACATGAAGAACACCCTGAACATCAACCGTATCGTTCACGGAAGGAACACGGTAAATATCTTGTGCCGTTGTATCCCAAGCTTTCTGCTTGCCGTCAGCAACAGAGAGGCGACCGCGTACGTCCGCAGGAAGATCGCTCTCGATTGGCTTCGCATAGTTTACTGTAAGCAGTAAACCCGCTTCATTAGCAGCAGTGTACTCGAAGTTAAAGGCACGAGTCGTGTTATCTTTAGTAGCTTCAGAGCTGAAGCCGCCAGTAGCTTCTCCAGTAATGGAATAGTTGGTAGCTGGATAAGCCGTGTCACTAAAAGTAATATTGTTTACGGTTACCGACAAATCCTTGTCGAGCTTATCGATAGCTTCCTTGAGCTTAGCGAAAGTTGTAATATCCTCCACCTTCTTGAAGCCCATAACAACGGTTGCTACCTTGCCCTCAACCTCTGCACTCTTTACCTCGAAATCTTGAGCACCTGTAAGAGCTACATCGATTGGCGCACGGGTTTGTGCGTCAGCAAATTCAAGACCTTCAGGCAAAGTCAGCTTTGCTACAAACTGGAACTTCGTCTTGCTTAAGGAGATATCGGCGAAATCACTTGGCTTCTCGTCGTACTTCTTAATAAGCTCAGCCATCTGACCTTTAACAAGGTCGTTCACATGCAATGTGCCGGTTACAGAGAAAACAGACTCTTTGCTCGCTGCAGTGAAAACGCCCGCGTTGGAGATTTTATTATTTCCGTCGGCAGAACCCGATAAATCAGCACTAATCGTGCCCTTAATAGTTCCTTCAGGAATAGCATCGGTAGGATTAGTGACCTTCTTCTTGAAGGTATACGTCTTGGTATTACCATCTTCAGATACGACTTCTTTTATGAACTCATAGCCGTCGATGGTTCCAGCAGCCTGGAAATCGTCGCTTACAACTGGATCTTTAATCTGTTCACCATTATCCGTAACCCACTTTGTGGTCTTCTTCACTGGATCTGGGAAGCATGCAGACATGCCTGCGGCAAGTGGCTGAGAAGCATTATCGGAGACATATTTATAGTTGCCGAGGAAGCCCCACAAACGAACAGAACCCCAGAACTCAAAAGATCCCGAACCTGCAATAGTAGCTGCTTCAAACTGTTGGGCTTGCTGCTTTGAATTTGCTGTAACTGTGTACGGAATAGTGATGTTCACTGTATGGGCACTAGGATTTTGCTTATCATTGTTGTAGGCTTTATAGATCCCGTTCCAATTCTGATCGATGAGATACATCTTGAGCTTTACTTCTTGACTACCTGTCGTAGAATCTCTCTCGACTTTGCTTATGATTGTCGAATTATTCGTATAGCTCATTGTTCCTACAGCAACATTCTCGGGGAAAGTCACAGAATATTCGATATACGCGATAGTGTTTGGAGCATCTTTGCTATGCGGATAGTAACCAGATGTTGCGGCCGTTTCCATATCCGACTCAAAACTCGACATCACTGTACTCAACGGCACATTAATATTCACCGTACCGTTGTAGGTAGCACTTTGTGTGTCAGTTGCGCAGACTGCGGTACCAGAAGTTTTTACATACTGCGCAATAGGCAAAGTGCTAGCTGCTTGTGCGCTCGCCATTGGGAACGCGGTTATAAGGCCCGAAAAAATCATGGCCACAGCCACAACCATGCTTATGAGCCGCCCTTGTCTCTTCATTTTTCCTCTTTTCAAAATTTTTAAGCGAAAACGAGCGCTCAGAGATACCTCCATTCTACCCTTAAATTCGAGGAAAAAGTAACAAAATCCTACTCTCCGTACACGCCCGTCTTCGCCAACTGCTCCATGAGCATATCCGACTTTACGAGCGGACGCGCAACAATCAAACCAATCAATAAAGCAGGAATCATAAAGAGCATAAACTGACCGAGCGCCACCCAATACTCATTGCCATACGCACCGGCAATCGCAGCGTGCATAGCCTTCATACCGTAGCGGAACGGAAGCAGCGGATACACCCACTGGAAGAAGGCAGGCATCAGCTCAACCGGGAAGGTGCCACCCGAACCAGCAATCTGCATAACCATAATAATCACAGCAATCGCCTTACCCACCGCGCCCAGCGCCAAAGTGAGCGCGTACATAAGCGTCGAGAAGAGCAGGCTCGCGCACCAAGCGGCCAGGAAAAGCAGCAGCGGATTATCGCACTGAATTTTCAGGTACCATAAATCGCCCATCACCAGCAGCGTGGACTGCAGCAGCGAGAACACGAGGAAAGTAAGATAGCGTCCCCAATATTCACTGCCCAAACCGAGACCAAACAAGCTGGCGTTACCCGCGGTATGCGGCCGCGAGTTTTTCGGCAGATGCTCATACAGTTCGTCCGTGCTCGCTAAGCCGAGAACACGCGCTTTGCGACGGTCAGACACAGAAATCTTCATCATGGAGACGAGGAAAACGCTGCCCACCCAAATCGCCAAAATCGTGTAGAACGCGGACATAGAGGTGCCGTAATTAGCCACTGCAAACACTGCATGACGCTTGAGCTTCACCGGCGAAGAAAGCATAGCAGCGAACTGTGTGGCGGTTAAATCGTTGCCGGCAATGTCGGAGAGTTTCTCATTCGTCTCATCTACACCGTTCTGCACAGAGGTTGCAATTGCGCGCAGCGAGCTGGCCGAGGAGGTGAGCGCATCGCGAGTTTTCGAGAGCGCATCGCTCACCGTTTTTACCGTCGCTCGCGCTTGCGTACCTTCAGAGCGCAGCGAGCTGAGCACACTTCGCACCGAGCTCGACGCGGTTTGCGCACGCTGGGACACCGTGTTCATATCCGAAATAAGCGCGGATAGCTGCGGCTTCACGTTCGCGTTAAATGAGTTTTTTGCGTCAGTCAGCGTTTTCTTTACCGCGCGAACCTGCTCGGCCAACTGCTTTTTCTGCTGCTCAACCGTCTCCTTCGCCTTCGCCGCGTTCGTGCCCGCCGCACTCACCTGCAAGCCGATCGCGGTCACATCGCTGGACGCTTGCTTGAGTTGCGCGATGAGCGCGTCGATATTGCTGATGGTTATCGGATCGCTCACCTGCGCCTTCACCTGCTCGAGAGCGCTACTAATTTGACTGTACGAGTCGGCAGATGATTGGATAGCACTGCCCACCGCCGTTAAGCGCGTGCTGAGCGTATCCACGTTGGCGCTAATCGGCGAGCTGAGCGCATCGAGCTGTGAGAGAACCGCATCGAGGCTCGTGCCTGCGCTGTCGAGCGCGCTCGACAGCGAATCTCCTGCCGAGGATGCCGCGTCGCTGAGATTTTTCACCTTCTTTACCGCGTTATTGAGTTCCGCACGCGCATCTGCAGAACCGCTCGAACCGGCAGAAATAATGGTCTGCGAGGAGTTGACTAAATCCGCGCTGGCTTGGATAAGAGCTGCGTAACTGCCCATCTGCACGGCTGCCGCGTCCATATCGCCCGCCACGGTATTGAGGCGCTTCACGACCGTATCCATATACTCTTGGCCTTGCGCACTGCTGGAGAAATCGCTCACATGATGCGCCACGTCCAGCGCTATCGAGGCAATAGTTTGCGCGAAAGTTTCCGAGATTTGCGTAACGACTGTATCGGCTGCTTTTTCGGTGATTTTTGGCGCAATAGCATTCGATTTTTCGTTAATATAATATTCAATTTTCGCGGTAGAACTATTCGCCTCGAAAAAAGTGAGCATGTGCGCACTAAAATCTTCGGGAATAACGATAGCCGCATAATACGAACCAGAATGAACACCATCGATAGCTTTTTTCTTGGATACGAACTGCCAATCAAGCTTCGTATTCTTGCGTAGCGAGGACTCAACATTATTACCCATATTCACAGGTACAGAAATAAGATCCGAACTGTAACCCTTATCGGTGTTAGCTACTGCCACCCTGAGTTTGCTGGTGTTACCGTACGGATCCCAACTAGCGGCAATATTAAACCAGGCATACATGGACGGCACGATCACGAGACCCATAGCTACCACAATGCCAATAACACTGCGGAAGAGGTTGCGCTGGTCTTCGATAAAAATCTTAAACACATTCACAATCGGATGCTGACGGCGAATGGCCGGTTTCTTTTTGTTATTATTGCTCATCATCGCCCTCCTCATCACTCTCATCGCGGATCCAGCGGCGCGCTACTCGTGCCACAACTTGCGTGCGTAGCGCGGATTCAGACAGTTCACTCATACCCAGCTCGCGCTCGTAAACTTCGCGAATATATTCGAGCGAAATCAGGTAGAAATCCAGCACCACAACAGACAGCAGCCACAGCATAAGGAAGACAATCTTAGCCTCAACAGTAAAAAGCAAGACGAGCAGGAGCAGCGGAACGGCAAAAATCGCCACCAAACCATAGCTCACCAAACGCGGATAGAGCGCTCCAAAACGAGCCGCTTTCCTTCGCAGAGAGCGCGCGAACTCATCGTGACGCATGAGCATCTGCACCACAGAACCCAAGCGGAAGCGTGCACCATCGTCTCGCGTTTCTTCGCTGAGCAGTAGATCGGTTTCCGCCAGGCGACGGTCGAATAGCGCGTTCAAATTAAGCAAATACGGGCGAATAGCAAGTGCCAACACGAAAGCGCCGAGCAGATAGAGCGAGAGCATTCCGAGGTTTTTCGCGTATTCCATGCCGTAATAGCCGGCAACCGTCTCGCGCATGGCATTAATACTGTAGGTGAACGGCAGCCACGGCTCGAGCGCTTGGAAGAACGGCGGCATAATCTCAATCGGGTAGGTGCCAGAGGAACCGGGCACCTGCATAACCACCAAAATAACCGCCAGAGCCTTACCAATATGACGCAATGTTGCCGCCAGCGCCATAATCACGGTTACGTAGACCACGGAAGCGAACATTCCTGCGCATACGAAAGCAACAGGATGTTCCATCTGAATACCGATAATGAGATCTCCCACCGTGGCCACAAAACCTTGAGCCGCGCCTAAGAGCGCAAACAGGAGCCAGCGCCCCATAAAGGCCTCACTATTGCGCACACGAGTGTGCACAGCCGCGGCAAAACTCGATTTAGCCTGCTTATGCCTGCGTGCGCGGCGAGCTGCTTTAAGACTCGAGGCATCCACCTCGATTTTCATAACAGCAATAAGCACAAAACCGCCCACCCACAGTGCAATATTCGTAAAGAATGGTGCGATTGCTGAGCCATAATTGTGCACTGGGTACACTCTTTTTTGCTCAAGTTCCACCGGCTTTTGCATAAAACTACCGATAGCATTCGCGTCGAGGTTGGTATCGCGTAACCTTTGGGCCAGGACACTCGAG
Source organism: Alloscardovia sp. HMSC034E08 (assembly GCF_001813415.1). Classification (NCBI taxonomy): domain Bacteria; kingdom Bacillati; phylum Actinomycetota; class Actinomycetes; order Bifidobacteriales; family Bifidobacteriaceae; genus Alloscardovia; species Alloscardovia sp. HMSC034E08. The sequence goes on along the minus strand of NZ_KV812468.1, from coordinate 1,480,732 downwards.
TCGAGGGCGGCAAAGTCTGTGCGCACGGTGTTAATATGCGTGCACACTTGCTCAATTGAGTTCTCACTAGCCTGAATTGTTGAGGACGTTTGTTGTAAAAGCGAGCGCAATTGTGCAATCACATTGTTCGACTGATCAAGCGAGGAACTCACCTGTCCCAAAGAAGCGGAAGTGACCGAAGCCAGAGAACCTACCGCATCAATACTGCCAGTTAACGAAGTGCCTAAGCTGCCGTTTAAGCTAGCGGACAGCGATTGGAAGGAGCTGGCCGAACTCAGTGCACTCGACGAGAGCGTAGACGACAAATTCGACACCGAATCTTGAGCCGAGCTTAAAGATTCCTGCGCTTTTTGGCTAAAGTTATTTACCGCATCGTGCTGCTGTTTGTTGAGCGTTTGTAAGTCGCTCAGCATCGACTCGAGCTGCTTGTACGCATCCGAGTTCTTGTCGAGCGTCGAATTATCGAGCACGCTGCTCAACGCCGCGACAGCCGCATCGTTCTTGGCGAGCAACGTGTTCAGACGCGCGTTAACCGTAGCCACATCCGCATTCGCTGTAGAGAGCGAGGAGCTTATGGTCGTTCCCGCTTGCCCCACTTGCACACCCAGCAAAGACAACGATGCCGAGCTGGACGCTAGGTTTCCGGCCGCGTTATTCGAAAAATCAGAGGCTGCCGTAGAGCTTGCTGACGCGGTTCGCGCGGCCTGATCAGCGGCTTTTCGCGCCGAATCAACCGCGGCTTTCGCATCGTTTACCGCCTGCTGCACGCTGTGCGTCTTATCCACTGTCTCATCGAGCGCGGTGCGAGCGCGCTCTAAGCCGTCTTTCGTCTCGCTCAGCGTCGTCATAAGGTCGTCGAGCTTGGAAATAGTCTTCGCATGCGCGCCCTCAATCAAGCTTTTGACTTTATCGGTTGAGATGTTCAGCTGATCAGACACAGCTGTGCTCGCAGTACCAATAAACGCGGCGTTGAGCAGGTTATCGAGAGCCGTTGCGCCCGAATCCGTAATTTTTGGCGCGATCGGATTGAGTTTTTCGTTCACGTAATAGTTCAGCTCAGGCCTGCTACCACCAGAAGTAATCATGCGCACAAGGGAGTGCGAAAAGTTCTTATCGATAACAACCGCGGCATAATAACGACCTGATTCAACACCCTCGACCGCCTCTTTCTTGGTGTGAACGAAGGTCCAGCCGAGCTGATCGTTCTCTTTGAGCTGCGAAACGACCTGCTCGCCCACATTCACCTCGCCCGTCAGCTGCGAGCTAGCACCCGCGTCGAGGTTGGCGACGGCTACAGAAATGTGTTGCGTATTCGCGTACGGATCCCAGTTAGAAATAATGTTGAGCCATGCGTAGGCAGACGGAAGAATTGTGATGCCAATGGTAATAATAATGGCCACAGGATTCGTGAAGATCTTCTTAAGATCATGCCATAGTATTGCCCACACGTGCGTCCTCTCTCACCATTTCCAACGTTTCTGCGCGTTCTACGCCATACTACTCGTAGCAGAGCAAAGCGTTTGTTTGTTTTCTCGCGGCTAAATGCCCTGCTCGCCTTATAAAACAAGGAAATCAAGCAATCCGAGCGTTTTCACAGAATCATCGCAAAGTGTCAGATTACTGAGAAGTGTCACGCTTTGTCGGCTTCCTTGTCGGCTGTGAGGAACTCCAACATCGCTACGACCATATCGCGCACAACTTGCGCTTGCTCAGCCTCGAGCTCGTGACGCGCACCGTTCATGCGCACCTTCTTAATCTTGGTATTGCACGCGCCCGCAATGAACGCGTCCTGCTGCTCGTCACTCACCCACGCATCGTTTTCGGCTTGGAACAACAGCATAGGCGCGGTTATGCGCTCTCGGTTCTGCTGGTTCTGCAGGTAGGCGTTGAGCTTAAGGCTCTGCTTCACCCAGTTATACGAGGCTGCGTACATTTGATTTGTCTCTAGCATCAGGCGGCGCTTGTGCAGCCAGAGCGTCCGCGCATGGCTGAGCCCTTTAGCGTATTCCTCGTCGAAAGTTTGATTGAACTCTTTATCCGGGTGCACGAAAATTTGCTTCTTGCTCGCAAAGAATGCGCCCAAGTTCGCGAAAAGCTTGGTAAGTGATGGAGACAGCGGACTAAGCGAGGCAATCATTGGTGCGGTGAGAACATACTTATCGACCAAATCTGGCGCGTGCTCGGCCAGTGCTGCTGCAATACCGCCTCCCATCGAATGGCCGTACACATATACTGGGGCTTCCTTGCTAAAGATAGATTGCGCATGAGGGCGCACAATGGTGCGGATTAACTTTTCGGCATCCGCAACGTAGCGACGGAAATCGTCAATCCAGATAAGGCCGAGATTTGCCACGTCGCGTGGCGAACGACCCTGACCGCGGTGTTCCAGAATGTAGATATCGAAACCCGCCTGCCAGTAGTAGTATGCCACTTCCATAAAATGATCAATCATTTCCGTAAAGCCCGGCAAAATGACGATGGTCGGCGTATTCTCTTGCGGATTTCGGCTCAGGTAGTGCACGTAATGTAGCTTGTTGCCGTTTTCTGCGACGACTGGGGTTGGGGCCGCAACAAGACCGTTAAAGTCTTCTGAGGTCGCGACATCGAGCCACCCTTCGCGCGTAGACGCTTCGAGCACAGCTTCCACACCACGCATGCCGATACTGTAGGATTCGTCGGACGTGTCGTCCAGGAAAGTGACGCCAAACTTCGCAGCGCGTTCATCTAGTTGCACCATGGTCATCACTACTCCTTGTACTCCATCTCTTTGCGTCTTGTGTGCGTGTTTGCGTATGCTTGCTTGGGCGCTTGCGACACTTGTACGCTTGCGGCGCTCCCACTTCCCTTATGCCTCTTATAATAGCCCGATTTCGATTACACAATATAAATATTCCAACTATGCGCGTGTTTTTGGTGGATTTTGGTGTGTGAGTACTGGTTGTGTTGTGGTGAGCGTCGCATTACTCACGAGTTGCTCGCCACAGCTTTTCTGGTGGCGTGAAAAGTGAACTGAAAAGAGAATCGTCTCCTACGGCTGCAAAAACGCGATTTGGGACCAAAATCATGGCGTGGAAAGTGATTGACTTTACGACTCGTCACTCGCGACCAAAAACAGCACCTCACACGGTCGTGGAAAAACGAGCTGTAAAGTCAATCACCCCTCACGCTATCCGCAGACAAACACCACCGCAAATCACCGCGCAACCCAGTAAGTTGTGTTGGGCGTGTAAGAATGCGCGCAAAAATCCCCAACCTCGCGCTTTTTGCACTACAAATGTAAGAAGTTGAGACAAAACGGTGGAGCAGTGCGCGCATAGCATGATAGCCGCTAGGCTCCGCAAACGCGAATAACGCACGCACACCGCACACCGCATGCAAACGCGTAAGAACTCTATGAGGAGGACACGATGGGATTCCTTGATCGCTTGGAAAAGAGTGTTGAAGGCGCTGTTGAGGGCGCGTTCTCTTGTTTCGGCTCTAAAGATTTGCAGCCAGTCGATTTATCCAGCGCCTTGGAGCGCGAAATTGATTCTCAAAGTATGAGTGTGGGTCGAGACCGCACGGTTGCTCCGAACGAGTACCGTATTAAGCTATCTACCCCAGACTTCGATAACATCGAGAAGTGGGGCAGCGAGACCTTAGCCAATGAATTGGCCGACAACCTCACGAAGTATGCAGAAAGTCAGCACTACGCTTTCGTTGGCCCAGTTGTGGTCATCTTCGAGGAAGACCTCACCTTGGCTAAGAGCGACTTCTCGGTGTCCTCCGAATCCGTGCAGGGTAACGCCGCACCTCTAACCACGAATAACGGCACCAAGGAATGCCCAGTACTCGAGATTAACGGCCGCCAGTACCTGCTCACCGCTCCAAAAACAGTTATCGGCCGCGGTTCTACCAGCGATATTGTTATTGACGATCCAGGTATCTCTCGCAATCATTTGGAAATCGATATTACCGATAGCGGCGTTGTTGCACGCGATATGGGCTCTACCAACGGCACATATGTTGAAGGACATCAGACTCCGGCTGCTACACTTCTGGATGGAAATACTATTACTATTGGTCGCACACGCATCCTGTTCTGGTCTAGTGCAGCCACGGAGTAGACTCTTTTAGTACTATGACTGATTTAACTTTTGCCATACTAAAGTACGGCTTTTTGATTGGCTTATGGCTTTTCGTATGGCTAGCCGTGCGTGCGATTAACCGCGATGTTGTGTCTTTAGCACCACATCGTTCGAAACGTCGTTCTAATCGCGAGCGCGATAAACACATGGTAACGGTGGGAGCGAATGGTCCCGTGGTAGTTCCTGCACAAGATGGTGTGCCATCAAACACACCAAACACACAAACATTAGCAACTCCAGCCACCGCTCACATATCGAATCCAACGAACGCAACGAACGCGCCTGAGCCAGCAGTGCTCACCATTATTGATGGTCCACTGTCAGGCACTACCATGCCGTTAAGCGCTGGATCTATTTCCTTAGGGCGTGCAGCAGATAATAATCTTGTGCTGGATGATGAATTTGTGTCCTCTCACCACGCTCGCATTTTCTTCGATACAGCTTCCAATCAGTGGGCTGTAGAAGATTTGAATTCCACTAATGGCACAAAAGTTGCAGATCAACCGATTCACAGCGTATGTCTACTTCCGCCAGGAGTTCCTGTGCGCATTGGCGCTACCACGTTTGAATTGAGGTAGCCCGTGGCATTACACATGATTTCCACCACAGTCTCCGATATTGGTTTAGTACGCAAAGATAATCAAGATTCTACTTTTGCAGGCGCACGTCTGGTTGCTGTTTGCGACGGTATGGGCGGTCACGCTGGCGGAGACACTGCTTCCACAATTGCTATTCGTTCTTTAGCGCATATTGAGAATATTCCTCTTGTTATCAACCCGTCGAAGGCTGTGGACGATGTAGCAAGTATGCTCACCACCTCCATTATTGCTGCGCATGACGCTATTGTGGGCAAAGCACGCCGTGAAAAAGCCCTTTCTGGTATGGGCACTACTGTTACCGCTATTGCTCTGGTAGGAGAATATTGGGTTATTGCTCATATTGGCGATTCACGCGCTTACCTTGTGCGAGATAGCGAAATTGTGCGCGTTACTAAAGATCACTCTTATGTGCAGCATTTAATTGATGCTGGACGCATTACGATTGATGAAGCCAAATCCCATCCTCAGCGCAATGTTGTTATGCGCGTTTTGGGTGATTTCGATATTGATCCTCGTCCAGATATTTCCATCCGCCACGCGCAACTGGGCGACCGCTGGCTGTTATGTTCTGACGGTTTAAGTGGCGTGGTCAGCGATGAATCTTTACGCGATATTCTTCTTACTCATCCTCACGCCCAAGAATGCGCGCAAACCTTAGTAGGTTTAGCGGAAAAAAGCGGTAGCACCGATAATATTTCTGTAGTTATTGCCGATTCCTATAGCGCCGATGACGAGAATATTCCTACAGCATTATCGAATTCTTCCGATGAAATGTGCTTAATTGCTGGCGCGGTAAGCACACAACCGCAGCCTATTGCAGATACTCTCAATATGCTCGTAGCCATTGCGCCTCGTTTCGTGCCAGACGATATTTTGCAATCTCCTGCTGTGCGAGCAGCTCAACTCACCGCCAAAGCGCATGAATCCAAAGAGCAGAACTCCGAAGATGCCGATACCTTATTTGGCGTTGCCACAATTCATGAGCATGAACACAACGACTTAATTGCTGATGATTTCGATGCGCGCTATGAGATTGAGCGTATTGTACGCCCTAATACCATGCTGAATAACGAGAACGATGCCGATGGCATTATGGAAGCAACAGGCGAAATTCCAGTTGTTACGAAGCATGACGGCTCAGTGGTTGACGATCCTCATGATCCCGATGTAAGGGATGCTATGAAGATGCAAAAAATCACGGATGCTCATAATCAGCATCGCTCTACCCGCATACGCCGTATTATCTGGTTCGTTATTACCGTTGCAGCCATTATTGCAGCAGGTATCGGTTGCTGGCTCACATATAACTGGAGTCAAAGCCGTTACCTTATTAAAGATTCCAACGGTCAAGTAGCCATTTATCAGGGCGTGAATACGGATGTTTTCGGATACTCCTTAAATCACGTTCTCGAAAAAACTAATGTAGACATGCGCGACCTTCCTCAAGGCTGGCAAGATCGCATTAGCAAGGGAATTGAGGCGCAGAACTACAAGGATGCGCGCAATACTATAACAAGCATTCAAAAGCAAGCGTCGAGCGCGAACGAAAACAGTACCGAAAAGAGTACCGAGAACAGTAAAGACACAGATAATAAGAGCAGCGAACAGGCAGGCACAGATGAAAACTGATAAATCTGAGTTCTTCCATCGCTTAGTACTTCTTCTGCTCGTCGCCGCTTTAAGCGTTATGGGTTTTATGCAGATGTTCGAAAAAGTTGCCGGACATATTCCATCGCGCTATGGCATCTCTTTAGCTATTGTCGCCGTGCTCTGCTTGGTGCTGTGGGTTGTGCTGCTTACGGTTAAACCGTACGCCAATCAGAACTTCTTCTTTGGTGTTGTTTTGCTGAGCCTTATTGGATGTATGGAAATCATCCGTATTGACTACGAAAACGTTGCGTTAGACCGCGAAACTTCTGCCGGTGCGAACCAAGTTCTGTGGCTTATTTTGGCGCTCGGTTTAGCAAGCGTTCTGCTTTTTAGCATTAAAGACTATAGGGTCTTTAGAAAATTCAGTTATATTTCCATGATTATTGGCTTGTTCTTGCTATTTTCGCCGATGATTCCAGGTGTAGGAGCCTCTATTAATGGCGCTCGTATTTGGATTCGCGTAGCAGGACATAGCATTCAGCCAGCTGAATTTGCCAAGCTTTTTATGGCTATTTTCTTCGCCTCTTATTTGTTTGACCACCGCGACCAGCTTGCTGTGGGCGGTAAAAAGATTGGCGCTATGCATTTGCCTCGACTGCGCGATTTTGGTCCTATTATTGTGGCGTGGGCAGCTTGTATGGGCGTTCTTGTTCTGCAAAAAGATTTGGGAACGGGGCTGCTGTTCTTTGCTATGTTCGTGTGCATGCTGTATGTAGCAACAGGACGTATCAGTTGGATTATTATTGGTCTTATCTTCTTCCTCGCTGCCGCTTTTGCCGCAGTACATCTGTTTAGTCATGTGGGAAATCGTGTTGATGCATGGCTGAACCCCTTTAGTCAGCGCGTCTATACAGCTCCTGGCGGTTCTCAACAGCTTGTTACTGGTATTTTTGGTTTAGCATCCGGCGGATTATTAGGCACTGGTTTAGGCGAGGGATATCCGGCATTGACTCCTTTAGCTAATTCTGATTTTATTTTCTCCTCTTTAGGCGAAGAACTTGGTTTAGTAGGTGTTTTTGCTATTTTTGTTATATATATTGCGATTATTGGCACAGGCATTATTACCGCTATAAAAGTTAAGGATGGTTTTGGCAAGCTTTTGGCTTCAGGTCTCGTCTTTACTATGGCTTTTCAAGTATTTACAGTAGTAGGTGGAATTACTTTAGTTATTCCACTGACTGGTTTAACATTGCCTTATATGGCAGCGGGTGGTTCCAGCCTTATTGCGAACTGGATTGTGGCAACTATGCTGCTCATTATTTCTCATCAAGGCAATAAACCTGAAGAAGAAATGGGATTCGATACCCTCTCGCTCGCCCTCGAAGCTGTAAACGAAAAGAAAACACGTGAACAGCAATCAGCGCCTCGCGCCCTAACTTCAGAAACAATCAGCGTTGTACAGAAAGGAGAAGAACAATGAACCGCACAGTGCGTCATATTTACTACGTTGTTATTTCTCTTTTCGTGGTTCTCGGTATCTCATCAAGCATTCTTATGGTCGTACGAGCAGAAGCGCTCAACGCTGATCCACGCAATACCCGCGCTCTGTATCATGAATATGCTCAACCGCGCGGCTCTATCTTAGCTAGCGATGGCAGCGTTCTGAGCAGTTCGGCTGAGTCGCAAGATATTTTTAAGTATCAGCGTTCATACTCAAACGGGCCAGTTTATGCTCCTGTTACCGGTTATTTCTCTGTATCTGTACGTGCAGATCGCGGTTTAGAAGCTTCGCGTAATATCCAGCTTACGGGTGATTCAAGTTCGCTGTGGCTCTCTAAATTGCATAACTTGCTGACGGGCGCAAAAAACTCTGGCGCTATTATTACCACATCCATCAATCCTAAGCTACAAACTTTGGCATATAATCTGCTCGAACAAGGCGGTTATGATGGCGCAGTGGTTGCTATGGAGCCAACAACAGGACGTATTTTAGCAATGGCATCTACGCCAAGCTACGATCCGAATGCTCTAGCTAGCCACGACACATCTGCTGTATCCGATACCTATTCGTCGTTGACGCAGAGCGCTTTTAGTCCGCTGATTAATCGCGCTACCCGTCAGCTCTACTCTCCAGGATCAACTTTTAAGGTTGTGGTGGCTGCAGCAGCTTTGGAGTCAGGTGAATACAACCCAGATACCATGATTCCAGCTGGAGCTTCATACACACTTCCAGGAACAGAAACGAACTTGCCAAACGTAACGTATCAGGGTAATGGCGTAAACGGGCAAATTTCTTTGAATGATGCTCTCACCTACTCCTCTAATACTGCTTTTGCGCAGTTGGGAGTAAGTTTAGGTAAAGATAAAATCAACGCCATGGCTAAAAAGCTTGGCTATGGAAACACGATTAATATTGATGGTTCTGACAGCCTTGGCTTGCCTATGACGGCTGTAGCATCTCAATTCCCTACGAATTTGAGCCCTGACAAGCTGGCTTTAAGCTCTATTGGTCAGGCGGATGTAACAACAACTCCATTGCTTAACGCAATGATTGCTTCTACTGTGGCAAATAATGGCGTGATGGTGAAGCCTACTTTAGTTGATTCTGTGCGAGCCAGTGATTTATCGGTTATCTCAGAACGTAGCACCACTGTTTTGTCGAATGCTTTTAGCTCACAAACAGCCGCTAACCTGACTAGCATGATGCGCTCGGTAGTCGATAACGATACGCCAACTCTTAAAATGAATTCTGTACCTATTGCCGCGAAAACAGGAACCGCACAGCTAGGTAACGGAACTAATAATGGATGGATGATGGGCTTTGCTCCTGCTGATGGTAATCCAAAAATTGCTATTAGTGTTGTTTTGCACGGCATATCTGGCTATGGCATTCAAGAGGCGGGACCAATTATGCGTTCTCTTATCCAGGAGTACCTCGCATGAAACTAGTAGAAGGACAGTTAATTCATCGTCGCTACCGCTTAGACAAGCGGTTAGCTCAAGGCGGCATGGGCGAAGTATGGCGCGGTCAGGATATGGAAATTAACCGCGATGTGGCTATTAAAGCAATGCGCGCCGATTTAACCGTAGATGATTCCAAGCTTCGTCGTTTGCGTGCTGAAGCACGAAATTCCGCGAATTTGGCTCATCCTAATATTGCTGCGCTTTTTGAATATTACGAAGACAACGGCATTGGGTATTTGATTATGGAGTATGTGCCTAGCCCAAGTTTGTCGGAGATTTTTAAGAAGCGCGGAGCTATGCCTGCTACTGAGCTTTTGCCTATTTTGATTCAAACAGCTCGAGGATTATTCGTAGCTCATTCTCACGGTATTATTCACCGCGATGTGAAGCCTGCAAATATTATGGTTTCGCGCACCGGAGAGGTAAAAATTACTGATTTTGGTGTCTCCTACTCCACTGATCAAGGTCAAATTACGCAAGATGGCATGGTTGTGGGAACTGCACAGTATATTTCTCCTGAGCAAGCTCAGGGACAGCAGGCTACCCCGCAATCTGACCTCTACTCTTTGGGAGTGGTTGCCTATGAAGGCTTGTGCGGACATCGCCCATTTACAGGTAAAACACCGGTTGATATTGCTGCCGCGCATGTGAATGAGCCTGTTCCTCCTCTGCCTGATTCTGTGGACTGGCAGCTGGGCGAATTTATTTTGAGTATGCTTGCGAAGAATCCTGCAGATCGTCCTGAGAATGCGTTAGTTATTTCGCGGACTTTAGCCAAAATTGAGCGTCGATTACTCGACCATGAGGCTTTGGAATCTTCGAAAGATTACGACCCGTATCCGTATGAACGCTCCCACAAATGGCGCGAAACAACAGCTCCACAAGAGACAGTACCGCCGCGCATCATACGTAGCGAAGAACATTATCCACGATTCATATATACAACAGACTTAATTCATACAGCAGACGCGAAGGAAGGTGAACGATGAGTATTTTTACACCATCGACTCTCTCCCATGGACGATACACCGTTGGCGATCTGATTGGACACGGTGGCATGGCAGAAGTGCGTAAGGGAATTGACACCCGATTGGGACGTACTGTAGCCATCAAGATTATGCGCTCAGATTTGGCAAACGATCAGACCTTCCTTAAGCGTTTCCGCTTAGAAGCACGCTCGATTGCTCTTCTGAATAATCCGAATATCGTGTCTATTTTCGATACTGATGAGGAAGAGATTACCGACCCTGATACTGGTCGTACCGTGCGTGTGCCGTATATTGTGATGGAATACGTGAAGGGACAAACCCTGCGCGATATTTTGAAAGTAAATGGCGCACTAAACCAGCGCGATGCCAGCCAGATTATGCTTGGTATGCTCAATGCTTTGGAATATTCGCACCGCATGGGCATTATTCACCGCGATATTAAGCCGGGCAATATTATGATTAGCGAGCAGGGCGCGGTTAAAGTGATGGACTTTGGCATTGCCCGTATGCTTGATGATTCCGCCACAACGCTGACTCAAAACCAAGGCGTTGTGGGAACTGCACAATATTTGAGCCCTGAACAGGCTCGCGGCGAAGTGGTAGATACCCGTTCTGACTTGTATTCCGCAGGCTGCGTGCTCTATGAAATGCTGACTGGTCGCCCACCATTTACGGGTGACTCCGCTGTGGCTATTGCTTACCAGCATGTGAGTGAAGTGGCTACGAAGCCAACCGAGGTTATTCCAGCGCTGGCTCCTATTTGGAATGATGTTTGTGCTAAAGCGATGGCGAAAGATCGCACACAACGTTACGGCACTGCAGCGCAGTTCCGTAAAGATATTGCCACTATTGCTGCTGGAGGAACGCCGGTTATTGAGGGTGTGAATACGGTTGCGCCGTTGGCTGCGGCTGGAGTTGCTGGGGCGGCTGGAGTGGGCGGCGCGGGCGATGTAAACGCTACCCAGGCCTTGCCATCGACCCAAACAATCCAGATGAATGCTACATCTTCGTTTAATAGCGATGATATGGCTAATTTGGCGCACTCCACTGCTGCAGCCACCCCGCCTCAGAGTCGTGCACAGCAGAGGCAAGCAGCCCTTGCAGCTAAGCAGAAGAAGCGTAAGAAGCTTATTGCTATCTGGTCTACAATTACTGTTATTGCGCTTATTCTTGCCGGTTTGAGCGGATGGTGGTACGTTTGGTACAACGCACAGGGCATTGTACCAACCATTACGTCTTCTATGACTCAGGCACAGGCTCAAGAAGCGGTGGAGAAAGCTGGGTTCGTTTTCCAAGCTGAAACCGACAACGACTCCACAGCTGATGCGGGAACATTTACGAAACAGTTGCCAGAAGGTGGACAGTCCGCGGCTAAGGGAAGCACTGTTAAGGTGTGGTTCTCGGCAGGGCCGCAGTCTGTGGCTGTTCCAGACATCACCTCTATGACCCAAGATGAAGCTCGTTCCACTCTGGAAAAGGCAGGGTTCAAGGTAGGCTCGACCTCTGGCGAAGATTCCGACAGCATTGAAAAAGACCATATAACGCGCACAGACCCTGCTGCGGGCACCAACGCTACTAAAGGCACCACAGTGAAGCTATTTGTTTCATCTGGTAATGCTGTGGTTCCAACGGGTTTGACCGGACAGACTCAGGATGCGGCTACGAAGATTTTGTCGGATCACCATTTCTCTGCTGTGGTGAAGGAAGGCGACTATAACGATACGGTTCCAGCCGGCTCGGTTTCCAGCGTAGACCCCGGTGAAGGAACTTCGGTTGCACAGGGATCTTCTGTAACCCTGATTATCTCTAAGGGGCCGAAGCCAGAAGAGAAGGTGAACATTAATTCGACTGACTATGTGGGGCAAACATTCAAGAATGCTAAGTGGGCGCTTGGTGTGGTTGGTCTGACCGGGAATGCGCAGACGGGGGAGAGTCCCGCAGATGATGCGAAGGTTACGCATATCTACTACAACGGTACGGAGATTACTCAAGCAACTGAAGTACCGAAGGGCGCTACTATAACTCTGAGCGCTAAATAAGTAGCATCAAGGAGAAGCTCCTCTTATTCTCAACATTATGAGTAAGAGGAGCTTCTCATATCTCGACCAGCGCACGGGATGTTATACCAAAGCAAGATTGAGGAAGGTCTTGTCGAGTTTTGTGTGCTGTATCTTTCACCGCTATCGATAGCGCTACTCGTTAAAGCTGCTCGGCTCATCAAATCGCAGCTGGTAAAAGCTTTGCCATTCACTGCTAAACTCAGATATGAAAGATACGGTAGAAAACGCAGAGCGTGGAGGTGCAAGCATCCGCTCACAACCTCCACGCTCTGGCTAGAAATCAGCTTTTAACCTACCGCCGCATAATTTGATGACACCTGCAAATACAGCACGTGCACAGATAACCATGGATATCCCCACTGGAACAGCGCAGCAGTAAGAGCCACCACAATCAAAAGTGCCAACACAATACGCACAGGAAGAATGCCCGGCTGAGCACGCATAAACCATCCAAAGAGGCTGAATACCTGGCGCGATTCCTCACGCTCACGATAGCTACGAATAGCAGGCCAGCGCCACGCCACAGCAGCAGCGATGGCAATAACTAAGTAAATAACAAGAATCCACAAGAAAACAGAACTTAGATCAGGAATGCGCGATGCTAAAGATCGCACGGAATCTGTAGTAAAGCTGACCTTACCAGACGCATCTTTCTGCGCCAAAACGCTCGGCACACCGTCAGATACCTTCGACCAGCTCACCAACTTGCCATATACAATCAAGCGATGTGTTGCGGTCGTATATTTTGGCTCACACGTGGTCAAAGTAATATAACGCTCAGTAGGTTCGGCATTAAAATGACCAGGGACTGCAGATAACACTTCTACGCTATCCGGAAGAACTATTTCTGTTTTATCGTATTTGTACACGTACCAGTAGTTTTCCGTACGCATCACAATAAAATCGCCGTTAGTCAGTTTATCCGCGTTACCCAAAGGCTCACCGTATCCAGCGCGATGACCCGCCACAGCAAAATTACCTAACTGTCCAGGTTTTTGCGTTTCGGAGTAATGTCCCAAACCGTGACGTACCAGCTGAGCATTATCTGTGCCCTCTACTACCGTTCTGCTCCAATCCTGTCCAAAACGTGGCACATAGAGCTTTCCCAGCGTATCGCCATACTTCCAGTTGGTCTGCTCTACAGGCGCGGTATCTGGGGAATTATCAGGAGCAATGCTGACGCTACCGTTTTTGGACGCAGGAGCAGTCCACGAAGATGTCGTGGAATCATGAAGCTGAACTTTCTCCGCTTCAACTCCTGTCCACCATAATTGCCAAGCGATGTACAGCGCACACACAGCAGCAAAAATAAGCAAAACTTCTCCCACAACACCGAAAATAGTATTCAGCGTGCTCGGATTACTAGCGTTTTTCTGATTTCGTATATGACTACCGTTAGTTTTCGCCATAATAGGGGTACTCCTTAGGTGTTATTTTTCGTCACGAACAGCAACAGCATACTTCATAGGCTGCGTAGATGTGGTTATTTCAGGAAAATGCAGATTTTGCTTTTCTTCCAGTTGCCACCCCAAGCCGTCTACTTCCACATACTGCTTGTAAATTTTTATTGTCTCCGAATCATTTATTGTAGTGTGCAGTCGGTCTATGTTGCCAATAGCTGAAATTTTGTACGGCGGCGCAAAGTGCTTGCCATTAAGAAGCAAAACATTACCCACACATTTTATAGCTGAGGTCGGTAATAGTCTTTGGTCTTGCACAGTAATAGCTTCAGCACCGCCAGCCCACAGCGTATTAACAACAGCTTCAATATCTTGCTGATGAACGACGTAATCGTTCGGATTAGCATTTTTATCTTTCGAAGCAGTATCCCATTTAGGAGAATCATCAAGAGTAACTGTTACGCCTTTTCCTGATAAAGCTGGCAATTTATTGACTGCTACATCAGGATCATTCGTCGTGTTCTCGGTGTCTGTATCGCCTACAACATTTTTGAGCGTTTCAAGTTGAGCAGTTTTTGTATCGATATCTTTTTGCAGTTTTGCAATTTTTTTCTGACGACTGGCAATAACCTCGTCTGTGTTTGAGCGATAAGTATTATCTGCGTTCTGCACGTTTGTGAGGATGATCCACCCGACAAGCGCAAAAGAAACGAAAGTAGCTATAGATCCGATAAGACCTGAACGTCGAGAATGACGACCACGATGTTGAAAAACTTGATGACGAGGAGTTCTCATGATTAGTAGAACCTCCCATCATAAAGACTCGTTGGCGAATTCCCACGCTTTTACTACTATATCTATTAGCGTAAACTAAAGGAGAAGCTTTCATGGCTGAAAACGAAGAAACCGTAGACACTGTTGAGGAGCTGAACACCTCTGCACCTGAAGCAGCGGACAGCGAAGTTAACGATGTTGATGTTGACGATGTTGCTGAGGAAGCAACAGAAGAAGTAGAAGAAGAATTATCTTCTGAGGAGCTTGCCGGTATTCGTGCTGCTGAAGCTCTCAAGAAGACCTTAGATCATCCTGAAACTTTGAGCCCTCGCGTGCAGGCTGCTGTAAAGCGCACCGAAGAGGAAACCCGTCGCGTGGAGAAGGCTGTGGAAGGAACGAAGTCGAATCCATCATGGTTCGTACCTCTGTTTAGCTTCTTCCTCGTTTTGGGACTTATCTGGGTGATTGTTTACTATATCACTCCAAATAATGGTTACCCAATCCCAGGCATTGGTTACTGGAACTTAGCTATTGGCTTTGCCATTATGATGATTGGTTTTGTGCTCATGATGTCTTGGCACTAAAAAGTACTACGAATAAGCGCTGAACTCTTTGTCAGTTCAGCGCTTTTCTTTTTAGAAGAACAAAGCAAAAACCAAGCGTGCAGACCATGCGATAAGCAGAAGAACAGTCATAAAAGTACCGTAAATCGCCATACGCTTGTTAATACTTGCTGAACGCCATATTGGTAAGCCGCGCATCATCAAAGTAGAGAGCGCTGCACCAGTTATAAATCCTCCAAGATGTGCCTGCCATGCTACATTGCCGAAGAAAATAGGCACGAAAAGCATAATAAACAAAAACAGTAACATTCCTTGAGAACGCGAACCTATGCGGTTGTATACGGTCATCATAGCGCCAAACAGACCATAAATAGCGCCGGACGCACCCATCACAGCAGATATTGCAGCGCCATGCCATAGCACGTATGCCACACTACCGCCTAAAGCACTAATCAAGTACATACTTAAGAAAGCCCTATGCCCCAGTAACTTTTCTAACTCCTTGCCCACAAAATACAAGATGAGCATATTCATCAAAATATGCGTAAATCCTGTATGCATAAAAGCTGAAGTGAGCAAAGTCCAAGGATAGAAAAGTGAATAACCAGAAATAAGTGCGGTATGACTCGTAAAAGTAGCACTTGCCACAGGGAAGAGTTTCAAAACCTCTTGCATTACAAAAACGAGTAGATTGAGCGCAACAATAGCTTGCGTAATATTTGGCCCGTTCAAACGCCAATTATTTGACCATACGCGGGCAAAACGTTGCCACCGTTGCGAAAAATTTTGCTGAGGTCTATGAGGGTTACGCGGATCCCACGGACCTGCAGGACCTGATGCTCCAGGAGTAAAAGGATTTGCCATGTGACTATGGTAACTGGTGCACTTCGCCCTGAGCCGTAAAACATCGTCTTAAAAAATCACAAAAGCACACCACTTTCACAATTAGGGAGTAGAATGTAGAACATAAGTCACCGCTGATGGTGAGTACTCGGACGGAAGGAGCACTCTATGGAGAACAATCGATCTGGTAATGGCTGGAAGTTCTTCGCGCTGCTTTTTGGCGCTTTGCTCGCAGGCGTCGTAGGTTTGTACATTTACAGGCAGCAGAATCCAGAGTATGATCCATGGGAAGAACCATGGGAGAACTCTTCTTCTCCTGTCGATTTAGGCAACGGCGCAGCTAAAGAAGTTGCTGCAGAATTTGATGAAGTTGCAGATAAAGATACAGACGAAGAGTAGCCAAGAAATCTAGTTGTTACTTTTTTTCGGTAATGCGGAGGAGCCCCTCGCTTTTAATTCTTGAAAGCTTGAGATTTATTCGTGAAGGTGACTGAACCATTACCCCAGTCTCGTGAAGAGGGCAGTCTGTAAAGACATAAAGGCCGTGAGGTCACAAGGAGACGTGCGAGCGCCTCCTTTTTGCATGCGTGAGCGGTTTCTGCGTTGCGGGGAGCGCGGGAGTATCGCGGTTCTTGGGTTTTTGGTGGGGTTTTGTGTGAATGGTTCGTGAATCGTGACTTAGTGAGGTACTCCATGTTTCACGCACCCAGGAGCATTCATTCCACTCTAATTTTGGGAAGATCTCTTGCTCTGGCGCCATTCTGCTTAACCGATTCATACACCTGTTATGC
>NZ_KV812468.1:1448778-1463932 GCF_001813415.1 Alloscardovia sp. HMSC034E08 | reverse complement strand
GCGCAAAAATGGCTTCAAAACTGGCATAACGGTTACGCGTATCGACTTCACACATAAAGACGAAACACATTCACACTGCAACGATGTCTCAACACATAACTGCCAGAGGAATCAACTAGAACCTACTAGACAACATCCCCCCCCCAAAAAAAACCACACTAAGTCCCAAAAGCCTGTATTGCTGGGTGCTCGGGCGTGCGCTGGCTTCGTTGCTGGTCGTGTTCGAAGCTCAGGCAAAACACCTAGACTTGAGCAAAGACCAACTTCGCGTAGCCTTGGAATATGCCAGTTATTAAAGCCGATGACATTCTTGAAGGAGAGCGCGCCCTCACAACATGGGCGCAGCAAGCTCGTGACGAAGCATCACAGAACACAGCATTAGAGCGTCGCTTAGAGATTGCACCACGTTTAGACCGTCGTAGTATGGCTATGGCTGTGCGATACTCCCTCTATATGTTGGAATTGCGTGCTCCTGGGCCAGGCGTAGAAGTTCGCGTAGCTCCTTTTGCCGCTGTCAAGATATTGGAAGGGCCTCAATCAGATCCTCATAATCTCACACCACCCGATGTGATTGAGCTTGATCCTGCTGTATGGTTACGTCTTGTGTGTGGCATTACCAGCTGGAGCGAGGAGAAAAATGCTGGACGTATTAGTGCAGTAGGCGAACGCGATGATTTAAGCGGTCTTCTCCCACTGCCTGTTGAGTAAAAGGCGCAGTGCTTGTTTGCTGTGGAGCGATCTGCGCTGTTTTAGCCTTTACGTATGGGCTTATGAGTGAAAAATACAACGTCCCGCAGCTCACAAGAGATAGTCGTCTGGCACTCACTCTCAACCCGCACATAAAAAGAGGGACTGCCCAACGAGCAGCCCCTCCCTTGTTTGCGCTAAAAAGCTTTAGTACACCATTCCCATAGCCTCGCGCACTTCATCGAGTGTTTGGTTGGCAATCTCATTGGCTCGCTTATTGCCATCATGCAAAATATCGCGCACGATATCCATGTCTTTAGCCAGCTCAGCGCGACGTTCACGGTGCTCAGCCAGGAAAGTATTCACGGAATCAATCACGAAAGCCTTCAAAGCTCCACCGCCGCCATTTCCAATCTCTTCAGCAATCTCTCGTGGATCGCGACCGGAAGTCAAGCCTGCAGTAGTCAGCAACGCAGAAACTTGTGGACGATTTACAGGATCAAAAGTAATCATGCGCTCAGAGTCAGTTGGGCTCTTCTTAATCAGTTTTGCAGTTTCTTCTGCAGTAGCACCCAACATAATGGAATTGCCGTACGATTTACTCATCTTACGACCATCCAAGCCTGGGATTTCTGGAGCATCAGACAAAATAGCTGCTGGCTCTGGGAACACAGGATTTTTCTTAGCATAACGCTCGTTAAAACGGCGAGCGATGGTGCGCGTAATTTCCACATGAGGTAAATTATCTTTACCGATTGGCACCACATTAGCTTTGCAGAAAAGAATATCGCATGCCTGATGAACTGGATACGTCAGCAACAAGCCAGTAAGCGCATGCCCGGATGCTTCCATCTCGGACTTTACCGTTGGATTGCGATGCAGCTCAGCTTCAGTAACCAAAGAGAGGAATGGAAGCATCAACTGGTTTTCTGCTGCCACCGAAGAATGCGTAAAAATCATGGTCTTCGTTGGATCAATACCGGCAGCCATATAATCCAAAACTAAGTTGAGCACATTATCCTGAATGTTTTCGGTGGTATCGCGGTCAGTAATCACCTGATAATCAGCAATAATAATATTGGTATTAACGCCTTTGTTTTGCATAGCCACGCGCTCTTTAATAGAGCCGAAGTAGTGACCTAAATGTAAACGACCTGTTGGGCGGTCACCTGTAAGCATAGTAAAAGCGTTTGGATTAGCTTCAAGCTTTGCTGCAGTTTTATTGGAACGCTCTTGTGCAGCTAAGAAGCTTGCGCTCATTTCATTTCCAGCAGCAGTCAAATGCTGATCATCGGTCATTATGCCCTACTTTCTTTAGCTTCTAGCCATATTTTTAATGCTTTTAGTCTAAAAGTTTTATCCGACATTAGGGGGATAAACTGCTCGGTTTTTGCTTGTTTTTATTTGGTATTATTGTCTTATGCTAGTCCGCGAGTGGGGTCTCGTGAGGGCTTAAAACTTCAAACCGTGTGGAAAATGTGTTACGAAAATACCATGCTAGCTGAGTTCGGTTGCACGTTCACTGGCATGATTCTCCATGACCCTAAGTATGAACAGATAGAGTGCGATGCGTGATAGCTGTGCTACGGGAGACATCATGATAGAAGCGGTCAAGGTTATGCTCGATCCTACTGCTAAGCAGGCGCGTATGCTTACCGAACATACAGGTGTTGCACGCTTCGCGTATAATCAAGCGCTGAGCCATGTATTCGACCAGCTCAATAATGGGCAGAAACCTGAGTGCTCGTATTACGGATTGCGTAAATGGTGGAATCAGAACAAGAATACACTTGCAGTCGGTGCCGATGAGCGGGTATGGTGGTCGCGTAACAGTAAAGAAGCGTACAACACGGGACTAGAAAACCTTAGTCGTGCTCTACGTAATCATGCTGATAGTAAGCATGGTAAACGCAGGGGCAAGCGCATAGGTTTCCCTCGCTTTAAGAATCATTCTCGCTGTGTGTCCGGTATCCATTTCACTACTGGTTACCGTCTTGTACCAGACGATTCGCATGCTATTCGTTTGCCTCGTATTGGGCGATTGCATCGCATGGAAAATGTTATGCATCGTATTGGTCACGCACATGTGTTGCGTATTATTGTTACGCGTAGCGCTGACCGTTGGTACGCGTCTATCGGCATAGAACATGAGACCTCCCCTATACGTGCACGTTGTAAAAGGACGAGCGTGGGTATTGACATGGGTGTGAAAAACCTTGTCACCTTGTCGGACGGTACCGCGATACCTAATCCACATCCATTCAAACGAGTGGAAAAGCGTCTTGCTCGCGCACAACGTATGTTAAGTAGGCGAAAGAAAGGTTCACATCGTCGTGATAAAGCGCGTCTCTATGTGGCACGTTTACACCAGCGTATCTATCAGCTTCGGCAGGACGCGCTGCACAAAATCACCACTGAGCCTACCCGTGCCTACGCGCATATCAGTATTGAAGACCTTAGTGTGGCAGGAATGATCCGTAATCATCATCTAACCAAGAGTCTACGTGACGCTAGTTTTGGTGAGTTTCGCCGTCAACTCGAATACAAGAGCATAAAAAACGAATGTACACTTCATGTCGTGGACAGGTTCTATCCAAGCAGCAAAAAGTGCTCGGACTGTAGGATGGCGAAAGCTAAACTCTCTCAGTGAGCGTACGTACCATTGTGACTATTGTGGTATCAACATGGATAGAGATTGAACGCAGCTATCAATATTAATGTCGCGGGAAGTGCTCCCGAGACATTAAACGCACGTGAAGGGAGCGTAAGACTAGTCGGCAATATGTCGCTGGCAGACCCTGTGAAACGTGAACCAAGCCAGCATGATTATGCTGTAAGACTTGGAGCGGACAATCGCAAGACTGTCCTGTAGCAAGTGATTCAATAAAACAACACATGTTACAACGGTAGTGGTACTCTATGAGAGATGAATTAGATATAGTTGCGCTTTAAGCGCTGATGAGCATGCGAAGGGGGTCAGATGGGCCGCGGACGCCAGAAGGCAAAACAGACAAAAATTGCCCGTAAGCTCAAATATCTGACAACTGATACAGATTACGACGAGCTCGCCAAGGAGCTGAGTCATCACGATGATGCTGCTGTAGAAGCTGAAACAGATGTAGATGTTGACGTTGATGTAGCAGATGACACTTCACAGGACGATTTGGACGATTACGCTGCATGGGCCGCTCAAGCGGCGAAACGTGCAGAGGAAAAGCCTGCAGCACAACCTGTTGCGCATAAACCTTTTCCTAAGATGCCAGTTCCTGGGATAAAGAAAAAGGATTAGTTTTATCTTTTATATAAGAGGCGCTGACCGTTTTTGGTCAACGCCTCTGCTTGTTACTGCTTGTTCTTGAGCAGATCTTCTTTTCTAAACTGTCTGATTGGCTTTTTAGGAGCTAACTTAGGTGCGCGCATAGGGGTTGCTGCAGCCATCGGTTCCTCGCATGGCAGCGAGAAGATATGGGTTGGATGATTAGCAGCTTCTACCTTGTTACCCTCGTCATCCCAGATATCGTCTGGAACTGTGATGACGTATGGCTGCACGCCCGGACGAACAAATTCCACGGTTTGACCAGGAATGATTTTATTTTTAGCTTTGAAAGTAACGCGACCGTCCTGCCAGCTGAGCACATCGCCCACCATCTGCCAGTCATTAATGTAGCCGCCCTTATGAGTTTCCTGACCAGCAGGGTTCTTAGGATAATAAAAAGCAGTGCAATATGGACGATGAACCACCTTAAATGGTTCATCTTTAAGCCACTGAGGAAGCTCAAGATGACTAAAATCGCCCGCTTCGCGCTTTTCTACATACATATTCGTAGCCATCTTGTAGGCATTAGTCACAACAGCAGAATATAGTGCAGACTTTGCTCGACCTTCAATCTTTAAGCTGGTTGCACCCGCATCAATCAAATCATCAATATGCTCTAACATATTCATATCTTGTGAATTGAACAGGTAGGCACCGTGATCTGTCTGCTCGATTGGATAGAACTCTCCTGGACGATGTTCTTCGACCACGCTCCACTTCCAACGACATGATTGCGCGCAATCGCCGTGATTAGCGTCGCGGCCGGTCATGTGCTGAGAAATAAGGCAGCGACCAGAAAAAGCCATACACATAGAACCGTGCACAAAGCACTCAATATCGAGATCTGATGGCGTATTCTTGCGGATATCGCGCACAGCATCGAGGCTTAACTCGCGGGCCAAAACTACGCGCTTAGCACCCAATTCATACAAAGAATTCGCCGCCAAATAGTTAACCACACCCGCCTGCGTGGAAATGTGAATTTCCAACTGAGGCGCAATGCGGTGTGCCATCATCATCACGCCAATATCGGAAACAATAACAGCGTCTACGCCGATCTCAGCCAGCTCACCAATATACTTCTCGATACCCGTAATTTCTGGATTCGTTGGCAGTACGTTACAGGTAATAAAAATACGGGCGTTGCGAGCGTGCGCGTAACGCACAGCCTCTTCTAAGTCTTCGTGCGATAAGTTCTTGGGAGCAGTGCGCATACCGAACATTTTGCCGGCGCAATACACTGCATCGGCACCGTAATCAATAGCAAGCTTTACGGTTTGCAAATTGCCTGCAGGAGCTAAAACTTCAGGACGATGACGGCGCATCATCGGATGATCCATGCTATACGGCGCCTCGTAATCAAAAAACGTTTCGCTCACACGCACGGCGGGGTCGCCGAATGCGTCACTATTACTTATTTCAGTCATAGTCTTATTGTGCCTGAACCGCCACGACAAGGAGCGCTCTGAAACAATCTAGCGGTCGTAGCGCCAGGTTTTATCGGTCAAAATGCGCGCAAAAGCTAAACCAATCGGCAAGCAGACAATCACGAGCATCGCCTTAAAGATCCAATCCATCGCGTTTACGGTTTGCAGGTTACCGAGCTCATACACGGCGCGGTACATATACAAACCTGGAACCATAATAACGATCGACGGCACAGTTAAGCTGATGCGCGGGAAGCCCAAACTGGCGGGTAGCAAGCCCTTACGCACAGAAATGCGCCACGCGGAAGCCAGCAAACCGGCAATCAGAGCTCCAGTAAAAGCGCCAATCTCCAAACTCACATGACCATAATTAACCATCAGCAAGCGGGCGGTATCCGCGGTCGCGCCAATCACAGCCGCTACCAACGCCATGCGCCACGGCGAGTTAAACAGAACCGAGAAGCCCCACACGCCGCCAATCGCGGTAATAAAAATAAGCAGAACGTTAAGCCATACCGGAATGTGCGGCGCCTCGAAACCGTTCGGGCTCAGGCCCACCATTGTGGCCACGAACCACGCGGCGAGCGTACCCATGCCCACGATGCACAGGAAGTACGTAATACGCTGCAAACCGGAGGGGAAGTCGAGCTTAGCAAAATCCAAACCGCCAGTGATGAGCGGGAAGCCCGGAACGATAAACAAAATCGCGCCGATATACGCGGTATCGTGACCAAGCGCGGTCGGATCGACGAAACCAACCAAACGCAGCGTAGCAATCGTGACCAGTGCGGCCGCCACCACGCCCACAGCCACGCCCAAGAACTGATTAAGATGCTTGCCATTCATGCGGCTGCGCACATACTGACCCACGCCCGCGCCCACAAACGCGCCGAGCATGTCGTAGGCCGCGCCGCCGAGCAGAAACACGAAGCACGAGCATGCCACAGCCGAGCCAAGCGCCTGCATGAGCGGACCGTACAGTCGCGCTTTACGCTCGATTGCGTTGAGCTTCGCGTGCGCCTCACGGACGGTTATAGATCTCATAGAACGGTCCGAGTTCTCAGTTTGCGAGCGCGCGTCGAAACCGTAATCGCCGCCGTTACTGTGCTGTAGCGAGGCCTCGGTATGGTAGACGCCCTCATGACCGAGGTTCACGGTGAGCCAGTCCGCAAAATGCTCCATATACCAAATACGCTCGGTATTAACACCCACGCTCGGCAGGTCGACAACCTCCGTTACGCGCTCCTTGCCGTCCGAGCACGACGCCTCAATGCTCGTGAGGTTCACGTCCGCGCGCACGTACACGCCGAGCGCGTAGCCGATGCGGTTCATAATCTCTTTAACGCGATAGCTACCCGTGCCCGCGCTCAGATCGAGATAGCCCGTCCGCACGATGATGCTCACCTTCGCCGCCAAACACGCATCCTGCACCGGCGTATCGAGGTCCGCTTTAATGTCGTCCATGTCCAGCGGGATCGAATGGCGATGATGCTTAGACAGCGGGGAAAACGTTGAGGCATGGTGTGGTTGGGTTGTGGGGGCGGGGGTGTTCTGGTTGTTCCGCTCGTTCTGCTGGGTGTGCTCGTTGTGTTGGGTATCTTTCACTCTTCCTATTTTTCGCGCCCGCCTAGACCGCAGGAGTTGGATGGGCTCTTAGTTTTGCTTTACGCTGGGCTTGGGCGCCGGTTTCGCGCTGGTTGCATTGATTTAGCGCTGATTTTGTTGTGGTGAGCAATCTGATACGAGCAAGTTGCTCACCACAACGT
This sequence comes from Alloscardovia sp. HMSC034E08, assembly GCF_001813415.1. Lineage (NCBI taxonomy): Bacteria > Bacillati > Actinomycetota > Actinomycetes > Bifidobacteriales > Bifidobacteriaceae > Alloscardovia > Alloscardovia sp. HMSC034E08. The sequence goes on along the minus strand of NZ_KV812468.1, from coordinate 1,456,736 downwards.
TTTCTCGTGGCGTGAATAGTGAGCTGAAACGAGAATCGTTTTTCACGGCTGTCAGATGCTCATTTTCAGCCAAAATCATGGCGTGAAAGATGATTGACTTTACGCCTCGTATTCCACGGCCCTAAAACCGTCATTAGAAGGTCGTGGAAAACGAGCTATATCGCCAATCACTCCCCACGCCACCTCCACACAGAACAGTTAGCGGCGTACCAGATGATCCACCCCCCACACACAACACACACGCCACCATATGAGACGCCGCCCATGAGACATAGCTCACTTCCTACACAGTTCGGCGTACACTAAAACTCGTCAGGTTATCAATACCCGCGTGGCTTTGGGTTCGCAACGTCTGACTTCACATAACTGGGGAGGAGCCCCAGATAGTCAGAAGACCGAGCAACCACAGAGGTGTTGGATGGAGGTTCAATAAATTGACTGAAAAAAATCTGCCAGAACGTCTCCAAGATAATTTGGAATTATGCTTGGATATGTTGCGCGATGTACTCGGCGAATACGATGCCGAGTTGTTAGCTCAGTTCGATGAGCTGCGCGAAGACGTTATTGTGGCAAGCAATACAAGAAACAATGACACTGCCGAAGCTGCTAGCGTAGCTGCTGCGGGCTTGGAGAAGGCGTCCGATTTGCTCGACAACTCCTCGCTTAAAGATGCAACTATGCTCTCACGCGCTTTCACCGTGTATTTCCACTTGGCAAATCTGTGCGAAGAGAACTATCGCGTTGCCGTCTTAAAGAACCGTGAATGGGAAGTGGATACACGTTCCGCCACCGATCCAGTTAACGAACTGACCGTGGCTTACAAGCGCCTCATCGACGAAGTCGGTGTTGCTGGTGCAAACGAATTGCTCGAAAAGCTCGAGTTCCATCCTGTTTTCACCGCTCACCCAACAGAAGCTCGCCGTAAGGCAGTCGAAGGCAAGATTCGCCGCATCGCTACCTTCCTCGACGAGCGCGACCGCACCGGCGGTTCCGAGCGCGCAGAAATCGACCGTCGTCTCCACTCCGAGATTGACTCCTTGTTCCGCACCTCCCCTATTGGCCTTAAGAAGCCAACTCCTGTGGAGGAAGCAGACACTGTTATTAATGTTTTCGATACGACTCTCTTTAGCGTTATCCCTAACGTGTACCGTCGCTTCGACGATTGGATTTTGGGTTCCAAGGCAGGAACTGTTCCACCTGTATGCCCAGCCTTCTTCCATCCAGGTAGCTGGGTTGGCTCCGATCGCGATGGTAATCCGAACGTTACCGCAAAGGTGTCGCGTCAGGTTGCTCGCAAGTACTACGACCACATGGTTACTAAGCTTGCCGAAGCCACCCGCAAAACCGCTACCCGTTTAACGGTAGAAAGCGCTACAACTCCTCCAAGCGATGAGATGAAGGCTTTGTGGAGCCGTCAGAAGGAAATGAGCGAGCGCTTAACCAGCCGCGCCGATATTATTTCCACGAGCGAACCTCACCGCGCAGCCATGCTCGTTATGGCCGACCGTTTGGAGGCTACCGTAGAGCGCGATGCCGATCTTATGTACGTTAGTGCCGACGATTTCCTCGCCGATTTGCGTGTTATTCAGCGCTCTTTGGCCGAGGCTGGTGCGGTACGTATTGCATACGGCGATATTCAGGCTCTTATTTGGCGTGTAGAGACCTTCGGCTTCCACATGGTGGAGATGGAGTTCCGTCAGCACTCTCTCGTGCATTCGCGCGCTTTGGAAGATATTCGCGAGCACGGTTTGCATGGCGAGCGCGGTCCGCTTCAGCCAATGACCGTAGAGGTTCTCGATACTTTCCGCGCTATCGGTTGGATTCAGCGCCGTCACGGCCGCAAGGCTGCTGGCCGCTACCTTATTTCCTTCTCCAAGTCCGCTCAGCATGTGCGCGACGTGTACGAGCTGAACCGTTTGGCCTTCGCTAACCCTGCAGATGCGCCTGTTTTGGACGTTATTCCTCTGTTTGAGCAGTTGGAAGATTTGGATAATTCTGTCTCTGTTTTGGACGACATGATTAAGATTCCAGAAGTCCAGCAGCGCTTAAAGCAGACCGGCCGTCGCATGGAAGTTATGCTCGGTTATTCGGATTCCTCGAAGGATGCTGGCCCAACGTCTGCAACTTTGGCTTTGCACCGCGCTCAGGAAAAGATTGCGAAGTGGGCGAAGGAGAACGATATCGACGTTACCCTCTTCCACGGTCGCGGTGGCGCTGTGGGTCGCGGTGGCGGTCCTGCTAACCGTGCGGTTTTGGCTCAGCCAGTTGGCTCGGTAAACTGCCGCTTTAAGCTCACCGAGCAGGGCGAAGTTATTTTCGCGCGCTACGGTAACCGCACGCTGGCAACCCGTCACGTTGAGTCTGTTGCGGCTGCAACGCTGCTTCAGTCCGCTCCTTCTGTAGAGAAGATGAACACGGAGATGACCGAGAAGTTCGCTCCGATGGCTCAGGCTTTGGATGAGTCCTCGCACGAGCGCTTCCTCGATCTGCTGCAAAGCGATGATTTCGCTCCATGGTTCTCGATCGTTACGCCTTTGACTGAGGTTGGTTTGCTGCCAATCGGTTCTCGCCCTGCTAAGCGTGGTTTGGGTGCGAAGTCTTTGGACGATTTGCGTACGATTCCATGGGTCTTCTCCTGGTCTCAGGCTCGCATTAACCTCGCCGCATGGTATGGCTTGGGTACAGCGTGCGAGAAGTTTGGAGATTTGGCTACTTTGCGCGAAGCGTATAAGAGCTGGCCACTGTTTAACACCTTTATCGACAATATCGAGATGTCTCTTGCTAAGACAGATGAGCGTATTGCTCGCATGTACTTGAGCATGGGCGATCGCGAAGATTTGAGCGAGAAGGTTCTGCACGAGATGGAGCTGACCCACAAGTGGGTTTTGGCTATTAAGGATGAGGATTGGACTTTGCAGCATTCCCGCACTTTGGGCATGATGGTTAAGTTGCGTTCCCCTTATGTAGATGCTCTGTCGATTGCTCAGGTTCGCGCGCTCAAGACCTTGCGCCGTCGCGTAGATAAGGAAGAGCTGAGCGAATCTCAGATTGGCGATTATATTTATCTCATTTTGTGCACTGTGAGCGGCGTTTCTGCCGGCTTGCAGAACACAGGCTGATACTTATTGTTCTACTCCATCAAGAAGGCTGCGGGTATCGCCCGTAGCCTTCTTGGCTTCTTCACCTAGTAAGCTGGGGTGTATGAGTGTTTTAGCTGAAGAAAATCAAGCAAATTCTGTCTGGACGCGCATGCTCGAAGGCAATAAGCGTTTTGCACGCGGCAAGGCTGTGCATCCATGGCAAGATAAGGAAACCCGCGAAAGTTTATACGCCGGTCAGAACCCAAGCGCTGCCGTTCTGGCTTGCGCGGACTCGCGCGTATCGCCGGAAATCATTTTCGACGAGGGCCTGGGCGATATCTTTACCATCCGCTCGGTCGGCGGCGTTCTCGATCAAGCGGTCATTAACTCTCTCGAATTTGCTGTCGATATCCTGCACGTATCTGTTCTCGTGGTCATGAGCCATGAGCACTGCGGTCTGCTTGAAGCGGCAGTCAACAGCGCAAAAACTGGTAACGTGCCGCTATCGCTAACGTACGCGATCGGCGAGGTTGCGGGCACGATGGAAGCGGCCGAGGATGCGGATTCGCAAGACGATGTAGAGCGTATTCACGTCTCAACGCTTATTATGCAGCTTGTGGAACGCAGCGAGATTATCGCGCGCGCGCTGGCCGCCGAGGAGCTCAAGATTGTGGGCGCTCGGTACACCATGAGCAACGGTTTGGTTGAAGTACTCAGCTTTTAGGTTGTGAAGGACTGATTTCGTATGCCGATATGGCTTAATCTCTTCTTTATTCTGCTGTTTATGCTCGTGGGAAGCGTTTTTTCCGGCACAGAGATGGCGCTTGTCTCGCTGCGAAACAGTCAGATTGAGCGTATGGAGCAGGAAGATGATCGCGGCGCGCATGTGGCGCGAGTAGCGCGCGACCCGAACCGCTTCCTCTCGGCTCTGCAGATTGGCGTAACCCTTGCCGGATTCCTCTCCGCCTCGTTTGGTGCCAGCTCACTGTCGCCGCATATTGTGCCATGGCTCGAATCTGCGGGCATGAATGCGGGTCTTGCCGGTGGTTTAACCATGGTGGTGCTCACGCTGCTTATTTCGTATTTCTCGATTGTGGTTTCTGAGCTGGTACCTAAGCGCATCGCTTTGCAGCAGGGCGAGAAAATTGCGCGCGCGATGGTACCGATTATCGACGTTTTTGCCACGATTACCTCGCCCGTCATTTGGTTGATTGGTAAGAACACGAACGGTATTGTGCGTCTGCTCGGTTTCGATCCGAATGAGGTAGAAAGCGAAGTGAGTAACGACGAGCTGCGCGTGCTCGTCTCGTCGAACACCCAGCTCAGCCGCGATGAGCGCGAAATTTTGGCCGATGTTTTCGGCGCAGAGCAGACGATTGTGGCCGAAGTTATGCGTCCTCGCGCAGATGTAGTGTTCGTGGACGGCACGATGAGTTTAACAGCTGCGGCAGCTTTTGTGCGCGATCAGCCGTATTCGCGCTTCCCGGTTACTGGGGAGAGCTTCGACGATATTCTCGGTTTCGTGCATGTGCGCGATTTGTTGGATATTCGCGATCCGGAAGCGAAGACTGTGGCAGATGTTACCCGCGATATTTTGCAACTGCCAGGGACCTCGCGAATTTTGCCAAGTATGAGCCTTATGCGTCAGCGGGGGATTCATTTGGCTGTTGTTATCGATGAGTATGGCGGAACAGACGGTATCGTTACCTTGGAAGATATTACTGAGGAAATTGTGGGCGATATTCACGATGAATACGATTTGCCAGAAGATTCGCTCAATTCCATGCACAACGCGTTCGTCAACGGTGTGCTTACTGTCGATGGTGGGATGACGTTGGAAGACTTCGAAGAAGTATCCGGCATTACCCTTAACGATGGGCCGTATGAGACTGTTGCTGGATACATGATTGCGCGCACTGGGCAGCTTGGATTTGAAGGCCAGGTTCTGAGCGACGACGATGGCTACGATATGGTGGTTACCGAAGTAGAAGGCCGCCGCATTCAAACCATTGAAGTGCGCAAGCATATCACTTCTTTTGAGAGTGTGAAATAGACGACACGCATAGCGTAAAACGCTGGTTTTCCCGTTTTAACACTTGCAAACAGAGTAGAGTTGTAACTACGTGAAAACATGGAAAGAAGGCAATGATGGCATTAAATTACACTATTGCAGGTTTAGACGAATCGGCAAGCGAGAAGATTATTTCCATTTTGCAGAGCCGCTTGAGCCAGGAACAGGACGCAGCTCTTATTCTTAAGCACGCTCACTGGAACGTAAGCGGTCCAAACTTTATTGGCGTGCACGAAATGATCGATCCTCAGGTTGAGGTTGTGCTCAATCAGGCAGACGAAACTGCAGAGCGCATCTCTCAGCTGGGTGGCAGCCCAGATGGTCGTCCAGACGCTGTTGTGCGCAACCGTGATTGGGCTGAGTTCAACCTTACCGGTAATGGCTCCACCGAGGCTTATATTAAGGCTTTGATCGCCTACTACGATGAATTTATTGCTAACGATCGTAATGCTATTGCTGAGCTCGACGAGCTGGATGTTATTAGCTCCAACATTATTCAGGACCACGTTCAGGACCTCGAAAAGTTCCAGTGGTTCTTGCGCGCACACTTGGCATAAGCCTCTGTAGCAGCTCTCGGCTCCCTCTTCGTGGACAGGAGAGGGAGCCTTTTTGATATAGTAAAGGATACATATTCAAAGGAGAGATAATGTCTACATCATTGGTGATAACAGTTTTCTGGATAGTTGTTGCGCTCGTACTTATTGGCTCGTGCGCGTACGTTGTTCCTCAACAGCAGGCTTTTATTATTGAACGTCTCGGTAAGTTCCATACCGTAAGCTTGGCTGGCCTGCATTTTAAGATTCCGATTGTTGACCGTATCGCGCACAAAACCGGTCTGCGCGTGCAGCAGCTGATGGTAAAGGTAGAAACTAAAACTCTCGATAACGTGTTCGTCAACGTTGTTGTGTCTACTCAGTTCCGCGTGGACGCGCCGAACGTGGCAACCGCGTACTACGAGCTGGGGGATCCGGCCGGTCAGTTGCGCTCGTATATGGAAGACGCTTTGCGTTCGGCTATTCCTCAGCTGAGCTTGGACGACGCTTTTGCGCGTAAGGATGATGTTGCGCGCGACGTGCAGCAAACCGTCGGCGCGGAAATGGCTCGTTTCGGCTTTACTGTAGTCAAATCTCTTATTACTGCTATCGATCCGTCTGAGCAGGTGAAGGCCGCGATGGACTCGATTAACGCGGCTCAGCGCGAAAAGGAGGCGACGCGCGAACGTGCCGAGGCGAACCGTATCGCTATCGAGGCGCAGGCTGCGGCTGACGCGGAAAAGACGCGTCTGCAGGGTGAGGGTCAGGCGAACTATCGTCGCGAAATTGCAAACGGTATTGTCGATCAGATTAAGAGCCTGCAAAATGTGGGCATGAATATTGAAGATGTGAATAATGTCGTGCTCTTTAACCAGTATCTGGACGTTATGCGCTCACTGTCTGAGTCGTCAAACGCGAAGACGGTTGTGCTGCCTGCATCGACGCCGGGCGGCTACCAGGACCTGTTTACGCAAATGACCAACGCAATTGCTACAAGCGAGTAAAACAAGTAAAATAAGAGGTAAAAGAAGGTAAAGTTTATCCCGAATGGCGAATAGTTTCCCCACCTCCTTCTATTCGCCACCAGGCGAGCACTCGTTGCACGTGTCTCTAGAAGTGCAATTCATAACTCCCGTAGGAGTTGAGTGCTCGCCTTTTTGCGCGCCAATCGGGCAAGTAGGCGTCCATGCGGGCGCGAAAACCCTCACCATGACCACGCTCATACAGATGTGTCAGCTCATGAACGAGCACATACTCGAGCAGCTCGTCCGGCGCGAAAGCCAGGGCTAAGTTGAGGCGGATACGCCCAGTTTTTGGGGTGCACGAGCCCCATCGCGTTTTCATGCGCCGGTAGGTTATGTGCGTAGGCTGCTTGTCGATGCGTGACCGCCATTTTTCGAGCAGGCGAGGCACTTTCGCTTCGAGAATTTCTTTGGCTTCTTTCTCTTTCTGAGGTGTCCAGCCGGTTAAGAGATTTTCTTTACGATGATTTTTGTGTGCGAGCAGCAGTTGGTCGCGCGCTGTGTCGATCCAGTCCGCTCGAGAGCTCACCGCTTTTTCGATATCTGATTGATGCACATAATAGGGCGCTGTTACCTCGACCGTTCCGAGCGGCGGCTTAACGCGCAAGTAAATATTTTTAATACTTTTAAGAATGACTGTTACATGGAAACCATCAATATCGAGTTCGTAATGCTGAGGCATATGACCAGTGTGCCACATGCTGTGATTTTCGCGACACGCAGATACATCTGAATTGACTTTGGTGTTTATATGGTCTATTGTTTTCTTTTGTTGTAACAAATGCCGCAACACCAAAAATGAAGAATGGGCCCGTAGCTCAGCAGGTTAGAGCGCATCCCTGATAAGGATGAGGTCGAAGGTTCGAGTCCCTCCGGGCCCACGCTAGAAATAGCGTGTCGCAGTCTTTTCTTTATGATAAGATGTTTCTTCGTTGGGGGTATGGCGCAGTTGGTAGCGCATCTGCTTTGCAAGCAGAGGGTCAGGGGTTCGAGTCCCCTTACCTCCACCATTTGCACTCTACTTTGGATACAAAAGTGTGAGTGCGAACAAACCCCTCGGGTTCCGGGTTTTACCTAGTAAAACCCGGAACCCGAGGGGTTTGTTGTGCTTCTGGCGAAGCTTGGAGAAGACTCAGGAGATGCTGCATGGGCGCGTTTTAGGTGCTTCGATCAGATCGCAAATAGTGTTCTAGGGGGTAGTGCCAAAAAGTGTGGCTTGCGCCGAAAAGTATGAGTGCCGCCGAAAGGTATC
>NZ_KV812468.1:1417529-1448678 GCF_001813415.1 Alloscardovia sp. HMSC034E08 | reverse complement strand
TGAAAACCCTAAAAGCGGAGACGAGGAGATTCGAACTCCTGAACCGCTTACGCAGTTAACACCTTAGCAGGGTGCCCCTTTCGGCCACTCAGGCACGTCTCCGGCATTGGACTAATTACAAAGGTAATTAATGCAACTTTGCTAGTTTATCATTTTTTTGGCATAGAGCAAATCGGTGTGTACAATTCTCAATCTAACACATCAATCGTTTCTATATTTCCCTCTTCATCAGTTATTTTTGCATGATGACGAGATGTAAGGTCATGGGATGGAAGTGGATCGTTATCACTGGAAAAACTAATAATAACCGCAAAAACAATAATACCTACACCTACAAAATCCATAACGCCTGGACGGTCACCAAAGAACATCGAGATAATCAGGTTCACTGCTGGCAGTACTGACTGCATAACAGAAAAACGGTTCACACTTACGCGACGCATTAAAACTTGGTCAAAAATATACGAGACAATAGAAGCGCCTAAAGTCATAATAAAAAGAAGGACGAGTAATTTGAACCATCCGCCATCAGCACGTGCCCACGTTGCAAACCGTGCCGGAACAATCACTGCTTTAACTGCTGGAAAACCAATAAAACAGCTTTGAATAATCCAACCAATCAATAAAGAAATCGTTAAATTATCGAGCCCTGACGAGCCATGGGCTACATGTCGTCCCAAAACAATATATATTCCCCACAGCACGCCACTTGCAATAATAGCCACAAGCCCTGGAATCGATGAAGGGCCCACCGAGAACAAAGCCGCACCCGCGAGCGCGAGCAACCCCACAAAAGCCAAGAATGCGCCCACGTACTCACGCCAAGTTCGTCCAGTGAACACCGCCACCGCGAGAGGCCCAATAAACTCGATAGCCACTGCTACACCTGAGTTCAGCGTATTAATCGCAATGTAAAACACGCCGTTCATACCAGCAACAGCTACTCCCAATGCGCCAAGAATTATCCACGTTTTGGCGTCCTTAGGCAGGTTTGCGCGTTTACGAATCGAAAATGGGCGTCGCCAAAGCACCATAATAAGCACCGTAAAAGCCATACGCCACCAAGAAACAAGAAGCGGCTCAATCTGTGTGAATGCAATTTTACTTATCTCGTTAGCACAAGAAATAGCAATGGTTTGAACAGCCAGCACACATAAAACTGGCGAAGTATTTAACAGTTTCACTATCGATTTCTTCACATATATAGTTTACGCTACTTTTCTGGTAGTCTCACAATTGCATATGAGGACTCTATAACGCGCTTAACTCCTCGCAGCAACATCTTCAGCCCTCCCGATAAACACCGCTCGTACCGGTCCTCTCTCCACATATCAATCCCAACTCCGCTTCCCACCTTTCCCCGCTCCAACTCCGCCCTCCACTCACTCCCCTTCCCCCGTTCCGCCACACTCCCAACTCCCCACTCGCTGCTCCACCCCACTCCCCGCTACAATAAAAGCTATGAGTACTGCACCACGAATCGCCGCCGCCAAGAAAGACTGGGGTCATGATGATTCAGGTTGCACTATTTTGCATATCGACATGGATGCTTTCTACGCCTCGTGTGAACTCAAGCGTAATCCTCATCTTGCAGGCAAACCTATTATTATTGGCACAGGTGCTCGTTCCGTGGTATCTGCAGCAAATTATGAGGCGCGTAAATATGGTGTCAATTCCGCTATGCCAGTTTCTCGAGCACGTCAATTGTGCCCTCAGGGTGTTTTTCTTCCCGTTGACATGGTTTACTATAAAAGTTTGTCTGCCCAGGTTTTTGCCATTTTCGAGGAAGTAACAGATCAAGTAGAACACGTCAGTGTAGATGAAGGCTATATGGATGTTTCATCTGCTCTGCTAACATGGAAATCGCCAGTGGCTATAGCTCAATGGATTCGTTCAACAGTATTCGAAAGGTTGCAGCTCACTTGCTCCGTGGGTATTGCCTCTAACAAGTTAATCGCCAAACTTGCTTCTACGAATGCAAAACCCAATGGCATGTTGCTCATCCCCGTAGATAAATCAATTGAATTCATGCATATGCTTCCTGTGCGAGCTATTCCTGGCGTGGGACCTGCCACACAAAAAGCTCTCGATAACTACGGCGTGAGCACCGTGAAACAACTTGCTCAGCTACGCGAGCAAGACGTCATCAGAGCCGTTAAATCTCCTATCATTGGACATACACTGTTCTTGGCTGCTCGTGGCATTGATGAGCGCAATGTAGTGGTCAGAGCACCTGAAAAATCGATTGGTCATGAGCGCACGCTAGAGTACGATACTCGCGATCCACGTGTTGTCTCACGTTTGCTTTGGCAGTGTTGCGATTCCACTGCCTCGACGCTGCGCAAGCGCGGTCTTGTGGCGCGAACTCTTACCGTAAAACTTCGATATGCAAATTTACATTATGTGAGCAAATCTCGTACTCTCAGCAGACCATCACAATCTGCTCATGAGTTCTACGAGTATGCTTTGAATCTTATAGACGCGCTTCTGCCTCGCCCCACTGGCACCTCCGACGCTGCCTACGATACCAGTTCTACCAGCTCCGACGGCAACGCCTTCACCACTAATACCACGAACTCCACCGACTACACAAGCTCCAGTTCCAGCACCTCTGATACGCAGCTTCTTCCTCAAGAGATCCGTTTGGCGGGCATTAGCACTTCACATTTATCGAATGCTGCCACAACTGTTATTCAGCAGAGTTTTGATGATATCTTTGATGATTACGCTGATGCCCCTGCATCTTCCCCTACCGCAAAAACGCCTTCCAGCACAGACAATAGGCAAGATACGCAAGCAATCCGGAAAAGCAAGAAAAATACTATAAAAACCGAAAAAACGCTTGACGATATTCGCAAGCGTTTTGGAAAAGACTCCATTAGTTTCGGACTTTAGAGCATCTATGAATTCTGTGCTAGATACTCAGCATTCACGTCAGATGGAAGTTGTGCTACCAGCTCATGGTCATGGTCTATTGGACCAGCTCCCATAGCTCCACCAAAATCTCCAACTTCTGCAAAGTAATCATCAGCAACAGCTTTATACCATGCCCAGTCATCTGGTAAATCGTCTTCGTAGAAAATCGCTTCTGTTGGACATACAGGTTCGCAAGCACCGCAATCCACACACTCGTTCGGATTAATATACAACGTGCGTGAACCTTCGTAAATACAGTCTACAGGGCATTCATCCACGCATGCTTTATCTTTTACATCTACACATGGTTCAGCGATTACGTATGTCATATTTTTAGTCTACCGTCTTTAGTCGAGTTCCACGCCGATAAAAACAGGTTCAGGTACGAGAGTAATACCATACGTCTCGCGCACACCGTCGCGAATAGTGCGCGCCAACTCCACGATATCTTCAGTGCTCGCTCCCCCGCGATTACTCAATACAAGCGTATGCTTGGTCGACAGCGAGGCTCGACTGTTCTCGTTCACGCGATAGCCCGGTTCAAAACCTGCATGATGGATAAGCCAGGCTGCCGAAGTTTTGATTGCTGACTGACCGTTCGTATCTACTGCTGGGAAGCGAGGAGCCTCGTCAGGCAGTTTTTCTGCTTGCTCGCTACTAATAATTGGATTCATAAAGAAGGATCCGCAGCTATATTTATCGCGGTCTTCTTGAGGTGCAGCGTTTAGATCCGGTTCACTTTCTAAAGTATGCGCCATCCATGGATTAGCATAACGGTGAAGATCTTCCACCACTCCTTTACTCGCGCGAATATTGAGCACAGCTGTGCGAATCTGTGCGATATCGAAGCTTTCACCCACTTCAACGTTCAAAGCGCGTGCCAACTGCCCCATCTGCACAGTATTCATGCTGGAATGCGTAAGCGTAAAGGTTACTTCGAGCACAATATAGCGTGGAGATGGGAAATATTTGGTTGGAGCGCTGTGAGCACCCGCCTCGTACATGGAATCCTTCAAAACAGAGTGACGATAAGAAAAATCAAACTCTTCTAAACCCAAAGTTCGAACAGTTTTTGTTTCGCGATCCCATACTTCTACGTGCGAAACTACGCTCGACACTTCTTGACCATAAGCGCCAATATTCTGCACAACACTGGCTCCCACAGTTCCAGGAATACCAGAAAGAACTTCAACACCTGCTAAGCCCATACGCACACAGTAATCAACAAAATCATCCCAATGCACACCTGCAGTTGCACTCACATGAGTTAAAGGTGCTGCGCCTTCTTCTACAGGAGCTGCCTCGTCAAGCACGGAAATCTGACGGCGAGCATCGCGAATAACCACTCCATCAAAATCATCATCAGAAACGAGCATATTGGAACCGCCGCCAATAACACAGAGTGGTTTTCCCATAACGTCAGCCATAATAATCGCTTCTAAGAAGCCTGGACGGGAATCAGGCTCAACAAACTCAGCAATGCGCCCACCCACGGCCATTGTTGTAATATCTGAAAAACGTGGAGATTTCTCCATTGTTACTCCTCTACCCACCAGTATTGAGCACACGCACCGTCACGTGCACTGCATTGTTTCTATGGTATAAAAAAACCCGGCCAAGCCGGGCTTCCTCATAACGTCTATCGAGTCTCGCGGTGGAGAGTCTTACGACCATCACGTGGGCAGAACTTCATGAGCTCCAAACGATCTGGTGTGTTACGACGATTCTTAGTTGTCTGGTAGTTACGTTCCTTGCATTCGGTGCACGCCAGCGTAATGCCTGGACGAATATCGGCGCTTTTTGCCATTGTTCACCTTCCATTAATTTCTTTAGACAATCAGCCTTTGTAGCGAGAGAGAGACTCGAACTCTCGACCTTACGATTATGAGTCGTACGCTCTAGCCAGCTGAGCTATCCCGCTATGGAGCCTCGAGCGGGAATTGGACCCGCGACCTCTTCCTTACCAAGGAAGTGCTCTACCACTGAGCTATCGAGGCGTGGCGGATAGTGGATTCGAACCACTGAAGGCGAAGCCGGCGGATTTACAGTCCGCTCCCTTTGACCGCTTGGGAAATCCGCCAAGATTTTCCCATCTTGTCGATGGCAACTTGAATAGTATTGCACGAATCAGCGACCACCGCAAGTTTTCACTTGCGGCGTGTCGCGACTCTTTTCAATTTTCCGCTAAAATCAGCGGTTTAAACATCCACTATTGGGCGTGTCTTGCTCTGAATTATTCAGAATTTAGAAGTCCCAATCATCATCATCAGTTTCTACAGCCTTACCCATTACGTAGGACGAGCCAGAACCCGAGAAGAAGTCGTGGTTTTCGTCTGCATTAGGGCTTAACGATGCAATAATAGCTGGGTTTACGTCCGTAGCATCTGCTGGGAAGAGTGCAGGATACCCCAAGTTCATCAAAGCCTTATTAGCGTTGTAACGCAAGAACTTTTCTACGTCTTCTACCAAACCTACGCCAGAATACAAATCTTCAGTGTATTCTGCTTCGTTGTCGTAGAGTTCGTTGAGCAAGTCGTAAGTGTACTCTTCGAGTTCGTCACGCTTATCCTGGCTTACCAGCTCCAAGCCCTTCTGATACTTGTAGCCAATATAGTAGCCGTGCACAGCTTCGTCACGAATAATCAGACGAATAACGTCCGCCGTATTGGTCAACTTTGCGTGGCTGGAGAAATACATTGGCAAGTAGAAGCCCGAGTAGAACAAGAAGGACTCCAGCAAAGTAGAAGCCACCTTGCGTTTTAATGGATCGTCGCCTTCGTAATAATCCAAAACAATAGAAGCCTTCTTCTGCAAATGCTTGTTCTCCTCCGACCAAGCAAAAGCTTCGTCAATCTGCTTGGTGCTAGCCAATGTCGAGAAGATAGACGAATAGCTCTTTGCGTGCACAGACTCCATAAAGGAAATATTGGTGTATACCGCTTCCTCGTGAGGCGTCAGCGCATCCGGAATCAGCGATACAGCGCCCACAGTGCCCTGAATGGTATCGAGCAGAGTCAAACCTGTAAACACGCGCATCGTGAGGGTATGTTCTTCCTCAGTCATCGCGTTCCAAGATGGCAAATCATTAGAAATCGGAACCTTTTCTGGCAACCAGAAGTTACCGGTCAAGCGATCCCACACTTCCAAATCTTTCTCATCTTCCAAGCGGTTCCAGTTAATCGCGCTCACGCGGTCAATCAGCTTTAATGGCTGACGAGGTACAGAAATTGGTACAGTAACCATAATCTTTCCTTACAATGTTGTGGTGGATATATCAGCGTAACGGTTTACAGCATGCAGGAAACGCAGCCTTCTACTTCCGTTCCTTCCAAAGCAGCCTGACGAATGCGAATGTAGTACAAGGTCTTAATACCCTTGCGCCATGCGTAAATCTGAGCCTTGTTCACGTCGCGCGTGGTCGCGGTATCTGGGAAGAACAAGGTAAGCGACAAGCCCTGATCAACATGTTGGGTTGCCTCAGCATACGTATCGATAATCTTCTGCCAACCAATCTCGTAGGCATCGTCGTAATACTCGAGATTGTCGTTGGCCATGTATGGAGCTGGGTAGTAGACGCGACCGAGCTTACCTTCCTTACGAATTTCAATCTTAGACACTAGAGGATGAATAGAACTCGTGGAGTGATTAATGTAGGAAATAGAACCTGTTGGAGGAACTGCCTGCAAGTTTTGATTATAAATACCATCGCGAAGAATGGCGTCACGCAATTCTTCCCAATCAGCAACTGTTGGAAGATGAATGCCGAAACGTTCAAACAGATCCTTGATTTCCTGCGTGCGAGGTTCAAGACTGCGCGAGCCATCGGTATATTTATCGAAGTAATTACCCTGACCTGCTGGCTTCGCGTAATCAGAAACATCAAAGCTCTTAAACTTCTCACCGCGCTCTACAGCGATCTGATGGCTGGCCTTGTACGCGTGGTATGCAACGGTCATAAAGTACATGTCGGTAAAGTCCAAAGCTTCTTCCGAGCCATAGGACATGCGCTCGCGAGCCAAGAAACCGTGCAGGTTCATCTGACCCAGACCGATTGCATGACCTTCGTCGTTTCCGCGCTTAATCGATGGCACAGACTCGATGCTTGTATGATCTGCTACCGAGGAGAGCGCGTAAATAGCGCGTTCTACGCTATCACCCAAACCGCCGTCCATAGTCTTGGCAATATTGAGGGAGCCGAGGTTGCAGGAAATATCGCGACCAACGTGAGCGAAAGTCAAATCTTCATTCAAAACGCTGGCTTCTTGCACCTGAAGAATCTCCGAGCACAGGTTAGACATAGTAATACGTCCGTCAATTGGATTTGCGTTATTTACAGTATCTTCGAATACGATATATGGGTATCCAGATTCGAACTGAATCTCGGCAATAGTACGGAAAAAGTCACGTGGATTAATATAGGTCTTCTTAATACGAGGGTTATTTACCATATCATAGTAGTTCTCAGTAATAGGAACATCTGCGAAAGGCTTACCATATTCGCGCTCTACATCGTAAGGGCTAAACAGAGCCATTGGCTCTTTCTTCTTAGACAGCTCGAAAGTAATGTCTGGAATAACCACGCCCAAAGAAAGAGTTTTAATACGGATTTTTTCGTCCGCATTTTCGCGCTTGGTATCCATGAAAGTCAGGATATCTGGATGATGCGCGCTCAGATAGACCGCACCTGCTCCCTGACGAGCGCCCAGCTGATTAGCATAAGAGAAGGAATCTTCCAGCAGCTTCATGACCGGCACTACACCAGATGACTGGTTTTCAATATGCTTAATAGGAGCACCTGTTTCACGTAGGTTGCTCAACAGCAAAGCTACGCCACCGCCACGCTTAGACAGCTGAAGAGAAGCGTTGATTGCGCGTGAAATGGATTCCATATTATCTTCGATGCGCACCAAGAAGCATGATACTGGTTCACCGCGCTGAGCCTTGCCCAAGTTAAGGAATGTTGGGGTTGCTGGCTGGAAGCGACCGGTAATAATCTCTTCCACGAACTCCATAGCCTTGGTTTCATTACCAGCTGCCAGCTCCAATGCAACAGCTACTGTACGCTGCTCGAAGTTCTCCAGATACTGTTTGCCGTCGAAGCTCTTCAAAGCATAGGACGAGTAGAACTTAAATGCGCCCAAGAATGTTTCGAAACTAAAATTGAAGGAATCTGCGTATGCATAAATCTTATCCAAGAACTCAGGAGAATATGTATCGAAAACTTCCTTGTTGTAGTAAAGGTTATCGAAGAGGAACTGCAAACGTTCACGCACAGAATCAAACTTCTTAGTACGTTCCGCCACTTCTCCCTGAACAAAAAGTTCTGCTGCAGCAATATCCTTATCGAACTGAATCTGATGATTCTCATCGTACAGATTGAGCATTGCGTTTAGTGCATGATAATCCTGCGAAGCGTCGTAAACAGCGCTATCTGCCATGTTTTTTTCTCCTGATTCTCGCGGGTTTTGCGCGATTTTGCACAGTTTTATGCATTTCCTGCGCTTTTTCTATGCTCTACGAACCCGTTAAATAAACTGTTTCTATGCTACTCGTAAGTCTTACTTCACTCACCCATTTTCGCGTTATGCGAGTGCGATGTGAGTTTATTCACGTGCGTTATAAGGCTTTACAAGGCGTGTTACTTTTCCTGATGAGTCTTAAAGAAATCGACCACACCGCGCGTAACTTTTTCGCGATCTGTTTGCGTGCCCATAAGCTCAAAATAGTACATAAATGGCACTTTACATTTCGCGGCAACCATATCTCCCGCCATACAGAAGGCTTCACCGAAATTTGTATTACCGCTTGCAATAACGCCGCGAATTCCTGCTCGATTAGCTGCGCCATTCAGGAATTTTTTTACCTGAACAGGAACAGCTTTCTTTACTGCCCCACCGCCGTAAGTTGGAACTACCAAAATATATGGCTCGTCCACGTTAAGAGCTGGGTCTTTAGGACGCATTGGTATGCGATAAACATTAATACCCTGTTCTTCCAGCTTGCAGCTGTGAATAAAACGGGATGTATTTTCTGATGCTGACGAGAAATATACGACTGCACCGATAGCATCACCCTGTGCAGGAAGTTCTGGCGCACTGAGCTCGCGTTCTTGCGCTTGTGGTGTTTCTTGCGTTGGTTCTTGTGTTGCAGTCTGTTCGGCTACATGGTCGCTTCTACGGTCTCCCATGAATTGCACGCCTCCTTCTTAACAGCTATGAACTACTATATACAGTGGTCTCAATTTTTCAAGTATCTATATATAGTGATTGCAACACGCTTGGTTTTGAGCCGATGTATCGGTGAGTCGCGCGTTTTGCTCAAGGATTAAACAGTTTCTTCGGTTTTTAGAGGGTGTGAAGGTTGTGAGTGTGGAACGCTAACAATGCTCGCTCCCATCGTTGAGAGTGTTTTCAGTTTTCGTGCTGTGCGTGAATCGTGGACTGCTAGAGTGGAGCATGTTTCATGCTGCATTTTACCCCTGTTAACATGATTAGAACACTCGTGAATCATGGAACGCTCTACCAAGTCGCGCTTCACGAACCACCTCAGAACTCCTACACACCGCAATAATAACCAAATAAGACAAACCCCACGAAAACCCCCCAAGAGCCATTAAAAAGTTTCGCAGGCGGTTCATAATGCTCAACGTCAGGTTCAAGCTCGCATAGGATAACCAAAGACCGCAACGTCACAATCTGGACAATACGCCAAACAGAACAGCCTTTGGATCCAATCCAACGACAAGCAGACCTGCTTTTAACACCTAATTTTTAACAATAAAAAACTCCGCCCACCACGCCATAGCGGCACAGCAAGCGGAGAATAAAGAAGAAAACTTAGTTCAAGATTGCGAGAACATCGCGAGAACCAAGAATAAGGTAGTCCTCACCAGCATAAGACACTTCAGTGCCGCCATACTTCGAGTAGAGAACCTTATCTCCTACCTTCACGTCCATTGGAATGCGCTCACCAGCATCATTACGACGACCTGGTCCAACAGCAAGAACTTCACCCTGCTGTGGCTTTTCCTTAGCGCTATCTGGGATTACCAAGCCAGACGCAGTCGTTGTCTCAGCTGCAGCCTGCTTAATAATAATCTTGTCCTCCAAAGGTGTGAGTGCAAATGCCATTGCTGCTCCTTTCTTTGCGTTTTTAACCTTTATTCATAAATTTATCACTATTTTGCAAAAACTTGCTAATAAGTGGCGCAAGTTTTTGATAAATTTTACTGACGGCGCATTTCAAGAATGGAATTTACATCTACCTGTTCTTTATCAGCACGATTAGCAGCGTCATCACTGGATGGGATATGCACGGTATGCGTTGGCGGAACAGCCTGTGCTACTTGACGTGCAGAAACAATTTCTCGGCTCAAAACCTCATAAGAGTCATCCTCATGTGTCATCTGATCGTTGTGTGTTTGCGGAACGAATATATCTGGCTCGTCATTATTATCGCGATTAGAATGCGCAGAATGCTCAATATCCACCGAGTTAAACTCGATAGTTTTTACTGTATCTACGGTAAAGAACGGTTCGTTATTATCTTTATCTTTCTGAACACTCTGCACGCCTGCTTTCTCTGTTGCACGTTCAGCATTACTCTGAGCGTTATGCGCATGAACATCCGTTAAATCAAAACGAGTAATACCGTTAGGCTTGTGAAACGAGGATGCCACACGGTACTGTTTAAGCTCTTCCTCCCATAAGCGCGCTCGCCTAGCGTGAGTAATACCAAAGCCAAGAACTGTCAGCAATAATGCTGCTGGAAAAGCGCTCCACCAGTAACTAAAATTCCATAAATAAGCGCACACTGGCACAGCAATAGTGGCTACTAGCAGAACCATAGTGAGGATTCGACGATGTCGTATTCCCGAACGCCGTAAAGCGCGCATACGATTGACTCTATGCGCAGTAAAGCGCAAGACATTAGCTTCTTGCTTAGCAGCATCGAAACGTTCTTTTTGTAATACGCGCAACTCGTCGCGCACAGCAGCTGCATCATCATCAATCACATGCAGTGAGGAAGAATATTTATCTTCAAAGTGCCTACTCGCGTTACGTTGACTCCTCATCGTGCTTAAGGGAACAATGCCTATAAGAACTACAAGAGCCAGTACTATAAGTACAATACCGCTGAGAGACTGAGTAACCATAACTTCTACAATAAATGACATGGGTGTCATTAGGTGGTAATTTTGCAAAATTTCTGCGTGTTGAGACGGTTTTTTTAACAGTACTGAGCATGTGTAGCGATGTCTGCCATGAGCTTAAGATAGTTGGGGTTAGGTTTTTTAGGAGGAACAGTGCCTACATATCATTACCGTTGCAAGAACTGCTCATATGATTTCACACGCATGCAGTCATTCTCGGACGATCCTATTACGTTGTGTCCGCAGTGTGGTCAGGAACAGGTTCATAAAGTGTATTCTGTAGCTGGCGTTACCTTCAAGGGCTCAGGTTTTTATCATACAGATAGCGGTTCAGGAGCTTCTGCTTAGGGACTGCAGGCTTTCCGCACGTCGGCATTATCCGAGCTGTTTTGCGTTTCATATAGAACTATAAAACGTATGACTGTGTGGATAAGTCGGCGTGTTTTCACATTGGTTCACATTGTTCTTATAATTTTTTTCTTACGGATTTACTCGCTTAGATAGATATATGAGTAAATTCACACATTCTACGAATAGAAGCCATCGCCAGTCCTCCCCTGCTGCACAACGTCGCGATGCTCTGCCTGCTTCAGCGAACGCTCGACCACGCACAATAAATGTGTGGTTTTACCAGCATTTTCTTTCTAGCGCGCATAAGCGTTTACATGCACATCGGTGTTTTCTTGCAGGAATATGCATAGCTCTTGGCTGCGCTTTTATTCTTATATCTTCTTTTATTGTTCCACCGAAGAGCGCTCATCATGTTGTTATGATGGCTCGTTCCATTCCCCGCGGCACAGTTATTCAAGCACGAGATGTGCGGATGGCTGATGTGCCGTCTAGTTTGGATATAACGACTCTGGTAGTGTCTGCCAATGATGTGGTAGGAAAAATGAGTCCCGTGCGTTTAAGCAAGGGGTTACTTATTCCTAAAACGGTTCTCCACGATGTTCCGGTTGTTCCGAAAGGATATACATCGCTCGATATTAGCTTGGCAAGTTCTTTCACATCAATGCATGTGGGTGAACGTATTTCGTTATTATCAGCACAGGCTACGTTATCGAGTTCTGCATTAGTGCTTCATATTCCTTCCCATGCGCAGTCTCATGCACTGTGGGAGATTAATGAGGAGCGCAATACTGCTATAACCGTTGCCCTGCCTGCTCAAGATGCTCTGCGCATCGTAGAGGCACAATCAACATCGCCCATTATTGCGGTACCTCATGAAGGTACGTCATAATGGGCGAATGAAGCTAATGCTTGGAGTTAAAGACCGCGAAATGTGGTGGTAACTCGCCGAGTATGCGCTGATCGTCTTGCACATTTTTTTGCTGATCGGTGAGCACATCAGAAGGTTCGAGCTTTACTCCGTCGGCATCAAACCATTCAGTTCCTTTGCGTTCTACCCGCCGTGGTGGACGAGTTGTTTTGCCTAGTGGTTTCACTGTGCATCTCCTAAACGAGCCAAGTAAGCCACAATACGGTCAACTTCTTTTTCGGGGTTCACGAAGGCTGCAACCGACCACACATACATCACAGACCAGCCGAGGATTTCTAGGTCTTCTACAGCGAAACGGTGACGTTGACGTGTAGACGGAATACTCATAAACTGTTTATCGTCTGTGCACACAGCCAATACGTATGGCTGGTTAGGCAGACCTACAGCCAAAGGTATGCGCTGACCAGTATCGAATCCATAATTCACTGCCACGTTCAAACCACGAGAACGCATGCGGTCTGCGAGATCGTTGAGAAGAATATCGTCTTCATGGAAGTGCTCGGTTGGGTGCAGAGTTGATTCTTCAAGGTTTTGTGCCCACGACAGCAACTGCTTAAGCAACTGTGGCCCTCGTTGATGCAAACGCTCATCTTCCATCTCATAGGCATAGAAGGAGGTTACAATATCGAGCTTGGCATGTCCCAAAGCCAGAGCATCAAGAATCATGCCTTCACCTGCAGGATTTTCTACCACACCAAACTGTTGAATAAGTCGACCTTGCGTTGTTTTAGCGAAACCAGTCGTTAAAATAACATCCGTGGAATCCATACCCGCCACATCGTTAATGGTTACAACAGCCACGTGGTGTAAGAATCTTCGCAAGCTTGTAGTCTTGCCAGCAAGCAATTTGAGTTCTGCGCCCACACGTTGACGATGCGTATCGTTAAAGCATACAACAGTCAACTTGTATCCGCTTGGTACACGGGTGAAGGATTGACTACGTTCTTCAATAATGCCCACTACACGGTCAATTTCTTGACGGCTGGTTTCCACCATGCCGTGTCCAGCATTAGGTACGCCATTTCCTGGAACATGCGAGAAAGTAACTGTGCTGCGAATCTTATCTGGAGCAACGCCTAGGGGAAGATTGCCGTATCCTGCATCAATCAGGAAAGCAGATAATCGAGCATCGCGCTTATCTAAGCGAGCGGTGGCATTGATGCGTGGAAGAATCTGAGTCAGTGTTTTAATCGATGCAGAGGATACAGTTTCCTCATGTGCCAGCACAATAACAGTATCTACACGAGACAGAATGCTGAATAATTCCAATGGTTGGATGTGTGCACATGCATCAATCACAGCAATATCGGCAATCTTCTCCCCTGTTGGAGTTTCAGATGCCACAGCAACAGGCATACCCACCACAATTGGCTTAGCTGCAGTAACAATGCTAGGATGCATCTTCACAATTGAACTGTAGCGCATAGAAGGTTGCAAGGTTAAGGCTGCATGTGCTGCGTTAGATTCCTGAGAATGCGCATACACAATCTCAGATAAACGCTTCATAAGGCTTTCTTGAACCAAAGCACCGATAGAACGCACATGTTCAGTATCAACTTGGTTGAATCGCTCTGTTGCGGAAGACAGCACAGAACCGTCTTGATTAGCAATAATTGGAGAGGACTGCACAATGCTTTCGAACACTGTTGTCCACCATGCCAAAGTAAGTTCATCAGGAGCAGCTTCAGGTGATACCTTGCGAGCGCGCAAATCAGCAATAAGCTCATCTAAACCGGCGTTGCTAAATTCTACTTCTAAGCAGGCACGCTCAGGCAAATCCTCTAACGCTTTGCGATCATTGTAGAGAAGACGTAAGTTCTTTTCGAGATCTTCAAAGCTTGAATTATCGAGGTCTCCTCCTACTGGAGTGCGGTCAAGAACGTGAGATAAGGCGGTAATATCGCGTTCAAGATTTTCTTGAATCTCAATAATATCGTCTAATCGAGGAGGTAATACTGGCCATCCACCTCGTGGCACGAATTCACGCCAGAGTTCGCTTTGACGGCGAACCACAATAAGAGCGTCACGCAAATTATCTGGTTGAGCACCAGCGCGCAAAAGACTTTTAGCTTCTTTTGTTAGTCGGCGACGTTCCCAGTATCCCATGGTGCTATTGCTTTCTCGACGCTCTGCTTTCGACGCAGTTGCTTCAATCATCGAGTCAATATCACGCTCAAAAATTGCTGGTTGGAAAATATCTAAGACTTTACGCAGGTTACGCAATACATGAACTTGCTTATTCCATTCATGAGGCGTGTTTGGAACTGGGAATCCGCAGGTTTGTGCAGTAATAGATATATGCTTAGCAATTGTTGGAAGAGTATCGTCGAGCAAACGCTCCACGCGCTGATAAGCTGTTATTGCTTCATCTCGCGTATACAGTGACGCTTTGAACCATGGAGTGTCTGGAGCATCAATAGTATATTCACCAATTTCGCCAGCGCGAACGAGTTTACGTCCCCATTCTTCTTCGTGCCCCACGATTGCTCGTGCAGTATCTACACTAAAACGCACATGAGTGGATGGATGCGTTGGCAAAGCAGAAATACGTGCAAGATTTTCGATAGTTTCGTATGCACTCACATTCCACTGGTCATTTTTACCGTGCAAATCGCTCAAATACTTTGTTAAGCGTCCACGTACGCCCACGAGTTCATCAGCAAGCTGATTGAAACGGCTGTGAGCAGTTCCTGGTTGGAAGCTAACTGCAGAAATTAGCTGCTTATCTATAGCAGCACCCGCACTTGGATCTGCTAAATCAAGAACAAAGCTATCGATATGATGAGAACGCATGGTTAATAAGAAGTTGCGTTTTTGTTCCGCGCTTCCTGGAGCATATAGCACAGTTTTTCCAGCCATAGCTGCATGAGAAGTAATAGCTGCCGCATAAGGTACGCTATCGTATGCCACAGGCAGGTTCATAAAAACGCTTGTTCCGCTCGTAACCACACGCGCAGCATAGCGGGTAACATTATCCACATCGCCCACTTCATTTTCTTCATGCGGATCACAATCAAAAGGACGATATTCTGGTAATTCACGCTCCTGAAGACGACGTCCTGCTTCTTCTGGCTGAGCAAAAACGTCTACGAGGTCGTTTCCAGTGCCACCGTTTTCCATGCGTGAAATAATATGATCTGCATCGGCAAGCATAAGCGTTGATGAGCGGATAAAGCATCCAATAACCATGGAGCGGTTCACCGTGAATTTTTGAATATGCGTGCCAACAGCTTGTTTAATATTCTTAAAAACAATATCGCTGTCTACGCTTACTCCGTCACCTTCAGCATGAGCGAGAACATCGTCTGCTGTAATAGCAATACCTAAGGTGCGTAGCTGATTGATTAGTGACTCATTAACGCTTGCGGAACCAGTAATACGAATACGGCAATGCGATAAGTCTGCTCCATCGCTCTCTTCGATACGTATTGGATACAGCAAAATAGGCAAATTCTTACCTGGCCATACTGCAGCTCCTACGCTCAATGACAGATGCGCGGAACCTTCGTTATGCTCTTTATTCGCTTTATCATCTAACACGCGGTTGAGTTTACGCAAAGTTGCTTTAAGTAAGCCCTCGTCGCGATAGAGAGAGTCGAGGTGCGTTTGACCGTTAGAGAATAGTTGCGCTATGCCTGATGGGTGAGCATGATCGAGTTCTAAGCGTGCAGCTAATCGATTCATATCTTCGATTGGCGCGCTACCATGTGTGGCACGGTAGTCTTGATACCATGCTTTTACCGTGTCGAGAGACTCGCTGCTTGCTGTGATGCGTGCATCTTCAGTCATTACTTGCTGCTCGCTTTCCACGTTTGATACCCTTCATTGGATTCTAATGCTTTATTAACACTGTCATTATTTTGAGCTTCTAACCATGCATACATATCGTCATACAAGAACGGATTTAATCCTAAGAATGGTAGGAGTTCAGGAATTTGGGCAATATCGAATTGCACGTTAAAGTCTTGCGTGCTTTTCGCTTCAACACTTGTATGACCCCGAACTTCAACGATAGTGTCAGTATGCTCGAAATCACCGCGTGAAAGGCGGTCGAATACAGAACCTGCTTCGTATACAGGAACATAGCCAGAATCTTCATTGACCACAACCTGTGGTGTAGCTGCAGAATCAACGTGTGGCTCTTCTGCCTCTTCATCTTGAACAGCAGCTGGTTGCATGGCAAACATATGGGTTGGCTCGCCGGCACGCAAATCTAAAATATCATCCACACTCATAGATGGAGCAGGCGCATCATCGCTGACCGGAGACTTAAAATCAAACAGATTTTGTACTGCAGGAGCAGGACCTTCAGGCGCCGACTGCTGCAGTGTTTGGTTGACTGCTATCTCGAAAGATACATCGCCAAACTGTCCGCTTATCTGTTCGCTGGATATAGTATAAGGATTTTCTGCTGGCACGCGCAGTAAAGCATCGTGAGCGTTACGAATATAAGTGCCGTTCGTAGAATTTAGATCACTTAATTCTGCTTGACCGTTATCTTCTACTGCCAATAATGCATGATTTTTAGACATTGATTTGGTTAGATCAGGCACATCAAAGCGAGTAGCATTGTCAGGTACTTCAACGGGGCGCATTGGTTTACGACCAATATATACGCGTGCTGGAGCTGTTACTGTTATGCTCTGATCGTTTACAGTAATCTTCCACGTTGTGGAGGTCTTCGCAGAATCAGTCACGGTCCCATCCTTTACTAGATTCACCCTTATAGGGCATACTCTTTCTTATTGTACGTTCAAGAGTGTGCAAGTAACAGTTATCGTGTTGAAAAATCACAAGCTATTAAAAAAGTCCTGCCGCAGAAACCTGCAGCAGGACTAATGTAAACCTGTTTAAATGTGAGGAAGAAACTACTTGAGTTCTACAGATGCGCCAGCAGCTTCGAGCTCTGCCTTTGCCTTTTCTGCATCTTCCTTGCTTGCGCCTTCGAGAACTGGCTTTGGAGCGCCGTCTACGAGAGCCTTAGCTTCAGCGAGACCGAGGCTGGTCAAAGCACGAACAGCCTTGATAACGCCGATCTTCTTGTCGCCTACTGCGGTGAGGATTACGTCGAACTCATCCTTCTCTTCTTCAGCAGCAGCTGCACCAGCAGCTGGAGCAGCAGCAACAGCAGCTACTGGAGCTGCAGCTTCTACATCGAACTCTTCTTCGAACTTCTTTACGAAGTCAGAGAGCTCTACGAGTGTCATTTCCTTGAAAGCTTCAATGAGCTCATCTGCGGAGAGCTTTGCCATAATGGCTTCCTTTCGTTGTGGCACCGTTTAACTATTGTTCAAGTGCCGAAATCTTATATCTTATGCAGTTACTGTTAGCAAGCTAATGTAACTATGCAGCCTTTTCCTGCTTTTCGCGCAATGCATCGAAGGTGCGAACTGCCTTGGTTGGCAGTGCAGCGAATGCAAATGCTGCCTTGGCCATGGTGCCCTTGAGAGCGCCTGCTGCCTTGGCAAGGAGAACGTCGCGTGGCTCGAGGTCTGCAAGCTGGTTTACGCCAGCAGCGTCGTATACGGAACCATCTGCGAAGCCACCCTTAATAATGAGCTGCTTATTTTGTGCGGTGAAGTCACGCAGAACCTTAGCGGCTGCTACGTAATCGCCCTTCACGAAGGTGATAGCTGTTGGACCAGCGAACAAGTCGTCGAGACCCTCAATACCAGCTTCCTTAGCTGCGATGCGTGCAAGCGTATTCTTCGCCACATTGTAGGTTGTATCGGTGCCAAGCTTTTCACGCAGATCGGAGATCTGTGGAACGCTAAGGCCACGATACTCGGTGAGGAGCACTGCGTCAGCTTCACGGAACTTGTCAGTGAGCTGTGCAATTGCCTCTGCCTTTTCTGGCCTTCTCATTGGCATTCCTTCCTATTGAACCGCCTCATTGGAGTTCCAGCATTAGAGCAATAAAAAAGCCCTGCACGCAAGCAGAGCAAACATAACAGGCATATACATACCTTTGAACTCAACCTGCGATGGCGCGAACGCTTTACTGGGTTTCCCCAACCAACGGTCTGTGGTTTACAGATGTAGATACTACACAGGGGTGTAGATTTTGTCTACACCCCATCATTCTCCGTGTGTCGCGCACTATGCGAGGCTGCAAATAATCTCCATAACAATCCGAGCTGCATTATCGGCGTATTCACTCACGTCGAATTCACGGAAGGTTTCGTATTCAGTATCGGCATTGTCACTCAAAGCTCGAATCACCAAAGAAGGCACCTCATTACGCGCTGCCACATGAGCGATAGCCGCACCCTCCATCTCTACCGCGTCTGCTCCCGTCGCAGCTTTCACCTTGGCAGCAGCATCACCTTCAATAAATAAATTGCCGGTGGCAATCGTTCCTGCAATATGCTCAATCCCAAGCTTGTTTAATACCTCATCTGCAACGGCGAGGAGTTTTTCGTCACTGTGATACTCATTCGTAAAAGGTGGTGCTTGTGAAATCATACGCATATCGGTGTCGAGATAAACCAAAGTCTTACCTAAAACAACATCGTTAATATGCAAATGATTCGTTAAATTCCCAGCAATTCCGGAGAAAAGTAAAGCTTCTGGCGCATACACATCAATGAGATGCTGAGCCGTGGCAGCAGCATTCACCGTTCCCATACCCGCTACGGTAGCGACCACACGCACATCTGTGCCAGGCAGACGACCATCAAAAATAGTTACACCTGCACTTTTGTGCTCGTATACTTCATCTAAAGACTTGGCAAGCAAATCTACTTCCACGTCCATTGCTCCAATAACAGCAAGCGTTCGCTGTGCCATACTATGTCCTTCCATTGTTTATTTGCTTGTAGCACACACTAGCACATGCATATGTTTCTTTCGAGTTCTCAGGACGCCTCTACCCTAAATTAGCCACTCAAACCTCGCTAATACGGCTCTTCGGATTTAGCGGGGTTTAGAGGAGAGTGTTGCCCAGCAGGTTCCAGTTGATTCCTCAGGATGTCAGGTGTTAAGACATCGCTGCAGTGTGAATGTGTTTATTTTTATCGGTGAAGTCGATACGCGCAACCGATATGCCAGTTTTGAAGCCATTTTTTGCGCATCAAAACTGGCACAACAGGTGTATTAATCGGTTAAGCAGAATACGTGAGAGCAAGAACTCTTCGAATTGAACGCAATTTAAAGCCTGATTGCGCAGAACAGCTACAAGCCACGCTTAAACTCAAGCCTCGCTAAAACTTGCGATTCCCCTTAATCAAGCCTCGTCCTTAATCAAGATTACGAGCCTCACCCCATTCGAGATTACGAAAGTACTTCACTCTAGAAGTACTTCACCCCCGAATCACAAACCTCTCCGACTACGCACCGCCTGCGCCAACTCATGAAGTAGCACATTCGTGTCATCCCATGAAATACAGCGATCAGTTACGGACTTACCGTATTCTAATTGTTCGAGTGGAGCCGCTTTCTGGTTGCCTGCTTGAATAAAGCTTTCCATCATAATTCCAGAAATCCCCTGCTCACCGACAGCTAAACGTTGCGCAATATTGCGCACTACCCGAGCTTGTTGCACTTCATCTTTGCCGGAGTTGCCATGAGAAGCATCAATAATCAAACCATGCGTTCCAACGCTGTTCTCATCTAAAACAGCGCGAGCATCTACAAGCGCTTTTCGAACTGAATCAGCATCATAATTTGACCCTGAACTCGACCCACGTAATACCACGTGGCAATCAGGATTACCTAAAGTTTCTACTGCCGCAGCTCTTCCTTGGTGGTCAATACCAAAGAAGGTATGCTGTTGCGCAGCGGTATAAACGCTATCTACAGCAGCTTGCACAGAACCGTCAGTCGCATTCTTAAAGCCCACCGGCATAGATAATCCGGAAGCCAACTGACGATGCACCTGACTTTCCGTGTTCCGCGCACCAATAGCACCCCACGTCACAGCATCAGCAATATATTGCGGAGAAGTCGGCTCTAAAAATTCAGTAGCAGCAGCCACCCCTGCATCCAACACACTTAACAAGGTATGTCGAGCTAAAAGCAAACCTTTATTTATCTGATGCGTGCCATCTAAATCAGGGTCGTTAATCAGACCTTTCCATCCAATCGTTGTGCGCGGTTTCTCAAAATACACGCGCATAACTATGAGTAAATCATCCTCCAGCTCCTCGCGAACCTGCGCTAAACGCTGCGCATAGTCAAGAGCTGCACGCGGATCATGAATAGAGCATGGTCCCACAAGAACAAGCAGACGATCGTCGTCACCAGCAAGAACGCGACGAGTTTCCTCACGAGATTCCACCACTAACTGGCATGCTTGCTCGCTTAACGGCATAGATTGCAAGACTTCAGCAGGCGATGGCAGCACGTCCAGCTCCAATACTCGCCTGTTAATAATCGGCGCTAAACCCACCTCATCTTCCCAACGCGAAATAGAAGCGAGGTTCAGCGGATTACTTTCATGCGATTGATTGAGCTGTTCGTGCAAAAACGCGCGGTTTCGAGCCGCTTCCTGAGCATGGCGTTCTAAAGCTTCAGTGGTTGCTTCTGGCTTACTTTCCGGCATACATTTAGTGTAACGCACGACGCTCACGAATGGCAGCACTTAAGGTGTGCAGTAACTCATTCGTTCGTTCCCACGAAACACAACTATCGGTAATTGATTTTCCATAGACTAACTCGTCTAAACGCCCTGGACTTTGATGTCCTGCTTCAATAAAGCTTTCAATCATAACGCCGGAAATTCCCTGCTCACCGGCGGCAAGGCGTGCAGCAATTTCTTCAACAACTTGTGCTTCTCGCACCTCGTTTTTACCGCAATTTCCGTGAGCGGCATCAATAATCAAACCATGAGAAGCTGCATAAGGCGCATTAGATTCCTGTAAATATTCCAAGGCTTGGGCAACGCTATCGGCATCGTAATTTGGACCATGAATAGAGCCTCGTAAAATCACATGACAATCAGGATTGCCCAAAGTTTCAGCAGAAATAACGGAACCATCCACATTAACAGAAAGGAAGTGATGCTCATTAGCAGCCGCATAGCAGGAATCTGCAGCAACTTTCACATTACCATCGGTGGAGTTCTTAAAACCGACTGGCATAGATAAACCGGAAGCTAACTGACGATGCACCTGGCTTTCCGTATTACGCGCGCCAATAGCACCCCAACTAATAGCATCAGAAATATATTGAGGTGTAATAGGATCGAGGAATTCAGTTGCTGTTGGCAAACCAATATCTACAATATCAACAAGCACTTTGCGGGCAAGCCACATGCCTTTGCGAATATTAAAAGTACCGTTCAAATCAGGGTCATTAATTAAACCCTTCCACCCAATAGTGGTACGTGGCTTTTCAAAATATACGCGCATAACAACGCAAATATCTTCGCGAAGTTCTTCTGCTACTGCTTGCAGACGACGCGCGTAGTCGAGGGCAGCCTTCGTGTCGTGAATAGAGCATGGCCCCACAATCACCAGTAATCGGTCATCTCGACCATGCAAAATATCTCGAATAGCGGTACGAGATTCACGCACACGCTCAACCAGCTCAGGGTTCAAAGGAATTTCGTTAATAAAAGCACGAGGCGCAGGAATAGGGTCAAGCTGACGAATATTGACGTCAACTGTTTCTGGCAACACCGCTTCGCGTCCGAGCTGAACGTTGTTGTCATCCTCGAAAGGACCATGCATATGCATCATTTTTCCTCGTCCCTTTACTCAAATTTATTACTGTTTTACCTTATGACTTAGCTTTTTATTTATCCGCTCAGTTCTGTCGGATTGACAGCACCTGCTAAGCGAACGCCTACTGTACAGTAAGAACTTTTCTGGCGCGCTCTCTCAAGCGCTCTGGGTACTGGTACAGAAGGCAGACAGCGCGGAGAAGAACAAAGGCGATGCAGTCTGCTAATGCACACTGCACCCATCCAGAACGAGCGCCACAAGCCTGCATATGTTAAGCGCGCATGAGATTGCTACTCATCTACACATGCCTGCTCGTAAGCGCTCAATCTTCTCCAGCGCATAAGCAGAAATCTGCTTATGCCAAAGCTCCCATAGGATCCCATGCTGGCAGCATGATTGGTTCCTCTTCCAATGCTGCCTGATACTCAGCTGGCAGCATGGACTTCGGCACAGCTACTTCGTAGACGAACTCATCGAACCAGTCGTCGCTCATTGTGAAGTAGCCCTTGTCTGCAATATCTGTGCCCCAAGAGTTTTCCACACGCCAACGCTTGGTTGTGCCTTCAGCAGCCGCACCAGCTTCAACCGAAGCCTCAGCATCACCAGAAGCATTACCAGAAGTTCCAGCAGCCACATCTACTCCAGCAAAAGCCATAGCGTGATTCATTGCAGAATCAGCAAAACGCACACGTTCTTCTTTATTCAAATCGAAGTCAATGTTGTACACACGACCATATTCAAATAAGTCAGTTGCCCAAGCACCCTCTTTACGGTCCATCATCGGATGGCAATCCGCTCCGAACCATACAGGAATACCCTGTTCTTGCATAATAGTGCGTGCGCACTGCTTCATGAAATCAGTATCCACATTCAGATATGCGGTTGGTGTTCCTCCCACCACATTGCCCAAATGTTCAATACCAATCATCTTGCCCTTAGGATGCTCGCTACGAGGATCGTCAACCAAGCAGACATAATCTTCCAAACCGGCAGTAACATACTTATTCCAGAATTCCACTGGAGTCATAGTACCTTCGTTATGGAAAACACCATCCTTATCGGTGTACTCCCATTCAAAAGATGTTGGAGGAGTTCCCAAATGAATAGTTAAAATGCGGTGTGCCTGTTCCACAGCCTCAGCAGCAATAGTTTCAGCCTGCTCAGGATGCGCATACATATGTGCCACAGCCTGACGCAAAGCCGCGCGCAGCTGCGTATTCATTTCGCCAGTATTCTGGCTAGACGCAGTTTCAGGGAAGAAATCTTTTGGCACAGCACCATACTTGGTGTAAATATTCATAGCCATAGTCCACTGACCGCCATCGCCCATCAAATCATGCAGAAGGAACTGCACTAAGCGCGAATCAGAAGCTTCACCGGCAACAATCAACTGCTTCATATCTTCCATAAAGTAATTCGCGCGCTCAAGCTTATCGAAATACATGGCGTAAGACTGGCTGAATTCGAAGTCATTATCTTTCAAATTCATTTCACGCTTAGCAATAAAACGTGCCACATTGAGCGAACTAAATAACCAGCAACGACCGGAACGCTTCTGACTTGTTGCGCTACCATTGTCTACAACTGTGCTAAAACGGCGCGATAGCAAGCGAGCGCGGTCGAAGTTCTTAGCAGCCTCGTTAATACCTACTGAGGTGACTGCATTCATAGCAATACGGTTAGATTCACGAGCGTCGAAATTCTGGCGCAAAGCTTCGAGAGTGCTGGCACTCAGAGCTTTTTCAGACATAGTGCTCCTTCTTTGAAGAAAATATACTTGTATATATAATTAAACCGTGCAGCATGAACACTGCACGGTTAAACTGTGTGCGCTGTGCTGAGCGCTTAAAGGCGAGTTGCTGTTTTACTCAGCATCGCTTACAGATTCAGAGGATTCAGCCTTGCTTTCGCTCGCATCTGTGCTCTGGGCATCTTCAGATTTATCTTCACTCTGCTCAGCAGCTGGAGCAGCCTCTGTGTTAAACAGGTTTGATCCGAAAGCATTAGCAAAGATTGAACGCAACTCATCGACGCGAGCAGTAATTGATGCTTCACGTTCTTGCAAAGCAGCAATACGAGTATTTAAGCCATCAATTTCTTCTTGAACGGCTTCTCGACGTTCATCAACCAGCTCTTGAGCGCGCGTTTTTGCTTCTTCAATAATCTGCTCAGCCTCCGTCTGTGCCTTCTGACGGCTCGATGTTGCGTATTCATCAGCCTTCTTACGCACATCTTTAGCATCAGCAAGCAACTGAGTAGATTCTTCTTCTACTGTGGCACGACGAGCTGCCAAGTCTGCCAACATATCTGCTACCTTCTTGTTGGCATCTTCCTGGCTGGCTGCAATATCACGACGTACGTTCTCGGCCTCTTGTGCAACCTTTGCCAAGGTTTTTGCACGTTCTACATCAGCAGAATCAGTAATTTGGCGTGCCTGAGCATGTGCTGCATCAGTAATTTCTGATGCTTGACGTTTTGCATCAGACAGTAACTTGGCAACCTGTTCGCGCACATCAGCCAGTTTTTGATTTGCTAAGTCCAAAGCTTTTTGAATTTGATCGTTTGATTCGCTCTTCTTTGCTGCGATTTCATCGTCTGCAGTTTTGCGCTGCTGAGCAATTTCATCTGCTGCTTGAGCGCGTAACTGAGCAAGCTGTGCTTCCTGCTCAGAACGCTGAGCATTCAAGTTCTTATCGTGCTCTTCGCTCTTGGCGCTTAACTCCAGATCGAGGGTACGGCGCTGATCTTCACTTTCACGCTTTGCAGAGGCAACCAACTGTTCGCTTTCACTTTGAGCAGTGGCGCGCAATTTATCTGCTTGCTCGTGTGCTTGAGCAATAGCTTCCGTTGCTTCTTTTTTGGCTTCTGCACGCATATTATCAGCATCCAGCTGAGCGTTATTGAGCAAAGTACCTGCTTCATTATGAGCATTATCGCGGATAGTTTGGGCATCCTGTTTAGCTCGCTCTAACAGTTCGCGGCTTGTTTGCTCTGCTGATGCGAGTAACTGCTGAGCGTTTGCTCCCAAAGCAGTAAAGGAATTTTGCTGCTGACCGCTATTCTTTTCGCGCTCTTCCTGTAGTTGAGCGTCCAACTCTAAAATACGCGCGTCATAAATCTTAATCTGCTCACGCAAACGTGCTGTATTTTCTTGAGCACGCATAAAAGCGTCGTCTACTCGTTCTTTATCGTAGCCGCGCAAAACAATAGGAAAATTATCAGCCATTGGTACTCCACTAGATTCATCTAGAAATTTATCTCACCAATACATGACGCTATCATGCTTAACTGAAAGAATACATAAAATACATCATGTTTTCGCAAAGTAATTACAGCACCCACTATGCAGCGTGTCGATTGTATTCGAGAGTGGTGGTAATTATATCTCGAGCAGCATCCACCATAAGGTCTAACTTCATGCCTTTGGTGTATCCCACTGGCTTATCAACGTGCGGGAAAGACACAAAACCAGCGTAGGCATGCTCATGATGAGTCGTCCAATCTAACAGCTCGTAAAACAGCGAGTTGCACACAAAAGTTCCAGCATCTGAACTAAACGTTACAGGAATATCGTGCTGAGCAAAACACTTACTCACCGCTTTTAGCGGTAAACCCGTCCAATAGGCGGCTGGACCATTATCCACAATGCGCGTATCTTTCGGCTGTGCATTATCAGCATCCGGACGCGATGCGTCAATAATATTCGTTGCGCAACGTTCCAGAGCAATAGTGCGCGCATGAGTTTTTAATCCCGTTGCCAAAACCATTTGAGGTTGCACATCATCAAGAACCCTGTGCAGTGTTGGCCACGCATGAGCAAAACTTAAAGGCAGAAGAACGCTCGTCACCGACACACTCGCATTGTCTACTGTTATTCCTTCGTCAGCTATTGTTTCAGCTACTAAGCGAGATGGATTAACATCCACACCATCATAGGATTCAAAACCACAGATAACTACGCGCAAATTCTCCATGATTATTTTCTCCTGCTCTAGTCCTCACCGTTAAAAATGCCGATACTTGCCAGATGGCGACCCGACACGTTTTTCTTCGCACGTGTAGAACGTCGGTAGGAATGCCATAAAGGATTTTCTAATGTGCACATTACATTGCGCATACTTGCTAAACGTTCTTGCACATCAGGACCTTCACCATCTGAGGCGCACAGCTGTGCTAGCTCCTCATCAGGAGCAAGATATTCAGTTGCTGCAGCAATACGCGGCAAAGAATCCACTAAATTATCTGTTTTAATCCCTGCGCGGTGAAGAGCAAAAAGGGCAGCCTTTTCTAAATCAATACCTGCACCGCCCCACCGCGTGATTGTTGCTGTTCCTGGGAAATGCTTTTCGAACTCCATAGCAATATCGCTGCCAACTTCATAGCATTCTGAGCAAATGCACGGACCTAAAGTGGCACGAATCTCAGCACGATCAGCACCCTTAAATTCCATAGCAGCAACCGTTTGCCCAATAATATCGTTGAGCAAACCCACACGTCCGCAATGAGCACTGGCATGAACATGATTAACTGGATCAACAAAAAGTACTGGTAAACAGTCAGCACCAAAAACGCCCAAGATATCGTCTCTTGTGCTCACTAATCCATCGGCTTCTAACTCGTTAAGCTCAGCATCATCATTTACTTCATCAGCGAGAACTACTTCACCTGAATGAACTTGATGAACAGTGCGAACAGCAGAGCCAATCACCTCATGCAAAGCAGAGCGATTACGTGCCACAGCTTCATTATTATCGCCTTGACGAGCGCTCATATTGGCATAGCCGAAGCTCGCGTCACAGTAACCACCCAAACGAGTTGAATACCATACGCGGTAACCTTCGGCAATGTCAATTGGTATAACAGCAGGAATAACTTCGTTCATATCCAGCATTGTATCTTACATATGTTACTGTGAGCTCAACCGCAGTTAAGCAGATCTAACTCGTCAGCGCTTAATTCCACACTATCGGCTTTCATGGAATCTAAAATAGTTGCGCTACGATGCGTGCCAGGAAGCACAAACATATGATCTCCCATAGCCAGCTCCCATGCCAGCACAATTTGCTGATAGCTCACACCATGCTCAGCAGCAACCTGCTTGAACACATCATACTTGCTCTCATCCTTAGGCTTGCGGAATCCTCCCAATGGACTCCACACCACAAAAGCTAAGCCGAGTTTGCGCGTATATTCTACGGTATCGAGGCTGTCTTTATAAATTGGTGAAAGCTGATTTTGTACAGCTACCAAAGCGTCTCCCAAAATAGAGCGAGCAATATCAATCTGCTCTACGCTAGCGTTAGAAATACCAATAGTTTTAGCCACACCTTGATCATAGAGGGATTTCATACCTTCAATGGACTCGTTGTATGGAACTTTAGGATCTGGACGATGGAAGTAGAGTAAGTCGATAGAGTCTACGCCAAGAGCGTGAGCAGACTGCTTACCGTACGTAATTAATGATTCTGGAGCACCGTTCACATCCCATGTTGGCACACCGTCAGTAAAATTTCGGAAATGACCTGATTTTGTGGCAACGAGCACTTCTTCGCGAGGTCCGTCCCAACTTGCCAGAGCTTCGCGAATAAGCTTTTCGTTATGTTGTTCTTCACCACCAGACATGTAGTATGCCCATGCCGTATCGAGATGACGGCAACCAGCATTTAATGCATCGTGAATAATAGCAATAGCTTCTTCGCGTGAAGGCTTCTTTTCAATCGATAATCCCATGCATCCTAAGCCGATTGCAGTGGTTGTGTATGGTCCAATCTGACGAGTTAGCGCAGACATGTATGCCCCTTTGAAAATGTTGTGCTTGGTCTGTGCACCAGTGTACACCGCAGTACGCATGAGAGGCAGAGCTTAAAGCTCTGCCTCTCATGCACCCATTTTAGTCTTCTACATCAAATGGGTCGAAGTCACGACGCACGCGGCGACGAGGACGCTCATAGCGTTCTGCACGTTCTGCACGATAATCATCGTAAGAATCATCTACTGCATAACGTGGATTGTCACGGCGAGAACGACGCTCATAACGGTCGTCACGGTCATCGCGGGAACGGCGACGTGGACGCTCACGATGGTCATCATAGCGATCATTGTAACGGTCATCGCGGTCGTCACGGGAACGGCGACGTGGACGCTCATCGCGGTCGCGGTCGTCACGGTCGCGACGAGGGCGGGATGGACGATCATAATCATCGCGGTCTCGGCGGGAACGACGCTCACGTGGAGCACGCTCGGAACGTTCTGCAGTATTCTCCTGCTCCTCAAAACCTGGGATAGCCAAAGAAATCTTGCCACGTTCGTCCACAGACTGTACCACTACTTCAACGCTGTCGTTTTCCTTGAGAACGTCGTCTACAGCGTCAATACGCTCGCCGTTAGCAAGGTTACGAATCTGGGAAATATGGAGCAAACCATCAGTACCAGGTAGCAAGTTAACGAAAGCACCGAAGCTTGTAGTCTTCACTACAGTACCGTTAAAGGTTTCGCCTGCTTCTGGAACATGAGGATGAGCAATCTGATCAATAATCTTCTTAGCAGCTTCAGCAGCTTCGCCACCTTCAGAAGCAATATAAACAGTACCGTCATCGTCAATAGTTACTTCTGCGCCAGTATCTTCCTGAATCTGGTTAATCATCTTGCCCTTAGGACCAATGACTTCACCAATCTTATCTACTGGAATAGTGGTGGTAATAATGCGTGGAGCATATGGACTCATCTCTGCAATACCATCAATGCATTCAGTAATCACATCGAGAATGGTTGCGCGAGCTTCCTTAGCCTGCTGCAAAGCGGATGCCAAAACATCTGCTGGAATACCATCAAGCTTTGTATCAAGCTGCAAAGCAGTAATGAACTCAGAGGTACCAGCTACCTTAAAGTCCATATCACCGAAAGCATCTTCTGCACCCAAAATATCTGTTAGAGTCTTAAAGATGTGCTGACCGTCAATATCGCCGGATACCAAGCCCATAGCAATACCGGCAACCGGAGCCTTAATTGGCACGCCGGACGCCATCAAAGACAACGTAGATGCGCATACGGAACCCATAGATGTGGAACCGTTAGAACCAATAGCTTCCGACACCTGACGAATAGCATATGGGAACTCTTCGCGGCTTGGAAGAACTGGAACCAAAGCACGCTCAGCCAGAGCACCGTGACCGATTTCGCGACGCTTTGGAGAACCAACACGACCAGTTTCGCCAGTGGAGTATGGAGGCATCTCGTAGTTATGCATGTATGTCTTGGTGGTTGGACCAGACAAAGCATCTACCTGCTGTTCCATCTTCAGCATGTTGAGCGTAGTTACACCCAAAATCTGGGTTTCACCGCGCTGGAACAAAGCAGAACCGTGTACGCGAGGAATAACGTCTACCTCTGCAGACAGGGTGCGAATATCGCGCAAACCACGACCATCGATACGGTAATCTTCGGTGAGGATGCGACGACGAACAATCTGGCGCTGCAGTTCCTTGAATGCGTTGCCGATCTCCTTGTCTTTCTCTGCCTCATCCATGTCTTGGAATTCAGAAGCGAGAGTATCCTTTACCACCTGCTTAATCTCAGAAATGCGGTCCTGACGTGGCAGCTTTTCTGCGATAGACAAAGCTTCGTTCAAATCTGCGTGAGCAATCTCGTCAATGCGAGCGTAGAGTTCGTCTGTGTACTCTGGGAAGAGCTGGAACTCCTTGGTATCCTTAGCAGCCAGAGCCTTCAACTCGCTCTGAGCTTCGCACAGAACCTTAATGAATGGCTTAGCAGCTTCCAAACCGCCTGCTACAACAGTCTCATCTGGCTTGGTCTGGCCTTCTGTATAAATGAGGTTCCATGCGTTCTTGCCAGCACCTGCTTCAATCATAGCGATAGCAACATCGCCATTTTCAATAACGCGACCAGCAACAACCAGCTCAAATACAGCGCGTTCACGCTCAGACCAGCGTGGGAAAGCAACCCACTGACCATCAATCAAAGCCAAACGCAAACCAGATACTGGACCGCTAAATGGCAAACCAGAGATCATAGTCGATGCAGATGCAGCATTCATGGCAACCATGTCATATGCATCATCTGGGTGGATAGACAAAACGGTTTCCACAACCTGCACTTCGTTACGAAGAGTGTGTGGGAAGAGTGGGCGCAATGGGCGGTCGATAATACGAGCGGCCAAAGTTGCTTCTGTAGATGGACGACCTTCGCGGCGGAAGAAGGAGCCAGGAATCTTACCTGCTGCATACATCTTCTCTTCAACATCTACAGTTAATGGGAAGAAATCATAATTTTCCTTTGGGCTGCTACCAGCGGTGGTGGTAGACAGAATCATGGTTTCTCCGTCAAGATAAGCTGCTACTGCCCCATCAGCTTGCTGGGCGAGACGTCCCGTCTCGAAGCGAATTGTGCGCTTGCCAAATGCGCCGTTATCGATAACGGCTTCTACTGCTTTAATTTCGGGACCCTGCAAGGGTTCCTCCTTATTTATTTCAACTACCTCTTTGCTTCTTTCTTTTGCATTCAGTGGGGAGACCCTCTCCCCGATTGGTACCTACGTCTGTAATGCAAAAAGAGCCCAAGCTTATAGAAGCTTGGGCACAGAAGACTTTTAGTGACGCAAACCGAGGCGTTCAATCAAAGAACGGTAACGGTTAATGTCTACATCGCGCAAATATCCAAG
Organism: Alloscardovia sp. HMSC034E08; assembly: GCF_001813415.1. Classification (NCBI taxonomy): domain Bacteria; kingdom Bacillati; phylum Actinomycetota; class Actinomycetes; order Bifidobacteriales; family Bifidobacteriaceae; genus Alloscardovia; species Alloscardovia sp. HMSC034E08. The sequence goes on along the minus strand of NZ_KV812468.1, from coordinate 1,417,989 downwards.
CAGACGACGACGGTCACCAACCATAAGCAAAAGACCACGACCAGAGTGGTGATCATGCTTGTGCTCCTTCATGTGAGCAGTCAAATCGTTGATGCGCTTGGTGAGCAATGCAACCTGAACTTCAGGGGAACCTGTGTCACCCTCGTGAGTTGCATACTCAGCAATAATTGCGTTCTTTTCTTCCTTAGAAAGTGCCATAGCATTCTCCCTTATGTTAGCTGCGCGGTGCCCCATCCCTATGATGAAGCGCTCTTTATCCGCGGGCGAAACACGCCAAGAAATAAGTGTATACGAAGCGCCATACAAAATGAGGGGCGCGGAGTTCTTCATGATGCTTAGGGACATGAGGTATTCGGGGGAGGCGAATCAGGCTTAATGGTTCTTCGGACTTAGTGGGGTTGTGTAGGTTTTTCAACTTTTCTGTTTTTAGCGGTGTTGAGCAGAAGATGTTGCCCAGTAG
>NZ_KV812468.1:1411148-1417429 GCF_001813415.1 Alloscardovia sp. HMSC034E08 | reverse complement strand
TGATTCCTCCGGCTGTCAAGTGTTAAGACATCGCCCCGGTGTGAAGATGGTTTGGCACATTTTCTTTTGTCTTCATGCGTGAACAACTCTAGTTATATGTGAAGCCGATACGCGCAACCGATACGCCACTTTTGAAGCCATTTTTGCGCATCAAAACTGGCATAACAGGTGTATGAATCGGTTAAGCAGAATGCGTCAGAACAATAGCCCACCGATTTTAACGCAGTGTGAAGCCTGATTGTGCCGAACAGCTGCTAGTCATACACCTGCAACCTAAAACCCCGCGAAACTCCAACCAGCAGAAAATTTAGACGAATCAGCGTTAATACCATCTAGAAAAGGTCGTATACGTTGCACGTAGGCTGCACTATCAATTTTCACGCGAAATTATATTGATTAAGAATACAGCTCCCGTTAAGTCTAAGGACTAAGCAAAACGTTGAAAACAGAGAACAAGCCACCAAGCTTATGCTGAATACAATAATCCCTCCCCAGCAAAAGCGTAAAACACGTTATTCTCGTGTTCGAAATACTTCAGCCAGAGAGGGATTACTCTATAGGCTAGCTACTAGTTCTTCTGAGCCTTGAGCAGGTCGCGAATCTCCTGCAAAGTAGCTAACTGAACTTCTTCAGCGCTTGGCTCAGCAGCAGCTTCTTCAGCAGCTTCCTGCTTAGCAGTCATATCCTTAATCTTACTCATAGGCAAAACGATGAAGAAGTAAACAGCAACAGCAATAATCAGGAAGTTAATCAGAGCAGTCAAAATAGCGCCGAAAGAAATAGTTGCACCATTAAAAGTGAACTTCAACAAATCAGACATATCTGGCTTGCCGAAAATCATAGCTACCAATGGGTTGATGAAGTTCTCAACAATAGAAGTAACTACAGCGGTTACTGCGCCACCCATAACAACACCGACTGCCATATCAACAACGTTGCCGCGGGAAATAAAATCTTTAAAACCTTTAATCACGTTTCTCTCCAAAAGATATTAGTTTGACGAACGAGGAGATATTTCTCGCACACCTGTTCCATCGACTTATTCTACTGGATATGTTCTAAGAACTCGAGATGTCCTTAAGAGATGTGCCATGATTAACATCACACACTCTGTAATAATATTTGGCAGAGAATAATCGCGCGATTTTCGCGTGATTATCATTTTCCCTCCTATTTTTCCTCTTCATAAACTGCTTAAAATCAACAAAATTTTGAGTGTTTTCAAAACAATTTTTTCGCGCGATATTCGTACGAAAAAATTGTAAAATAGTCATTTAAAGATAGGAGGAAAGCGTAGAACTAAGGTCTGAAGGAAAAAGTTTAGAGTATAAAAAAGCCAAGAATGCGCTTCCTGATTCTTTCTGGGAAACTTACTCTGCTTTCGCTAATACCAACGGCGGAAAAATCATTTTAGGAATTGATGAGAAAAATGAAGATCCATATCAAGGAGTAAATAATCCTCAGAAAATCCGAGATGATTTGTTTGCTCTAGCTGCGAATAAACAAAAAGTCAGCTGTAATTTGTTAGCAGATAATGACATTGAGTATGTAGACATCCCTGGTAAAAATCGCCAACTCATGGTGATAACTATAAGAGAAGCTAGTAGTGACCAAAAGCCTGTCCATCTAAAGAATGATTTTAGACAATCTTATAAAAGACTAGGAGAGGACGACGTTAGACTCGACAGAGAAGAACTAAAATATCTTATGGTAAGTTCTCACGATGATATTGATAGCGAACTCCTAACTAACTACGACGAAAGCGACCTTAATATCGAAACAATTGAAGACTATAAAAAACTATTAATCGATTTGAGCGGAAACAACAAGTATATCAATATGCCGCTCAGAGCCTTCTTAACTGAAATTGGTGTGTTTAAGAAGGATAGAACTGACGGCACTTATAAATTGACAGCAGGCGGATTGCTATTTTTGGGGAAAAATAATTCCATTATTTCTCGTTACCCTAAATTCCAATTAGATTACTTTGAAAAAGATAACTCGTTTTCTGCAAGGTGGGATGACAGAGTTTCGACCGGAGATATGATGTATCCCGATTTGAACATGTATGATTTCTTAAACTAACATATAAGAAAATAACCGCTACAACAAACGATAGATTCGAGCTAAACGACAAATCTGCACATCGTCTACCTTTTAAGAAGGATTTATCTAAATCTATACGCGAAGCGTTAGTCAACTGCCTAATGCACGCTTATTATGACTTCGATTCTCCAATTATCATTACCTCGTATAATGATTTCTACGAATTTAAAAATCCTGGCAAGATGAAAGTCTCTATCCCAGAGTTTATACATGGAGGCACATCAAAAACACGAAATAGTACAATTTCATCATTATTCAGAAGAATAGGAATGTCTGAAAAGGCCGGTTCAAGAGGACCTAAAATTTTTGACGTGTCTGAGAAGTACAAGTTAAAAATTCCAGAAGTCACAACCACTTTCGATAGTACTATTGTTACTATTTGGAAAGTTGATTTGCTATCTTCATACGAAGACGTAACGAGGATGAAAAAACCATTCTCAAGTTTATAATCGAAAATGGAAACATTAGCAAAAATGATGTAATTGAAAACACCCTAATGACAGAGTATAAGTTCAGAGAAAACTTAAAAGCTCTTCTTGGGAAAAAATATATAGAAATAGTGAGCAAAGGACGTTCAACTAAATATGTACTCCCCCAGAACCTCATCTGAACAATATCATCTCATCAAGCAACAAATTAAAAATCTTGGTGATTTTATAGGGAAAAACTAAAATTCAGTTATTTTAACTCTCCGATTCATGTATTTTTAGATTAAGGTGCAGGGGTCATACATACTGACGTATGCCCCTGCACTCATTGCTCATATTTTTACGGCACACAACAGAAGAACGCCCTACACCCAAGTTTTCCCGAGCGTCTAAATAAAACCGCCGAACATCGCCACAATCAAACCGCCAAGTTCAACCACGAAAAAAAGCGTTAATGCTGCCCAGCTGCGCGTAAAAACATTCAAAGGCGAGGTCTTTTTAATAAAAATCAACGTTGTTATATACACAACGAGGAAAAAACCTAAAGCGCCCATCGCACAAATAATACCGGCGTTAATACCGTTCGCATAAACGCTGCTCGATCCGAAAATAACTTTCGTCCCCCACCAATATTTCGTAGACAAAATGGACAGTCCCGACAATAGCTGTTCAACAGCAAAAGCAAAATACGCCAACACTCCCCAACTGCGCCATCGAGATTCAATCACAGCAATCAGCAAGGAAATCAAAGTAACAGTCGTCGCACACCAACTAATCAGCGCCCATCCTACCGGCTGAACGCGCGAAAGAAACCAAATAGCATCAGCTGTGTGATGAAAAGCAATGTCGCGACCAATGCCGTACGGAATCGTTAAAACGGCAAGAAGAAGAACCGCAACGCCCGCATATTTCCAAGGATTTGAACGCTTAACTGCACGCTGAGCATCCGCAATAGAAATCTGCTCAACTGTAGAAGTTGCAATAATCGCATCGACCGCAACAGTTTGCTTAGCCGATTGCTTGAAACGTTTATTTTTCTTCTTTACCATGACCATAACCCCATCTGGTTGCAATCAAAATCCAAAAGAAAACGGATGTGAGGAACTTATTTTTGCGCAACTGAAAACGCTTTATTATGCATAGGCGCTGAAGGAAAGGTTGCTCGAGAACGTGAATATAAGCATGCATCAAGCGCTGATTTTCCTGCGAAATATTTTCGCGTTCCTGTTCAAGAACATACTGTGCTTGCTTTTGCGAAGATGTAATAAGCCACCAATTTTTCTTGATCAAAGCGCAAGGATTCGAAAAAGTTGCGAACTTCTTCGACCATGTTCGCGCTCCCAAAACGTTCGCTTCATGCTGGCGATACAACTCACCCGGTTTATCAATAAAAGTTAACGTTCCCGTTGCTGTTGCACATAGGGCGAGGAACCAATCATGCATAATAATGTTGTCGCTCACATTCACCCATTTTTCTGCGAGCGCGTGATTAATTAAAGCCACGCCCCCCGTAACACTGTTCTCGGTGAGTTCTTGAACAAGCTCAGTATTAGCATGTCCGGATTGGGAACGGATCATGCTGGGGTTGAGCGTTTTTAAGTTCGCATCCACAACCACAGGATCCATATAGTTCATATGAGGAATATGCTGCGGATGTTGGCGAGCCTCCTCCACTTGAGCGCGCACTTTATCTTCCAACCAATAATCATCTTGATCGCAGAAGAGATAATAGTCCGCTTTTTCGTATGTGAGCAGTTCGAAGAAGGAACGGATAACACCCACATTGGTAACGTTACCGTCGTTGATAAAACGGATACGCTCGTCTTGGGTAGCGAGAGAGCGAATAATTTCGGCTGTATTATCGCTAGAACCGTCATCGCGGATGAGAAGATTCCAGTCGGTAAAACTTTGTTTTTGAATACTTTCGACTTGCTCGCGCACATATTTTTCGCCGTTATATGTGGATAGAAGAATATTGACTTTCACTGTATGTTTCCTGTGTGGGGTGGTTGGTGTTCCTTAGCGTGGGTTCGGTATCTGTATCAGCGCCTTCCTGCTACCTCTCTACTCGATCTTCGTGTCAATTTTACGCTCGTCAATCTTCGTGTCGCTGTCTCTATCAGTTTGCGTGAATGGCGTAGCGTTCGTATCAGCGCTCGTTTGCCCTGTTATAAAAAGCTGCTCATATTGGCTGACAATTTCATCCCACGTGTACTCGTTCGCAATAATCTGCCGAGCCTGAACGCCAAAGGTTGCGCGCTCATCTGCAGACATCGTTTCCGCATGATTAATCACAGCATGTAGGTAGAGGGATTGATCAGCGGTTTCGTCTGCGTCATCCATACCGTCAATTTTCCAGTACAGCACTGAATTTTTCGCAACCGAATGATTAAAACTCACATTTAAGATGAGATTTAAGTCGGTGTAGCTTAAGGCTTCAAGCAGCCCTGGATTAGTTCCTCCAACCGAATGACCGTGAATATATGCAAAAGCATTTTGGCGGATGTACGTGAGCAGCTCTTTGTCGTAGACCGTACCGACAAATTTAATGCGCGGATCCGTAGTGAATTGAGTGCGCTGCTTAAGCGTCTCGAAATACGCGTTCCCCTCATGATTACAGATAATAACGAGCGGTTTTTTGGTCGTTGACTGCATGTATTCGCTGATGATGGCTTCGTAATTATTTTCCGGAACAAAACGGCCAACAACCAGATAATATTCCTGTGCATTCAGATTATGCTCGCTGAACCACGCGCGAACATCCTCACTATGCGCGGTTAAATGCGTCTGTTGAGTTTCTGTGCCGTACGCAATAAATGTGCTGTTTACGCCAGGATAGTTGCGTTTCATATAGTCTTGGATGCCTTGATTATCGCTAACAATAACATCAGCACGACGCGCCATGCATTTTTCCGCGTATTTCAGATAGCTCTGCACAGGTTTTGGCCATTTTGCTCTTTTGAATTCCAGACCATCAGGGTTGACGAAAAGCAGACCACCACGTTTATGGATTTTCGTGGCATACCGCTTGACGAGAGGCCCGATAGTATTACCAAGAATGATGAATACGGGATGCGCAATTGCGTTTTTATCGACTAGGCTGAGCGCGTATTCCAGGGCGAGGGTGTCGTAGGCGATGACGCGGGCAGGTCCGATTTTGGGAGGATTGATTGTGAAGCAATCGGCGCCGTGGAAATCGGTGTGCGCGTGGTGGGCGGTGTTGCTTAAGCATGCGACGTGGTAAACAATCTCATTATTCTTGCGATGAAGAACAAGATTTCCCACAAAAGTTTCGAAACCGCCATACTGTGCAGGCAGTCCACGACTACCAATAATAAAAACATGCTGCATGATTTCCAGCATAGCAACACTCCAGCATTTAAGAAGTTTGCATTCTGTGCAGTTTTTGCTTATAGTAGTGGATTGTCTGCGGATGTAGCTCAATGGTAGAGCCTCAGTCTTCCAAACTGATTACGCGGGTTCGATTCCCGTCATCCGCTCCACTAGGACGCTCATTTTGATACAAAAGTGTGAGTGCGAACAGAACCCCTCGAGTTCCGAGTTTTACTAGGTAAAACAAGGAATTCGAGGGGTTTGTTGTGCTTATGGCATGGTTTGGATCGGGCGTGGAATCGGGTGTCCGAGCAGGTTTTGGGTGCTTCGATCGGGTCGCGAATAGTGTTCTAAGGGGGTATCGCCAAAAAGTGTGCCTCGCGCCGAAAAGTATGAGTGCCGCCGAAAGGTATC
>NZ_KV812468.1:1382661-1411048 GCF_001813415.1 Alloscardovia sp. HMSC034E08 | reverse complement strand
TGCCGGTTCCCGTAGCTTTGAGGCTATGGGAATTTCGCAGCTAACCTCGTCCGTATCCGTCGCTGGTGCGATGCCCGCGTCCCCAAACACCTATGGGAACAGGTCAAGGTTGAAGCCGACGTCGCCGATCGTCACGTCACCATTGTTGAAGTCCGCCCATCAAGGGGCGGGCAAGGTGAGCACGCCCGTTTCCTGATAGCCCGCCTGCGCTACACCAACTCCACCAAACTCTGGTCCCTTTACTGGCGTAACCGTAACCTGAAATTCCACGCCTGCGACATCGAACCATCACCACTCGTTGACGACCTGCAGGACTGCATCGAGAACTCAGCGCCCCCATCTTCTTCGGATAAAAACGCAGGTCACGCGGTTTTGCACCCGCCCCAAACCTAAATGCGCCCAGCGCGCACCCAGCACAGGCAAGCGTCATAACGTATCAACAACTACGTCGTAGGGAAACGTTGGATGACGTCAGTGATACAAACTAACGGTGTGCGAGCGTGTTCTCGACGCGGTATCGCGGGGAACGCTGGCCGTTCGGTTCTGCGGATCGCGTCGCGGGATGCCGGGGTGGCCGTGTGCGCAGATCGATCGCGGCACCGCGACGGCGCGATGGCTGAGTTTTGCACCCACTTTGCGGGTTCGGCGCGGAGCCGTCAAAAGGTATCTGGGTCGCGTAAAAAGGTTTGATTAAGTGCGGGGAGCTTCTTGGATATACTCATCTGCTTCTGGGCTTGGGCTGTTCCACCAGTAGCCAAGTACAGAAGCAGCTCGGTGAACAATTTCGCAAGCTGACGCAAAGACTTTACGGCTGACGTTTTCATCGTTCTGGTGCGTCAGTTCACTACGGATCTTGGGGTTGCGAACGTATTCGTTGGCAAATGACCGGACTCGCGTATCGGAATAGATCGCGCATGCAGGATAGCCTTCAGCTCGCCCGGCATCGGGGACTAATTCTTGTGTTAACAACTGTATAAAGTCGAACTGGCACAACGAATCCAATGAAGCATCATCACCGGGTAAGTCTTCAACTGGTAGCTCTCCTGCGATATCTGGGCGCAGCTCAGGTGTATGAGCCATGAGCGCCCGAGCGGCATCAATCATCAACCCTGACTGCTCTGGAAAGAGGTTGGCTCTTGAAGCATTTACCTGTGTTTCGCGTATCCAAGACCGGTAAGAGTCGTCGGAGCCGCCTCGTAGCACCATAGGGAGCAGTGCGCTCCAGCGTTTATAGCGAACAGCGGCTGCCCCGATGATGTACAGGAATTCGATGACTTCAAGTTGGCGCTTCTTGTCATTGGACGCCCCTTCGTGGATCTCGAATAGTTGATCAACTGCGAATGAAACCAAATCAAGGTTGTTGTACGCCAAGGCTTGTACTGCAACAACAGCGATAACGGTGAGGTTCCGATCCTCCTGAGCACCATATGATTGGAGCGCTTGGCGGAGAAGTTGTTCGACGGGAACTGTGTCTGCGGCTGAAAGATGTGAAGCGACTGCTGCACTCAACGAGCCGTAGGTCATATCGAGAGATAGAGGGATACTGACCGCAGTACCCGTGCTATTGACCTGTAGCTTGGAAAGCTCCTTGATGAGCGCGTCGATAGTGCGGTGGGCATCGTCGCGTATCTGTTGATCGTGTGCCGCAAGAAGACGTTCCCAATGCCCATATCGCAAAGCAACGTTCTGACTACCTTCACGCAGGTACACATCCCCAGCCCGAAATGCCTGGCATTGCTTGCCGTCAGAGTCTGCGTAGTCACCTGCCTTGCTCATCGGAATGGGATACGACGTTCCAGGAGACACGGCGATCAATAGGACATCGCTGCTGTCAACATTATGGATTTGGGCTCGAATATCAATCGGACCCTCTACGTACTTAGCTACACGATCACGAAGTTTCGCACTGTCATATTGATCTGGGTCAAGGTGTTCCTTCTGGGATGGAATCGACCCGTCGTTGTTCACTCCAACGACTAAGTGCCCACCAGGATGCGTGTTAGCCAGGGCAACCACGTCCTTGGCAAATTTAACTCGCCCTTCAGCGCTACCGAGATCGAGGCGGACCTTGAAGTCCAAATGCTCATTCTCGCCCTGCAACAGCAGATTTCGAAGCATCTCCAGATCGGTGCGCGGTTCCCATCTATCCAATCTAAGCCCGCCCTACCGAAGTGCTTCTGCCTGGAGTTCCTTGAACGAATCGAGAATCGATTCGAGACTGTCAACGATCTCGGCTGCTAACTCTTCTGGTTCAGGCAAATTCTCCAAGTCTGCTAGAGCCTTGTCCTTAATCCAGAAGATATCCAATGAAGAATCGTCACGTGCAAAGACTTCGTCTGCGCTGAACTTGCGCCAACGCCCGTCCGGGTTTTCCTCTGACCAGGTTTCAGCGCGCTTATGACGATTACTGGGGTTGTAGGAGGTAATGAAATCCTGTAAGTCATCATGCGTCAGGGGATGCTGCTTTAACGTGAAGTGCTTGTTCGTGCGAAGATCATAAAACCAGATATCTTTGGTTTGACGCTCGGCAGAAGCGGGCATGCGCTGGAAGAAAACTACGTTTGCTTTTACGCCAGGTCGGTAGAAAATCCCAGTGGGAAGCCGCAAAATTGTATGGACATCGCATGATTCCATGAGTTTTGTGCGTACTACCTCTCCTGCGCCGCCTTCGAACAGTACGTTGTCTGGTAAAACTACAGCAGCTTCGCCACCCACCTTCATAAGGGTGTGGATGTGCTGGAGAAAGTTCAGCTGCTTGTTTGAAGTGGTCGCCCAGAAATCTTGGCGTGCGTACACCAGGTCTTCACGCTCCTGCTCACCTTCCTCATTAGTGAACGTCATGGAAGACTTTCGGCCGAAAGGTGGGTTCGAGAGCACATAGTCAAATCGCTCACCTGGGTCGGACAGTAGAGCATCATTACGTGTGATAGGAACGTTGCCACGCAAATCGCCAATATTATGCAAGAACAAGTTCATTAGGCTCATACGGTAGGTATTGGGGACGATCTCCCAGCCACGGAAAGTGTTGTCTTTTAGGAACTCTTTCTGTTCTCGATCAAGCTTGTAATGGGTGGAAATATAGCGTTGAGCAGCGAGGAAGAAGCCGCCAGAGCCACATGCTGGATCAACGATGGTCTTCATCGGTTCTGGCTGAACGCATTCCACCATTGCCTCGATCAATACGCGCGGCGTGAAATACTGCCCCGCCCCAGACTTCGTGTCCTCAGCGTTCTTCTGCAGTAGCCCTTCGTAAATCTCACCCTTCACGTCGGTGGACATAGCAGCCCAGTTTTCCGCATCGATCATCGAGATAATCTTTGCGAGCTTGGCTGGTTCGGAAATCTTATTTTGTGCTCTCTGGAACACTTGTCCTAGGATCCCAGGGAGCTTCCCCAACCGATCGAGCGTCTTGTGATACTGATCCTCTAGCTCTGCTCCGCGCAGTGACCGCAAGTCTTCCCACGCGTAGCCCGCAGGAATATCCAGTGGTTTGTTGTAAGGCGGCTTCGCATATTCATCAGCCATTTTCAAAAAGATCATGTATGTGAGCTGCTCTAGGTAGTCGCCGTAGGCGACCCCGTCGTCATATAAGACGCCGCACATTGACCAAACCTTGAAAATAATCGTAGAAGAATTCATGTCTTTACCTTTCCTGCCAACGCTAAATAGTGGCGAATGCCTGTTGCAGAAGCGAGAAAACCATCTGACGAATCTGTTCGCTCAAAACTTCGAGTTTACGTTGTATGTCATCAAGCTCCTCAAGCGATGGAGCTAGGTCTGCAACTAATGCTTTTTGAGATTCCATTGGGTAATAGAGGAAAGGCGTTGACATCACGACTTTCTGATTTATTTTTGGCATATTTCCAGCCGTGCCAATTGCGTTATTGCGGAAGTATTGACGCACCCTAGAGGACTGCAACTGCAGAAGCATAAAGCGTGGAAGAACATCGGATTTCGGACGCAGTTTCATCATCAAGTCCGGATAAATGAACTCACAGCTTTTGCCAGTATAAAGTGCAGCTGTTCCGACGTAATCGATGGTGTTAGCCCGTTGAATAAGAATATCTTCAGGCTCCAGCCACAGATAGGAGTCTTCCGGCACCTTCAGGTCTACATACTTAAAAAACTCAGGCCTGAATGTGCCGCTTGTAGTAGCGCTTAGGCTTAATGATCGAACGCCGATTTTATCGCTGTTGGGGCGAACAGATTTACCATTTCGCGGCTTATCCTCAAGCAGGTTTCCCAAAGGAATTAACGCTTCTGGATTCCTAGGTACAAATGCCCTATCTATTAGCAGCTGCCGGTATTCCCCAATCCTTCTCGCGGTCGTATTAGTCTGGCCTGCTAAAGAAGTACAGGTCTTCAACATGCCTCGCAAGCGAGCAGTGATCTCTATCTGGATATCTAATGAAGGTAGCGGGATCTCGATGGTGGAGAATTCTGTTAGGGATACCCCGCCAATCAGACCGCCGTGGCGTTTTTTGAATTGTTCTCTGAACTGTGGTGACCGCGTGAATAGGTATAGGTACTCAGGGGTGCACCTTGACGTGTCAGAGACTAGTGCATAAAGCTTGTTGCCGAAGCAGACTTCTTGATTAATCAGTGCGGTTTTCTTGCCAGCGCTTCCACCCTCTGAGCACACGAAGACGGTTCCTGCTGGCGCAGTCTTGAACTTCGGTTCCCCTGCGGGGATTTTTACTCCGTTGTCATAAGTGACTGTCCCATCAAAAGCTACGTCCTTGGTTGCAATATAGGGCAGTCCATATTGAAGGCCAGCATATTTTTGTTTTTTCACAGTGGCGTTGATGGAATTTCCGTTATATATCTGTGCGATATCACCGAGCTTTACCAACGGTACCTCCTTCCCAATTTCTTTCATGAGCTACGCTGCCAGTGCTTCATTGAGGTCGTTGAGTACGTGCATGTATTCCTTTCCGAATACTTGGTAGAAGCGACCGAGTCCACCATGCTCGTCGAATGGAGTGAGCTCAAGGTCGTCAGGGGTAATGGACAACGACATGGCGATGTGATCGCGGATCAGACGCAACCATTTCATTTGCTCATCAGTAAGTTTGATGTTGCCCTGGTTTTTCCGCATTGTCCAGCGCATAAAGTTGTAATTCACTCGGTCAGAGAAAGGAACAAGTTCATCTTGATACCCTGCTTGGAACCGGATGAGTGATACTAGATCGGTCAAGGTGCGAGCAGCACCTCGGGCTTTAACGTTTTCTGGGCGGCGAATGGCATATGCCTCCCATAAGCGTTGAATAGTAATCGCGCCCAACGCTTCCGTGAACTTATCGTGTATCGCTTTGAGCGTTTCCAGATCTTGGTGCCTTTGTGCCCAGGGCAAGTCATAGAAGATGCCGAGCGCAGTGATCTCGTCTCGGTTCGCATCAATAAAATCTGCGAAAGTCTGAATAGCCTCGTCCAACTGTGCTACGTGGTTAGCATCCCAGTCCGAGAAAGTAACTTTGTCGATGTTGACTGTATCTAGTAGCTGTTCGTGGTTGCGGCGGACGTTCTCAACGAAATCTCGCACGTCGGGATCGCAGAACGGTGTGGCAGCTTCGGCTCGCATTTGCTGAGCGGCTTCTGCCAAATCAGATTCGGTCAGTTCATAGTCGTGAGCGTGCTGGGCTTGCGCGTTTTCTTCAATCTTGTCGGGGTTATAAGCGTCTACTAAGGCGCGCACTACTTCTCTGATCGTTAGCCCACCAGTTACTTCTGAGAACTGCAGGAGTTCTTGCGGGGTAAGCTGCTTTTCCATGCGGTTGAGCCGGGAGGCGATGGAGCTGAAGTTACTTTCTGAATGGTTGCCGCTGGCTACGTCGAGCATCAACTTTTTCAGGGATGTAAATGGTTGGCGTTCCCATTGGCGCGAGTCCGTTTTCAATGATTTTGATACGCCAACAGCATCAACTAGGACGAAGTGGTCTTTGGCATGTGTGGCTGAAGGTGTGACGGCTTTTAGCTGTTCATAGTTGACTGTTCGAGTTCCACGGCCTTTCATCTGTTCGAAGTAGTTCTTGCTCTTAATGTCGCGCATGAACAGCAGACACTCAAGAGGTTTTACATCTGTGCCAGTAGCGATCATGTTGACAGTGACAGCGACGCGCGGGTTGTATTCGTTGCGGAACGAACTCAGAGCTTCTTCTGCGTTTTGTGATGAGTACGTGATTTTTTGGCAAAACTCATTGCCAGCTCCGAATTCCTCACGGACGATCTGGATGATGTCATCGGCGTGAGAGTCGGTCTTGGCGAAGATAAGAGTTTTGGGAACTTCAGCGCGTTCAGGGAACATTCGTGGCAAGGCGTCCTTAAAACCTCTGATTACTGTTCTGATTTGGGACGGGTTAACGATGTCATCATCGAGGCGCTGTTTGCTGTATTCAACATCTTCATCCAGTTGCTTCCACCTTTTTGCTCTAGTCAAGCGGTCGCGGTATTCCACCGTTTGTCGTGTGATGATGGCTCCCTCGGTGCCAACTTTGGTTTCTATGGAGTAGATATCGCCAGGAACATTGACACCGTCAATGACAGCATCATCATGGCTGTATTCAGAGACGACGTTTTGGTTAAAGAATCCAAAGGTGCGTTTGTCTGGAGTAGCTGTAAGGCCCAATAGGAAGGCGTCAAAGTATTCGAGTACTTGCTTCCAAACGTTGTAGATAGACCGGTGACATTCATCGATGATGATTACGTCGAACATCTCTGGCGGAACCGACTCGTTGTATACAACTTCTCGGGGATCCGTGTTCAGTCCTACATTCTCGTCTTCAGCTTCCTTCTCGATATCTTCTGGGAGCTCTTTCCCTTTCAAGATTGAATACATACGCTGAATAGTTGAAATATAGATTTGCGAGTCCTTAGGGAAACCTGCTCCCTTCAGTCTTGTCACACCATAAAGCTCGGCAAAAGTTCGGGATTCGCCTACTGGTTTATAAGCGCGAAACTCATCTTCAGCTTGTTTTCCCAGACTTACTGTGTCGACTAGGAAAAGAATGCGCTTCGCTTTAGCACATGCTAATAACCGGTAGCTGGACGTAATGGCTGTGAATGTTTTGCCAGCACCGGTAGCCATCTGAATGAGGGCACGAGGCTTATTTTGCGCAAAAGATGCCTCAAGGTTGACTATTGCGGTCGTTTGGCAGTCACGGAAACCAGAGGCATCGAGTGTCGGAAAATGCTGCATTCTGTTACGTAGTGTGTCGTCGTCTTGTAGCAGTTCCTGCAGTGTTTCGGGACGGTGGAAGGAGAAAACATCGCGTGAACGGTAGTTCTCGTCGGCGTAATCAGTAAATCGTGTGAACTCCAGTTGCCTCGTAAGCAAATCGGATATGGGCAACGGTACTTCCATATCGAAACGCGCTATTGGCATAGCGCGAAGACTGAGGCTCCACTGAGGTAATGTCGTGCCCCTCTTCATCCTTCTTCGCTTCGACAACACCGACCAAATTGCCGTTTATAAACAGGCCATAGTCCATTGGGCCTGTGCTTGTGGCGAACTCACGCACAGCAACCCCAATGGAAGCACGTGGGTTGAAACGGTTCATGCTTTGAACCACCCAACCGGATTCCTCTAGCCGCTTGTCGATATAGAACCGTGCCCTTTGCTCTGGAGTTAAGGCATCCCAGATACTGTTAGGAATGTTATCTTGCATGCTCATTTACCTCTCTTCAGCCTCATTGCGCATCAGGGTGCAGATTTCTTCAATCTCACAGCCAAGGGCGTTGCAGATGCGGGCTAGGACGTCGGTGGTGACGTTTCCGCCTCGTCCGAGCTTGGCGATGGTTGCTGGACTGAGCCCTGTGAGTTCTTGGAGCTGGGTTTTGGTCATGTCACGGTCGATGAGGAGTTTCCACAGGGGTTTGTAGCTGAAGGTGGGGCTATTGGGCATCGGGTTCCTCCGTGTCGATGATGTCCTCGTCGTGGATGTCTTCGAGGAAGCCGTAGCGGCCGTGACCTTCTTGTTTGGTGAAGTAGATCAGGTTACAACGGGATTGCAGTTTAGTGATGTCGGGCATGTATTTGATGTTGTCGACGATGATCATTTGACCGAGGTCTTGACGCTCGGCTAGGAAGTCATACAGGGCTATCGGGATGGTCTCTCGGGCTTCTTGGAGCTCGGGGTCGAGTTGTGGGTCGTCGAGACCTAGGAGCGGGGTGTCGATCATGAGGATGCTTGGACTGTGCACGACAGCATCTGAGGCAAGGTACTCGCGCAGCGTGAGCAGCACCGCCGTGTTGACGAACGAACGGTAGCCCTTACCCTGCTTACTTTTTGTTTTCCCGTTGACCACGCCATCAAACAGTTCACGCGAGAACATTGCACGGTCAAGATGCGGGAACGCACACGCCCCAAGAGTGTCGAGCAGTCCTTCACTCATCGTTTCCCAAAACGTTTCTGGGAACTCATTGGTGGCGTTGAAGTTACCCTTGGGGAACGTCTTAGCTTGGCGCTCAGCGATTTCTTGCTCGATCGCTGTTTTGCGCTCGCGGAGTTCTTCCAACTCGGTTCGCATCGCAACGACTGCATTATTGGCTGCGATGCTGGATGCGAGGGCGTGTAGTTGCGGGCGTAGCTGGTTTTCAATGTGTTCTGTAATGCGTCGCGAGTGGGAGGCCAGTTGTTGTTCTTCTGCAACTAGTGGTGCACCCTCAGTTTCCATTTGGGTGATCGTTTGGCGTAGCCCTTCAAGCCTGGTGAGAAGGTTTTGCCGTTCGCGCGGATCAGGTTCTGCAACAGCAGGTGTTTTGTCTGCTGGCAGGGTTTGCTCACAGATGGGGCAAGATTCGGGTGTGGGGATAGCACTGGTAAGCACGTGGCCTTCGTGAACGAAGTCAAAACGGTCGATTTTGGCTTGGTAGGAGGATGCGAGTTCTTCGTAGCGATGCCGAAGCGCGCTTGACTCGGCTAGCTGGTCACGGATTTCTTGGAGCCGGGAGGCTACCTGTTCACCTTCACGTGCAGCGTTCTCAATGAGCGTGTTGACGTGTGCTACCTGTGCATATAGTTCGTCGATAGTGCGTTGGGCTTGGTCGGGGGTGCTGGTTTTGAGGGTGGCTTCGAGGGTGTCGATGCGTTGGCGTAGCTCGTCTGGTTTTGGAGTCAGGTAGTCGATGATCGCGTTGTTTCGTAGCTTCTTGGTTTCGTTGTTTTCGTCGCGTGCGTATGCGGCGTAGTCCTTGTCGGTGATGAACGCTGCGAGCGTGCATTTAGCGGCGGTGTGTGCCGTGTTTTGCTCTGGTAGGAGGATAGGGGCTTTCTTGGTGATGTTGTCTTCGTCAGCGTAGAACGCGTGGGAAACAGTGCGCCATGTTAGGTTTTGAATGTCGTAGTTCTGGTTCTTGATGACCTTGAGTTCATCAGGATTCTCGAACCCTGCTAGGCGCAGCCACAGGGAGTTGAGTAGCGCCCCGTTTTTGGTCTTGTTGAGCCGGTATTGTCCTGATGGGATCCGCATGTCGGTGCTCGTAACGTCGACGATGGTGTGGCCTTGCCCGATTGGGCGTGTGAGCGTTAGTTGTCCAAATGGGGTGTGTACTCCCATGCGTACTTCGGTGTATCCGGACTGCTCATCAATAGAGAACTCCTTAGTGGCCGAGCCGAACATGTAGTCGATTGATTGCAAGACCCAGGATTTTCCAGTGTTTGATGGTCCGCACACGATATTGAGTCCGTGGGTGAGGTCGATGCGGGATTCTTGGCGGGTGGGGTGTCCTGCCACTGTGATGTGAGTAATCCAAAAGCTTGGTTTCATCGGGACTCTCCTGGGGTGGCTGCGGTGAGAATGATCGATGTGAGCGCATTGGTGTCTTTGTCGCTGACGCGCTCGATTGTTTCTAGTGCGGCGTTGAAGAAGTCTGTCGCGTATTGGGTGCTGAGCCGGTTGACCAGGGTGGTGCCTTCGTCACTGATGCGGAAGAACCCGAGCCCGCTTCGAGGGGTGTAGTGGACGAGCCCTTGGATGGTCATGTGCTGCAAGGCTTGGGTCATGAGGTGGGTGCGGGCGTTCAGTTCGCCGGAGGCGAGCCGGTGGGTTCCATTCACATTCGTCTGACCCAAACCGAAGGTGTGTGCGTTGACTGTGAGAGTGTCAAGGCATGCCAAGTAGTCCACGTCGGTTGGCTCGTCGAGAAGGAATAGGAAGATCAGGGCGCGAAGCTCGGCTTCGAAGCTGGTATCGAGGGCTGAAAGTCTCATGCGTCCACCCACGACAATCTGCCTTGTGCGGCCAGTTCGTGACATGAGCCTTTACGACTCCACACGTCGATAAGGGTGATGATTTGATCGAGCCGCTGACGATCGAGTTGGACTTGAACAGCTTGGGCTAGGGTGGCCAGGAGTCGTTCGACACCGTTTGGGTAGGTGCGCAGGTTTGTGTCGGTGACTCCGGCGTGCATGCTGTCAAGGAACTCGTCGAACATTGCCTTGCCGTTATGGATACAGCTCCATGAGGTTTCTCGTACCCATTCGGCGCTGTAGAAAGCTTTGCGTTGGTCTTGGAAATGAGCCGACCAGCGTGGCGGAATATCGTCAATCACCGGTTTTGGATTGCTTGTGGTCAATCCTTCGCAGTAGGCGTGCAGTAAGGCGGCGACGTAGATGAGTTCCTTGGGCTGAATGTGTTCGGGAACGTCCTTTTTCGGTGGAAGCCCCACTGATTGATCGCCAAGGCGTAGCCGGTTGGTTTTCTCATCAATATACGGTGCAACCGACTGTGGGGCGGGTGTGGTCAGGTTGAACGGAACCTCAAGCGGTGACGGGGCGGCGTCGCGGATAGTGACGAGGACTTCGCGGATGAGTACACCTAACCCGCGTCCAACATTGCCCTTGTTAATTCTCGGGTCGATGCGATTGAGCCTGTCGGCGAGCTCATTGAGAACGGGCTCTTGATACCACTGGAGAAGGTTCGAGGAGAATTCTTCTTCATCCCACCTTCCAGCAAGTTCACCTGCAAAGTCCGGCTTCATCGGATACGAGCCGTTAGCATACCCCTTCCAGGTGGGAATGGCACGCAGCTCGATAGCTGTCCGTTCATCACCCGTGTCAGGCGCGGGTACAAGCCCCAGGTCAATGATAAATGCGGTGAACTCACCAAGTTTGCGGGTGCCTTTCATCATTGGGCGAAGCGCATCGATGAGTTGCATGAAGTTATTCTTCTCGCCCAATTTCACCTCCACAATCGCATTCAATCGCTACCAATCGTTTGACCACCACCTGCTCATACGCAGATTTGTTTAATGGAATAGCAAGAGCGAAACGATTAACAAAATCCTATTCGATTGTACAACACCGCTTCACTCTTGGCGTGTTCATCTACGCGAACGTGTAGTTGTGTCACAACAAGCATGATCAGGAGGTGAGAAGAGACATGGGAACCCGTAACACGAAGCAGACGTCTCGACCGGTCGCCAAGAAGGCGTCCGCACTGCTGCGCGACGGCCGAACCTCAGCCAGAACGAAGTCCGTAGCAGGCTCCGCGCTGGCCCAAGCCAAGCCGCGTAAGGGCAAGTAACACCCCTCGCTGGTGTTTCGCAGCGCGGTCGACAGCCTCGAAACACTCTCTCATTTTTCTTTTCGGCGATGCCGCACCGGTCAACCGGCACGCTGAAACCTTTCTCCTACTTTTCCGCATGCGCAGAGCCGTATTCGGGAAGACCACCGTTGAGCGCTTGATGGGCACCACCTCAATCTGGGTTTAACCCGGCGGGGCTGGTGCCCGTCACTGCATCCGCTCAACATTTCGGTCTTCTCTCGGCAGTCCTCAACGGGGTCTCCCTTTACAAGAAGGGAACCCCACTCATGGGATTCATTACCTATACGTCTGTTGTCGGTGATCCGATCGTTGTTGAAGCTGAGGATCGGTGGGTTGAGATCGTCACTGATCTTGACCGGGCTGAATACAACAACGAACACAGATATCACCGTCAAGACCGTAAAGGCGTCAAGTTCTGCTCGTGGGATGCCTACAACTCCTACGGCAACCAGGAAGCCGGATCCACGCCGTCAGCCGAAGGAATCGTATGCGAGAACGAAACCGCCACTGAACAAGAGCACCTTCTCCAGGCCGTTGGTGAGTTGTTGGTCGAGCTCATCAAGAAGCTGCCGCCTGCGCAGCGGGAGGTGTTCATCGCCATCCGTGTCGAACAGCGGCCTGCAGTGGAGGTTGCCGCTGCCCGTGGCGTGTCAAAAGCGGCGATCTCGAAAACGTTGAAGAAAGCCACTGAACACCTGCGTGAGGGACTGATCGCGGCAGGGGTTAACTCCAGCGATCTTCATGGCCTTCCTGTGAGCGAGGCACACGGCACCGCTCAGGAAGGAACGAACAAATGAGTACCAAGCTCAAGCTCAAGATCGGCAAAAACCCCAACCCCGATGCGGCACTGTCGGCAAAGGAAATCCGAGTCACCAAGCGGATACTGCGCGCCATCTTCGGCACCACCACACCGCTCCACAAGATGGTGATCCTCCTGCCCGGATCCGATACCACGAACGTCGAAGTCCAGATCGCTGAACCCGATGATGACCTCATGGCCTTGGCCAACGCTCTGGACGGGCGCGCGGGAGGTGAGGGGCGATGATGGATTTCCAGACACGCAACCAACTAATCAGCGCGTGGAACCAGGTAGCTATTTATGTCTGTGAGCAGGCGCAAGCACTCGAGGATGACTGGTATGAGCAGGTTGAAGACCATGCGGGCATGATTGGTGACCGCCCGATACCTGCTGCACGACTCATCGGCACATCAGAACCAAGCCGTTCCCCAGCGCACGAAGAAACACCAGACATGTCTCCAGTTGCGGAGCCTGAACCTGCGGTGACGTTGGAGGACGTGCGCGGCGTGCTCGCAGGTCTTTCAGCGCAAGGTCACACGGCGAAGGTGCGTGAGCTGATCGTGGCGGTGGGGGCGGACAAGCTCTCAGACGTCGACCCAGGCAAATATGGGTGGCTTCTTGAGCAGGCGAAGGGGATCGGCGATGGCACCCACTGATCATGCACTCCTCTCGGCATCTGGCGCGCATCGGTGGCTGAACTGCCCACCCAGCGCAGTGCTGGAGTCCCGTGAGCCGGACTCGTCGTCGGCGGCTGCCGAGCAGGGCACCGCCGCACACACTCTGGCGGAGTGGAAGTTGCGCCGCGCCCTCCACCGAGCACCGGGCTTCAAACCCGAATCGACCTGGGTTGATGACGAGATGGAAAACCTGACGGACGACTATGTGGCGTTCGTCCAGGAACACATCTCGTTGGCACGGGAGGCTTGTGGTGATCCGCAGGTGTTGATCGAGCAGCGTCTCGACTTCTCCCACATTGTTCCGGGAGGTTTTGGCACCGGGGATTGCGTGATCATCGCCGAACCTACCTTGCAGATTATTGATCTGAAGTACGGGCAAGGCGTTCTGGTGGAGGCCGTGAACAATCCGCAGTTGATGCTGTACGCGCTCGGAGCGCTCCACGCCTTCGGCGACCTGTACGACATCGAGACCGTGGCGGTGACGATCTACCAACCCCGCCGAGGCAATGTCGACACCTGGGAGGTGCCGGTCGCTGACCTCCTCGCGTGGGCCAAGACGGAGGTCAAACCGAAGGCCGAACTGGCCACGGCGGGTGGGGGCGAGTTCTGTCCCGGCTCGTGGTGCCAGTTCTGCAAGATCGCACCAACCTGCCGGGCACGAGCGGAAGCCAATCTTCAACTTGCCAAGCTCGAATTCGCCCCACCAGCAGAACTGAGTGATGCAGAAATCGCTGACGTGCTGGCCCGGATTCCGCAGCTCAAAACATGGGCGTCGGATGTCGAAGCCTACGCCCTGTCGAAAGCCGTCAACCAGGGAGTGGTCTTTGAGGGGTTCAAGCTCGTAGCCGGGCGTTCTGTACGCAAATACACCTCCGAAACCGACGTGGCGAAGGCGGCTGAGGCGGCTGGTTACAAGGACATCTATGACCGCAAGCTCATCACTCTTACAGCAATGGAAAAGCTCATGGGTAAACCCGCCTTCAACGAGATCCTCGGCGATCTCGTGACCAAACCTGCAGGCAAACCCACCTTAGTTCCTGCATCCGATAAACGGCCAGCACTCGATCTGGTGAGCGCG
The DNA here is from genome assembly GCF_001813415.1 of Alloscardovia sp. HMSC034E08. NCBI lineage: Bacteria > Bacillati > Actinomycetota > Actinomycetes > Bifidobacteriales > Bifidobacteriaceae > Alloscardovia > Alloscardovia sp. HMSC034E08. Next base: position 1,396,950 of record NZ_KV812468.1, on the reverse strand, counting down.
GCCACTGATTTCCAAACAAACAAGTAACGAACAGAAAGAAGAACAAGGCTATGACTAATCAGAATCCGACTCGTATTGTGACCGGCGAAGTCCGCCTCAGCTATGCGCATGTGTGGGAGCCGAACTCCATTCAAGGTGGCAAGCCCAAGTACTCCACTTCGCTGATTATCCCCAAGTCCGACACCGCCACGATCACTGCGATCGAGAAGGCCGTGGACGCAGCCATCGAGACCGGGATCGGGAAGTTTGGGGGTAAGCGACCCAACAAGGCGGCCCTCAAGCTTCCGCTGCGTGATGGGGATATTGAGCGTGACGACGAAGCCTACAAGGGCGCCTACTTCCTTAACGCTAACTCGCTGACCGCTCCGCAGATCGTCGATCAGAGCGTCGCCCCGATTTTGGATCGCGCCGAGGTCTACTCAGGCTGCTATGCACGAGTATCCCTGTCCTTCTATGCGTTCAACACGAACGGGAACAAGGGTGTGGCGTGCGGGCTGGGGAACATTCAAAAGACCCGTGACGGCGAGAGCCTTGGCGGTGGCCGTGTCTCTGCTGAGACCGACTTCGGTGCACCGGCCGACGACTTCTTGAACTAACCATCCCCACACGTGGAGGGAATCAGCACATCTTGTTGGTTCCCTCCACTTTCCTCTATGTGAAAGGAACCTTGTCATGCGAACACTCTTCTGCGATATCGAATCTTTCAGCCCCGCCCAACTCGCCAAGACAGGCGTCTACCCGTATTGCGAGCACCCAGACTTCGACCTGTTGCTCTTCGGCTATTCGATTGACGGCGGTCCAGTCGAAATGGTGGATCTCGCCAACGGACAATCAATGCCCGAAGAGGTGCTGGCGGCACTGGTAGATCCATCCGTCGTGAAGTGGGCGCATAACGCCGCCTTCGAGCGTGTCTGTCTGTCGGCGTGGCTCCGCCGCCACCATCCCAAACTGTTAAGTGACGGGTTTCTTGATCCGGCGCAGTGGCGGTGCACGATGATCTGGTCCGCCTACCTCGGCCTGCCGATGAGCCTCGACGCGGTAGCCACTGTCCTCAACCTCGACATCCAAAAAGACACAGTAGGCAAGAAGCTGATCAAGCAGTTTTGCACACCCGCCACACCCTCAGTCTTGAATGGCGGTAAGCGACGTAACCCGCCATCAGCGGATCCGACCGGGTGGGCGAGGTTTATCGACTACAACCGGCGCGATGTCGAAGTCGAGCTCGCCATTCACGACAGACTGGCTTGTTTTCCGATGCCGGAGACCGAATGGGATACCTACGCCCTCGACCAACGTATTAACGATGCCGGGATCCTGCTCGACCACACGCTGGTTGATAACGCGGTCGGGGTGGATGAGCACCACCGCAACGCGACACTCGCTCGGGCGCAGAAGCTCACGGGGTTGGACAATCCGAATTCGCCGATCCAGCTCAAACAATGGCTCACCACCCACGGCTGCCACATCGACTCACTCGCCAAGGCTGACGTCGATGCCGCCCTCGACACCGCGACTGGCACGGTGAAAGAAGTACTCGAACTGCGCGGCGAATTGGCCAAGTCATCGATGAAGAAGTACGTGGCGATGCAAAACGTCGCAGGAGCCGATGGCCGAGCGCGCGGGCTTATCCAGTTCTACGGAGCGGGTCGCACTGGACGTTTCGCCGGACGCCTCGTCCAAGTCCAAAACCTCCCGAGGAATTATCTGCCTGATCTCGACCAAGCACGAACCTTGGTCAGAGTGGGTGATCTTGATGCGCTTGAGCTGCTGTACGAGTCCGTGCCCGACACGCTCAGCCAACTCATTCGCACCGCATTCATCCCCAGCCCCGGCAACAGGTTCATCGTTGCGGACTTCTCGGCGATCGAGGCGCGCGTGATTGCCTGGATCGCAGGAGAAACCACCACCCTCCAGGCCTTCCGTGAGGGCAAAGACCTCTACTGCGAAACCGCTTCCCGCATGTTCGGCGTCCCAGTAGAAAAACACGGCATGAATAGTGAGCTTCTTCAGAAAGGAAAATTAGCAGTTTTGGCTTGTGGTTTTGGCGGCTCTGTTGGTGCGCTGAAAGCTATGGGAGCACTGGGTATGGGACTCGCCGAACACGAACTCAAACCCATCGTCGACGCATGGCGGGCCGCCAACCCACACATCGTCCAGCTCTGGGCAGACGTCGAAGAAGCAGCCATTGCCGCCATCACCTCGCGCCAGTCGATCCGGCTACTCAACCTGCGCTTTAGCGTTGAGTCTGGGATTCTCTTCATCGAACTGCCCTCCGGTAGACGACTTTCCTACGTCCAGCCGCGTCTGGGTGAGAACAGGTGGGGCGGCACCTCCATCACCTACACCGGCACCACCACAGCACGGCGCTGGGGACAGCTCGAAACCTACGGAGGCAAACTCGTCGAGAACATCGTCCAAGCAATCGCCCGTGACCTGCTTGTGGTTGGCATGCACGCCGTCGCTAAGGCAGGGCACAAGATTGTGATGCATGTGCACGACGAAATCGTCATCGACGAGCCCACAGATTCTGGTTTTACCGTTGCTGATGCGTGCAAGCTCATGTCCACGCTCCCAGCCTGGGCAGAAAGCCTGCCGCTGGATGCGGACGGGTACGAATGCGGCTACTACCGCAAGGACTAACTCCTACTCGTCACCGAGCAGCAGGTTCGGGTCGGTTGTCATGAACTCTCGTAGATACTCGGCGATCTGCTGATTCGCAGCAGAGGGCGCTGGGTCGTTATCGAGGGCGCGTAGGTATTCCACGGAGGTGAATAGGCGCATGTTTTTCGCCATCGCCCACACTGTGGCTTTATCCATCTCGCCCATATCTCCATGCTCGCCCGCGCTGCACTGTTTGTCTGCGGGGTATACCCGGCATCTCGGGAAGCAATTTTCATGGCACCCGTCCGGATTAGGTGGTGCTCGAGGGCGTATGTGCGAGAGTCCCAAAGCTCAGTGACCACAAACCCGCCCAGGGGTTAACTCCTGGAAGGTTTGCGGCCTACCACTGAGAGCTTCTCGCACCAACCGGTGCACATTCGTCTATTTGGCTCTCAGAACAGGAGCCTGTCATGGGCAAAACCATCCAAACCTTCACCAACGACCGTTTCGGGCAGGTACGCAGCTTCACCGCTAATGATCAGACATGGTTCATCGCCGCCGATATCTGCCAGGCCCTCGATCTCACGAACCCCTCGGTTGCCGTTTCTCGTCTCGATGCTGATGAGAAGGCTAAGTTCAACTTAGGGTTCTCTGGCGGTGCTACATGGTGCGTCAACGAACCCGGCCTCTACGCGCTGATCATGGCATCACGCAAACCAGAAGCGAAAGCGTTCAAGCGGTGGGTCACCCACGAGGTGCTGCCGTCAATCCGTCGCTATGGCCTGTACGCCACCGACGAGCTGGTCACTAATCCCGAAGCGCTCCTCAAAGTGCTTGATGCGTACGTCGCTGAACGCCGCAAAACCGCAGAGCTCACGTTTCAGAATCTTGCGCAAGCTCAAGCCCTGGCTGAAGCGAAGCCGAAACTGTCCTACTACGACATGGTTCTCGAAGCTAAGGACGCTTTGCCGATCACGGTGATCGCGAAGGACTATGGGCTTTCTGGTCGCAAGCTCAACCAGCTCCTTCACGAACTCGGTATTCAGTACAAGCAATCGGGGGTGTGGCTGCTCTACGCACAGCACGCAGGCAACGGTTACACCGACACCAAGACCCACGTCATTGACGACGGGAACCGCACCCGGATCCACACCTACTGGCCCCAGAAAGGTCGCCTGTTCATCTACGACCTTTTGAAGAACCAGCTCGGCATCCTCCCGGTGATTGAGCGTGAAGGTCAGGTGCAAGCATGACCGCCACGACACTTGATATTGGGTTTTCGAAGAAGAACACCGAGGGCTATCTGGATTTAACGAGCTATCACGCTTTGAAGAAGCTGCAGCGCGAGCAGTTCGGATATCGTCCGCTGGTCTATATCTGCTCACCGTATTCGGGCGACACTCAAGCGAACGTGGAGCTCGCTCGTCAATTCTGTGGGTTCGCAGTGAACGCGGGCAAAATCCCATTCGCCCCACACCTTCTATTCCCGCAGTTCATGGATGACGCCGATCCTGATCAGCGAGAGTTGGCGATGTTTATGGGCCGGGTGCTGCTCGCCAAATGCGAAGCCCTCTGGGCATACGTCGGACACGTTTCACCCGGTATGCGCCTAGAGATCGGCTGGGCACACGACCTCGACCTACCCATCAAGTACTTCGATCAAGATTTTCAGGAGGTCACCCCATGACCACGCCCTTCACCTTGTACGCCGCGAATGTGAGCGGCGTGCAGAACAATAACCACTACCCGAACAGCCACACCGTCACTGACGCAGCCTCGCTGTCGGCAGTCGTGGGTTTCGATCATGTGGCCGCCACGTATGTGAATAACCGCCGCTCAACTGCAGCCTTCATAGCGTCGGATTGTGTGGTGATGGATGTCGACAACGACCACACCGAAACACAAACTGACTGGGTGACGCCCGAGAAGATCGCTGAGCTCATGTCTGGTGTGGAGTTCATGGCCGCGACCTCCCGTAATCACATGAAAGCGAAGGGTGTGGTATCGGCGAGGCCGCGTTTCCACGTCTACTTCCCAATCCACACGATCAAAGACGCTGACGAATACGCCGGGCTGAAGCATCGTTTAGCGTCGCGGTTCGCGTTCTTCGACCGCAACGCTCTGGATGCAGGTCGCTTCATCTACGGCACGTTGAACGCGACGGTGACGGTGCATGAGGGCGACCAGTTGCTTGATGCATGGCTCGATAACGCTGATGAGCAGGACGTGTTCGCTGCCTTCGATCAGAGCACTCTGGTGATCGGCGAGGGGTCGAGGAATGCGACGCTCTCGCGCTTCGCAGGGCGGGTGCTTATCCGCTACGGGCAGACCGACCAGGCCCGTGACTTGTTCGACCGTAAAGCGAATCTATGCGAACCACCGCTCAGTGACAGCGAGCTGACGACGATTTGGAACTCGGCGTGCCGGTTCGCAACGAAAGTTGCAGCCAACCCCGACTACCTGCCACCGGAGGCGTATGCGCAGTTGACCACGTTGAAGCCGGAAGACTTCACCGACGTCGGGCAGGCAACCGTTCTGGCTGGTGAGTATGCGGGTCGGATCTGCTATTCGCCTGCGACAGCGTGGATGGTTTACGAAGGCGGGGTGTGGGAGGAAAACGAACCCAAAGTCCAGCATGTCGTCCAAGAACTCACCACTCGCCAGTTAGAGCAAGTCGATGCCGAGTTGGAGGCGATCAGCCAGCGCGCCAGCGAGCTCGGGGTGACGGCGATGCTCGTGGCCATGACCAAAGCTAAAGCTGTCGGCATGTTTACACCCGAGCAGGCACGGGTGTATCGGGAGCTGACAGCTGCCCAAGAGTGGCAGAAGTTCATCTACAAATGCCGCTCCGACCGTACGATCCAAGCCGTTATGCGCCAAGCCCGACCCCTCGCCCTCATCAACCCACACGTTCTCGATGCTGACGCGTATTTGCTCAATACGCCCTCAGGAACGTTTGATCTGCGGGATGGGAGTAGGCGTGAGCATGACCCGGCGGACATGCTGACCAAGCAAACCGCCACCGACCCCTCCGACGAGGGAGCACAGGTCTGGCGTGATTCCCTCGAGCTGACCTTTGGCGGCGACCAAGAACTCATCGCCTACGTTCAACGCGTCTGCGGGCTGGCCGCGATCGGGAAAGTCCTCATCGAAGCCCTCATCATCGCTTACGGGGACGGTAACAACGGCAAATCCACGTTCTGGAACACTATCGCCCGAGTGCTGGGCTCCTACTCGGAGACGATCTCGGCAGAAGTGCTGATTGCGGGGAAGAAGAACAATGCCAAACACGAAATGGCTGAAACCCGAGCCCGCCGCCTCCTGATCGCTGGCGAGAATGATGAGGGCGTTCGCCTTTCAACCTCCTCAACGAAGCAGCTGGCCTCGACGGACAAGATCGCAGCGGAGAAGAAATACAAAGACCCTTTCTCCTTCACTCCCTCCCACACCCTCGTGCTCTACACCAACCACCTGCCCAAAGTCGGGGCGATGGACACCGGTATTTGGAGGCGGCTTGTCGTCATCCCATTCACCCAAACCATCCAGCCCAGTGTGGATGTGAAGAACTATGCAGACCACCTCTACACCAACGCTGGCGGCGCAGTCCTCGCCTGGATCATGGAAGGCGCACGCCTGATTCACGCCGAGAACTATCGGCTCGTCCCACCTGCATGCGTGGTTGAAGCGTCGGAGAAGTATCGGGCGGCTAACGACTGGTTCGCCCACTTCCTCGACGAATGCTGCGAGCTTGACCCAGGTCTTGAAGAGAAGTCTGGGGCGCTCTATTCCTCCTACAGGGCTTGGGCGCTTAGCCGTAGCGAGTACGTGCGCTCAACGAGTGATTTCTATGCGGCCGTGGAGAAAAACGGCTTCACCTCGCGTCGAAACAATCGCGGAAAACTCATCCGAGGACTTCGCTTGCTTGACGAATTCGAGCTCAACTAACGACGGGTGTGTTGGTCGTGTACGTCGGTACTAGCCCTTTATATAGAAGCCAAAAAAGTACTTCTATATAGAGGTTTAGAACTAGACCTACATGACCAACACAACCCTTGACAACTCAAGGAAAAGTCATGAATGAAAGAACAATCGAAGCGAAGCTCAAGAACGCCGTCGAAACCTCCGGAGGCTTGTGCTGGAAGCTCGTCTGCCCTGGAATCACCGGCGTACCTGACCGGATATGCCTGATGAGAAACCGCGTCGTTTTCGTCGAGCTCAAAGCACCAGACAAGAAACCACGGCCAATCCAACAGCATCGGATGAACCAGCTGCGCGAGCAAGGCTTCACAGCTCTGGTTGTTGATTCGGTTGACGGCATACAGGAGGTGCTTGATGCACTACACGCCGCATAACTACCAACGTCAGGCGACCCAGTTCATCATCGACCACGACGGGGCCGCGATTCTCCTTGGCATGGGTTTAGGTAAATCGGTGATTACGTTGACGGCGATCTGGCAGCTCATGCTCGACTACTTCACCATCCACCGAGTTCTCATCATCGCTCCATTACGCGTCGCGCGAGACACCTGGCCTGCAGAAATCGCGAAGTGGGATCACCTGCGAGATTTGACGGTCGCGGTCGCTGTTGGCACCAAACAAGACCGGCTCAACGCTCTCGCGGCGTCTGCGATGGTGACCGTCATCAACCGTGAAAACATTCCATGGCTCGTGAACCAGATGGGCGGTAGCTGGCCGTTCGACATGGTCGTCATTGACGAACTCAGTTCGTTTAAGAATCATCGAGCTAAAAGGTTTACGGCGCTGGTGAAAATGCGACCGCACGTTAAACGCTGGGTCGGGCTCACCGGTACGCCCGCATCGAATGGGCTCATGGATGTCTGGGCGCAATTCCGGCTCCTCGACGGCGGACAGCGTCTGGGCAGGTTCATCACTCGTTATCGCGAGCGCTGGTTCGTGCCGGATAAGCGTAATGGGATGCAGGTTTTTACTTACAAGCCGCGCAGCGGTGCTGAGGATGAGATCTATACGGCGATTGGTGACATGACGTTGTCGATGCGAACCACAGACCACCTCCAACTACCGCCCTTGACGGTGACAACCACACCCGTCGCATTGGAGCCGAAAGAGCGCAAGGTCTACGAGCAACTCAAGGCAGACCTCGTCCTCGACCTTGATGGGGCGACAATCGATGCCGCGAACGCCGCAGCTTTGTCCGGCAAGCTACTCCAACTCGCGAGCGGCGCGATCTACACCGGCGAGGGTGACTGGGCTTCTGTGCATGATCGGAAGCTTGACGCTCTTGAAGACCTCGTCGAGGCGGCCAACGGCAGCCCATTGTTGGTGGCGTATTGGTTCGCCTATGACCGCGAACGCATCGTCTCCCGTTTCCCAGAAGCACGCGAGCTGAAGACCTCGGCCGATATCGAGGCATGGAACCAGGGCGAGATAACCCTCGGGCTGATTCACCCGGCGTCGGCCGGGCACGGTCTGAATCTCCAGTCAGGCGGGCATCTGCTGGTGTGGTTTTCGCTGACGTGGAGTTTGGAGCTCTATCAGCAGACGAATGCACGGCTTTATCGGCAAGGGCAATCCGAACCTGTGACGATCACCCACCTCGTTATCGAGGGGACGCTCGATGAAGCTGTGCTCAAAGCCCTTGATGCGAAGGATGCTACGCAGGCTGCGTTGATTGACGCGGTCGCAGCAGAAATCACAACCACTAGGAAGGAACTCTCATGCATGTGATGACGAAATACCTCGACACAAGGAAAGCTGCGATCGCCGCGCTACAGGATTATGCGGTGATGGAACAAATCATCGACACCACCGACGAGCAGATCAAGACCGCCTACGATGATGCCATCAGTCCGGGTTCGCCGAAGTTGGATGGGCTGCCGCGTCACACGGATGTGCATGCTGGGGAGACCCGGGTGGCGGCCACGTTGGATCGGATCGACATCTACCGTGCCCGCTACGGTCAAGCGGTGGAGTACATGGCGTGGTTCCTGCCCGCCTGGCAGCTGCTCACCGATGACGACAGGTTCGTCCTCGAAGCCTTCTTTCTCGGCGACGGTTCCCAGGATGATGCGGTTCAAGCCGTGTGTGACCGCTTCTACGTGGAGCGCACCAGCGCGTATCAGAAGAAGTCGCGTGCGCTGTCCCGGTTGGCGTCGGCGTTGTATGGGCAGGCCGGGTGAACCCTCCCGCCAAAAGGTGTCAAGAACAGCGGATGCATTTGCCTATTTCGGCCTGCAATACTGTAGGTGGTTGAAAAGTAGGAGAAGCCCCAGGGCAAGCCCGGCAACTGGCTGGGAGCCTTGGGGCTTCACCATGTCCGGGAAGGAGCCAGCGATGCCGATCAAACCAGCCTCCCTATGCTCCCACCCTGGTTGTCCCGAGCTCACCCACGAACGCTACTGCGAACAACATGCCAAAGCAGAGGACGCATGCTACCGTCGCTACCAAAGGGATCCGAAGATTAACCGTCGTTACGGCGCGCGTTGGCGCAAGATCCGCGCCGCCTACATCGCACAACATCCTTTGTGTGAGGACTGCCTAGAGCAAGGCAGGTATACGCCTGTCCAAGAGGTCCACCACGTTTTCCCGCTTGAACACGGCGGCACCCACGACTTTGATAACCTTCGCTCGCCGTGCAAGCCCTGTCACTCGCGCCAGAGCGCGCTCGATGATGATCGGTGGAGGCAACAACCTCGGGTCACTCGTATTGACGAGCCCACACGTTGCCGACTGTCGCGTCGATCATCTGGAACCTCAAAGATGCTACCTACCTGGCGTTTGCCGAACACGAGCCAACGTCGAAAGCCTAGCGAGGGGTAGGGGCCGTCGAATCTCTCACGCCTTGTCAGAGGTCAGCGGGCGAGGCCAACCGTACACAAAGTCACCGAATCAAACAGGGTATTGACCCGAGGCTGCTGATTCAGACTTGTCGGGGCTCCACGGAGTCAAGGAGAGTGAGGATATGAGAAGGATTTTGGATGAGATCAACCAGCCCGTCGAGAAGATCCAGATTGAGGTGGTCGGTATTGCTTGCGCTCACGTCCCTGAAAGCACCTGCTAAACGGGACTGTACTCGGTCAGGCACGCTCGCTTCCTTGACCTTCAGCTGAACATCCTGCCACGTAGCCAGGCGTTGTTTCTTCCTAGCTGGCGTTTTGGTCGCTACGGGTATCTGAATTCCAGATACCGAATCGATCGCGTCTGCGGTAAGAGCCAACGAAATGCTGCCTTCGTCCTCGTGTTCGTTGATATAGCGGTAGACGGAATGTCCGGGGTTCAGGAACTTCTCTGGTTGTGCATCGCCGACCCAGTTCGTTGGTTCGCGATGAACTCCCGGCTCGATGCCCACAGCGTCGTCGAGCACTACTCGGTACAGGTAGAACGGGGCATCGCCCTCGGGCTGGTCACCCATTCGCCTGAGCATGTTCTCGATTGCTGCCTCGTAGGTGCCGACGTGAAGGGCTTTGGATTTCTGTCGTTCAACCCATCGATCGACAGCGCCTGCACCGCACATCCTCGTCATGCGCTGAATGGTCTCTGGAGTCAGCTTCTCCCGTGGATCGAACTCCTTCTGGGGCCAGTCCGGGATCGTGCTGGTGTGGTACCAGAACATCCGAAGAACCTGATGATCGACTATTGCTGGATCATCAGGGTCGTACGTGGGGCGAGCCCGGTCTTCTTCGGTGCAGTCGATCCCGCATTCGGGGCAGAGCTCGTTGCCCTGCTCCCAGCTTTCCATCCAGTCGTGGCTGACGAGTTCTTCGTGTCCACAACGTCCGCAGCGCATCCGTCGCGGCCGCCCGAAATCGATGTCACGCTCAATACACATATCCCCATTATCGAACGGTTACGACCGATAGTGGGGTTCCCACTCCTGGCCTCCATACCCGGGCCACTGGCCTAGAGAAGGAGGTAATCCATGGCCAAGGACGGCACCAACCGTGGCGGGCGCCGTGTGCGAGCAGGAGCAAAACCCAATCCGTTGAATGAGAAGCTCGCCGCAGGACGGCCCGCCACCCGGCTTGATGATCCTTTGAATGAGCCGTTCGACTTTGAAGGCAGCGATATTGGGGACGGTGCACTGCTCGCAGGTGAAACAATGCCAGAACCCTCCGACTACCTCTCCGATATTCAGCGCGATGGCAAACCACTCGGTGCTGACCTGGTCTACCGAGAAACGTGGCAATGGCTCGATGCTCGTGGCTGTTCCCAGTTCGTCGCCCCGCGCCTGATTGAATCCTATGCACAGGCGTTCGCACGGTATGTGCAGTGCGAGCAGGCGATCTCCAAGTTCGGTTTGTTGGGAAAGCACCCGACGACTGGGGCGGCTATCGCGTCCCCGTTCGTTGCCATGTCCCAGTCATTTGGCAAGCAGGCGAATGTGTATTGGTACGAGATTTACGAGATCGTCCGCGCCACCTGCACCACCGACTACTCGGGAGCGGCTCCGGGTGATGACGTGATGGAGCAGCTATTGAAAGCCCGCTCGTAGACGCGTCCTAGTTGCTTACCGGGGTTACTTGGAGCGTTTTGTTGCGCTGAAAGCTACCCCTAGCGCGATTCCAACTCCTGTGCCGATAGCTAACGCTGAGGCGCTATCGTCCATAATGAACCTAAAGATAATGCTGGTCATTATCCCGGCAATCATTCCATAGGCCACGGCTTTACCATCGCCGGTAGAAGGCTCTGGCGGATTAGGTTTACTCGTTTCGTCTTTCACGAATTCCAGTATCACACACGATTCGGGTTCGCCTGTCTATCTTCGCTCCCCACTCTTGGCTGACAAGGCGGGGAGTTTTTGTTTCTTTTGATTTTTCTACTGAAAGGGCATTCCTATGATTATGGTTCGCAGCGCTGAAGCAGTGTGTATCGGCCATCCCGATAAGCTCTGCGACCTGATCGCCGACACCATTCTCGACGACATCCTCTACGAAGACCCAGCCGCACGCGTCGCAGTAGAAGTGATGGCTAGCGGGCATCGCATCATCGTCACTGGCGAGATCACGACAACCAAGCGTCCGCGTATTCGTGAATCGGTGCGTTACGCGCTGGTGAAGGCGGGCTATGTTCCGTGGAAGTTCCTCGTCTTCGTCTGGACTCGTCGCCAATCCCCAGACATTAACGCAGGAGTCTCCAAATCCTTAGAGGCGCGCTTTGGTGACGATACCGAATTCGCCCTCCAAGGAGCAGGCGACCAGGGCACGGTCTATGGTTACGCCACTCGTGAGACCCCAGAGCGTTTGCCGTTGCCGCTGGTGCTCTCACACGAGATTTATGCCCGCCTCGATGATGCCCGCAAGCAAGGCACCATCACCGACATCAAGTCCGATGGTAAGGCACAGGTGACGGTGCGCTACGACGCCGCCGGACAACCCTTAGCAGTCGAAACCGTGGTGGTGTCGATCCAACACGAGAAGATCAAGGATCTAGATGAGCTTGCAGCTGAGGTCAAAACACTGATCGTCGCACCCGCGTGCAAACCGTACCTGCCGATTAGCGCTGACACCGAGATTCTGGTGAATCCCTCGGGCTTGTTTACGGTGGGTGGTCCAAAGGCAGACACGGGGCTCACTGGTCGCAAGCTGATGGTCGACACTTACGGCGGTCTCGCCCCACATGGTGGTGGTGCGTTCTCAGGCAAGGACGCCTCGAAGGTTGACCGCTCGGGTGCGTATATGGCGCGCTTGATAGCCAAGACTATCGTCGAGTCCGGTCTTGCGCAGGAATGCCAGGTCGCGATTTCCTATGCGATTGGGAAGGCCGACCCGCTCGCCTTCACCATCGACACGCTCGGCAGTGGTGAATACTCCGACAAGATCCTGACCGAGGCTGCGCGTGAGGTGTTTCCGCTACGCCCAGGAGCGATCATTGACGCTCTGGGGTTGCGAGCACCCGGCTACACCCGCTACTCAACCTACGGACACTTCGGCCACGGAGGTTTGCACTGGGAGAACTCGTTCGCTCACGTTGACGCGCTGCGGAAGGCGGTGAAAACTCATGCAGATCAAACAGCTACCAATCGCTGACCTTCACCCCGCCGTATACAACCCGCGTAAAGATCTCCAGCCCGGCGATGCCGAATACGAGAAGCTCAAGCGATCCCTGACCGAGTTCGGCTACGTCGAACCCTTCATCTGGAACTCCACCACCGGCAACATCGTCGGTGGACACCAGCGCTTGAAGGTGCTCGAAGATCTCGGCCACACGGACGTGGACGTGATCGTCGTGGAGCTGGATGAGACGCGCGAGAAAGCACTCAATATCGCGCTCAACAAGATCAGCGGCGAATGGGACCAGGACAAACTCGCACTCTTGATTGCCGACCTCGATGCTTCGGATTTCGACGCTGAACTCACCGGTTTCGATGACGCTGAGATCGCGCAGCTTATCGGCTCATTGGATGAGGGTGAGGTGGAGGATGACGAGTTTGACCTCACCGCCGCGTTAGAAGCTGCTACTTTCGTGGAGCGTGGGGATATCTGGACGCTTGGCCGCCACCGACTCGTGTGCGGCGACGCCACCAGCGCCGAGGACGTCGAGTTGTTGATGGATGGTAAGCGTGCGAATCTTGTGTTGACCGATCCGCCATATAACGTCGCCTTCGAATCAGGATCCGGATTGTCCATCAAGAACGACAAGATGGATGGCGATAAGTTCTACGATTTCCTGCTATCAGCGTTTTCGAATATGGTGGGCGTGTGTGAGAAGGGCGCATCCGCGTATGTGTTCCACGCTGACACTGAAGGATTGAACTTCCGTCGCGCTTTTCAAGATGCTGGTTTCTACCTGTCGGGCTGTTGTATTTGGGTTAAAGATTCCCCCGTATTGGGACGTTCCCCGTATCAGTGGCAGCACGAGCCGGTTTAACGAACTGGTCAAGCTCTGCCTTTCTGGAAATATCTGGCCGGGTATTACAAAAAGAGGCCCCGCACTTGGTACGTACAGCGGTAACGCTGAAGTCCTTTGCTGGTTGTGCCATTCTTCTTAATACCCGCCTCGCCGCAGGTGGGGCACTTTGTTCTACTTGGTTTACGAGTCATAAACCAAGCGAAACCCGCTCCTTAACACACTTCCAGCATATGTCAAGAATGCTCACAAAATAAGCCTAAAAAGCTAACCAAACCCCAGATTACAAGGAACCACCAGCAAAAACACCAAAATAAAGACACAAAAATGGGCATTAGCCCAGAAATTGGTGACGGGGGTGAGACCGTTTAAGGTCTCACCCCCGTACTGTTATGCCGGTGTTTCGTCGGCTAGGCGATTAGTTCTCCTCGCCTTCGCGACGGCGTCGCACGAGCACCAGGCCAAGGCCTGCTACGCCCATTGCGGCTACGATACCAGCAAGCCCTGCTACCTGCGCACCGGTGTGTGCAAGCTTAGGCTTCTTGACTCCCGGCTCGGTGGTCATATCACCAGCGGCAGGCTTCTCAACGGTGACCGTCACGCGATCGATCTCGCTGCCGTTCTTGCCCTTGACGATAACTACAATCCTGTCACCAGGCTTAGCGTTGTCGTCGATGTCAACAACGAGGTTGCCATCGCCATCGATTTTTGCCTTGCCGGGGCCGTCGGTGTCGACCGTCGTGCCGTCCTCAACAGGGCCTCCATCGTTCGGGATTACGACCTTGCCACCCGGTTCGCCAGAGCCGTCCTTCCAGTCTGGCGTCTTGGTGTCAGGCTGCGCAACCGTGACAGTGACAGTCACGT
>NZ_KV812468.1:1358222-1382561 GCF_001813415.1 Alloscardovia sp. HMSC034E08 | reverse complement strand
CTTGTCAGAGGTCAGCGGGCGAGGCCAACCGTACGCAAAGTTCCCGAATCGAACAGGGTGCAGAACAATGATAAACGTAATAATCGAAATCGAATCGTTGTAAATAATGCCACCAATAATGTCACCGAGCACATAATTTTGAATCTGGTTAAGCGGGGTATTCACGGAAAACTCGTACTTGCCCCAAATATTAATCTGCAAAATCACCACCACAATACCGATGGCGAATTTCAGGGCAATCAAAGTATAAGAATCAATCATCGAAGCTCCTTAAAACTAGTCGATATACACGTGGTGATCGATAACGTGCGTGCGCTCCAACGTGTAGGTATTGTTGTCGTCGCCTAAATGAACCGTGTAATCTTCCTCGTTAAAGCGCATAATCATGCCATCTTTAAGGGTTGTGGAATTCACAACAATATCTTTAACGGGCACATTGTGATCTATCGAAATACTGGTAAAGAACTTGCTGAGCATTTGAGCTTGCGATACGGAGCGATAACTTTGCATATAATCTTGCACATTAATACCGAGCAAAATCGTAAATAGTACGACTAAACCGATACTCAAATCGCGCAAACGCGTTTTCATCTTGTTATGCAAGTAGCGCAGCGAGGTGAAGAGCAAAGCGATGAAAAGCGCGATAAGAACGACAAGGCGAAACGTAACATTCGCAGACTGATGCTACGTAATATATGCGAGCGTATAAAAATGCACAACAATTTCCCTCTTTATTGTGAGATGTAGTCTCTCACAGTGTTATAAGTGTAATAGCGGTCTCATACGTGCAAAAAACCAAGGCATAGCGTATAGTAAAAAAGTTGGGTTTAAGCGAACAGCACAGAGAATAGGGGGTGATGGCTATGATGCGAGTTTTTAGCACAATTAATGGAAAAACAGAACAAATAGCAAGCCCCGAGAGAGGCTCATGGGTAAACCTGAGCAAGCCAACCGATGTGGAACTGGCCGAAATCTCCGAGAAATGCAAGATTGATTTAGCCGATTTGCGCGCGCCTTTGGATGACGAGGAACGCTCGCGTGTAGACGTTGAGGACGGCTACACCATGATTATCGTGGATATTCCAACAGTGGAGGAGCGCAGCGGTAAGGATTGGTACGAAACCATTCCTTTAGCAATTATTGTTACCGACGAACTGATTGTTACCGTCTGTATGGAAGATTCGTTGCTTTTGCAGCCGTTTATGGATGGCGCTATCCGCGGTTTTAATACTTTTATGCGTTCGCGCTTTATTTTGCAGGTTTTGTACCGCAACGCCTCCATGTATTTGCGTTATCTGCGTATTATCGACCGCGAAAGCGATAAGCTCGAAATGCGCTTGCAGCATTCGACGGCGAACCGCGAAATTCTTATGCTTATGGAGCTGTCGAAATCCTTGGTATACTTCACGACTTCGTTGAAATCTAATGAAGTGGTGCTCGAAAAGCTCACCAGTTTGCAGCGTTTCCGCTATTACGAGGACGATGCCGATCTGCTTGAGGATGTTATTACGGAAAAC
Organism: Alloscardovia sp. HMSC034E08; assembly: GCF_001813415.1. NCBI lineage: Bacteria > Bacillati > Actinomycetota > Actinomycetes > Bifidobacteriales > Bifidobacteriaceae > Alloscardovia > Alloscardovia sp. HMSC034E08. The sequence continues at coordinate 1,381,044 of NZ_KV812468.1, read as the reverse complement.
AAGCAGGCTATTGAGATGGCTAGCATTTATCAGTCCGTTTTGCAGGGCATGACCGATGCTTTCGGCACAATCGTGTCGAATAACGTGAATAACGTAATGAAGATTTACACGATTATTTCTTTGGTTATGTCTATTCCAACCATGATTTTCTCGATGTACGGCATGAACTTCGCAGATATTCCTTTGAGTAATCATCCATACGGCTTCTGGATTATGACAGTGCTCTCTATGGCATTGGCAGGTATTGCTGGTTGGGTGTTTACTCGGTCTAATCGTTTCAAGTAAAGCGTGCCGCGCCGAACTAGAACGCACAAAAGTAAAGCGGGCAAACGCAGCTATCCGTACTGTCTGTTAATCAGTAGGGTAGTATCTCAGCTGTTTCTAAAGTAATCGCGAAAACTGCATAGGAAACTATCGAGGAACTATCGCGAAAACAGTAAAAAGAAACTGCAGAGATCTTTATCACGAAGTGAAACAATCTGTCTGCACGTTCGCGCTAAAGTCCACGTTTGCCTCGATAATTTGATTAGTTTTGCTTAAAAAACGGCTTAGAACTTATAGAACGTATACAGCGGATATAAGCATGATATAAGCATTAAAGCACTCTGAAAGCGAGTTAATGAATGGAAGAGTTCACTACGTCTGAATCTGCATGGCGCTATAACGCTGCTCTTGCTCAAAAAATTGAAGAACATTGGCAGGAAAAGTGGGAGAAAGAAGGCACCTTCTGGGCTGCTAATGTCTCCGGTGATTTAACTGATGGCGAAGGTCAGCTTGCCGGTGACCGCAAGCCATTCTTTGTTATGGATATGTTCCCATACCCATCAGGGCGCGGATTGCACGTGGGTCATCCTTTGGGATACATTGCCACAGATGTGGTGTCTCGCTACCATCGCATGAAGGGCGAAAATGTTCTGCACGCTTTGGGCTATGACGCTTTCGGTCTGCCTGCTGAGCAGTTTGCTGTGCAGACAGGTCAGCATCCTCGCATTACTACTGAGGAAAATATTGCTAATATGCGTCGTCAGCTGCATCGTATGGGTTTGGGCTTAGATAATCGTCGTTCTTTCGCTACGATTGAGCCTGAGTATGTGCACTGGACGCAGTGGATTTTCACTCGCATTTTCAACTCTTGGTATAACGAGGATTACCAGCGCGCTGATGGTGGAGTGGGTAGTGCTCGACCTATTTCTGAGCTCATTGATGCTTTCCGCTCGGGCGACAAGCAGATTCCTGGTTTCGAAGGTTGCGCTTGGGACGATTTGGAGCCAAAGCAGCAAGACGATGTGCTAAACGAGTTCCGTTTGGCTTATATTTCTAAGTCTCCTGTGAACTGGTGCCCAGGTTTGGGAACTGTTCTTGCTAATGAAGAGGTTACTGCTGAAGGTAAGTCTGAGCGCGGTAATTTTCCTGTTTTTCAGCGTGAGCTTTCTCAGTGGTCCATGCGCATTACTGCCTACGGTCATCGCTTGATTGAAGACCTCGATGGCATTGATTGGCCAGATAAAGTTAAGGCTATGCAGCGCAATTGGATCGGTGAATCTCATGGTGCTGCTGTGCATTTTGAAGTACCAACTGCTGACGGTGCTCAGGATATGGAAGTATATACCACGCGTGCCGATACGCTGTTCGGTACCACTTTTGCGGTTGTAGCAGTTGATCATCCGCTCCTCGAGCATGTTCCTGCTGATTGGGATAGTGATGTTCCGCAGGCTTGGCGCGGCGGTTATGAATCTTTGAGCCAGGCTGTGCGCGAATACCGTCGTGAAGCTATGGCTAAGACTGCTATGGATCGCGTAGCAGATAACGGTGCGAAAACCGGTTACTTCTCTGGTCTGTACGCAACGAACCCGATTACTGGCGCGCAGATTCCTGTTTTTGTTTCTGATTATGTGCTGATGAGCTACGGTACTGGTGCGATTATGGCTGTGCCTGGTGGAGATCAGCGAGACTTTGATTTTGCTGCTGCTTTTGGTTTGCCTGTGATTTATACAGTAGAACCAGAAGAGGGTAGCGGCGAGAGCTTGGTTGCTGATTATGAGGGTAAGCAGGCTTATACCTCGCATGATGGTCGCGTGATTAATTCGCACGTGGAGAGCACGCATATTGGTGGCGTAGAACTTAACTTAAACGGTATGCGCGTTGACGATGCAACTGCTGCTGCTACTGCTTGGTTAGAGGAGCAGGGCGTGGGTAAGGGCACTGTGTCGTATCGTTTGCGCGACTGGCTCTTTAGCCGCCAGCGTTACTGGGGCGAGCCATTCCCAATCGTCTACGATAAGGATGGTGTGGCTCATACTGTTCCAGACAGCATGCTGCCAATTAATCTGCCAGATGTTCCAGATTATTCTCCTCGCACTTACGATCCAATGGATAGCGATACCGATCCGGAAGCACCATTGAGCCGTAACGAGGACTGGGTGAACGTTACTCTCGATTTGGGTGACGGTCCTCAGGAATATCGCCGCGATACTAATACCATGCCTCAGTGGGCAGGTTCTTGCTGGTACTACATGCGCTATACCGATCCAAACAACGGTGATGCTATGGTATCTCCAGAAGAGTTCAACTACTGGCTGGGTGCTCAGCACAATGCAACAACGGGTGCCTCCGGTGGCGTGGACTTGTATGTGGGCGGTGTGGAGCATGCCGTTCTTCACTTGCTGTACTCTCGTTTCTGGCACAAGGTGCTCTATGATTTGGGTGTGGTTAGCGCTCCTGAACCATTCCACAAGTTGTTTAATCAGGGATATATTCAGGCATATGCGTATACAGATGAGCGCGGTCAGTACGTTCCTGCAGCAGAAGTAGAAGAAGTTGTGGGCGATAATGGCGATACAGAATACCTGTATAAGGGACAGCCTGTAAACCGTGAATTCGGCAAGATGGGTAAGAGCCTGAAGAATATTATTACGCCAGACGATATGTATGACGAATATGGTGCAGATACTTTCCGTCTGTACGAAATGAGCATGGGGCCACTTGACGAGTCTCGTCCATGGAATGTTCGCAACGTTGTTGGATCTCAGCGATTCTTGCAGCGTTTGTGGCGTAACGTTATTGACGAAAACACTGGTGAAGTGATTGTGAGCGATGAGCAGCTTGATGAGAAGACTGCTAAATTGCTGAATAACACCATTGTGGACGTTACTGAGGAAATGGAAAATATGCGTCCAAACACCACCATTTCCAAGCTCATTGTGTTGAATAATCATTTGACAAGTTTCTATCGCGTGCCACGTGCAGCTATTGAGCCTTTGATTTTGATGCTTTCGCCTATTGCTCCTCATATTTGTGAAGAGCTGTGGAGCAAGCTCGGTCATGAGAAGTCTTTGTCTCGCGCGGACTGGCCAGTGGCAGATGAGCGCTTTGTTGGACAAGATACAGTGACTGCTGTTGTGCAGATTAAGGGTAAGGTTCGCGGCAAGCTTGAAGTGAGCCCAGATATTTCTGCTGAAGATTTGGAAGCTCAAGCATTAGCTTTGCCAGCAATCGTGGAACGCTTAGGAGGGGTTGCTCCTCGCAAGGTGATTGTGAAGGCACCACGTATTGTGTCTATTGTTCCTGGTGAATAAGAGCTTTTAACGCGCGTACAAGTACTCGCTGTGTTGAACTGTAATCGGTTTGACGCAGCGAGTTTTTTGTGTGGTTTTAGGTGACTTCGCGTGTGGTGACACGGTGTGTGTGGTGTGCTGATGCGGTGTGCCATGCGTAATGACCTTAAACATGCGGGTTATCTTGATCCGTGTGTTGTAGTTTATGATGTGTTGAACGTGTCTTGTCTTACACTGGTAGGAACTCTCAAAAGTGGCGTAATACGTGGTGTAGTTTAAGGCGCGTCGAACGTGCCCTCGCTTACAACGTGTTTTAGTGGCATTATTCGCCGTTCTCATGGAATGAGGTAAGACGTGTCCAACACGTCCTCGTTCACACCCCACTAGAGCCTTCAAGTCAGACCGGGCAAAAGACATACAGGCTTACGCGATTTTAGTGGGACTTTGGCTTGGCTCAGGTCTTGAGTGATTCGTGAAACATGACTTGCCCTAGCAGTCCACGATTCACGCACGAGTGGAAGCTGAAATCACTCTTAACGGTGGGCGTGAGCATTGTTAGCGCTCCATGCTCACAACCTCCACGCACCTACAACCCACAAACCTACACACTCCCGCTAAATTCCGATGAACCGACAAAGATTTGACGCTCTCGCCGGCGTGTCAGGGTGTGTTATTCACATTGGTTCACAATTACGCAGAGATTTTTAAAACTGCTCTAGCCTGACGCAAGCTAGAAGGGTGAAGACTCAACGAGATCCCCAGATTTTTACTACGCAACTTAATGATATGCGGACGGTTAGTGCTCGAGACCGTTCCTTTAGCCCGTTATGGTTATCTCGCACAGAGCGTCATCATCCAGCACATAAGGGTGATGCTAACCAGAAGGAGTCCAACAATCATGCAGATATAATGCGCCATCTTCCCAGCGCTTTACCCACATTTCTTGGATCTCCCACTTGGTCCATTCTGACCATTCTTATTCTTATTTTTGCCCTGAGTATTAGCTTGACTTTGCTGTGTATTCAAAGTTCTGCAATGATGCGCTTACAAACCGCTCAATCGGAAACTTACAATTATAGTCAAGATTATAAGCAAACAGCTAAGTCAGAGAGTAAGGAACAAGAGCAGAGCGTTCAGCAACCAGCCGAGCAATCAGCCGAACAGCAATCACAGCAACAGTCATCCGAACAACCAGCTGAGCAGCAAACACAAGCCGCGCCTGATCCGCGCATAAATATTAATACGGCTAGTGTCGATCAACTTCAAAATATACCGGGCGTAGGCCCAGTAACCGCGCAAAAAATCCTCGATTATCGTTCCTCGCATGGTTCTTTCGCCAGTGTTGATGATCTTATGGAGGTATCGGGAATTGGCGCAAAAACTCTCGAGAAAATGAGAAGCCATGTGCGCGTCCAATAAACATGATTTTCGTCTTCTCCTTCCCGCTGTGTGCATGTGGGCAGTAACCGCCATTATGGTGAAGAGTCCGTATTCTGCTGACTTGGAGAGGTTTCTTATTCTTGTTGTTGCAGCAATTGCTGGTCTTGCTCTTGTGTGCGCAGTTTTGCTGTTAAGAGTAGCGGGGCGAGCGCGGCTAAGGGTATGGCTGATGCCGTATCTATGCGTGTGTATTGCCGCGAGTATGTGTGCGCTTATTAATTCGACGGTGTATGTGCGCATGGTAGCGAATGATGCTGTGAACTCAACATCTGTGCGTGCTGCTCAAACAGTCAGTGCTCATGTGCATATTACATCGCCTCCAATTCATAGTTCCTTACGTGGTTTTTCCTGTTCAGTTCAAGCCCGCTTGCAGGCCGTGCGCCTACGCGGTGTGTGGCAGAGGAGTTCTGTGCGCGTTAGTCTTCTGGCGCGCAATAGCCGAGATTGCTCGGTGCAAACATCAGCACAATACTTTGTTCATGGAACGGTGGGGGCGTCCAATATTGGTCGCACCCCGTGGAATCTTCGTGTTCAGGAAAATTGTTCATCATGCGTGCGTTTGCTCAGACCAGCGTCAGCCTTACATGCAGCCGTTTCTCACGTGCAGCAGCGTTTTCTTTCTCAAACCTCTCGTCTAGGTGGCACAGCTTCACTTCTTGTTCCCGGCGTAACGTTAGGAGTGATGGGTCATGATGCTTTTCTTTCATCTGTGGTCTCTAATGGTTATGAGCCCAATAATCATTCTCAGAAAAAGCAAGCAGATAAACTGAAAGATTCTTTTCGTACTGCCGGTATTATGCATGTTTTAGCTGTGTCCGGAGGTCATTTCGCTCTTGCTGCCAGCACGGTTACATGGCTGTGCACGCGATTGCGCATTAACCGACGCATACGTGCTCTGCTTCTGATTGCAGCAAACGCAGGCTTATATCTGGTTATGTATCCTTCAGGTTCTGTGCTCAGGGCTAGTATTATGATGTTCTTTTCCTCACTTTACGTTTTTCTGGGACGCAAGACATATGCGAGTTGCGCGTTATGTTGGACGATTATACTGTGTGTATTATTCAATCCTGAAGTAGCTGCAAGTATCGGTTTTGCGCTTTCATGCGCCGCTGTGATAGGAATTCTCACATGGTCACGATGGGGCGAAAAACTGATGACTCATCTCTTACCTAGTTGGCTAGCAGCACCAATGGCTTTAACCGTGAGCGCACAACTGGCTACATTACCGTTATCGTATATTCTCAGCGATGAAGTGCCTATGTATGCGATAGTGAGCAATCTTCTTGTGAGCGTTCCTATGGATATTGCTACAGTATTCGGATTAATCAGTCTGGCTCTCAGCTGGCTGTGGCCTCAAGCAGGGTATGTGTGCGCTTGGTTATCTGGATGTGCTACAGCTGTGATGGTGCGTGTAAGCGATATTATTATTCGTCTGCCGTATGCTTCAGTTTCTGTGCCGGTTAGCGTTATGGTTACGATTTATATAGCGGGAAGCGTAGTTATTGGTTCTAGCATATGGGGATGGCGTTGGTGGCAGAATCGTTATCGCTTTGAGAGAGAATATAGAGTGCCGTTTAAACAGCGTATGCGTGAGAGATGGCAGGAATTTATTCGCATTTCTGTTCTTACTCAGCACAATAATACGCACAGTTGTCCACGCTGGAAAGGACATTAGACGTATGGCAAAAAGTGCGGTATATGTGGTCAATGGGGGAGACGAGTATCTGAATTCGTTAACCTTGCGCAGGCTTTTGCATGATATAAGCGCTGAACTTCCTCATATGGAACGCATTGAGATGGATGCCGCTCATACAGACGCTTACGGTTTTATGGAAGCAGTCAGTCCTTCTTTGCTCTCTGACGGAGCTATTGTACGTGTCGATAATCTCGAAAACAGTACCGATGATTTCCTTAAAATACTCGAAAAATATACAGGAGATCATAAACAGCGTTCTATCGGTGATTCGGTCGTTATCTGCCGCAAAAATGCTGGACAAAAAGGCAGCGGAATAGTTAACCGTCTCAAAAAAGCGGGAGCAGAAATTATTGACATCCCGCAGCTCAAAAAAGAAAAAGATTACCGCTCTTTTATTACTGGTGAATGCGAACGTTACGGTCGTTACATGACTGCCGACGCTATGACATTATTATCTGGCGTTCTTGCTGGTAAAACGGGCGAAATTGCAGCCATGTGTAAACAGTTATGCATGGATTTTGATGAAAACCCGATAACTGTAACAAGCGTTTCGCAGTATATGGTGAATAATCCGCAAGTCAGCGGTTTTGAAGTGTCTGATAAAGCGATGGCAGGCAATCTTGCTGGAGCTATTGTCGATATGAGAAATAGCGTTGCCCAAGGTATGGCTCCGATAGCAATTATTGGCGTACTCGCTTCTCATCTACGTTCTATTGCCAAAGTTGCAGCAGTAGAATCAGGTCAAATAAGTCAAGCTGAAGCGGGGCTGACGAATACATGGCTATATAACAAAGCTAAACGCAATTTGCGCGGTTGGAACTCAGCAGGTTTAGCGCGTGCTATTCAAATGTGCGCATGGGCGGATGAACAATGCAAAAGCTCAGGAGGCGATCCTGTCTATGCGCTTGAAAAAACTTTAGAATGTATAACAACACATGGCACAGCGATTGTAGAGGGAATGAATTCGTGAGCGAGCAGATAATTGTGTATGCAGCGACCGCAGACGATATGCGTGGGCTTGGCGAAAATATTGCACGTCATTTACAAGGCGGCGAAGTTATTGTTCTATCTGGCCCCTTAGGAGCGGGCAAAACCACGCTCAGTCAAGGTATTGGGCGAGGTTTATCGATTACTGAGCCAGTTGTATCGCCTACTTTTACTATTGCGCGAGAATTACGCGGAACTTTTAGCAATGGTCAGAGCGCACACCTTGTGCATGTAGACGCTTACCGTCTGCCGGGGTCAGATAATGATGATGCGCTCAGTGATCCGCAACATGCTGCTTCTGCTGCGGTTAACCGTCTTCTTGACGAGTTAGAGTCTCTTGGTCTCGACGAGGTTTTAGAAGAGCCAGACGATAATACAGTGATTCTTATGGAATGGGGGTCAATGATGGCCTCTGTTCTAGCGCCTGAGCGTTTAGAAATTCTTATCGACAGAAGCGTGGAAAGAAGTGCTGCGGGTAGTGGTGTGCAAAGAGACACTGAACTTACCAGCGAGGGTACGCGCACTATTACGCTTAATGCGGTCGGAGCAATATGGCAGTCACGTCTTGAGGTTATTGCATCAATGATGAAAGCTGAAGACGTTGCAGAAGGTAGCGCGGAACATACTGTAGATTATAAAGCGGAGGGTTATAAAGCGGAGGGCGAGGAAGAATAATGACCTATATTAGTGCGAATCACATGGCTCAAGCTCTTCATTTAGCTTTCGACGTGGATATTATTGCAAGCCTGTATGATAAGCCAACTTTAGTTATTGATACATCGTTCGGATCAACCGTCGGCGTAGTAGGTCATGCGCCATTATACGAAGCTGATTCGCGCTCGCATGTTGAGTTATTACAACCACATATCGCATCTGTGGTTGAGGAAGCTGGTCTGAAACCTGCAGATATTCAGCGAGTGGTTGTGGGCACTGGTCCTGCGCCTTTTACTGGTTTACGTGCTGGTATTGTGGCTGCCCGCGCTTTTGCCCTGGCAACAGGCGCGCAGCTTGTGGGAATGAATGTTCTGGAAGCGCAGAGCACATGGAATCGTCTAGAAATTGCTAATATGGGTCAGTATTATACGGACTCTGCTTATCCCAATTCTGCTTATCCCAATTCGGCTGCTGCACAGACCTATCATTTTGCTTTGGCAGTGAATGATGCTCGTCGCAAACAACTGTATTATGCTTTGTACGGTCAGGGTGGTGAAGAGATACTTGCAATGAATATTGCTTCTGCCACAGATATTGCGCAGGGTGTGCGTGAGGTTTTGAGAAAATTCGGATTTGTTCAGGGGGATAGCGCTAGGAGTGTTGATACTGCTGGGGTTGACGGTTTTGGAGCTGATAGTGCAAGCGGTCTCAGTGGTGGTGCTAGTAGTGTGGCTGGGGCTGACGGTTCTTGTGTGGTCGATATTATTGGTCACGGTGCAACGCGCTACGAGAGCGCTTGGGCAGATTTACCTGTGGGCGAAGTGCGGGAAGAGTCAGTTCTTCATGACGCGGGAGCTGCAGGACTGGCTATTTTCGCGTCCTGTGCATTAATGCGCGAATTCCAAGGTAAAGATGTGTCCACAGATCCTTTGTACTTGCGTCGTCCGGATGTTACTATTCCAGCGCCGAATAAGCATATACTAGGTCAAACCTCGATTTCTTTGCGCGTAGGAGGTCAGGTAGAAAATCATGCACAAACTCAAAATCCAGAAAAACAGAATGTAAAGATTCAAGTTGGAGGTCAAGTAGGAGATAGCGGTGAACGCAAGGGGTAAGCAGGTGGGCATCGCTGAGTTTGCGGATGTGAGTTTTGAACAGCTTGATTTAGTTGCTCTAGACTCTGCTGATATTGCGCGCATCGCACAGCTAGAAACGCAACTTTTCGGGCGAGGAGCATGGAGCGCGGATGCCGTTAGTCAGGAATTAGAAGCGCCTGCACGCTCGTATTGGGTGGCACGTTTTAATGACGATCATACGATTATTGCCTACGCAGGTTTCTGGTTCGACGGTCAAGATGCGCAAATTATGACTATTGGCGTAGATGAACAATATCAAGGCCGCCATATTGCTTCACACCTTATGCACATGATGAAAGAGGAAGCAGCACGGTTGGGTGCCGACCGCATGTTACTCGAAGTAGCAACAGATAATGAGATTGCTTTGTCGGTTTATCGTTCTGCTGGCTTCGAGCAGTTAGGATTGCGTAAGCGCTATTATCAGCCTGAAAATAAAGATGCATATACGATGTCTTATACAATTGCGCCGGAACGTGTGTATCCTGTTGGTTTTAGTGTGCCTGCGGATGCGCGCAGTGGGAGAGATAGCGATTTGCAGGGCGCTCATGAAACTGGAAATCATAGCGCTACTAATCAAAGCTTCATGGGGCAAAATGCTGGAAATCAAAGCACTATAAACCGAAGCGCTATAAACCGAAGCGCCGCGCGTAATGAGAACGTTGAGAACGTTGAAAATATTAAGAACGTTGAGAACGAGTTGAGGAAGTAGAGAGCACAACATGAGTGAACCGCTTATTTTAGGTATTGAATCTACCTGCGATGAGACTGCTGCGGCAGTTGTTCGTGGTAAAACTCTGGTATCGAATGTGGTGGCTTCATCTATGGATGAGCATGCACGCTATGGTGGTGTTATTCCAGAAATCGCGTCGCGTGCGCATACAGAGTCTTTTGTTCCTGTTGTTTCTCAAGCTTTAGCAGATGCGAATATTGAGTTGAGCGATGTAGACGCTATCGCGGTATCTGCCGGTCCAGGGTTGGCAGGGTGCTTGGCAGTGGGCGTTTCGGGAGCAAAATCTTTGGCATGGGCTGCCGGTAAGCCTTTGTATGGAATTAACCATGTGATTGGTCATGTGGCAGTGACTCAGTTGCAGTTTGGAGATATCCCCGAGAATACTTTGGCTTTGATTGTGTCGGGCGGTCACACATCGATTTTGCATGTGAATAATATTGCCACTGATGTGAGCGTTATCGGAACTACTTTAGATGATGCAGCAGGAGAGTGCTTCGATAAAGTAGCACGATTATTAGGATTCCCTTATCCAGGTGGTCCGCATATAGACCGTCATGCCCAGGCAGGCAATCCGAAAGCTTTACGAGTACCCCAGGGACTTACGCAGGGTAAAGCGGCTGCTGCGCATCCTTATGATTTCAGTTTTTCTGGCGTGAAAACAGCTGTAGCCCGCTGGATTGAATCGCAGGTTGACCAAGGAAACGGCATTAATGTGGACGATGTATGCGCGGCATTAGCAGATTCTGTGGCTTCTGTTTTAGCGAATAAGACTATGAAGGCGGCTCGCGGATTAGATTCTTCTACCGTGATTGTTGGTGGCGGTTTTAGCGCCAATTCTCAACTGCGCGCTGCTCTTGTTGATGCGGGGAAGAGATATGGTGTGAATGTGCACATTCCAGAAATTAGGCTATGCACGGATAATGGGGCGATGGTGGCGATGTTGGGCTCCAATTTGGTGAGTGCAGGAGTAAAGCCATCGAGTGCAGATTTTTCCATTGACTCTTCAATGAGTTTGAACACTATTTGTATGCAGTAAGCCTTTTCTAGCGGTTGCTCTCGTGTAGAGCAGCCGCGCTCTGTATATCCGCGCGTTCGGGGCTTATAGGACATTTTGTGTTGGTTTTGTTAGTGGGGGGTGGTGCCATGGTTGTGCGTGGTGTAGGTCGCTCCAGTTGATGTCTGTGCCTCAGTGCTCGATCTCGTTTTGGGTTTGTGTGCGATGAGAGGCGTTTTCAAACAGTGTGTTGGTTTGCTCGTCAGTGGTTGTTTGTGCCAGTTTTTGTGCTGGGCTTCTTGGTGTAGGTAGCACCACCACAACACGGTTTTACGCGATGGTCTATGGGCATGCCACGATGGTCGCGCAAAAGAGCTCTCAGGTCGTGTGTTGATTCCTTCTTCGATCTGGTTTATTGTCGCGGGGATGGGCTTGTCAGCTACGTGTAGTGATGGGTCGAGAAAAGTAAACAGGCTGCCTTGTTTGACCAGTTTGTTCAGTGTGTTTCTTGCCTCGATCAGGCGTTGATGGGTGGGCACGATTTTACCGTGGGATAAAAGGGTTTTCTGTGTCAAGAACTGTTGGTAGCGTCTGTTCCACGCATTGAGTTTGACCATCTATTCAACGGCTTGGTCACAAGTGCTGATTGTTAAGAGTTGCTTAGCTAAATCGTACAGATTAACTCCTGCTTGGGTTCGTGGCTATGTCGTTGTTTTGTGTTTGACTTGGCAAAACTCATGGAAAGTGCAGCGTTGTACCCTGCTTGTGAGTCAATGTGTTTTAATGCGCGGGCAAGACCTGAACTATCATCGCGTACCACGGCATCAGCAGGAGCGACACGAGATAACAGTGCTCTCTATGATTGTGTGTTCTCGTTTCTTGCTACGTACCGGCCTAGGACATCACACGTGGTACACGCGATCAAAACGACCAGATTACGTGATAGGTAAATCCCATCAACGAATACCATGTGATGGACTTGGTTGACTAGATTAGACACGGGTCATAAATGTTAAAACTGAGCAAACTTACGCCGCGCGTTACGACCATGACCGAGCAAATCCGCATACCGTGACCGGCTCGTGATAGAACGTAAGAATTCGTTAAAGTAACGAGCACGAATATCGTTAGACCAGATCTGACTAGCACCACAATGGGCACGGCGATAACGCTGGTGTCTGTTACTGGTAGTGTCCCATTTTTGTGTGTGTTTTGACAAATTTTGCATCCAGGATTACCTATCCTCTCATTCAGCACCAGTTCAGCAATGATTTACACGCGTCAGCACACCAAAAATCCCAATAAAACCAACACGAAATGTCCAACCTAAAACTCGAGTCACAACCAGTTCAAACCCCTGAAAACCGCGTCATCGCAACAAAAAACAAGCAAAAAACCAACACGAAATGTCCTATAAGCCACGCTCGGTACGTTCAGCGTGCGCGTAAGCAAAAAACCTCCACCGGAGTGGAGGTTTTATCTGTGCGCCGAACAGGATTCGAACCTGCAACCTTCTGATCCGTAGTCAGATGCTCTAATCCGTTGGGCTATCGGCGCAGTGCTTCAAGCAACTCGTATATAATAACCACTCCTTGCTAAGATGTGCAAGTCGGCGTGTCGCGTCTGTCTGGGGTGATGTTGTCGTTGTGTTGTCGCTACGTTGTCGTGACGCTCTCTTTGTGTTGTCATTATTGGCGCATACAGTGAAATCTCCTCGAAAATCCAGTGCTTCTACGGTAAAATAGGACAGTTCACTGATGGTAGATAGGATTTTTATGACAGCACAGCCGCGTAAGCATCGCCAACCTCGACCAAGTAGCGCCTCGCGACGTCAAAAACAATCAGTTTTTCTCGTAAATATTAAACGTATCGCAGCTTCTGATCGTGTTTCTGGCATGATTATGTTGGCTGCAGCGCTGATTGGTTTTATCTGTGCTAATCTCACGTTTACCTACCCAGTCTTCGAATCTGTGCGTGAAACTGTTATTTCCATCCCGTTTTTGCATCTGCATTTAACGGTTGATCAATGGGCTCAAGATGGTTTGCTGACTATCTTCTTTCTTGTTGTTGGATTAGATTTAAAAAGAGAGCTGACTACGGGCTCGCTTTCAGATATGAAGGCGGCTGCTGTTCCCATGATTTCTGCTGTAGGAGGCATGATAGCGCCTGCTCTTATTTTTGTGAGTACGGTTGCTCTTGCAGCCGGTATTCATGGTGGAGTAGAAAGTGTTGCGAACGGTCAAGTTTTTTCCTTGGCACAGGTGGCTAAAGGATGGGCTGTGCCAACTGCTACAGATATTGCTTTTTCTCTGGCGGTTCTGTCTCTGTTCGCTAAAGCCATTCCTGGCGCATTGCGTGCTTTTCTTATGACGCTTGCAACAGTTGATGATCTGTTAGGCATTATTATTATTGCCATTTTCTTCTCAGAATTGCATCGAGGCTGGTGGGCGTTTGGAATTATTGGCGGAGCTGCTTTGTGGGCTTGGTCTATTCGCCGACGCAACGTACCGTGGATTCTTGTTGCTTTGGCTGGTTTCTTTATGTGGTACAGCATGCATGAATTAGGAATTCACCCGACATTATCTGGTGTGCTAGCAGGACTTCTTACGCCTGCACGCCCTGTTTTTGCAGAGCATGATGCACGTGCAAGTCGTTATTTACATAAAATCGAACCGCTGTCCGCTCTTTTGGCGTTACCGATTTTTGCTTTCTTTGCCACTGGTGTGCATTTCGATGAGTTAAGTCTTAAACTTTTCACCTCGCCTTTGGTTGTAGGCGTTATTGCAGCTTTGGTTATTGGTAAACCGCTAGGAATTTTGCTCTTTTCATGGATTTCTACGCATCTTCTGCGTTTTAGATTACCGGCAGGTTTGAAAGTGCGCGATCTTCTTCCAGTTGCTGCAGCCTGCGGCATTGGTTTTACTGTCGCTTTCCTTATGGCTTCCTTAGCTTATGTGCAGCCTGAGTTAAGTAACGAAGCGCGCTTTGGCGTTCTGATTGGTTCGATCCTGTCCGCGGCTATAGCAGCAGTATTATTGAAGCGGCAATCTGATGCGTTTGCTCGTCGTGCAACTGATGGGAAAGGTAGATAAATGCGTTTTACTTCAGAATTCGATACTGATGTTGAAAAAATGACTGCGGACCAAGTGATGTCTGCACGGGATATTCAACGTTTGGAATTTATTCGCGAAGAGTTTCGCCGAGGTTTTGAACTGCTGTCTGATTTAGGTCCTGCAGTATGCGTTTTTGGATCAGCTCGCATTAAGCCTGATTCTTCTGAATACGAAGACGGGCGTGCTCTTGGTTCGCTTCTAGCAAGCAAAGGATATGCGGTTATTACCGGCGGCGGCCCGGGAGCTATGGAGGCTGCTAATAGAGGCGCATATGAGGCTGGAGGAACCTCTATAGGTATTGGCATCGAATTGCCTCATGAACAGGGGATTAATCCTTACGTTAATGTTGGTATGCAATGCCATTACTTTTTCACGCGAAAAACCATGTTTATGCGTTATTCAGACGGTTTGATCGTGTTACCTGGGGGAATGGGTACGCTTGATGAACTTTTTGAAGCCTTGACTTTAGTGCAGACGCATAAAACAGCAGGCCGTGCTATTGTGCTGTTTGGTTCTCAATATTGGTCAGGTTTAATTGATTGGTTACGACATACGGTTGCTTCGTCCGGCAAGATTAGAACTGAAGATATAGATCAGCTGGTTATTACAGATGACATTGATTATGCTGTGCGTGTAGCAACACGAGAAGATGAGAAAAAATAAGGCTGTACGCCTGAGCGTACAGCCTGTACATGTTTTATTGATGAACTATAGCCATGAGAACGCCAGTAGCGATTGATAGGAGAGCTGTAGTGTACATCTCATCGTGCATCAGCTCGTCAATAACGCTTCGCAAAATAACAGCTTTATCGTGACGGTCAGCTGGGTTTGGAACTCCGCCCTCAGACTTTTCATCAGTCAAAGCCATAACATCGGTAAGAATAAGCATGCCGCCATCACGCAATAAGCGTGCAACTTCATCACGCGCTACTGCATAATTCTCAGCCTCTGACGACACAACAATCATATCGTAATCGTGGGCGTTGAGTCGATGTAAGAAAGTTTTAACGTCTGTGCTCACACAACGCATGCGTGTATGAGGTGAACGCAGAGAATCAAAAATAGAACGCGTGCGTTGAGCATCGTCAGCAGATGGTGTAACAACAGTGAGCTGACTGGCTTCACCTAAACCATGCGTTAATACTGGAATTTCAATACCGCTATCTAATCCAATAATCAACACATTGCGTGCCTGTATAAGCTGAGCTTGCATACCAATAAAAGCCGCAAGAGAACTCGATACTACGGTGCTTTTATGTGCTATTTGAGCACGCACAGACTGGATGTCTGCTGTATCGGCAGACATGCTAGTTTCTTCAATGAATTGCCATGCTTGCGCAATATGAGAATATGTTGAGCTGTTCATATGCACATTGTATCTTTAAGCTATGAGTTCGCACAGTTTAGAAACGCCCACACAGTCAGAACCAAGTTTTTCGCAGCGCGTCTACGCTGTTGTGTGCCAAATCCCACGAGGCAAAGTAGCAACCTATGGTCAAATCGCGCGTCTTATAGGCTCTCCTCGCAGTGCTCGCTATGTTGGATACGCTTTGCATGGCAATCCTCAGCCAGGAGTTATTCCATGTCATCGTGTTGTTTTCAAATCTGGAGCATTAGCTTCAGGTTTTGCTTTCGGTGGTCCAGATGAGCAGCGTCTACTGCTGGAAGATGAAGGCGTAGTATGCACACTCAAGGATGTCGAATTTATGGTGGACTTAGAGAAGTATCAGTGGTATGACTAGACGTTTTATAGGGATCATGTGCTGGGTGGCATACATCGCTCATATCGGTAGCAGAGACTAATACAGATGCCTTATGATTAGCAATAAGGCGATTGCAACCAGAATTATATGGTTCATGAATATTGCCTGGAGCAGCAAGAACATCACGATTCATAGTTGCTGCCCACGTAGCCGTATTCAAAGCTCCAGAGCGGTGTTGCGCTTGAGCAACAATAAGAGTGGATCCTAAAGCTGCAATCAGACGATTCCTTTCTAAAAAACGGTATGGTTCAGGAACAACATCAGGAGCTAGTTCGCTAATAATAGCTCCCTCGCTCTGTAGTATGCGTTCAAACAGAGTAGTATTACGTGTAGGTCCCATATGATGCAGACCTCCAGCCATAATCGCAACAGTTCTGCCTGGCTCATCTAAAATATCGCTTGCTGCTAAAGCTCCCCAATGAGCTGCAGCATCAGCTCCAAGAGCACCGCCAGACACAACCATATGCCCATGCATCGCTGCGTATTTTCCCGCATGGAAGGCTACATAACGACCATAAGCATCCACAGAACGTGAACCTACAATACTTATCGGTGCATCGCAGGAACATAAAGCATCAATACTTCCCAAACCCCACAAGCATAGAGGAGCTTCAGAATCGGTACGAGTGGAAATATGATTGAGCTGTCTTGGCCAATATGGACTCGAAGCATCAATAATCCAATATTTATAGTTACACGTCATAGCATTGGCTAAAGAAGATAAACTCATACGAGCATACGGAGCTAAAGCATGTAACCACGATAATAAGCGTTGCCGTAGTTGGGGTGCTAAATCACTTGTATGCGGTTCTTGAGCCAAACACTGCAACAAATCTGAATAATCAGGCAACGTAAACCCAGTACTGTAACTAATACTCATCTCTTGGAGTCGTTGTATAAGAGCAATGCTATTACCTCCACGATAATGTTTCGCTAAATATGCAGACAGAGAATCCACACCATTACACGCGAAACTGAGCACCGCAAGAGCAACAGCTTCATCAATTGGCTTGTACATATCATCCTCCTGAACAATATAAGGTATGAGCATTTGCAATATCTGCATCATCTGGTTGAGCTTTGCCCTGAACATCGGTAAGAGTCCACGCTACACGCAGTATTTTGTGGGCTCCGCGTATAGACAGAGTTTCGGCTTCAAGCTCTGCATTCAAAGACGCAATAGCAGACGATGGGGTATGCTCCATTAGCCACGTTCCAGGAGCTTGAGCATTTACAGACCAACCTAAACCCCGATATCGTGCAGCACTGCGTTCACGCGCCAGACGCACATTTTCTCTCATATGTTCAGAATCCCAATGTTGATGATCGCCAGATAAAGGACTATACATATCTGTGGGAGCAGAACTTGAAGACAAAGCATGCACAGAGCGTACATTAATTTTCATATCAAGCCTGTCACGTAAAGCACTAGAAATCCGATGACGATACCTGCGTAGTTCAGCAGATGAACATATGCACTCACCATGAGGTGACCATAAGCGACCACATGGGCAAGGATTCTGTGCCAGAATAAGTTGAAAACGTGCAGGATAGTTGACGTGACCACGCACGCGAGCCACTGTAACATGTCCACTTTCTAGGGGAGTACGTAACGCCTGCATCACCGCACGTTCACACTCAGGTGCTTCATCAATAAAAAGCACACCATGATGAGCCTGAGTCATAGCACCCGGCACAATCGTATTCCCAGCCAATCCACCTACTAACGACTTGAGCGTAGCATTGTGGTGCACACTCACAAACGGGGGAGTGTGGCTTAAAGGGAAATGTACAGGCTTACCTTGAGCGGAACGAATACATGCCAATTCCAACGTATCCTCATCGTCAAGATCAGGAAGAATAGAAGGAAGCCGTGACGCAAGCATTGTTTTACCCACACCAGGAGGACCTTGCATCAACACATGATGCCCACCTGCAGCAGCAATCTGCAGAGCATATTTAGCATCTTCATGCCCAATCACATCACTAAAATCGTTGGTCTTGTCCTCGCAGCTAGTGTGAACGAAATCATCAGAATCATTATCGATCTGCTGAAAAAGAGTCGGAGCTGCCGCCGGCGGTGGTGAGCCAATCAACGTAACAGGAGCCCCTAAAATCTTCAACGTTTCGTGAATACTCGACACGCCGATAACATCAATACCTGTAACAGTCTGAGCTTCATGCTCGTTAGCCTGAGGAAGAATCACGCGAGACATTCCCATCGCGCGAGCATGGAGCACAATCGGTAAAGCCCCCACAATGGGCAGAACAGAACCATCCAGACCCAATTCACCCACGATAACTGTGTCCTCCAGAATGGATGAGCTAATGCAGTGCATAGCGCTAAAAATGCATATGGCAATACTCAAATCAAAACTCGAACCATGTTTCCTCAAAGATGACGGAGACAAATTCAGTGTAATTCTCGTTTGCGGCCACCGAAAATTCGTTGTCTTACATGCAGATTTCACGCGCTCGCGTGCCTGAGTGAGCACAGCATCGGGCAAACCAACAATTGTGAACTGTGGTAATCCTTGAGAAATAAAACCCTGCACAGTAACGGTATCTGTGTGCATGCCGGTTAAAGCTACAGTGTAAACACGTCCGATATTCATTACAAAATCCTCCTTACATGCGTGAGACTTCGCACGCGGAAATTGCATACAATCATGCCAATAGCATCAAAACGTATAATTTGAGGTGTTTTCGTATGATGTTGAGCAAGCCATGCAACAGCCGCTTTACGCATATGCCAACATTTCGTTGGAGTAATAGCTTCTAATGGATCTCCAAACGCGTCATCGCGTCTCGTCTTAACTTCGAGAAAAACTAAAATAGGAGTTGAACTGTTTTTATCTGCAGGAGCCAAAGCAATAATATCTATTTCTCCAAAACGGCACCTCCAGTTTCTATCAAGAATGCTCCACCCCATATTTTGCAAATATCGGCATGAATAATCTTCACCAAAACGGCCTAAATCCTGAGCATGCGTGCGCGTCATTGCAGACGTTGCTAATTGTGTTTGTGTAGTCATATATCCAGTTCAGCACAGATTGGTAGTAAATCACGAAGAAAAATGAACATGTGAACCAATGTGAATAACACACTGTGCATAACTAGGTAAGATGTGAATAACTAGACGCTATAATATCCGCAGCGCTTAGAAAAAAGGGAGCCTCCTATAAAACTACCTATAAAACTACCTATAAAACCATCGATAAAACCATCGATAAAACCACTAATAAAGCTTCCTCAAAGAACCTCATATAAAACCGCGCGAAAAGCCTGCTACATCTAAGCCTATAAAAGCCAAGCAAGCACAGAAATATGCGAAACGCTCACCGAGCATTAAACCCGATGAGCGTTTTGGAGAGCTTTTACAGATATCTCATTACAGAGAGCCTTTGCAATGTATTTGCTTAACAGCTGTCCGTTTATCGTGCCCCTGCTTGGGCATTTACAAGCCTTTCCAACGTACCTGCTTTACGGCAGTCCGCTTAGCACAGTACCCGCTACAGCATGCCCTTTTACAGAGAGCTTTTACATCCGTCTGTTTTATCGTTTGCTTGCTTTACAGCGCTGCTGACCTAAGCCGAACCAAGACGTACCAGCCCGTAAAATCAGCCCAGCGCACAAAACCAGCCCGTGCACGAAATCCTGTTAACCAAAACTTCCTTACTTCACTCTTACTCAACTAAGCCAGTCAACTCTCCGAGCACAAGCTCAAAGCTCACGCCTCGTTCCTCAAAGTGAGGCTGGTTGCGTGTAGAAGCCATTGCCTTGCGCACAAACTCGCCTGCAATACGAGCAGCTTCATCTAAAGGTTTGCCGGCGAGCACAGCACCGCTAAGAGAGGATGCGAAAGTATCGCCCGTACCGTGAATCATATATGGCAACTTCTCGTGGACAAGCTCAATCTTTCCAGCAGAACGTGTGTTTTCATTAGCCACGTAATTGCGCAAGTTTCCATCTTCGCGGTCGATGCCCTTAAGAACAACATTATGAGCGCCCAAATCAAGCAAAGCATCAATAATGGTATTAACCTGATCGTCAGAAATATTCTGACCAGGATACTCGCTGTCAGTCAAAATAGATGCTTCCGTTAGGTTAGGCATCAAAATATCTGCTCCCACAGCTAAACGCTTCGTTGCCTCGCACAGCTCCTGAGTGTAGGTAGGATACATATGTCCGCCGTCGCCCATAACTGGGTCAACTAAATGCAAAGCATGAGGATATTCCTTGTATAAGCGTTCTACAAGATCAACCTGTTCAGGCGAACCCAAGAAACCGGAATAAACGGCATCTAAGTCAACGTTTTCTTCTTTCCAAGCGTCAAGATACTCAGACAAAATAGACGTCGTGTCATGGAAAGTGTAGGTTTTATACAAAGTATGCGCTGAGAATAGAGCGGTTGGCACAGGACATACATCGCAACCTGCAGCAGACAAAATAGGGATGGCTGCTGTCAGAGAGCATTTGCCGTACCCACACATATCATGAACAGCTGCTACGCGAGGAATATATACCGGATTTCGCTGGTAAAGTACGTTTTCGTTTGTCATAAAACTTCACACCTTCATATGAATGTATCGAATGAATGTATCGAGGCTTGTAGTGACGCTCACTTTCATGCATTTCATAGTCATATTTCATGCTCAGCGAACTTCGCTACAACACACACTAGCGCAGTAAGTAAACTTTTTCCACGTGGTTTTACACGCTGAAACCGTGTTTTTCAACGCCTGATAAAAGGCTATAAGCAAACGTGATAATAAAAAGTGCGTGTTTTCTTCAAAACAGTCGTACATTGGTGTCCATCAGCTTTTCACTGACACTTTGAAACTGACACTTTGAAAGGACACATCATGACTGATACCAACTACCGTTTCGAAACCCTCCAGCTGCACGTAGGACAGGAAGAAGCTGATCCAGCAAGCGACGCTCGTGCTGTACCGATTTATCAGACCACTTCTTATGTTTTCCATAACTTTGATCATGCAGAGGCTCGTTTTGGTTTGGCTGATCCAGGTAATATTTATGGACGTTTGACTAACTCAACACAGGACGTTTTTGAAAAGCGTATTGCTTCCTTAGAGGGCGGCACGGCTGCTTTGGCTGTATCTTCTGGCGCTTCCGCTGTTTTCTATGCTGTGCGTAATATTACTGAGGATGGCGATCATATTGTTGCTGCTAATACAATTTATGGCGGTACATACAATTTGCTTGCTCATACACTTCCACGTGATGGCGTAAACACCACTTTCGTTGATCCTTCTGACCCTAAGAATTTCGAGGATGCCATTCAGGAGAATACGAAGCTGTTCTTCTTTGAGACTTTTGGTAACCCAAACTCTGATTTGGTTGATTTTGAAGCTATTTCTGAGATTGCTCATCGTCATAACATTCCAGTTATTGTTGATAATACTTTCGCAACTCCATACTTGTTCCGTCCATTTGAGCATGGCGCAGACATCGTTGTGCATTCCGCAACGAAGTTTATTGGCGGACACGGCACAACTTTGGGTGGTGTGATTGTTGAAGGTGGCAACTTTGATTGGGCTGCAGTTCCTGGAAAGTTCCCAACTTTGACTACTCCAGATAACAGCTACCACGGTTTGAACTTCTATGAAGCTTTGGGTGGAGCTGCTTTCGTTACTCGTGTCCGTGCAATTTTGTTGCGCGATACCGGTGCAGCAATTTCTCCATTCAATGCATGGATTTTGTTGCAGGGCACAGAAACCTTGTCTTTGCGTGTGGAACGTCACGTAGAGAACGCTTTGAAGGTTGTGGAATATTTGCGCAACGTTCCAGAAGTTGAGTCTGTAAGCCATCCAAGTATTGAAGACCGCGCTGATCATGAGCTCTACACCAAGTATTTCCCTAATGGAGCAGGTTCCATCTTTACCTTCGATATTAAGGGCGGTAAGGATGCAGCTCGCGTCTTTATTGACAATTTGAAGCTGTTCAGCTTGCTGGCGAATGTTGCAGATGTGAAGAGCTTGGTTGTGCACCCAGCTTCTACCACACATTCTCAGGAGACCGAAGAAGAACTCGCATCTCAGGGCATTACTCAGTCCACCATTCGTCTGTCTATTGGTACCGAACATATCGATGATATTTTGGCTGACCTTCAGGCTGGTTTTGACGCAGTACGTGCTGCAGGCGTAGCGCAGTAAAGTAACCAGATAATCTAAGGATTTCTAAACAACGTTGCTTTGCGCATTGCGTAATGTTCCCCTTTATCGAACAAGCATATTGTTACGGTGAAGGGGAATTTTTCTGTTTCTTGGAGTTTGACGTGAACCCTGTTTAGTGGACAGTTATTCTTCTTTATGACACGCGCCATAAAGAAGAATGCTGCAATATCGAGCAGGAAACACTGTAACGATGTATAACTGATGTGGTTGCAGAATTGACGCTTGAGATTCTATTGAATATTGTGAATGAATCCTTGTACTTACATGTGTTATTCAAAAAACAAGTAAACTAACACAAACTCTACGGACACATAAAATGATGTATAGCCTCGTTTTCTGTTGTATCGTTCGTAGCTGTGCTTAGCGGTAAAAGATACAGCACACGAAGCGAAATAAATCACTTCATAAATTCTTGCTTGGATTACATGCGAGTTGTCGTGTTATATGTGGTGTTTGAGCAAATTGAATAACTAACCAAGGGGGGCGTGTCAGGAATTTTGTGTATGTGGTTTTATTGGATCTGGCTCGCAGACACAGGTGTTGATTATGTAACTGAGT
>NZ_KV812468.1:1350290-1358122 GCF_001813415.1 Alloscardovia sp. HMSC034E08 | reverse complement strand
AGTTGATTCCTCGGGATGTTATGTGTTAAGACATCGCTTCGGTGTGAATGTGGTTTGGCTTCATAAGTGAAGTCGATACGCGCAACCGATATGACAGTTTTGAAGCCATTTTTGCGCATCAAAACTGTCATAACAGGTGTATTAATCGGTTAAGCAGCAGGGTCGATAGCAACAGATCTTCGGATTTAACGTAGTGTGAAGCCTGATTGCCCGGAACAGCTGCTAGTCATGCACGTGCAGACTCCAAAACCCCACTAAAATCTTATGAACAGTTTTCTGATTGCCTTATCATCAGCAGTCTCGCGTGCTCGCTCTCTCGCTCTGTTTGTACCTACACTCTCGCGCGCCTTCGTCCTCGCAAACTCAGTAATATCAAGCTACTTCTGTAATAACGAGCATTGAATATAATATGAAGCCATGAAGTTGTGGAAGAAAATCGTTATTACTCTTGTCACTTTGCTCGCGCTTACTGCGGTTGCGGGCGTGATAACATTCAACATTTTAACTTACAAACCAACTCAATCAGCGCTTTTTTACGCTGAGCAGAGCGAGGAACCTGCTGTAGAACGTAGCGATGAACTCAAAGCAGGACGCGGTGAAAAACAAGCCGAAAAACTCAAAGATGTGCGTGTGTTTTCCGCGCTCTCAGCTGGGCAATCACGAGAAACCGACCCAGCAGCTAATATCATATTTTATGGTGGAGCTTTCGTAGATGAACGTAGTTATTCTCAGCTTGGCGCTCAACTTGCTGATAACGGCTATAATTTTTACCTCATTCATTCGCCATTGAATGTGCCGTTTTTAGCGCTTGCGAAAGCGCAACAGATTATTCACCACTACAATCTGAAAAATGTGTATCTTGGTGGGCATTCTTTGGGTGGAGTGGTTGCTGCCATGAATGCTAGCAATATTTTGAGCGACAGTAGTAGCCAGAGCAAGAACAATAATAGTGATAAAAATATTGAAGGATTGATTTTCTTAGCATCTTATCCGCCTGAGTCGGTTGATCTATCGAATAGTTCTCTGCGCGTGCTTTCGCTTACCGCTTCGAACGATCAGGTTCTTAACCGTTCTGCGTATGACGCAGCGAAAAACCGTTTACCTGCTAACACTTTGTATAAGACTATAGAGGGCGGCAATCATAGCGGCTTTGGATTGTACGGTCAGCAACGAGGAGATGGTATAGCAAGCATTACCGCTGAGCAACAGCAAGAACAGATTGTTCAGGATATTAGCGAGTTTATAGCACAGTAGAAATCTTTACTTTGACCCCAATATTTTTATAATAAGTAAAGATATTTGGGGGATATAAGATACGTACGATTATTCAGCGCCTCAATCTTTACTTAAGGAACGCGGTTTAAACAAATCTCAGCTGACTGAGTTAGTGTATATATCCTCGCGAACGATTGCAAAAGTAGTTCGTGGGGAGAAGCTGAGTTATTCCGTTATTGCTAAACTATGCGCCTATTTTGAGTGTGAATCTCAAAATATCTATCGAGAATAACGATCCTATCCGTGTAAACGATGTAGTAGAAACGATTAACCATTTTCGTGCTACTGATTACTGCATAAATGTTGCAGAAGAGCCACTTACTGAAGATATTATTGAGCAGATGCATTACGTGCTCAAACGCGGCACATCTGATGAGAGCTTACCTTTTACCTTGGTTTCGCGTCGGTGAATATAAGCAGCGTCCCAATGTGATCGTGGCCACGAGACAGTATCGCCTGAGCGAGTTACTTACGTTATGTCTCAACTTCTTTCTGCATATGAAACGAAAGATGTTGTAACTTTCGAGGATATTGTTGATTTTCATTACCGTTTCGAGGCAATCTATTCGTTCCAAGACGGCAATGGTAGAGTAGGGCGTCTGATTGCTCTGAAAGAATGTTTGCGTCACAACATCGTTCCTTTCATTATTGAGGACAGTAAGAAATACTCTTATTATCGAGATCTTCACGGATACAATAACCAACCAGGATTCGAGGGTGCCAGTTTTTTGTGTATGTGGTTTTGTCGGATTTGACTCGCAGACACAGGTGTTGATTATGTAACTGAGTGTAGGTGACACTGATATTCGGTAAGTCATACCTGTGAGATGGTACTTGATGAGCGAGGTTCTTCTGTGGGGTATGCGATTTTGTATGCTCCCAGGCATGAAACGTTCAACGTAGCCTGACTGGGAGCAGTGTGTTGCCATGCAGCACTCTTAAATAAGAGCAATATCTCTTATATGTTGTGTGTGCTGCAAGAGAAAGACGAAAGGTTATGGTGTGCACAGTATATCGGCTAACCTTTTTTGGTTGACTGTGTGATGAACCAAGATATCCTAAGGTCAAGCACAACCTCATTGCGAACAGCCTCAAGACCCTGAAAAATAACTCACCATAGGGCAACCCACCATTTACACAAAAAATCCGACACCCTCTACAATAACCAACCAGTATTCCTTGTTAATACGTGCTATGACGGGCAAGATACCTTCACTCGACTTATGGCGATGGTTGGGTTGTTCACATAGAGATAAACAAATAGGAAAACGAATTATAAGTTAAAGAAAATTTAAAGGAATCAATACTGTGGCATAGATACCAAGTAGCTGCTCGGTTTGTGCACAATAGCGCGCACATTCTGTTCATACGATGCCATCTGTATTGCCTTACTCATCGCCACTGTAAGAAAACTGCGAAAGCAACATAAACATGGTGATAGTAAGGATGAGCATGCCGGTTTACGCTGAGCAGCACGTTCGCATGAGTAGTTCGTACTGGTGCATATTCGCTGTTCAAAGGTGTCCTTCATGAGCTCAGATAATCATGAGTTTATGTACTTGCTTCATGCTCGAGACAATAACGGTTGACGCTCCTGCACTGTGTGTATTCAACGCATAGTGCTCGCTCGATGGACTACAACTGATTGTAGAACCGTCCAAAAGCGCCATTGCATTGCATAATGCACGTTCAATCTGGTCAGGCCTGCCATATTCCTGTTTGCCACTGCGTTTGCTTGCGCTTGCAGAGCTGTTACCGAACACTTACCGAGCGCCCGCACTGAGCAGAGCAAACCGCAAACACCGCAAACACCGCAAACACAACAAACACAACAAAACTAAAAACAAACACAAAAACGTACAACATAAAAAGAAAGGCGCTGACCTATGAACTACTGGAACGAACAGTCCCAGCAGGTAATTGGCCATCTATCCACATCGCAAACCCAAGGACTTACTCAAGAAGAAGCTCACGCACGCCTCGAAAATAACGGTGCGAACGAATTCAAAAAACCGCCAACAGAGTCTTTGGCACACATGATTCTTCGACAATTCAAAGACATCGCCACCGGTTTTGCCTTCGGTTTCGTGAACAAGCTGTGCGGCAAGTTTACGCTGTACTTGGGCGTTGCCTGATTCATCGCCTCGAACCTGCGAGCGGTTCCAGCTTCTGGCTCTTGGTTGCCGGCCTGTTCTTATCGAGTATCCTTGGTTCGTGGTGCTTCCCATACATCTTTAGCAACCTCGATACCTTGACCACGAAGAACACCGTAACTTTGGCTACCTCGCTCATCTTTATCGGTTGCAATATCGGCAACTTTATCGCACCAATAGCCATGAGCGCTATGCAGTTTATGACCGGTAGCAACGCTTTAACTGCTCCGTTCTACATTTTCGCCGGCATTCTCGTGGCTGTGCTGATTGTGCTGGTTGTGGTGAACCGCAAGGCTGCTGGCGCTGCAGCTGAGGTTGCTACAGTTTAAGTAAGCGTTTCCTGTTTCTTTCTCTCCACACAAACCCTTCTTTCTCGTGATTGCTGTTCTTGGCAATGCGGGGGAGAAGCGTTTTGTTGTTGTGGTGGTGTGGCAGGGTTTGCACGTGGCGCTATGTGCAAAGGCTTCAGCACTGCCTCGTGTTTTAACCTTCACTCGTGCGTTTGCGTGTAAAACATACCACGAAAAATTGACCATGTGACCGTTCACATTTGTGGCAGCCTTTACGCGTAAACTCAGGTGTAAAGGCTGCCACATAATTTTTAGTTCAGAAGCACAGTTGAGGTTGAGATAGTACTGGAACGATGTGTTGAAACAGTACAGACGTAATTTGCTGTGACTATTTCGTTTTTTCTAGGTAAAGAAAGGTTGTAGAGGGGGAGTTCGTCGCCTATAAACGTTGAAAATAAAGGCTTTCTGTTTTGTGCCTCGGATGCGATTCGAACGCACGACACCCGCTTTAGGAGAGCGGTGCTCTATCCCCTGAGCTACCGAGGCAAATAGGAGTACCTGCATTAAAGGCGCAGTACCCGTAAAAAGTGTACACGGTTTTACGCAATTGCGCACACAAGCGTTTTATCGTGTGCGTGCGCAAGAATACACAGAACTTACGTAAACTTACTCGTTTCCCTGCGTTCCTGCATTAGCTTGGAACTGGGCTTGAGATTCCTGAACTTCATTAAGTTTTTTAGCTACTTCATCGAGCAGAGATTGTGCGTGCTTAGCGAGTGCTTCACCCAACTCCCATTGATACATGGAATCGTTAAGTTCCAAGCCGCCCGCTTCCAACTTCTGCACAACCTGAACAAGCTGATCTCGAGCTTGTTCATACGTCATATTTTCTATTGCTGAGAGCTGTTCGCCAGTTAAATGTGTATTGTTTGCCATGTTAGTCCTCCATTATTGTTTCGTTTACGGTAGCGTTGAGTTTGCCACTCTTAAGCATTACGCTTATGCCCTCGCCAGCTGTCAATGCGTTTGCAACATCAATAACCGTTCCATCTGCTTTTTGCACAACAGCATAGCCGCGGTTCAATGTGGATTGAGGAGATAGAGCGGTAAGGGTAGCGTGTAGTTTATCGATAGTCGATGTGGCTTCAGCCGTCATAAAGTTCATTGCAGTATTCAGTCGCGTGCGAGCTTCCTTAACAAACTGCTGAGGTTTATCGAGAATAGACTGAGGATGCGTCAGGCTTGGACGTTGCGTGTAGGCAGATAAACGTTGCTGTTCAGTAGAAACCTTATTGTGCAGAGAGCCAAATATACGGGTTCGTGTTTCAGAAACAAGCGATAATTCCTCGCGCACATCCGGAACAATCCTTTTAGCTGCATCTGTTGGGGTAGAAGCGCGCAAATCAGCAGCCAAATCAATCAAGGTCCAGTCATCTTCGTGTCCGATAGCTGATACTAAAGGTGTAACGCAATCTGCAGCCGCACGAACAACGCCTTCGTCCGAAAAACCAATCAAATCCTCAAAAGCACCGCCTCCGCGCGCAACAATAATAACATCTACAGAAGGGTCAGCATCTAACTGAGCTATCGCAGTAATCACTTCACTCGGACAGGACGGACCTTGCACATGCACATGCTGTACAGAAAACTCAATACTTGGCCAGCGCAAACGAGCGTTAGTAATAACATCGCCTTCAGCGCGCGCTCCAGGAGCACAAATCAAACCAATGCGTTGCGGAAAAGCAGGGAGAGGAACCTTGCGGTCATCGTCAAACAGTCCTTCACCTTTGAGTTTCTTGCGTAACTGTTCAATCTGCTCCATGAGACCGCCCTTGCCCACATGGTGAATCTCGTCAGCGCGAAAACTAAGCGAGGTGCGAGGCTGATACATATTCGCTTTGCCGTGAATAACAACTAAATCGCCTTGGGTAAATTTAGCTGCTTCATAGGCAGGGGCACCGAAGAAAACCACGTCCATCTGCGTTGTGGTTTGATTATCGCGCAAAGTCATATACACCTGACCTGCGCGGCGTGCATTAATCTGATGCACCTGACCAGTAATCCAAGCAGCAGGCCAGCGATCCACAGCATCGGCAAACTTACTGCTGATAAGCGAAACTGGCCACGGATTATCTTTCGTGGTATCTCGTGCCATAGCAGGCAAGGGCTGCTGAGGCGATGAGCTGTGCGGATCTAACTGCTCGTAACTGTTCATCATGCTTCTAGGATATTAGAGCAAGCTGACACGATGGCAAGGTTTATGAACGGTTGAGAAGCGCTCAAAGATCATGAAAAGAGATGCGCGTGTTTCGTGAGCATTGCGTGCAGTAGAATCAACAAACAGAAAATTGTATGAATGTTTAAGAAAGAACGCATATGAGCGAATTAACACAGCCGAGTCAGAACCTCATCTTACGACCAACCGAGCGTGGAGATGTGCCTGCAATCATGGTTATGGTCAACGCAGCTAAAGCTATGCTTAAAGCCGATAATAGCTCGCAATGGCAGAGCGGGTATCCCAACGAATACTCATTTTATGCAGATATTGATGCTGGGTCGAGCTTTGTTTTATGTGAAGAAAATGCTGGACAAGTGGTTGCTACAGCAAGTATTTCTTTTGGTGAGGAAGCCGGTTACAGTGCGCTGATTAGCGGAGAATGGGCATATCCTGAGGAAGAGTATGGTGATTATGCTGTGGTTCATCGCGTGGCAGTACATCCTGATTATTGCGGACAGCACGTGGCAGATCAACTATTTTTAGCGCTTTTTGAGGTTATTATTCAGCAAGGTATTCGCACAGTGCGTGTAGATACACACCGCAAAAATCAGCGGATGCAAAACGTACTGGCTCGTTTAGGCTTTAGCGTGAGCGGCGAAATAACAGTAGATCATGATCCGCTCGACCCGAAACGCTTGTGCTACGAGAAATTACTGCGGTAGGTGTTATATGAAGCGCGCTGAGAGAGCGTTCTGAGAGAGAGCGTGCTGATAGCTTATAGTAAGTGCGCGCGAAAGTTCCAGAGAAAAGTTTCAAAGAAAAACGCGCAGTATCTTAAAATCGCTCGGCTTTGCTATCATAAGCAACCAGAAGTTAGTTCTGCTAAGTAAAACGCTCGGCAGAAGAGACAGCTAACGACCATGATCCGTTATCAGCGGGGAGTCATCGGAAGAAAAACCGTGCTTGTGCGGCTTAACGAACAGAACAAAGCGATATGCTTGAACGGTTCGTTGCTCAAAGCTTCAAAAGCGGTTGATTAGACCCGACGGAGCAGACCGGATTCTGTGAAGAGGTACTGTGCAGTCTCGGCGCAGTGCAACCGAGGTGGTACCGCGGGGTGTAAAAGTTGAAGCTGGCATAAGCAGAAGCTTTCGCACATCGTCCTCACGTGAATACAGGTAGCGAAATTTCGCACCACATATGAAGTGAACAAACACGAGTTTTCACGAGAGGCGAGGCGCATGAGTAATCGCGTGTATCCTAAGGCTGTGACGGATAGGTCGTTCGAGACCATCACTCCAAGCCCTCATTTCCCAGCTATGGAAGAGTCTGTGCTCAAGTATTGGGACGTCGACGACACATTCCGTCGTTCCATTGCACAGCGCGATAGCGGTAATGCTAACGACGAATTCGTTTTCTTCGATGGTCCTCCATTTGCTAATGGTCTGCCACATTATGGTCATTTGCTCACCGGTTATGCCAAGGATGTTATTCCTCGTTTCCACACCATGCTCGGCAAGAAGGTTAACCGCGTGTTCGGTTGGGATACCCACGGTTTGCCTGCAGAGTTGGAAGCTGAGAAGGAATTAGGCATCACCAACAAGTCGCAGATCGACGAGATGGGTATTAAGGCCTTTAACGAGGCGTGCCGCCGTTCCGTGCTTAAGTACACGCAGGAATGGAAGGACTACATTCACCGTCAGGCTCGCTGGGTAGATTTCGAAAACGGCTACAAGACCCTCAACGTTTCCTACATGGAGTCTGTAATCTGGGCGTTTAAGCAGCTCTACGATCGCGACCTCGCATACCAGGGCTTCCGCGTTCTGCCTTACTGCTGGAAAGATGAAACACCTCTGTCTGCACATGAGTTGCGTATGGATGCAGATGTGTATCAAG
>NZ_KV812468.1:1329492-1350190 GCF_001813415.1 Alloscardovia sp. HMSC034E08 | reverse complement strand
AAGACCCTGAAAAATAACTCACCATAGGGCAACCTACCACCTACACAAAATTCCTGACACGCCCAACCAAGAACAAAATCATTTACGAAAAAATCTCGCAAGTTCAGTGCTTACAATAATCATGCATGAACACTTTACAAACCGAGACAGCAAAACCATAGATTAAGCATCTCAAACTCAGTACACTCCACACATATGAGCGACATGAACCGAATGGCTGGAGCTGTGTCGAGCAAAAACTTGCTAAACGGTAATGTAGGTCTTAGAAGAAACACGCGGCATCTGGCATTCGAACAAAAACGGGAGCGTATACGAAAGATTTAGACTGCAAGTAATGAATCCAAGTAATCCTGAGCGAGCACATATGCTGCTCCAATAATGGCTTGTTCAGGCGTGCATTGACTTTTTATAACCATGCGAGTGCCTGACACGCTCGAAACACCCGACACGCTCGATACACTGGCTGCTCCAGTAACTCCCATGCCCACTGCGCCCGCAGCGCCCGCTGAACCTGCAAGCATTTTCGGTGCTAAAGCACGCACTCGGGCACGAATATCCGATAAATCAGAACTATCTAAATAGCGAGCAACTTCACCGCCCAGAATAACGGGCACATTCACAATCATTTGAATGTTATGAATCAATAATGCCAAAGAATCCATGTAGTTACTTAGCACTTTGGCATGCGTATAATCTCCATCGCGCACATGATCAATAAACTCTCGAACATGCGCATCGCGAATACCCAAAGCAGATAATAACGCTTGCGAGCTGCAATACAGTTGAGCGCAACCGTACTGCCCGCATTCACAACGCTGGCGAAGCTCAGCAGAAGAAGCAACAGAAACAGAAGAAACAGCAAACACAGCAGGGTACAGCCGCGTATGTTCAGCAAAAACAGCGGAACGCATGTACCGCCCACCGCGGATGAACGCGCTGCTCATCGTGGCATTCAAATACAAGCACGCAGCATCCGTAATACCAGGGTTGAAAAGCGTTTCCGCAGCAGCCAAAGCAAAAGGCTCTCTCATAATGCGCACAGGATAACTCAGACGCGATTCGATGGTTCGGCGCAGTCGTGCTTCGCTCGCTTCGTCTAACGCAGCATGCGAGGCAACGGTCACACCAATCCCGCGCAAATGCCGCGTATCAATTTGACTGCTTTCAATAAACGATTCAATAGCCAAAGCTAAACCGTCGTAAAAATCACTGGCGCCAAAACTATCTAAGCTCACCGACTGACGCGATCCAACATCTCCGCGCAAATTGGTAGATACAAAATGAGCAGTTCCCTTACGCACAAGCACACCCACACAAATGCATCGCGAATACGCGAAAGCATAAGCGTCAGGGCGGCGTCCTCCCGTAGAATTAAACACGCCGTGAGATTGCGTTACGTAGCGCAGTTCGTGTAAACGCTTCAGAGCCGAAGCTATCGTCGGCATACTTATATTCAATTTTTCGGCGAGATGCGCGCGCGAAATACCTTCGTGTGTAATAATCGTGCGCAAAACAGCATGTTCTGTATGGCTGAGCCGTTTAGAATTGAGACGCTGAGCATTCATACCTGAACTTTAGCATGAGCGCTTTTACAAGTTTCGATCCACGTATACGGATACTGCAGACACCGCAGAAACTCCTAATACTCAATCAAATGATTCTCATACATATACGACACAATATGTTGCCTGTTTTCCCCGTTAATTTTCTCTAAAATATGGTGTACGTGTGTTTTTACTGTCTCAACGGTAATCGTCAGCGCTTGCGCAACCTCTTTATTATGCTTTCCCATCGCTATTTGTTGAGCTACCTCAAGTTCGCGCTTAGATAGTTGTGGGCAATTGTCTGTAGACTTTAGCGCAGCCTCAAATATGGGGTCACTCGATATATAGTAGTTCGATATATAGTTCTCGAAATCTCTATTGTGATTATCTGTCAACATTTCGTGCGTAATGATTTTCTCGGTTATGTGATTACTGAGGGCATGTGTCGAAGATGTTTTACTGTCAGTAGCATTATCGCTGGCTATCTGCATAAATTTAGTTTGATTATCTTTTATATGTATGTCTTTGTGCTGATGAGCATCGTTGTCCTCTGCAACGTCGTCGTGCATTTCCTCTGAAACTTCCCGATTATTAGTAACATCATCGCCAGCAATGGCATGTACAATTTCCTGAGCTAAAGGAATATCCGAAACCCCACCAATGCCATATACCGTAGCGCTTTTGGTCTCAAGACTTTTCATGGAGGTAGCAGGCATTAATAGAATCACATTAATATTTCTATCCATTGCCTTCGCTACTTGCACAGACTGAGCTGTTCCTTGGAACGGAATGCGTGCATCAATAATTACAGAATCAGGATGGTAAGTATGGATATCTTCCATAAGTTCAAGGCTGGTAGAAGCATGGGCAAGAATATGAAGAGCGGGATTATGATTGAGATACTCAGATAAAAGTGAATGCTGAAGTTTTTTATTTTCTGCAATAACGACCGTCTTCATTTTTCTTCTTTCCCTTTTATTCTTTCTCTCTTCGATTCAATATATTTTATGAATCCATGACTCGAGCTCCCTCATAAGAGTGATAGTTAAAAAGTTTGCTTTTATGCTCAGTTGATCCGCGCTGCTTTAATCATTACTGCATGCTCGATTACTGTCCGCTTTTGAGATATCAGCTGAGATACCAGCTGAGAAACTCCTTCTGAGAAAAATCGGGAAGTACTTATAAAGGATCGTCGCCCGGTAGTAGCCCAAAAGTGCTACTGTTAAAGAAGTGTGTGAGTTACAAAGACACAACTCAACGGTGAGCTGTGGCTGAGCTTGCATATGACATAACAGAAGGCAATATAAAAGATGATATAGACGTTTGAAGGGGCAAGGCAGCCGCTTACCCTCAGAAGGCGTTTACGTACAGCAAAGGAGCTGGGTCTATGAACACATATAGTGATTCTTATGTTGACACTATGAGTTCGAATAATGATTTTTCTCATGAGTTTTCTATCACGCCGAATGTGCAGTATCGCGAAGGTGATGCTTGTGCAGTTATGGATGTGATTGCACCTATGCGTTTGGAGCGTTTAGGAGGAACTGCTCCTCTTGTTATTTTTGTGCAGGGAAGTGGATGGACTACTCCTAACCGCATGTATGCCGTGGGGCGATTAGAACGCTTGGTAGAGCGCGGTTTTGTGGTGGCAACAGTGAATCATAGAGACAGTGAGAATGGTTCCCATCCTTTTCTTGGATATTTGATGGATGTTAAAGCTGCAGTACGTTTTTTGCGTGCTCATGTACAGGAATTTTATATTGATGCGCAACGTGTAGGCGTGTGGGGAACATCTTCAGGCGGTAACACAGCTTTATTGCTTGCCATGACTGGAGATGATCCACGCTATAACGATGGCAGTTGCGCACAGATGAGCGATGCTGTTGATTATTGTGTTGCTTGTTTTCCTCCATCAGATATTTATGGTGTGCTCAGTGGTGAAAGAATGAGAGTGAATGAAGGTTTGCGAGCATGTGAGTCTTCTGTAGTAGGAGCAATGCCTACTGATGCATGGGAGAATTTATCGCACGATGTGCAACAGCGTGCGTGGGATATGAGTCCTTACCGTATTTCTCGTGCAGATGGAACATATCCACCAATACTGTTACTTCATGGCGATGCTGATGATGTTGTGGATTATGATGAAAGCGTTCAGCTTCACACCAAGCTACTCAGCCAAAAGCATGACTGCCGTTTAATTCGTGTGCTTGGTGGCGAGCATGAAGGTAATTTCTGGAGCGTACAGCTTACTGATGCGATTTGCCGCTATATTAGCTATCACGCGCACTAATGAGCAGTCAGCACTCATTATTTACTTCAGACATCTGCATTGCGCACGCGAGCTGTTGAATCGCGCACTATCAAACGTGTTGGCAAGATTGCACGTCGTGATGTGTGCTGCTGTGTGCCTTTATGAAGGTTCACAATAATATCCAAGGCTGCTTGCGCCATATCTTCAATAGGTTGGCGCACAGTGGTCAGCTGAGGGCTAAGATAGCGAGCGGTTTGAATATCATCAAAACCTACAACAGATAAATCATAGGGAATGGAGATGTTAAGTTGTCGTGCTGCTTCATAAATTCCCATGCATTGCAAATCGCTACTACCAAAAATAGCTGTTGGACGGTTCTGTGGATTGCGTAGTAAGTCAAGAGCGCTATCAATGACACCGTCAGCAGTAAAATCTCCTTCTTTGGTAAACCGCGGATAATACTCTAATCCTGCCTCTGCTAACGCAGCTTTAAAACCATCTAAACGTGCGCGAGCGCACAGCATCGAACGTGGTCCTGTAATAATGCCAAGCTGTGTATGTCCTAATGAAATCAGATGTCGAGTTGCCTCTAAAGCACCGTTCCAATCATCAGCCTGAATAGAGGAATCCTGTGAACTAGGGTTGCCAGCGGGATCGAGAATAACGTAGGGAATATGGTGCTCATTAAGTCGCGAATGTTCTACTGCGCTGAGTTTGGAGAAGACAAGAATTACTCCATAAGGGCTGCGGCGAATAACGCCATCCATCCAGCTGTCGTCAGGATGAGTGCGGCTGCCGCTTTCTGTGGTAATAACGCTTAGTCCGTGTTTTTTCGCAGATTTAAGAACGCCGCGCAATACTTCCAGACTCCACACAGTATCGAAAGATTGCAAAACAACTTCAATATATTCACTATGGGCAGCAGGATTATTGCGACGTACATAATGATTCTTCTCTAATGCGCGTGAAATAATCTCGCGCGTTTGAGGTGCAACGTCACTGCGTCCGTTAAGCACTTTAGAAACAGTTGCCAAGGAAAAACCTGTTTCCTCAGCAATATCACTTAACTGTTTTCTGCGTTGAGATTGATGACATGTCATAATTCACCCCTCCTTAGGTAGAGAATATCATAAAATCGAAACTTTCGAAAACTTTAGTTCAAGAAATATTTGCTTGAAAATGTATAAATATATTGAAATATAAGGTTTTATAAGTAATATGTATCTTTCGTTAATTGAGTTGACTAAGTATTTTTCGCCTTGATAACATGAAATTGTCGAAAATCACATAATATTTTTCGAAAACAGAAGAACGGTAAAACTGTAATAATGCCAACTGTATAAGAGAAAGTAATCGAAATTTTCGACAATTTGCCAATGGTGGTAAGTTACGAGGAGAAAAGACAATGAAGTTGAAAAATATTGCAGCTGCTACAGTAGTCGCAGCAAGCTTAATTGGTCTAGCAGGTTGCTCGAATAATGCAGGTAAAACTGCTGATGGTAAAACACAAGTTGTTGTATGGCATAATTCCACTACTGGTGACGGTAAGAAGTTCTGGGAGAGTGCTGCTGCTGATTTTATGAAGAAGAATCCTCAGGTCAGCGTAAAGGTTGAAGCTATTCAGAACGAAGATTTAGATGGAAAACTGCAAACAGCCTTGCAAGATCCTCAGTCTGCGCCTGATGTTTTCCTCAGCCGCGGTGGTCAAAAACTACAGGATATGGTTGAAGCCGGTCAGGTAAAAGATTTAACAGAGAAACTTTCCGATGACGTGAAAACCGGTATGAAGGCAGCTTTAGCTTCGCAAACCTTAGAAGGCAAGGTTTACGGCATGCCTATTGCAGCTCTTCCTGGTGGAATTTGGTATTCGAAAGACCTGTTTAAGCAGGCTGGTATTGAAAAAACTCCTACAACATGGGATGAATTTACTCAGGTAATTGACAAGCTGAAGGCTGCGAATATTACTCCTATTGCTTTGGGTGGTAAAGATGCATGGCCGGCTGCGCACTGGTATTACTGGTTTGCACTGCGTGAATGCTCAGCTAAAGCATTTGAAGCTGCTCAAACAGAGAAGAAGTTCGACGACTCGTGCTGGCTCAAAGCAGGAGAAGACGTTAGCAAGCTCAAGGACTTGAATGCGTTCAACGAGGGCTTCCTCACAACCCCTGCTCAGCAAGGTGCAAGTTCTTCAGCCGGTTTGATTGCTAATCATATGGCCGCAATGGAGTTAATGGGCGGATGGAATCCTGGCGTTATCCGAGATCTTACTCCTGATAAGAAAGATTTAGCTGATTTGGGATTCTTTGCTTTCCCTCAGTTAGATGGTCAAAAGGGTAATCCGAAAGCTATTATGGGGGGGGAACCGATGCGATGGTTGTGGGGGAGTCTGCTCCAGACGAAGCTGTTGACTTCCTTAACTTTATTGCTCAAAAAGAGTATCAAGAAAAATATGCTCAAACATTCTCTACCATACCTGCCGCACAATATGCTCAAGATATTGTCGAAAATCCTGCCTTGCTAGAAGTGCTACCTGTATATAAGGAATCAAGCTCTGTCTCGCTGTGGCTTGACACAGTCCTAGGTCAAAACGTTGGAAATGCTTTGAACGAAGGCGTAGTTAATCTTCTTGCAGATAAAGGAACAGCTCAAGATATTCTCAAGAGCGTTCAATCTGCTGCACAAAAGGGATAAAAGTTACAGCCATCACAATCCTAAGGTGTAGAACGTTCGATAAGAGCGGACTATGCACAGTTTTTAC
Organism: Alloscardovia sp. HMSC034E08; assembly: GCF_001813415.1. Lineage (NCBI taxonomy): Bacteria > Bacillati > Actinomycetota > Actinomycetes > Bifidobacteriales > Bifidobacteriaceae > Alloscardovia > Alloscardovia sp. HMSC034E08. Next base: position 1,343,637 of record NZ_KV812468.1, on the reverse strand, counting down.
ACGGTGAGGGTGAGGCAAGTTATTGCTGAGCTCCCCCTCACCTAGGTACACATACAATCGTCACTTACAGTCAGGGGAGACATATTATGAGTGTGAGTGCATCTTTAGCGGCGCAGTCCCGCGTTAAAAAGAGCGATACGGTCAGGAAAAATATAGAAATTGCAGTGCTGTCTGCTCCAGCACTTCTCATGTTTCTTGGCTTTGTTATTTTGCCTGTTTTTATGGCAGCATATTACGGTTTTTTCAAGTGGAAAGGTTATGGCAAGCCAGAAGTTAACGGACAGTTTGTTGGTTTGCATAATTACGCAGTTATTCTTTCGGATACTAACTTTCAAGAAGCCTTTATACACACTATGTGTGTGGTTGTTGCTTCTCTTATTATTCAAGCTCCACTGGCCATTCTATTCGCTTTGCTACTCAATCAAAAGTTTAAGGGACGAGCCATTATTCGCACACTTATTTTCGTGCCATATGTGGTGTCTGAAGTTATTGTGGGCACGGGATGGTCTCTTATGCTGCAAACAACTGGAGCAGTTAATGCAGTTCTGAAAAGCTGGGGTATTCCGGGAGCTGATTGGATTTCAGATCCAAAAGTTGCTTTTTGGACGCTGATGGTTATTATCACGTGGAAATATATTGGTTTTGCTGTTATTTTGATGATTGCAGGCATGCAGTCTATCCCAGAAGATCTGTATGAAGCAGCACGCGTTGATGGCGCGGGTTTCTGGCAGCAGCAATGGAGTATCACTCTTCCTCTGCTTGCTCCTACAATTCGTATTTGGGCATTTATGTCCATTATCGGTTCTTTGCAATTATTCGACTTGGTCTACATTATTTGGGGACAATACGTTTCATCTACTGCTGGAACATCCACAATGGCAACCTACATGGTTCGTGAAGGCCGCTTAGCAAATAACTATGGTTATGGCTCGGCTGTAGCCGTGCTCATCTTCCTAATTTCCCTGGTTATCGCCTTAACGTATCAACATTTCGCTCTTAATCGAGATTTAGAAGGGGCAATAACAACCAAATGCTCGCGCGCACAAAGCAAAGCTGCACATAAAAAAGTAGATAGGGCTTGTAATCCTGAGAAGAAAGCGATGGTGGTCTAAATGAGTGCGCGTCCACAGACCTTAGCAATGCAAGGCATCCGTAAATCACACAAAACTCCGTGGAGTCACCCGGTTGTCTATCTGCTTTCGGTAATTCTTGTTCTCATCTGCATTGTTCCCGTTATCTACATTATTATTGGCGGTTTTAGAACGAATTCGCAGATTACAAGATATCCTGCGGGCTTACCTAAGCCGTGGAACTTCGAGAACTATAAAAACGTTTTCGCATCGAATATCTTCTGGACCGAATTAGTGAATTCTCTTATTGTTGGCGTTGCTACCATGGTGGGAATTGTTCTACTCAGTCTTATGGTTAGCTTTGTGCTTGCCCGTTATGAGTTCCGCGCTCGCAATTTTATGTATTCGTTGTTTGCAGCAGGTATGATGTTCCCGATTACCGTAGCTATTACGCCTTTGTATTTACTCTTAAAGAATTTGCATTTAGTGAATTCTCACTTGGGAATTATTCTGCCTCAAATTGCTTTTGGTCTTCCTCAGGCCATTATTATTATGGTGCCATTTTTGAAGTCAATTCCAACAGAGCTAGAAGAAGCAGCAATGATTGACGGTTCTTCTCGATTGGGATTCTTCTTTAGAATGGTGTTGCCATTAAGCTGGCCGGGTGTTGCTACTGTGGGAATTCTCGCATTTGTAGCTAGTTGGAATGCGTATATGCTTCCTTTGTTCTTACTCAATGATTCCAGTAAATATACCTTGCCTCTTGGTGCGCAAATGTTTAGTTCGCAGCATTCAGTTGATACTGCTCAGGTTCTTGCTTTTACGGCTTTGAGCATGATTCCAGCACTTATATGCTTTACGATTTTCCAAAAGAAGATTGTGGGTGGCCTGGCTGGGGCGGTCAAGGGCTAAGAATTACGAACATGTTCGGGAGAATGTTGTCTCCCTGCATTCTCCCGAACGCTTGAAAACAGTACTTACTAATACTTAACTTTTATATCCCCGTAGATCTACGGCAGATAGAACAGGATATGACGATGAAAATCAATAACCCAGTATTGCGTGGATTTCACGCTGATCCTTCTATTATTCGTGTAGGAGATACCTATTATATTGCCAACTCAACATTCGAATGGTTTCCAGGTGTTCGTTTGCATGAATCGAAAGATTTAGTGCATTGGAATCTTCTGCCTAGCCCACTAACGAGAACTTCGCAGATTGATATGCGCTCAATCCCTTCATCTGGAGGAGTGTGGGCGCCTGATTTGAGTTATGCAGACGATCGTTTTTGGCTTATTTACTCCAATGTGCATATTGTTGAAGGCGCATTTAAAGATGTAGCTAATTACCTTGTGACTGCTGAAGATATTAGAGGGCCATGGTCTGAACCTATCCGCTTAAATGGTGTTGGTTTTGATCCGTCGCTTTTCCATGATGACGATGGGCGCAAATACCTTGTGCAGCAAACATGGGATTTCCGCGAATATCGTCATTCTTTCGATGGTATTACACTCACCGAGTTTGATTATGAACGTATGCGTTTACTTCCTGATACCGAACGAACCTTATGGCAGGGCACAGAAACAAAATTGGTAGAAGGTCCACATCTGTATAAAAAAGATGGCGATTACTATCTGTTCGCGGCTGAGGGTGGAACAATGTATACACACCGCGAATCTGTGGCGCGTTCTCGTACTTTAGATGCACTGAGTTTTGAATCTATGCCTCATAACCCATTGATTTCTAACTTCGATTCGCCAACTTCCTATCTCCAAAAGCAAGGACATGGTGCTTTGGTCGATACCCCGTCAGGCGAATGGTATTACGCCTCCTTATGCGCTCGTCCATGGCATCACACCATAGAATCGGCTTACGATCCGCGTGGCTGGTGCACTTTAGGGCGTGAAACATCTATTCAAAAACTGCAGTGGGATGATGATGGCTGGCCATATATTGTGGGTGGGCAGGCAGGCTGCACAAGCGTTGATGCTCCCCGAGATGCTGTGTTGAATGATGAATGCGCTAATGAGCAGAACAATAATCAGCATGATGATTTTGAAGATAATCAACTTCACGGTGATTGGAATACTCTTCGAGCTCCGTTTAGTGATGAAATGGGGCGCGTAGGAGATGGAGTTTTAACTCTTAACGGTCAAGGCTCGCTCAGCAATCTTCGCGAGCTATCACTAGTAGCAAGACGTTGGCAGGCTTTTAACTTCGATGCAAGTGTGGCAATAGAATTTTCTCCAACCCGCTACCGTGAGATGGCAGGTTTAACGAATTACTACAACGACTTATGCTGGTCATGGGCATTTATTACGTGGGATGAGAAAAGACAATGTCGAGTTATTGAAGTTGCTCAAAACGATTTCAATACCTACACGAGCTTTCTTCAAGATAATGCCATTGTTGTTCCTGAGGACGTTGAACGAGTGTGGTTACGCACGCGCGTGCGCACGCAATACTACACATATGAGTACTCCTTTAATGGTGTGGATTGGCACAATATTCCTGTGCAATTAGATGCTAAAATCCTCTCCGATGATTACGTGAACCAGCGTTATGGAGGCTTCTTTACAGGAGCTTTTGTGGGGTTAGCGTGCATTGATTTAGCCGGTTACGGTAAACAGGCACGTTTTACTCATTTTGATTATTGTGAGTTGCCCGATTAACTCAGTATGCACTGAACAATATGCATAAAGGTGTTGGAGTATGCTTCAACACCTTTTACGTATTGTGCGCTAAGGTTGAGGTATGACTCAACTTTCGCAATATTACGTGCCTGGTTTGCACGTAGAAGACCATGTAGTGCAGGTTCCTTTGCATTGGAATTGGGCTGCCGGAGCAGCTCAACCAGATGCTTCAAGTTTCGCAGGCGAGCATATTGATCTGTTTTACCGCGTGGTTAGTTCTGCACAGAATGTGCATGCTGACTTACCTTTGTTACTTTTCCTTCAAGGCGGTCCTGGCGGCATGGGACCTCGCCCCATGAGTGCTCAGTCCATCCCATGGTTGTCTGAAGCAGTAAAACATTTCCGCGTAGTGCTTATTGATCAGCGTGGAACTGGGCGTTCCTCACGTGTCGATTCTAGCCTTATTCGTCGTCGTGGTCAGAATGCTCGAGAAACTGCAGATTTCTTAAAGAACTTCCTAGCGGACTCCATTATTCGTGACTGCGAATTTTTGCGCACCACAGTTTTCAATTCCGCACAGTGGGTAACTTTGGGGCAAAGCTATGGCGGATTCCTGACCATGGCATATGTGTCTTTGTTCCCCGCGAGTATTACAGCTAGCTTTGTTACCGGCGGTATTCCACACATTCCTATGAATACTCGTGAAGTCTATGAGCATACTGTGCCACGTATGATGGCGAAAACAAAGGAATACTACGGTTTATATACTGACGATGAAGCCATTGTTGGGCGTATTGCAGACTTTTTATCTTCCGAAAAGGTTCTTCTGCCTAATGGGGATCCAGCTAGTGTTCGACGCCTGCAAATGTTGGGTGGCGATTTCGGCATGAAACCAAGTTTCGAACGCATGCATTGGACAGTCGATACGGCTTTTAATGGAGAGTATTTAAGCGATGGGTTCCTCATGGAATTATTCAGCTCCACTACATCGTATGGCAGCGAACTATATTGGGTTCTCCAAGAGTTTATTTATGCAAATAAAGAGATTGAATCAATCAACTGGGCTGCCAACGATGTGCTCCGTTCTACTAAACAGTTCGACGAATCCTCTCGTCCTCTTATGTTGATTGGTGAAGCTGCACTGCCAGAAATTTTTGATGAAGACTCTGCTTTACGTGCTTTTAGACCAGCAATGGATGAACTGATGAGCGATACGCAGTGGGGAATTGTATATGATGAAGACCAGTTAGCGCGCAATGACATACCTATTCACGCTGCTGTGTATTTCGACGATATGTACGTGGACTCCGGTTTGCAGCTTGATACTCTCTCTCGTGTAGGGAACTCTCATGCTTGGGTTACCAATGAATTTGAGCATGACGGTGCACGTATGGGGGCAGTTTTCGAGCATCTTTATACAGAAGCGCTCAGCCGAGGTCATCTCGAAAAACTATTCCTTAAATAATCAATCAGAAAGAAAAGAATGACAACACTAGGTTTTATTGGCTTTGGCAATATGGCCACAGCTATTGTTGATGGTTGGCGTCATGCGGGCGTTGCAGCTGACGCACAGATTATTGCGTGCGCAGCTCATTTTGATACCTTAACATCAAAAGCACAGCAGCGCGGGGTCGAGGCTGTACGCAGTTCCAGCGAGGTAGCGCAACGCAGCGATGTTCTTATCGTTGCAGTTAAACCGTATCAAATCGAAAATATTTTCTCTGAATTTGTTGCGGACATTGATTGGTCACACAAAATAGTCATTTCTATTGCTGCCGGAAAGTTCAACGCTTTCTGGAACGAGGTACTGTCTGTCGAAGCGCATCATATCTCTACCATCCCGAACACGCCTATTGCTATTGCTCAAGGTGTTGTTGTAGCAGAAGAAACGCATACGCTAACCGAAGCACAGCTCACAACCTTCCATGAGCTTTTCGAACCAATCTCTACAGTCGAATTTGTAGATACACAGCATTTATCTGTTGCAGGAACTGTGGCAGGGTGTGCTCCAGCATATGCAGCAATGTTTATGGAAGCATTAGCTGATGCAGGTGTAAAATACGGTCTGACTCGTGCTACGGCATACCGTTTAGCTGCTGCGATGACCGCCGGTACAGGTGCTCTCCAACTGGCAACAGGTTTAGCTCCAGCACAAATGAAAGACGCAGTATGCTCACCAGGAGGAACAACGATCCAAGGCGTAGCCGCTCTTGAACAAACAGGTTTCCGCGGTAGCATTATCAGTGCAATCGACGCAGTTGAGGGCTCTAGGTAGGATTACACATTATGGCATTGACTATTGGTATTGTTGGCTTACCAAATGTGGGTAAGTCCACGCTTTTTAACGCTTTAACGCGTAATAATGTTTTGGCAGAAAACTATCCTTTTGCAACAATCGAGCCTAATACAGGCATTGTTCCTCTGCCAGATCCACGTTTGGCAGCATTAGCTTCTATCGTAAACACAACTAAACTCGTTCCAGCAACTGTTACCTTCGTAGATATTGCAGGTATCGTTAAGGGCGCGTCAGAAGGTGAAGGTTTAGGTAATCAGTTCTTAGCTAATATTCGCGAAGCAGATGCTATTTGTGAGGTAACGCGCGTATTTAGTGATGACGATATTGTGCACGTCAACGGGACAGTGAATCCAACAGACGATATTGAAACGATTAATACTGAGCTAATTCTCGCTGATTTACAAACCATTGAGAACGCTATTCCTCGTTTGGAAAAGGAACTGCGCGGTAAGAAGATTACCCCTGCATATCTTGACGAGGTAAAGAAAGCGCAGGCTGTGCTTGAAGAAGGTTTGACTATCGATCAGGCTGCAAAAGCCGGAAAAGTTGACCCAGCAGAAATCCGCGAACTCCAACTGCTGACGGCTAAACCATTTATTTATGTGTTTAATATGGACGATGACGAGCTTCAAGATGATGCTTTGAAAGCTAAGCTTTCCGATATGGTTGCTCCTGCACAGTCCATCTTCTTGAATGCTCAGTTTGAAGCTGATTTAACGGAACTGGATGAAGCAGATGCCCAAGAAATGCTTGCTGACGCTGGTTTAGAGGAATCTGGTCTTGATCAGCTTGCTCGCGTTGGTTTCGATACGCTCGGTTTGCAAACCTATTTGACTGCCGGCGAAAAAGAAGTACGTGCATGGACTATTCATAAAGGATGGACTGCACCTCAAGCCGCAGGCGTGATTCACTCTGATTTCGAGCGTGGATTTATTAAAGCTGCCATTGTTTCTTTCGAGGATTTGGTAGAAGCCGGATCGTATGCAAAGGTGAAAGAAGAAGGCAAAATGCGTCTCGAAGGTAAAGATTATGTTATGCGAGATGGGGACGTGGTCGAATTTAAAAGCGGGCTTGCGTCTGGAGGGAAGAAATGATTTGTGCCGAATGTGGGCAGTTAGTCAAGCCTCATCAGAGGTTCTACGGGATTGTGGAGTTCGTTTGACTGACGTCGCAGGGCATAATGTGACTACAGGAGGTGGGGATGTTCGCGGGGACATCTACCAGGCTGGGCGCGATGTGGTAGTCAACTTTGCCCCTACTGATCCTCCTAATGCCACGTACGAGGCAGTACCGAAGTGGCGCAGCCCGTTCACCCAGGGAGTCCTTTCATGGTTGGTCTTGTATTGAGACTAGCCGAAATTCTCCCACTCTGGAAGATAGGACAGCCTGCTCTTAATCTCCTAAGCGGGAGACTCGATGTTTCCTGCAAGCGCCTGGGCAAAACTGGTGGATTTGGGTCTTCATCGCCGTATTTGTGATGTTTATCTTAGTCATGGAGCTTCGCAGATTGACGAAGCTCCAGTTGCGGCGGCCGCTCTTTCTGGGATGGGCGTTGAGTGGTGTCGGGCGGTTGTATCACGCTGGAAAAGATTCGGGCAGGAGCTTGCCCTCAGCGCGGCGGAAATATGCGCTACTACAACAAGCCGAAAGAATGGATAGACTATGTCGATGCGAACGGGAAGAATCGACGCGAGGCAACAGAGCATGTTCCCGCTCTTGAGTGCAGGCGGAATTCCGAGCACTGGTATAGGGTTGATCCAGCTGAGGTTCATGAGGAGTGACCACCGAGACAAGATGCCAGGCGAGGCGATGTCGCTTGTGTACAGAGCTGACGTCTGGCGGAAAGAAGTAGTAATCCCGAGAGAGCAGTGACAAATAATCCTCTAAATCTGTATGAGTCAGCCGAGTGGGCTGGTCTGTGGTGGTTGCCAGAAGAGCCTGACAAACGGGTTCCGGGCACCTTGCGGTATGACGGTGAGGGTCGTGTTACGCTTTCGATAATCGGTGCATTCGAGGACCGCATAACCTCCAGTCCAGCTCCTGGTCTAACCCTCTACCATGAGGGCACCAGGACATGGGATGTAATCCACGGTGTGACCGAACAACGTGGATTACGCTTCTGGGTTGTGTTCCCACCAAGGGGAATCGATCCATATTCTCACGAGTGAAGAGCCCCGACACTCAGACTATTACACCTATGATAGCAATCATAGGTGCACACATCAGCAGCGAAGATGATGCGGCGTTCGCGACGGTCGAGGTTTCGATTGAAGACTTGTGGCTCTGGGCTGCATCGCCTGTGTTCGAGGCTTTCCTTAACACTTCTAAAGGTAAAATTGACGGTAGCTGGGCTCTCTCATCGAAGCCGGTCGAGGAACAGTTGGTGACGGTCGATGGCACGGAGTATAGTCTCGCGCACACTCAAACCCTGCCATTCTTTGCTCAGTGCGAGAGTGGCTCGTAGTGCCAAAGCCTAGCTCGTCAGAGATACAGGCGTCATGATTCTCCACACTAAGTCGAGCAATCGCCTGTACCTGACTTCGGATTGGCATGTAGTGACGCTTCCATCACCGCTAGCGAGTTCTAGTTCAAAATCTGATTTATCGGTCGATTGAGTTGTGAAAAAATTCGCTAGCAATCCGACCGGAGGTTACTCATAGATTCTCAGGCACGACATCAAATTCAAAATCAATGTGTAGCCTCGTATAGACTCTTTGAAACGATAACTAGGGTAGCAGTATTGGGATTAATTGCGCAAAAGTGTGTATAGCTTCGGCATAGTTGTGCCGGTAAGTTGAGGTGCTTTCTCGATCATTTGCTGTGGTGTAACTTATGAGGATTTATATCGATAGACAGTAAAACACGAGTATATCTAGGCAATTATAGGGCGGACAAACATCTTCACCCATCGGTGTATAGATTCATGCTATTTTCAAAATATGCGCATTTAATATCAAATATTGTTCGTTTGTACAACTGTGATTATGCATTATAGCCTCACACTAAATCCACCACGAGACACACCTTGAAAAACAACGGCTAAGACACAATTTATACACACTTTTTGGCAATTAACCCCGTAAACTTCTACGGGTAAACAGCGTTTTCGTTGTAAAACATGCTCGTCAATACCGACGTGACGCAATAATGTAAACAGTGTGATGGTTCACCCATTTCCTTGAATTTTGAATCGATAAATACACGTGTATCCAACCCTAGAAAAACAACTACTACCCCCCCGTAGCAACTCATTTTTGGTCAATAATCTGAGAACAGATATACGACATAAGTTGTTGTGATTATAAATGTAACTTGCTTTATAGAGCATTTTTGTGATATACCATTCTTATGACACTAAATAATTATAAAATCGGAATCGATGTAGGTCTATACTCAACAGGTCTTGCGGCTATCGAAGTAGATAGCAATGGAGAACCTGTTCGTATCCTTAACATGCAAAGTTTTATACACGATGGTGGTGTAGATCCCAATTCAAATAAAACAGCGGATACGCGCAAAATGATTTCTGGGGTTGCTCGCCGAACTCGTAGAATGCGTCGTCGTCGCAAGTCACGCTTAGCTAATCTCAATAAGTATTTAGAAGAATTAGGGCTCCCGCTTGAGAATTATGGGGATGATACTTTCGAACCATGGATGCTACGAGCACGTTTGGCAGATGGATATATTCAAGACGAAGAGCAACGCAAATACATGCTTTCTGTCGCATTCCGACATATTGCTAGGCATCGTGGATGGCGTAATCCATATAAATCCGTGAAATCACTGTATAACGTCAATCTAGATGATTTATCCGAACGATATGATGATTTATGTGAGGCATGTCAAGTCAATCCTGAGGATGGGTTGACGCCTGCTCAAATCATTGGTGATTACCTAGCTAGTAAAGATGGTCAGGTTGCTCCTCGTATTCGACATAGCGGTAGTAAATCTGAAGCTTTTGCTCCATTTCCTCAGAAGCTAATGCAGGAAGATAATGCTTACGAAGTTCGTTATATTTGCGAACAACAGGGGGTAGATGATGAAACCTGCAGAAAATTAATTGACAAGATTTTCTATGCAGTGTCCCCACGTGGTTCTGCCAGTGAGCGTGTAGCTTTGGATGATTTAACCCATGAAAAGCGAGCTACGAAAGCATCATTGGCATTTCAAAAATTCCGTATTATTGCCGCCTTGTCTTTCTTGAAGCTTGCGGTAGGTGGCCAACAAAGACCTCTAACGGTTGAAGAGAAGAATACTGCGTTCGATATTTTATCAAGTATGGATTCAAAAACTCGTCCAACGTGGGCTGACGTAGCAGCTGCTCTTGGGGTGAATCGCCGAGATATTAAGGGAATCGGTGGTATTCAAGACGATGGAGATAGAATCTCCAATCGTGCTCCGGTTATGGATAGCTATTTTGCCTTAATTGAATCTTCTGGTGTTCTCGGGAAGCTCGTGAAACACGATATTATGCCATGGTGGCGTGATGCTTCTGAGGATGATCAAGAACGTTTACTTGAGTTACTTGGCAATAATGTTGATATTGATTCTATTCGTGATGACATGTCATACAGCAATGCTTTTGAACTCATTGATTCGTTCGATGATGATCAACTTGGTGCGATAGATAATATCAAACTACCTGCTGGAAGAGCGGCTTACTCTGTTAGTGCATGTCAGGCATTAACAGTGAGGATGCTCAGTACAACTGATAATCTTCATGATGCTCGCAAGATTGTCTATGGAGTTACTGACAATTGGAAGCCGGCTCAGGAACCTATCGGATTTCCGATTGGTAATCCTTCAGCGGACAGAGTCCTTAAAATTGTCAACCGTTATTTAATGAATTGCACTGCAAGATGGGGAACGCCTGTCAGTGTAAATATTGAGCATGCACGTGAGGGATTCTCGTCAGCTAAAGTTGCTCGAGCGTATCAGAAAGACGCGGAAGCCTATGCAACTAACCGCAGTGCAATCTTCGATAAGATTAAAGATTTGTACCCGGACTTCAATCGCTTTAGTGATTCTGCTATGAAACGCTGGGAAGCAATCCAACGGCAAAATGGTGAATGCCTGTACTGCGGAGCAACATTAAAGTTTACTACGTGTGAGCTTGATCATATTGTTCCACGAAAGGGTGTTGGCGCTACGAATACAAAAACAAACTTAGCTGCAGTCTGTACTGATTGCAATCGAGCAAAATCAAAGAAGCTGTTTAGTTTATGGTGCCATGACCAATATGCGGTATCGAAGGGAATTACTGTAGCGAAAGCTGTCGCGCGCGTGGAAATGTTTACTTTTCCTGCGGGCACCCTCAGTGCTGCGAATGCTAAACGGTTTAAGGAAGCTGTGAAATCGAGGCTTACTCAAATGACTGAGGACGAGGCGCCTGATAACCGTTCTATGGGATCTGTCTCTTGGATGGCAGATGAGCTTCATAAGCGTATCGATTGGTATTACAACTCGCAACGATATACAGCTACTTCGGATATCCCGGAGCGAGCTGTAAAGGTATTCGTATACTCAGGTTTGTCTACATCGTTGGCTCGACGATTCTCCGGTATTGAAAAGCAGATTCATTTTGCTGGTCCGTCTGGAAAAACTCGTTTGGATCGCCGTCATCATGCGGTCGATGCTGCTGTTATTGCTCTCATGCAGCACAACGTAGCTGAAGTGCTGGTGGATAAAAATGAATTACACAAAGCACAACGCTACAGCCAGAAAGAGGATGGTGCTGATTGGAGGGAATATAGAGGTAAGGATGAAGAACAACAGTTCCTATACGGTCGTTGGCTGGGGAATATGCATGTCCTTCTTGACCTTATCAATGATGCACTTGATGATGACAGAGTACAGATATTGAGGAATTTGCGTCTAGAGTTAGGAAATTCTAGAGCGCATGAGGACACGATTCATAAATTGTTACGTGTACGATTAGGGGATAAGATTGAGGCTTCACTTGTTCAGCGCGCATCGACTCCTGCTCTATTTACAGCGTTGACTCGTTGCGACGATTTTGACGAGAAAACAGGACTTCCTGAGAATCGTGAACGTCACATTGTGGTAAATGGAGTCCACTATGGTTCTGAAGATGAAATCGCGTTCTTCGAAAAGAATGCAGCTCAGATTATGGTTCATAATGGGTCGGCTGAGATTGGTGATGGATTCCACCATGCTCGTATCTATCTATGCGATAAAATCAACAAGTCAGGAAAGAAGACCGGAGAATTCTATGGAATGATTCGCGTGTTTGCAGCTGATTTAGCTAAGTCTCGAAATGACGATTTGCTAACTGTGCCACTTTCGGAGTCCTCATTGAGCATGAGATACGGAGACCCTAGCACCGTCAAAGCGATTCGAGAAGGTCATGCACGATTTGTGGGGCATTTATTCGTTGGAGATGAGCTTCGACTTGATTTGAGTCAAACGGATTACACAGGTCAAGTGAAAGAATTTGCTGACTTTTTGCAACCATGGTGTAGTGCGAAACTTTATGCTACGTGGACAGTAGATGGGTATTTTTCTCGTTCTCAGTTGAGGTTGCGTCCAAGCTACCTTTCAGCAGAAGGATTAGAAAAGCTTGATATGCCTATTTCAGATGATGTCCAGAAAATTTTTACCAGAGGATGGTTGCCATCTATAAATGCTGTTTCAGCGTTTCATCCAACCGTCATTCGTCGTAACGGTCTTGGAGAAATACGCTGGAAGTCGAATGCTGGATTACCAGTGTCTTATAGGTGGCATGAATAAAGTGAGGTAATCATGAACAGTGCGTGGCGCGTAGTTGACTGTACGAACCTTCATGGTTCACTAACCTATGATCGTGGCAGATTAGTTGTGCGAGATAGGGATAGAGACACGTCAACTGATGTGCCACTCACTGATATTGCCGTTCTTCTTATTGGTTTGAGATGTAATTGTTCAGCAGGATTGCTTCACCAATGTGCAACCTATGGTGTTTCCGTAATGACGTGCGATTGGAGAGGAGTTCCTATATCTGCTATGCATGCGTGGGCAGAAACGAATACGCGTATTAATGCTCGTTTTAGAGGGCAAATCTCTCAAACTATCCCACGACAGAAGAATATGTGGGGAAAGATTGTCCAATCTAAAATTATGGGTCAAGCTGCCGTATTAGATCAGCTTGGTATCGATGGCGGAGGAAATTTAAGAGGTCTAGCTAAACAGGTTCGTTCGGGAGATTTGACTAATATAGAGGGGCGAGCAGCGAGAGAATATTGGCATTGCTTGTTCCAAACAGATGCAGATTTTCATAGGCTCCCAGGGGATGGGAGAGGGCGAAACTCACAACTAGATTATTCCTATATGATTTTACGCGGTTTTACTATTAAGGCGGTGATATCTGCTGGATTGTGTCCATGTTTAGGTATTCACCACCATAATGGCAGTAATTATTATTGTTTAGCTGATGACTTGATTGAAGTATTGAGACCAGCTGTCGATGTAAAAGTAGCTGAATTAAGCGAAGAAGATTCACTAATTGACCGAGAAACAAAGCAGTTTCTTATTGAAAGTGTTAATAGACAGTTCAATGGAGAAGGTCTAACAATTCCAAGTAAAATTAATGATTTTGCGCAACAATATGCACTATATGTTGAAGATAAAATTCAGCAGATTGCAATTCCACAATACGTTAAGGATTAACCATGAAAGTTGATGAGGACAGTGGGGGAATGTGGTGTTTAGTAATGTTTGATCTCCCTGTTCAAACGAAGCAACAAAGACATGCTGCTGTAGTATTTAGAGATTTATTACTCGATATGGGTTACTGCATGATTCAGTTTTCTGTCTACGCAAGATATACGCCAACAGCTGAAGGAAATCGTTCCACAGTTCGGACAATTAAGGATAATTTGCCACCGCAAGGCAAAATTCGAGTCTTACATATTACAGATAAGCAGTGGTCGAAATCGTTACGATATGTGAATCTAGAAGAAGAAAATGATGGTGAAACACCGGAAACTTTAATGCTTTTTTAACTGCGAAAAGCCTTGAAAATGCTGGAATCATCCCCTTTGATTAGATTGCTCTATTTTACCAAAGAGGATGAAAGCTAATTCACAGCCCTGCAGTTGTTTTAGCTGAAGCTGGTGCTATTTTACCAAAGAGGATGAAAGCTAATTCA
>NZ_KV812468.1:1206725-1329392 GCF_001813415.1 Alloscardovia sp. HMSC034E08 | reverse complement strand
CGTCATAACGTATCAACAACTACGTCGTAGGGAATCCTCGATCATAGTAGCTCTTCATAATTGAGTGTGTAGCGGGGGTTTACGCGTCGCGGCATGAAACGGGGTCGGGATCTTTCATGATTGGAATAACGACAAACCAATTGGAAAGACCCCGACATGGGCAAGACTATCTTCACCGGCCCGGATTTGAATACTTTCTGCGGCTTGGATGGCATGGGCCTGACTGCAGTGGGACAGCATGTCACCCCTAAGGAAGCTGTTGTGGCATGCAAGGTGGTGCCAGATCCCCAAGAGGGCTGGTGTCGTGAATGTAGCGAGCACGAGACACCGGCGGGTTCCCTGGTACGCGTGTTAGGGGTTGACGAGCATGTATGGCGTCATACTCGCCGTGGGGATAAGTACGTGACCGTGATCATCGACCTGACCCCAGTCTATGAGAGTACCGGACCGCACGCCTCCTGGACATAGTCGAAGGCAGGTCGAAAGCCGTGTTCAAAGACTGGCTACAATCGTGGCTCCAAGCATGGCGTGACCAGATCGAGGCTGTCGCGATGTATGGGTTTACCGAGTTTAAGACCGCCACCCAAGAAGAACTCAACGCCGTCGCGGTCCTGGATCCCTTCCACGTGGTCCGCTTAGGTGGGGACGCAGTGACCACAACTCGCCGACGTGTCTAACAAGAGCTCCACGGCCACCAAGGGAGGAAAGGTGAACCCTGTACATGGCACGCCAAACCCTGCTCACCGGGGAGGGACTATTAACCGAAAAGAACCAGGACCGGTTCACGGACCTATTTGCTGAACCAGCCCACGAGTCAGTTCAAACAACATGGAAGGCCTACTAGCAGATGGTTGCCGCTTACCAGCACAAGAACCCCATCGAGGGCAAAGCCATCATGGAAAACCTCATCACCTCACTGAAGAATGTTCCACAGCATGTGGTTGAGCTTGGCAAGCTCGCACGACCCCTGGCCCGGCGTGCTGGTGACATCCTGACCTACTTCGACCTACCCTGAACATCAAACGATCCCACCGAGGCCATCAACGGCAGACTTGAACACCTACGTGGCCGAGCACAGCACTTCCATAACCTCACCCACTACATCGCCCGCTACCTCCTAGGAAGCGGCGGATTCCAAAACAAACTACACCCCCCAATTATGAAGAGCCATCATAGTTCACGCTACAAATAATATACTGGTTATGCTTCCGCTATTAGATCAGGGTTTAAGCAGTACAGGGATAATAATTTATGGAAGTTTTATATTAATTGGAATACATTCACTTAAAGCACTTAGGTCTTAAGTGTTTTTATTTTGAAAAAATATAATTTAGAAATAAAAACCACCGAGTGGCGGCTTTTAGCTTTCAATTTAATTATCTTCTTCTACCATTTCTAAACATTCATCTAAATCAAATTCTTCTGTGAATTCTGGATCCATATGGGTTAAGAAGTGCCAATCTTCTGAATCTTTTTTCTAAATAGGATTGCTTCCCCGTCTTCTGATCCGAAGTAGGCTCTTTCTACTTGGTAGCCTTTCTTTTCTAGATTTTTCTTTACTTCTAAATAATTATTATCTCTCGCTTCGATATATTCTCTTAAGTCTGAATTCGCTACTGTGTAGGCATCCACTCTAGTTGCACCTTCTGCGATTCCTTTTCCTTTTTTAGATAGGTTTGGAATTTCTTTCCAATATACTTCTACATCGCCATCTTCTGTAAACATAAACTTAGTTAGTGGTACTATGTTGCCATTTATTTCTAGTTCCATGTAGTCTGAGATTGAATCTAGCTTTATAGTCTCGTATTCAAATCCGTCTATCTCTTCAAATTTGTATCCTTTAAGTTGAGATACAAATTTTCTTCCTTCTTCTATGGTGTCAAATAGTCCTAGCTCTGTGCTCATTCCATCTTGATATAATTCTAATATAAACATTTTTCTCCTTATCTATTTAACTCTATTCCAAATTTAAAACTTGAATCGCCTTGGGTTACTCTATACTTAATCTCGTAGTTTTTAAGAAGACTACTAACTATATAGAGTCCCATCCCATTGCTATTCTTCTTGCTAAAATCAAAGTTTACGTCAAATTAGGGTGCGGCGCAGTGTCAGTACACGGCGGGCGTTATTGCGCGTTTGTTGGGTGTTTACGAGGAATTGTGTAGAAGCGTAAAAGAGAGATCTCTATTTAGACGCGGGGTAGAAAGACCGGTCGCGGCGCGTGCAGGCGCGGGGAAATACTCAACACACATTGCGAAACTAAAACAGGGATTCTAGGCTGGGTTAGAAAGGTTGATCCTGATTTCCTCATAATTGGACACCTGCAGAAGACACCTGTTGCGCTTTTGTCCAACTGGGGTAACTGGGAATCAGGAGTTCAATTCCGAAACCTTTGAGTGAGACACGAGAGGAGATAAGACTCATGGCGAAGATAAGATCGCGTAGGCCTCTTAAGATGTTCGTCCGTATTGGTTCAGCCGCTTTGGTATTGGCTTTCGCGACATCAATGGCACCTAGCTATGCTCTAGGAGGCGCTGACCGTGCCGTTGCTGACGACAATGTACCGTGCTACATGACTCCAGACAAAGGAGCTTGTGTGGCGATTGGCGTTAGATAAAACGGCAAGCAGATCAAAGCCGATAAGGCACCGGCTAACAACGTTGTTGTGACGCTTACTTCGAAAGAAAATGGTAAGCAGTATAAGTCCAGCGCTGGTGCGGGAACTTGGCACAACGACTGGCAGAACTTTGGCATGGTACCTATTCCGTTTGGAACATATAATGTGTCGTTGTCCGGTTTGGAGGGCCTCAAAGCAAACGACCTGACAGTCTCTAGAAAGAGCGGTCTTCGCGATGGCGCAACGCTAGAGGTTATAAAAGGTCAGACGAACATCTTTGTCGACCTGGTAAAGGCTCAGTTCCTGACGATTCGTGTGAAGGTTGATGGTAACAACATCCTTCGGTTAACGATCCTTCTGTGGGGAAGACTCTTCCGGAATCAATTCGCGACCTTGTTGTCACGCTGACTTCAAAAGACGGTGAGCAATACAAGTCCAGCGCAGATGCAGCACATTGGGTAAGCGGAGGTGCATACTCGGTTGCGCAGAACTTTGATCTAGAGATGCTTCCACTGGGCACTTACAAAGTGTCAGTTTCCGGCCTTGGCGACCTCGCTAATGATGATCTGAAAGTCAAGGATGATAGCGTGATTCGTAAGGGCGCAACGGTAGAAATCACGGGTAACACTCCAGACCTCTTCATCGAGTTTGAGAGTACTGATAACAAGAACTTCGAGCCTGAGTATCAGGATGGTTCTGGTAAGCCTGGTGTGGATTCGACGGTTCCTGGTCCTACGTTTAAGGACAAGGACGGTAAGGGAACCAAGGCTCCTGAGGATACTAAGTTCACTCCTGGTGAGGGTGCTCCTGAGGGCTCTAAGGTTGATGAGAACACCGGTGAGGTAACCGTTTCGGTTCCTGAAGGTGCGAAGCCGGGTGACAAGATCACGGTTCCAGTAGTTGTAACATACCCGGATGGTTCGACCGACAAGGTTAAAATGACCGTTACCGTCGGAGAACCTGACCCTGCTGATAATGACAAAGATTCGGATAAGTACCAGCCTGAATACCCTAATGCTACTGGCAAGGTAAATGACAAGACTGAGATTCCTTTGAAGCCCGGCGACCTGCCAGCAAGCACTAAGTGTGAGGTTGATCCAAGTAGCGTGCCGTCAGGCTGGAAGGCTTCTGTGGATAAAAACTGCACTTTGACCGTAGAGCCCGGCAAGGATGCAAGGCCAGGACAGAAGGCTGACATTAAGGTGAACTTCACCTACCCTGATGGCAGCACTGACACGGTGAATGCCCACTTCGAGATTGCAAAATCTGATACGATCCAAAAGTCTAAGCTTGCACGCACCGGTGCACAGGTAGCAGGACTCGCTGGTATCGTAGCCGCAATGGGCGTAGCAGGCCTTGGTCTGGTGCTCGTGCGACGCCGTCGCAAAGGCGAGAAGAACTAATCGCCTAGTCGACGAAACACCGGCATAACAGTACGACGGGGGGGGAGACCGTTTAAGGTCTCCCCCCCCCGTCACTAATTTTCAAACAAAAACTAGAATTTCTATAGCACAATCAACGCCATATCAACTAGCTCATTCCTTGGGCTTATAATCCCAATAAGGTGTGGTACATCACCAAAAAATGCATTCAGAGCATGATATATTATCTGGGCGCTCTGTGGACGCGCACGTTGGCTGAGACATGCTGATGATTTCTAGCCGTTAAACGCCACCCACTTCTATTTGGCGATCAAGACTTCCAGAATGTCCCAGGACTAGTTGGATTAAGGAACGAACAATCTGCTCTGCTGAGGTAGCATCCTCATCTTGTTCCAAATGCACTAGATCGTTATAGAAGGCTGAGGTCTGTCCGTCAGAACCATCAGCATGAGCAATAGCTTTACGAAGATCTTCTTTCTGCGCCTCATTAAGCTCATAATGACTGAGAATATAGTTGGACAAGTCAAAAGATTCCTCATCCTTCCTTTCTGGATTGAGGACATATCCCTGGTTCTTCTGCTTATCATATTCTGCCTGAGCAGCGTCTACTGCTTTTTCGGCCTCTTCCAACTTCTTCTGAGCTGCTTCATAGCTATTATCGGCATGAATAGTTGCAAGCTGCTTCTCGATATACGTATCTCGTGCCTTTTGCCTATTAGCCTGAGCTTCTTCTAAAGCGGTTTGAACAGAAGTTAAATCAGCTTGAGCTTTTTCTAAGTTAGCCTTCTGTGCCTCGTCAAGCGCCTTCTGAGCTTTCTGCTCATCGCTTTGTTCCTTGTTCAGTTCATCTTGAGCAGCCTGCTTATCCGCTTGGTCCTGCTTGACTGTTTTTACTGGGGCTGTGCTTTCTGTTTTCTGCGGAGTAGTATCTACTACTTCCTCAGCGAGCGCTGATGGGGCAACCGCCATCGACGCAAACAAAACAGCCACTGCTCAATGCAGCGGTAGTACGTCGTACAGCATTACTTTTTGGCTTAATTTGGGCATGCTTCGCCATAGTTTTTTACCCTCTTCTCGATTAAAATTCATCGAAATATATACGTTTTAAAGCCCCCCCCCCCCCCCGCAATTTTTCAATTCGCGAGGGGTTTATGTCTCATAATTTTTTCCAGGCAGGAGTGAGTTCTCCAGCAATGGATTTCGGCATCCATGCGGCCAGCTCTTTACCGCGAAGTCCTTGCGATAAGAGGAAAATAATCTTAGCGTAGGCGGCTTCCAAAGTCATATCGCCGGTTCCTACAGCGCCTGCTTTAGCAATAGCGTCACCCGTTTCGTAGTGTCCAAGCAAAACCTCGGCTTGCGAGCACTGAGAGGACACGATTACTGGTATATCGTCCGCAATGGCAGAGCGAATAACATCGACCAAACCTGGCTCGTCGGACGGTACGTTGCCCACGCCATACGCGCGCAACAGCACGGCCTGCGGGCGCGGAGTAATCAAGTGTTCTAAACGCTGCGCGGTAATGCCCGGAACCATATCGACCACCACCACATCCTGACGCGTGTATGGCAGCGGATTCGCCCAACCGGCACCGCTGCGCTCAACTGGGTACCAGCGCCATGGAGCGCCTGTGCGAGCCAGCGGGCCCGTGGCCGGCGAGGAAAAGCCCTCAAAAGCCCATGAGGATGACTTCGTTACGCGGTTTCCTGGAAACAGGTGGTGCCCGAAGAAGAGTGTTACGCCTTCTGCGCGTTCATACAAAGCGGCGTTCAGCGCTCCAGTCACGTTCGCGGTCGCATCGGTTTCGACCATACCCAACGGCAGCTGTGAGCCGGTCAAAATAACCGGTTTACCAAACTCAGTAAGCGCATAACTTAAGGCTGCTGACGAATAGCTCATCGTGTCGGTTCCGTGCAGCACAACGAAAGCATCGGAATCGTCGTGATGCAGCCATAAATCGTCGATCATGGCCTGCCAATTATCTGGCGTCGCGTTCGAGGAGTCGATAAGCGGGTCGAGGCTGGTCATGCTCACATTGCCCTCGCCCAACTGCGTGCCCGCCAAAACGTGGTTGAGCCAGCCCTGCATATCTGCGCCGGGCTGGAGACCCTGCGGAGAATCAACCATGCCAATCGTGCCACCGGAATAAGTTGCATGAATACGCATAGTTGAGCCTCCTTAAACGTTCTGTAGCTATTCTACTCGAAGCTCTACAGACGCACGGCCACGCCCTCCCACGCCGCCAATTGACCGCCGGCAAGCGCTTGCACGGTATGAGCTCTGTCGTACGTGCTCAGCAGGATGTGCTGCTCGGCCAGTTCCTTATTCGCAAGCAGTGCGGCGGCCTCGCTCGGAATATCGACGACCTTGCCCGACACGTTTACGAGCACGAGCACGGTTTCTTCCAAAGAGCGCGTAAAAGCGTACACCTGCTCGTTCGCGGCATCGAGGAGCTGCCAATCGCCGGCCGCAATCACTGGGTTTGTGTGACGCAGCTCGATGAGCTTCTTGTAGAACGAGTAGACGGAATCTGGGTCGTCGTACTCAGCTGCCGCGTTAATATCCACATGATTCGCGTTCACATCGATCCACGGGCGCTGCGCCGTTTCGCACGTAAAGCCCGCGTAAGTCGAAGCGTCCCACTGCATTGGCGTGCGCGCGTTATCGCGGCCGCGGCGAGCGAGCGCGTCCATCATGGATTCCGGCGACTGAATGCCCGCCTCGTCCACGCGCTGATGATACATATTAATCGACTCGAGATCGCGATACTGATCGAGGCGCGTAAAGTGAGCGTTGGTCATGCCCAGCTCTTCGCCCTGATAGATGTATGGCGTTCCGCGATGCATGTGCAGGAGCAGGCCAAGCGCTTTAGCCGATCGCGCGCGCGTTTCGTCCGTGCTATCGTCTCCCCAGCGCGAGACCGCGCGAGGCTGATCGTGATTATTAAAGAACAGGCTGGCCCATCCGCTGTTTTTGACTGCTTTCTGCTGCTCTGATAGTGTGCGCTTAAGCTCGGTAAGGCGCAAAGGGATTGGGTTCCACTTCGTGCCGTTTTCGCAGTCGACATCGACGTGCTCGAACAGGAAGAGCATATCGAGTTCGCCGTTAGCTGGGTTAGTAATGTGTTCATTGCGCTCAGGGGTAATGCCTGGCGCCTCACCCACAGTGAGGAAGCCGTCTCGACCAGCGAATACTTCGCGGCGCATTTCTGCGAGGAACTCATCTACGCGAGGGCCATCCGAGCAGAATGGGAATGGTGAGGAATAGCCGTCTGGACCTGCTGGAAGGTCTTCGAGTTCGCTACCCTCTTCACCTGGTAAGCGACCGTTAGCATCGTAAGGCTTGGAAATCTGAGTAATAACGTCCATACGGAAGCCGTCGATACCGCGATCCATCCACCAATTCATCATGGCGTATACGGCTTTACGCACTGCCGGGTTCTCCCAGTTAAGGTCTGGCTGCTTCTTCGAATACTGATGCAAGAAGTATTCGCCGCGCTTGTCGTCGAACTGCCACGCGGATCCGCCGAAGTACGAGCCCCACTTATTTGGCTCTGCTCCCGGTTCGCCCGGCGTAAAACCTGCGCGGGTTGGACGCCAAATATACCAATCAGCGTGCTCGTCGCTCTTATCGCGGCTGGCCTGGAACCAGGCGTGCTCATCCGAGGTGTGATTCACTACCAAATCCATAACGACTTTTAAGCCTCGGTCGTGTGCTTGGGCGAGCAGCTCGTCCATATCTGCGAGTGTGCCGAAAAGCGGATCGATATCTTGATAATCCGAGATATCGTAGCCGTTATCGTCTTGAGGAGAGTTAAACACTGGGCTAAGCCAGAGCACATCGACGCCCAAGTCGGCCAAATAGTCGAGGCGACTGGTGATGCCTTTAAGATCGCCCATGCCGTCGCCATTCGTATCTTGGAAGCTGCGTGGGTAAATCTGATACACCACGGCATTGGACCACCACGGATTAGGCGTATCGATGGTTCCGTTAGTGCGAATATCGTTAGAAAGTTGCATACGGTCGGCCGTGACCATGGCTGACTCCTCTCGAAGGGTTGGTGTTGTTGTGCAAGGGGTTGCGCTCATCGCTGAGCGCTCTATCTGTTATCTTAAGTTATCTTAAAAAGCGGCGTTTAATATTCCTAAATCGGGCGTGGCTAGGGTGAATAGAAAGTAATTGGCTGTCCTAGATTTATCTCTAGGACAGCCAAATTTATATTCTTATCGTTCTTCATTAATGTTGTAATCTTTAAAGCCTAGATATGTACTGAAGCCAAGCATGTACATTGACATAATCATCGTTTGGTTATCAGGTACTCCTTGCATGCTCTCAGAGTATTTTTCAAGCTCGGCATAAACAGTATCGTGCGTTCTTTCTGATATAGTCCCTTCTTCATTGAGCACCTCGTCTACTACCTTCGGCAAAACCATACATATCTGATAAAACGCGTCAGATTGCCCAGTAACGATTTCATAGAATTTATCAATGCTAACTCGACGAATTTTGCGATGCGATACTTTTACACCATTGACAGTGGTTTCCCATACTATATTCTGGCTCTTCTTCGCAATTGCTTCAACAAGAAAACAAGCGCAATCATCGTTGCTCAATAACTGATTCTGCATTTTTATGTACGTCTTACCAGCAGATGCAGAATTCATTGTATTATGCTTGTTCTTCATCTCCACATAAATTTTATGAACAGTATTACCCTCATCTACCGTATATCCATTGGAATCTTCATAGATAACATCCCATCCACCCTCTTGACCATTTGCTGGAACGTGGCAATTCTTTATATACTCAAATAATCTTTGATGAAAATAACCAATCTCATTTGTGTTCGATTTATCTCGTTGACGAAAAATTTCGTTAGAGATTATTTGTCCCCAACTTTCACCATAGACAGCTCTGTCAAAAACCATTTTTACAGGATCAACAATATTCGAGTTAAACTTTTTCACATCATATGGCTTAAGTTTCGAACCGTAATGACGAATTGTTGCTTTTACGTGATTTTTAAAATCTTCATGCGAAATGAAATTAATATCCCAATCCGCCATTACACAATCTCCTTCTGTAATGCTTTTATAATCTGTTCACCAATACGCCGAGCCAGCTCAACAGGAACTGCATTACCAATCTGTTTATATTGATTGCTCAGAGTACCTGTAAAAGACCAACTATCTGGGAAGCTCTGTATTCGAGCATACTCTCGCACAGTGAATGGTCTTGTTTCTTCTGGATGACATCTCTCCGTCTGCTTTTGTGAAGGAGATGTAGTAAGCGTCAGGCATGGTTCATCCCATGCAATACGGCGTGCCATACCACGTTTACCCCCACCGGAAAAATAACTACGTCCCATGTACTCCCGTGCAATATTGTCAGGCAAATCTACCCAGCAACCTCCAGGGGGTACTAATTCCATAACACGCTTCTTCTTGTCGCTATACGGCTGAAAAGGACTATCAGGAACATTTTTTAAGACATCACGCAAGATTGTCTGTTTCTCATCGGGGATTGGGTATTTGAATGATATCCTATCAGCGATATCATTTCTTATTCCAATAACAATCAGTCGTTCACGCTTTTGTCCGACACCGAAATAGCTTGCGTTCAGCACTCGATATTGAACCTGATACCCATGGTTAATGAATTCATGTCGTATCGTTTCAAATGTCCTACCATGATCATGGCTCAGCAGACCGCGTACATTTTCAAATAGAAACATCTTAGGCTGAATTTCACTGATACAGCGAGCGAACTCAGCAAACAACGTGCCACGCGTATCCCCAAAACCCAGCTTTTTACCCGCATATGAAAACGCTTGGCACGGTGCTCCACCGGAGACAAAATCAACTTTCCCAAAGTACGGAGTAAAGTCAACTTCATGAATGTCAGATTCAATCACGTTCCAATGAGGGCGATTTAAGCGTAGGGTTTCACAAGCAGCATGATCATATTCAACAAATGCCACATCATCAATACCAGCCTGTTCAAGACCTAAAGCCATTCCTCCACCACCCGCGAAAAGCTCTATACCCTTTATCTTGTTTGCTTTTCCTGACATAAAATCTTGGTGCCAAGCCTTTCGTATGTAATGGGTTTAAATGGTGCAAGAAAATATTGCACTCATAAAAACAACTCGCCTTGAATAGATGAATTCTGACTTAATATCCTAGACCAATAAACAGACCTTATTCAGTGAGAAAAACATCTTCATCAAGAAATCAGCATCCGCTTTTAAATTGGATTGTATGCGAAATATTACAACACCTAACGCAAGACTTTACTTGTAGTATACGAATTATCTCATTAATAAATGGTCTGTGTGCTTCAGGCACACAGACCATCAGTGTCAATGTAAAAGTCAGCCGCTGCTAGTCAATCAATAGTTGAAAATCACAGCTATCAAAACACCCCACTGGGCTGTTTCTACTTAACCGCTCCGCGCATAACACCACCAATAACACACTTTTGCGCAATAATGTACACAATCAAAACTGGAGCCATTGCCATCAAATAGCTAGAGAATGCCATCGGATAGTTTGTGGCGAACTGAGAACTAAATACATACTGTGCCAAAGGAATAGTCTGGTTTGATTGATCAGTCAGAACAATCAAAGGCAAAAGGAAGTCGTTCCATGCCCACAGAGCAGTTAAAATAGCAATCGTTGCGTTAATAGGGCTCATCAGAGGGAAAATAATCTGCCAGAAAATGCGCCACGTGCTCGCACCATCGATGCGGGCTGCTTCCTCTAGAGATACAGGTATCGAGCGGATAAATCCGGTAGCAATAAACAGATTTGTCCCCAAACCTAAAATCATGTACAAAATAATCAAACCAATTTGATTATCCAGATGCAATGTTCCCATTTGCTTAGCAATCGGAAGCATAACTACAGGGAACGGCACGAACATAGCGGCAATAAAGAAGTAATACAGGAAGCGGAAGAAACGCTTATCCATATTACGTGCCACAGCATAAGCAACGAAAGTATTCGTCAACAAAGTGAGCACAACTGCAGCCACGGTAATAATAGCTGAGTTCAACGCTGCCTTTGGATAGTTCACCTTTGCAGCAGCATCAGCAAAATTATGCCATTGCCATGTTGTTGGAAGGCTGAATGTGCCTGCCTCTGCTGGTGTCTTCAGTGCTGTAACAATGGTGAAGTACAAAGGCACGAGAACAGTAAGAGACAGAACTGCTACGGCAGCGGTAAGCCACCAGTTAATGTTGTGATCCTTGCGGTACTTCACAGCAGTAGATGATTTTGCAGTAGACATTGTTATCACACCTTTTCCTTGCTACCGAAGAACTTCAACTGAATGAAGGCAATAATTGCCAACACAATAAAGAAGAGCACAGCATTAGCCGTCTGGTAAGCGTATTCACCACCAGTTAAACCGCCCTTCCAAATCAGATAGGTTACCGTTTCTGTCTTAGAGTTAGGGCCACCCTCAGTCAAAGCCACCACTTGATCGAAAGTACCCAAAGCGTTCTTCATAGTCAGCACCAAATTAATGGTAAAGAACGGGCCAATCAGAGGGAAGGTAATCTTCCAGAAGTTCTGCCAAGCGTTTACGCCATCAATAGCTGCAGCCTCATAAATTTCGGAATCAATAGTTTGCAAACCTGCCAAATAAATCAGCACAGAATATGCAATACCCTGCCACACAGCCAAGAAAACAATAGGAATCCATGAATAGGTTTCGTTTGTCAGTAATGATTCTGAGAGTAACGGAATATGCAAAGCCTTACCTAGCTCTGGCAGTGGCTGCATAAAGATGTACTTAAAAACGTAGCCAATAACCAGAACAGACAGCGTATAAGGAATAAAGAAGATAGCTCGGAAGCCGTTCTTAAAACCAATACGACCGTTAAGCACCACAGCCAGGAACATAGCAATGCAGTTAATCAGCACTGTAATGAGCACAGCGATAAAGAAGGTGAAAATATATGCATTGCCCACGCGGTTATCTTGGAACAGCGCTATATAGTTCTTGAAGCCAATCCATTTGAAATCACCGTAACCTTGCGAATTCGTGAAGGAATAGCCCACACCTTGAATAAATGGCACGTAAAGGAATACTGCAAACAGGACTGCAGCAGGAATAGCCATCCAATAGTAGGCGCTCTCTACCTTGCGGCGAGAGAATGCAGATGTGCGTTTTTTAGCCATTGTTCTCTCCTTTCTCTCTTAGAACGTCCTAGCTTGGACTTTATCCCACTCAGTTTGCATATTATTAATGAACTGGTTCACATTGCCCGTCATAACAGCACTTTGCAAATAGCCACCAATATTAATGGATGCTGGAATGTAATGATCGCAGAAATCAATCACTTGATTCTTTTCGAAGAACGGGCGCACGCCTTCCAAAGCCTTACCGCCAAAGTGAGTCTTCTTCAATGGAGTAATGGCATACTGAGCATCGGCATACGCATTAAGCTGCTTTTCGCTCATAAGGAACTCAATGAACTTCATAGCTTCCTTTGGATGCTTGGTATTCGCTCCCATAGTCAGCATCACATCGTCACCAGCAGTCAACTTCTGCTCTTTCACATCATCCGTTGCCGGCATCTGCGCAAAGCCGAGCTCAATGTCTGGATTAATCATAGTAATTTGCGGAATCGCATACGTTCCCAAAGGAATAATCGCAGCCTTGCCCTGCGCGAAGTTCTGCGTACCCTGCTGATACGTTACGCCTTTCTCGGAGTCCGCGTACTTGTACAGCTCGATTTCCTTATCGATAACATCGGTCCAGATCTTCTTAAACGTGGTCTCGGCCGTCTTCAACTTGGTGTACTCGGTTTCTGGAACCAACGTGCCAGCCAAAGAGGACAGCGGAGCCTGAGTGGTCCATGCGTCTGCCAAAGTTGCCTGAACCGGATTAATGCCGGCGTCGCGGAACTTCTTGAGCATAGCAATAAATTCACTCCAAGTCTGTGGAGGATTATCTGGATCTACCTCTGCCTGACGCCACAGCGTCTTGTTGTAAATGTATCCGGATGCATTGCCTGCAAATGGCAAACCGTACAGACGCTTCTTAACAGGATCGGTGGTTTGCACGAGGTTCTTAGCAATGTTAACCATGCCCGGATTGAGCTTACCGACAATAGGTTCGTCGGTAAAGTCGTGGAAAACGCCCGATGCGGCGAACATACCGAAGTTAATATCGCCGTTAAAAGTAATAACGTCTGGCACGCGGTTCTTAACGAAGCGGGTGCGCAAATCAGTTTGAGCGTTTGCAGAATTATTTACATTAATACGAATTCCAGGGTTCTGTGCCTCGAATTCCTTAGCCATTTTCTTAAATTGATCTGCTGCTTCAGACTTGAATTGGAAAAAATCTAAAGTAACAACTTTGGAATGTGCGCCGTCTGCGCTTGCGCCGATTGCGCTGCAACCCGCTACACCA
Source organism: Alloscardovia sp. HMSC034E08 (assembly GCF_001813415.1). Taxonomy (NCBI): domain Bacteria; kingdom Bacillati; phylum Actinomycetota; class Actinomycetes; order Bifidobacteriales; family Bifidobacteriaceae; genus Alloscardovia; species Alloscardovia sp. HMSC034E08. Next base: position 1,315,969 of record NZ_KV812468.1, on the reverse strand, counting down.
ACAATCATAGCGGCTGCGCACACAGCAGTGATGCCCGCGGTTACGCCACGAGTAATGCGATGGCGAATACGCGCGACCACACCGTGATTTTTGCCGCTTGGACCTGCGGCTCCAGCGGCTCCTCTGTGGGAATCCCTCGCCTGAGAAAGCGCCATATTAGACTCCTTTGCCTCTCCTTTGTGCTTGCAGGGGCTTGACCGTTGCTCGAACCTTGTACGAGTTACCGCTCGAGTTACCGTTCGGCTTAACGCTCAGGTTGCGCGCCAACATCACGCGCGAACGTCTCCACAACGTTGCACCCAAGCATCTCCCACAAACTTCGAGAGCCTGCAAGCTGTTACATCGTTACAGCGTCTTCGCCGCAACTGTCCGTAACTTGTATCTTTTTCATAGTAATTTTCTTGCGTTTACATTCCCACTATCTGCGAGTCGTTGCACAAAGCAACTAATTAGGAGTATTTTTATTAAGAGAGAAAGAAATAGTTCGCACTTATGGCGCTTGAGGTGCTTGCGGCACGTTCGCAGCACCGCGCGTTCTAAAAGCTCAAGAAAGGTCGTTATGAGCATTCAGCCTACACCGCAGTGGTTTACTGGTTCCGAATACACGCACAAAGTTGCTCAAGCGATTGCTCAGTATGGACCTATCGCGCGCACCACGTTGGCACAGATGCTTGGTTTATCGCAGGGCGCTCTGTCGCGCATTACCAGCGATCTCATCTATGCGAACGTTATCGAGGAGATGCCTGGCTCGCCGAGCGACGACAGTAAGTTGCCTGCAGATTTGGTTGTGCAAGAGAACTCTCACCGTCGCGGCCGCCCGCAGACTGCTTTGCGTTTGCGCGCCGAAGAGCGCACGTTTATTGGTGTGAACATTCATGGCTCGGGAGTGAGCCTTACCATTACCGACGCTTTGTGCAAGCCGCTGATTGATTGCGTTACCGAGCATTTAGATTCGCTCGAGCCACGCGCTGTGGCTCAGCAGATCGCTCGCATAGCTGAGCGCTGCAGCCGAGATATTGAGCCGTCCCCTGTTTCGATGGGTTTGAGCGTAGGCGGGCACGCAGAAGAAGACCGCTACGTTACGTTCGCTCCGTTCCTGCACTGGGACGGCATTGTCGATTTAGCCGGCATGATGGAAGAAGAAAGCGGATTGCCGTGCGCGATTTTTAACGATTTGGATTCGCTCCTCTTCCACGAAGGCTGGTTCGGCGCAGGCGTAGGATTGCCTCGTTTTGCCGTTATTACTATCGGTTCGGGCGTTGGCTACTCTTTGAGCGAGAACGGTACTCCGGTTAATTATCCAGATAAGAGCTACGGTTTGATTGGCCATATCCCGATTGACCCAGACGGTCCGCGCTGCTTCGCTGGGCACGCCGGCTGCTCGCAGTGCTTAACGAACGACTCCTTAGCCGAAGAATACTCGGGCATGATTGGACGCCAAGCCACTTTCGATGAGTTTGCTGCCGATGCTGTGGCTGGCGGCGCTCAAGCTCGTCAGCTCGTGAACAAGATCTGCTTCCGTTTGGGCACTTTGATTGCGATTATGGCCAATTTCGCTATGCCAGAAAAGGTGATTATTAGCGGCGAATCCTCGTTTATCGCAAACCTCAACAAGGAATCAATTCGTAGCGGCATTAACTGGTACCGTGCCAGCCAAGCCTCAAAGATTAACTTCCAGATTCTCGACTTTGATTGGTCTGACTGGGCCGAGGCTGCCGCTGCCCGCGCTATCGCTCGGTATATCGGGTAAGGTGTAGCCACGCTCCGCTTCTTGCGCTAGTCTTTCCAGTTCTGCGTTTTCTTCTGGATTAAAATCCTCTTCGGTCAAGATTCGGTATGTATGCTTTATAGCCATGTACTTATTGTATCGGCTCAAACGAGTGCCCGTAATGGTAGTGCGGCCGAGCATAACCCCTAAAACAACAATTCACCTCGCACTACGTAAACTTGCCAAAACTTTTGGCTTAAAACTGTAGTACGAGGTGAATTGTTACTACTCCTCAATCTCAGTATCGAGCATCTCGTCCATCAAATTCGCCTGAATACGTCCACGCACATAGAACCATCCAGCAATCAATGCCACAATCACCACAGCGAACAGAGCTAGAGTTTTACGCCCAGAATCACTACATAGATTAGAAAGCACTACCACAGCATAAAAAGCTAGAGAAATGTAGTCAGTGAACGGCGCCCATGGCATTCTATATTCAGGACGCTGCTCTTCACCCTTCTTTACTTTACGCAAGAAAGCAATATGCGTAATCAAAATCATGGACCATGTTCCAGCAATACCAATACCAGCCAAATCCATAATCACGTTAAAGGCATCCTCAGCCAGTACAGCGTTGAGCACAACGCCTACTAAACCAAGAGCAGAAGTAATAATAATACCGCCGGACGGAACTTTATGCTTATTCAGTTTTTCTGCAAAGCGAGGGCCAGAGCCAGCAATAGCCATAGAGCGCAAGGTACGTCCAGTAGCGTATAGCCCCGCGTTTAGGGAGGAAAGCGCGGCTGTTAAAACAACTACCTGAATAATATCGCCTGCATATGGCACGTTAATACCCGAGAAGAAGGTAACGAATGGCGATTCGTCAGAAGAATACGCCATGTATGGCAAAACCAAAGCCATGAGCAGAACCGAGCCAATATAGAAGACGAAGATGCGCACAATCATGGAGTTGATGGCTTTAGGAAGAACCTTCTGTGCGTCCTGGGTTTCTCCAGCAGCAACGCCCACCATTTCTGTTCCACCGAAGGCATACACGACTCCCAAGGTCAGGGAGAGCATAATAGGAACACCGTGAGGCATGAAGCCGCCAAACTGCGTAATATTATGCACGCCCGCGGTGTAAGCTGTGCCATCAGGCGCAGTGCCGGTATGCGCGTGGAAAATAATAGCTCCAATGGCAATAAGCATAAAACCAATAATGGTGGCCACCTTAATAGCAGCAAACCAGAATTCCGCTTCACCAAACATTTTTACACTCATCATATTGAGCGCGAACACGACGGCGAGCGCGATAAGAGCCAGCACCCATTGCGGAACCGGCTTAAACAGCTGCCAGTAGTGCAGGTAGAGCGCGACAGCGGTAATGTCGGCCATTACGGTGGTGGCCCAGTCGAGGAAGAACATCCAACCGGTTATGTACGCACCCTTTTCGCCCAAGAATTCGCGCGAATAGGAGACGAAAGCTCCTGATGATGGGCGGCGGATAGCCAGCTCTCCTAAAGCGCGCACCATAAGGAAGGCGAAGATGCCGCAGACCGCGTAGGCGAAGACGAGGCCGGCACCACCTTGAGCAAGGCGGCCGCCAGCACCCAGGAACAGACCTGTTCCAATAGATCCGCCAATAGCAATCATTTGAATGTGGCGAGCTTTAAGACCTTTTTCGTAGCCGGCATCACCCTTGTCGACTGTGGTGGTTGATTGTTCTGCGACTGATTCACTCACTAGTTTTGCTCCTTTAACCACACCTTCAAGCGCTGAGCACACTCACGAAGGCTCTCCATACTTGCCGCATAGCTGGCGCGCACCCAGCGAGACTGCAGATTACCGAATGCAGCTCCTGGAATTAATGCCACTTTCGCTTCGTAGGCAAGTTTTGTGCAGAAGTCCAGGCTGGAACCCTCAAACCAGTCTGGCATTTGAATAAACAGATAGAATGCGCCGTCTGGATAGGCGACGGTAAAGCCCATGTCGGTAAGCGCTTCGTACATAAAGTTGCGACGTGCGCTGTATTCGGCCACCATTGCTTCGATATCCTCGTCACCATGCTCGTAGCCTTCTTGAGCGGCGTCCATGGTAAAGGTGGCGCCGGTAGCCACGTTCGACTGATGTACTTTTACGAATTCGTTCGCATACTGTGCAGGCGCGGCAATATAGCCCACACGCCAGCCGGTCATTGCGAAAGACTTGGAGGCGGAGTCGATAAGCACGGTGTTATCTGGAACGTAACGCGCAATAGAATCTGCGCGCGAACCACCGTAGTAGATTTCGCTATACACTTCATCCGACACCACCATAATATTGTGACGCTTCACAACCTCGGCCAGTACCTTAATTTCCTCGGTGGTCAGCGCCACACCCGTTGGATTATTTGGGTAGTTAATAATAAGTACTGGGCGCTTACCTGCGGTCTGTGCACGCTCAATCGCCTCTTCGAGCTGTTGAGGGGTGAGCTTAAAACCTGTGTCTGTTGTATCAATAAGATCGAGACTGCCGCCGGCGAGCAGTGTTTGCGTTTTATACGCACCGAAAGCAGGGATAGGAATAATTGACTGTGTTTCTGGGCTGAGCAGAGAACCCAAACTTGACGACAATGCTTCACTACCGCCGACAGTAGCTACGATATTATCCACGGAATACTCAAGACCGCGACGGCGCTTGAGGTACGCCACGACTGCTTCACGGAAGTCCATTGTTCCCGCGTTAGGCGCATAATGTGTGCGGCCAGCCTGGATAGACTCGATACCCGCCTGCACCACGCGTTGAGGGGTAGGAAAATCAGGCTCGCCTAAAGTCAGCTTAATAATGCCGTCGATATCGGAAATCTCGGCATCGAAAGAACGAATAAGTGAGCCGCGTAAATCGCGCACAGCACCGCGTACTGTGTTAGTAGCCTCGTTCGTCATAGTGTCTCCTCTGGCTCGTCGTTATGCTGTACACACTTTACTCATAAAAGACGATGTTAGGAGCCCAATATTTCGAACGTCTTACATAGAGGAACGCATTGCCATGTACTGCATTAAACTGTCCGGCAGCGAGAAGTCCGCTTCGAACGGCAGCTCTTCCACGACCGGTACTCCGATAAGCGCCATGATTTGCGCGCACTGCGTATCCCACATCTGCACAAGTTCGATAGTTTTGCGCACCGCTTCGTCCGCATCCTCAGATGAGGTGATTGACTGCAAGAAAGCCGCAGATAAGCCGACCGCGTCTGCTCCGAGAGCAAGATATTTGACTATATCGAGCGGATGGCGCACGCCTCCTGAGGCGATAACCATCGGTTTTTTGTTCGCATCTGCTACCGCCGCCATCGTATCCATTAGAGAGCGAATAGTCGTTATGCCCCAGTTTTCGAGGAAAGAGTAGGGATGATTCTCTGTTCGAGCGTTTTCGATCTGAATAAAGTTCGTACCGCCGCGACCGGCTACATCAATCGCATCGACATAGTCGGCTATACGCTCGGCCACATCGTAGCTAATACCAAAGCCCACTTCTTTGACGATAATAGGAACATTGAGCTCATCTGAGCATTGGCGAATCATGCGTTCCCAACCACGGAAGTCCTTCTCACCTTCTGGCATAACGATTTCCTGCGCAGCATTCAAATGAATCTGCAAAGCAGACGCGCCAATTAAATCGACGACGAACTGGGCTGCGTCCACAGTGTGTTCAGCACCAATATTGGCAATAAACTGAACATCGGGAAAATCCTCGCGCAAACGACCATACGCGGCTCGCGTTGCAAGATTTTTAACAGCAATGCTCATCGATCCCAAAGCCAGCGGAGTGCCTGTCGCCTGAGCTACACGCGCTAAACGGCGGTTAATCTCGTCCGCTTTCTGCGTGCCTCCGGTCATCGCGTTAATAAAAAACGGACGCGGCATCTGCATACCTACCAGCGAAGTGCTGATGTTCACATCAGACACGCGCGTTTCGGGCAGAGCATTATGCACGAACTCCATCGCATCAATCTCTTCGTGCGTGTTGAGCGGAGCCATGCCATAAAACTGGCGAGCTAAAAGCACATGATCATCTTTACGCGAAGAAATAAAAGGATCCGGAGTCGTCATAAGCCAACCTTTCCTAGCCTAACTGCCAGTTCATAGCCATGATACCTGCTGCATCCCACGCAGCATGCAAGGCGTTCTTATCGAGGTTCTGCGCGCTCACAGCAATCGCGCAGTCGCCGCCGCCCGCGCCCGAGAACTTAGCTACCCAACCATACTGCTGAGCAATCTCTACGCAGGTGTGCAAAGCCGGAGTAAACATGTATCCGCCCGTTTTCGCGGAAAAACGAGCCATATTCTCGCTCGCCTGAGCATACGCAACCTCAAAATCGTGCGTGTTGTTGCGCACGCAAGCCTCGCGCATAGCCTGAGCAATGCGCGTTGATTCACGCACAAACTGTGCATATTCTGCTGTGTTGTTCTTTTTGTACGCGCGCACGGAATCGACCAAATCTGCAGAACTCGCCGGAGAGCCCGTCCAGCCCACAGCACTACTCACACCCTCAAGCCACTGCAACGGCTCGAGCACTAAACCCGGCCAAGCACAGGCAACAGCCTCATGAACATTCATGGTCAGCATCTGCGCGCCCAACTCGCGCACGAACGCTACATCCGGTCGCACATAATACAACAGCTGACCGAAAGCGCAGCAAGCAATATCCCCAGCCGAACCGTTATCTCCCACCAAGTGCAGCGCAAGAACCGCCAACTTGTAGATATGCTCCGCCGAAACATCGTAACCAGCGAGCAAGGCCTCCAATACGGCAACCGTTACGGCTCCCGACGAACCCAAACCATATTTGCGACCGTCAGCTTCGCGTAGCTCAGATTCGAGACGCAAAGTAACGCGCTCGAAAACGCTCCCCCCAGCTTCCACCACAAACTGTGCGGCCACCCATGCGGCAGCTAACACAAAGCGATTCGGATCGTTGGCGCGCAACTCGGGAACAGAGCGCACATCCACGTTCACTCTCACGATTTCGACAACGCCAGCTCCAGCCCCAGCGCCAGCATCACCACGCACAACCCGCGCCCGCATCTGCCGATTCACCGAGGCGATAACTGCCGCCCCGCCATCAACCACCGCGTATTCACCGCACAGATACAGTTTGCCCTTAGCCATACAGTTCGCTCCACTGCTGCTCGCTCAAGAGTTCCGGCGCACTGCCTGGAGTCGCGTCGAACAACGTAATGTCGGGGAAAGCCGCAGCCAAACGCTCATGCACAACAGCCTGATCACTTCGACGGCATAAGATCTTCACATTCGGACCAGCATCCATCGTAAAGTAGGCGCTCACACCCTCATCACGCAAAGCATGCACGAATTCAATCACCTGCATACTCTTCGAGGTCATATAGGTAAACGGCGGGTTAGCGGCAAACATCGTCGCATGGAACTTCATGCAATTGGCTTCCATCGCAGCACCAATCACATCGATATCGCGCTGTTTAATACCAGCCAAAACCTCTTGCAAATCCTTTTCGGAGGCTTCGCGCCACAAGGAATAAAAAGCCGAGGTGGCAGCCGTATGCTTCATGCCATACGTGCTGGAAATCTTCTTATGCTGAGTGGAAATAGCGGCCACCACCATGGCCACATCCCAATCAGCATTATCGAGCGGAACAGCAACCGAATCGGAACTGCCCGTACCGTAGGACCACTCGACGAAACCGCCAAAAATACTGCGTGTAGCCGAGCCGGAACCGCGACGCGCAAAAGTGGATAACTCCGTATCGCTCATGCGAGGGATATCTGGGCGCGCGGCCTCAAATAAAGCGCGCGCAGCAAAAGCTAAAGCCGCAAAACCGCTCGAGGAGCTCGCCAAACCAGCGGCCGTCGGCACATGGTTATGACTCTCCACACGCACAGCCGACGCATCAGGGCAGTTATAGCGTTCGCGGAAAAGGCTGAGCACCAGCGCAACCTTCGCGGTCGACGCCTCGTCTTGCTTCTCGCCCGCCAAATGCAGTTCGTCCGCGCTCAAACGAGAGTCAAAAGTCAGGCGCATATCGGTATACAGAGAGTCTAAAGTAAGCGACAAACTCGTGCTGGTCGGCAAATATAAAGCGTCATCGCGCTTACCCCAGTACTTAATCAGCGCAATATTTGTGTGCGCGCGAGTAGCAACGCTCAACGTATCCAACGACTGCGACACCATTAATGAATACCTTTCGATTGAAGGGGAACGAGCCATGTGCGGATTGCTCCTGCTTGAGTGAGGGCCGCGCGGATACGCTCTGCTCGGGAGGATGACTGTGCCAGAGCAATCATGCAGCCGCCGCGCCCACCGCCGGTCAGTTTCGCGCCGAGAGCGCCGGCAACATGAGCGGCCGCAATACAGCGGTCGAGAGACGCATGAGAGACGCGCAAACTCGATAAAATGCGCTGCGCCTCGTTCATGCTCTCCCCCAGAGCGCGCATGGAGTTGGCCCGCAAAGCGTCCGCGGATTCAAAGGAAAGCTGACCCAAACGATGGATGCTCGACCAGGTTTCACATGAAACGTTCGGACCGTATGATTTGAGTAGCGCGCGCACATCGCTGACTGCTTCGCGCGTACTGCCCGTAACGCCTGTATCTGCAACGACGAGCACAGCATCCGTGTCGAAAGCAAACGTAGAAATTTCTGCGCCGTGTTGGAACCATACCGCACTGTCGGAGGCAACGGCCGCGCTATCTAAGCCAGAAGCGGTTGAGTGGGCAATATTTTCTGCCACCTGCGAGTATTCGAATTCCTCTTTAAAGCTCAAAGCACGGCCAGCAAATTTCGCTACTGCACGCACGGTTGCCACCGCCACAGCAGCCGAGGAGCCCATGCCGCGCTCATGTGGAATAGTGGAGCGCACAACGAGGTTAAACCCTTTATTTTTTAAGGAAAAATCATAAATTAAACGCTCAACGAGCACGCGAATATTACTGAGCATATCTGGCGCAGAACGCAGCGGACCGCAGAAATACTCGCAATCAATGTAGAGATCGGCATCCGTGCGCAGCTGCACGTATACACTCATGCGGGCTTCGTTCAAAGGAAGAACAATAGCTGGCTGATCGTAGACCACGGAATGTTCGCCAATGAGTATAACTTTGCCATGCGAGACACCGCGATACTCTTCGTTCTTCATCATGCTGTCTACTTTAAGAAGATTTACACAGTTTTCCAGCCGTGCCAGGCGTCTCTATACATAAAAATCACGAGTAAAACGCCGTTTTGTGCACACTCCTACTCGCTCACCTCAATAGCTCCCATCGCTCCCTTTTCCGCATAACTTGCTTTATGATTCAGGAAAATGTACGTACCCGGATACGTAAAGGTTGTTTCCACGAAAGCGCCCGACGCTGTGGCCACGTCCACGGTTTGCGAGCCGACTCCCTCGGTATTGTTCACCAAGTAGCGACCCTCTGACCATACTGTGGAAAATTGTGCGCCCACAATATGGAAGTCTAGGTCGAGGTTTGGACCGGCATTGAGCAGCCAGAAGCGAGCGCTCTGCCCCGTTTTTACCTGCAAAGGATGCGCATCGTACTGGTAGACACGCCCGTTAAACTGCACAATATCGGGCTGCACAGCCGCAATCTTGTCGGAATTGGCCGCTCCCCCGTTGCTGCCCAAGTACATTTCTGACTGCACGAGCACATATTCGTGGTCCACATGTGGCAAACCTTCGCGCGGCTCGATAATAACCGCGCCAATCATGCCGCTGGCCATGTGCAAGCTCATCGGCGAGGTCGAGCAATGGTACAGCCAGATGCCGCTACGTTGTGCGGTAAAAGTATAGGAATGCGATTCACACGGGTTAATCAGCCCCATCAGTTCGTTCGGATTGCCGTCCAGCCCCGCATGGAAGTCCACATTGTGTTGCATTGTCGTCTCATTTTTGAGCTGCATGCCCATGGCTTTGTGTCCGGCTATAGAGCACCAGCCTTCGATATTGTCGCGCACTGCGCCCACCTGCACGCTTACTGTTTTACCTGGCGCCACCCGCCCGGAGCTCACTCCGTTAGAGAAAACCAGATCGTGATTTTGATCGTCGTTATTCGTAAACTTCACCACGAGATTATTGCCCGCCGGCACCTTGAGCTCGGACATGTTAAAAGCCATATGATGCGCTACCACGGTATGCGTTGTTGTCTGTCCGCTTGACTGCACCGACTGCGCGCGCTCGAACACATCCGGCCGCGCGATACTGACCACCATAAACAGTGAGACCACGGCGGTGACCACGATAACGCTCGCGAAAGCATGACCGTAACTGGCTGTTGCCTCGTGCCGTCTACCAATACGGTTATGCGCTACACTGCGTATCGGCTTACTGTGCGCAGTATGAGCGCGACCGCGTCGTTTGACTACTCCGCGTACTGCCTGCGTAAGAATGCACAACATAAGCGCTGCCATCGCAGCAATAGAAATAGCATCTCCGGCCTGCCACACAACTGTTCTGTTGAGCACTGCGCCTACTGCGCGCACAGCTACACCCAGATTGAGTAGAACGAGAGGAATATACAGAACCGGACTATACGGTAATCCGCGACGCACAATAGACGGCACAATAATGCTCACATGAGCAATCACCATGCTCATCGCAAAACCTATGGCTAGAACATGAATGGCAACATCTGCCCATAAATCTCCCGAATGTACCGGCGCAAAAATCCAAATAATGCCGGCAATCATATCCTATACATACGCGCATAACATGGCGCGACCCATCAAACCGGTAAAACCGCGCAACTTAAAGGTGCGCACGGCTGTATCGTTATACACTGCTACAGCCAGCAGCGCGCACAGAACAGCGCCCAGTAGAATATAGCCGAGAACTGGCAGCACGCGCAGCACGGCCAGAGCGATCAGAACCAGACAGCTCAGAGTAATCAGAGCCGGCTCAACCCACGCGGCGATAAACGCAACATGAGACAGTTCCAAGCGCTCCCCCCCCCCCACAATGGAGAGCACCAAAAACATGAGCCACCACGGCGTAGCCGAAGCAGCCGAGGTGCCACCCGCCCAGGCGAGCGCGCCCACAGCACCACACACGGCAGCCAAAAAATTGAATAAGCACCGAAATCGACTGCTGACGCTTCCAAATCGCAGCGTAGACCGCAGCCAACCAGACCATCTGCGCCGTCCACAATAGCCCCGGAATAACCCACTAGCCGATAACAATGATTCCAGTAGCCGCGCGCCACCAGCGACGAGCACGAGTACACTCAGAGTTCCCACGACCCCCAGCACAGGCGCACCAAATCCCCATCGAGGCTTCGTCTCGCCGCCCGTTTGGAAGGCAACAGCACGCTCCAAACTAATGGCCGTGCAGAGGAAGCCGAAAATCATGAGTGGACCGTGAGCATCAGCAAAAGGTACGCGCGTAATAACCGCGGGCAGATTCGAACGGTTCAAAGCCGCGAGCGTGCCAATAATCACAGCCAAACCAACACACACGAGCAAAATCAAGCGTGCTTTAGGCAGCGGAACTAAACCGGAGGTCGAGCGCATCGGGCGCTCAGGACGCTCGGAACGTTCAGAGGGCGAAGTCTTCTCATTTCTCATACTTCCATTGTGCCGTGTGCGCGGCGCAAAAGAAAGAGAAACTAACTGTTAAAGCCCACCGCAAAATTCGTTACGGCGTAGCCACAGCGTACGAGGCTGCGACCAAACTTGCCTGGAATAGTCATAATGCGAGCCATAATCTCCTGCTTGCGCATATCGTTGTACAGCTCTTCGCTGTGCTCGCGCAAGTTAGCCCACATCTCGTCCTTCTGCTCCCAGCAGTGTGGATCCTTCGACAACGTCAAGAAAACGCTGGTCACCATAAACTGCGAACTCAAATAGTGCAGCATGTAGTGGTACAAGCCATCCGACACGTCCTCGCGCGATGGCATAGCTTCGACCATCAGCTTGTTCACCTTTATAAGCTGATCGACGCGCGCAATCATAATATCTTTCTGCACGCTCTGGCCCTCACGGCCAATAAAATAGCGATACAAATCGATGTTCAAATAGGTGAGCGTCTTCACCCATGGCAGTGGCTGGAAGGCGTAAATAAAGTCTACATAGAAAGTGTGTTGCGGCAACACCATACCGCTGGCGCGCACAACCTCGGTGCGATACGTGAGAGTATGCATAAGCAGATACTGCTGAACACGGCAGCGGTTCATATCGTCCCAAGTAAGTCGCTCGTTGGCCTCAAAAATGTTCTTATAGCGAATCGTACGGGTGTGACGCTTCGCAATATTCTCATACGTGTAGTTGCTCACCACTAAATCGACTGGCTCGGTGGCCATAGCTTGCGAGCGCAAGAAAGTAATATACGTAACGTATGCGACTGGGTCGATCCAATCGTCAGCATCGACAATCTTTACGTACTGGCCGGTTGCCGCCGCAATGCCCGCGTTACATGCTCCACCATGGCCTGCATTGGCCTGATGAATAACGCGCACAACGCTCGGATAGCGCTCAGCAAAAGTATCTGCAAGTATGGCGGTACCGTCGCGAGACCCGTCGTCTACAATAATGATTTCCACATCTAAGGTGTCTGCTGTATCGAGAAGAGAATTTACGCAACGCGCTAAATAGTCTTCTACGTTGTAGGACGGAACTACAAAAGAAATAGTCTTGTTAGCCATATACTTTTTCTACTCTCATACAAAATCTGTCTGGCCGCGAAGCCAGACAGATTTTAGTCTACCAAACAGGGCTTAAAAGCCTAGCTTTTCGAAAGAAGCCTACTTCTTGCTCTTTGGCATAATCCAGAACTTAAGCAGTGGGTAGGAGACCACCACAGCCAGCAGCGTGTTAAATACTGCAGACAAGGTGCTGGCCAAGCCGCCCATATTCATATTCTCGCTCCATGCGGTAATGTAGCTTGGCGCAAAGCCGGAGACGATAATAATAATGATTGCCAAGATAACATACTTCCAGGCAGCATCCTTAAAGTTGGAATCCGACTTGAAGACCCACTTCATCTGTACGAAGAAGTTCACGGTCTGCGCAACAATTTCGGCAATAATCGTGGCCAAGAACATACCCAAGCCGCCAGCTTTTGCATCGTAGTTATAGAACAGGAAGTGGAACGGTTCGGTTAAGCTCATTGCCGTAACGAACAGTGGGGTGAGGCACCACAGCATAAGGAAACGGCTAACCGTAGAAATATTCGACAGCACGTTAAACAGGATGAACTCCCACAAAGCTGGGTGCTCTTCGATCCACTTGGCGAAACCGGTCTTTTCGGTCTTCTCGACGTTACTCATGAGAAATCTCCTTTAATGTCTTCTTATTAGCGCTGGCATTACGGAAATACTCAGCAATAATATGGCTTGTTCCTCGCCAGAAATGCTTATTAGCAATATCTACAATGCCGTCCACCATTTCTGGAGATACAGCACCGGCAGTCATCTTTGCCATCGCGCGAGGAGGCATATTCAGCACGAACAGGGAGTTAAGGTCTGGCGAACCTGTGTGTTCCATAGCTTTATTGCTTTGCTTAGTTAAGTAGTTGACCACAAAACGGGCTACAACCGAACGCGATGCACTCCACGAGGAAATAGCATCGTTAGCACAAAACACACCCTGAGGGTCGTACAAATCTGGCTTACCGCCGTAAAGAGCTTCGAACTCTGCGTCGGTTACGTTCTTTACATCGCCATCCCAGTAGTGACCAAGCGCCTCGTTGCGAGGCTGAGGCTCCATCGTGCCTTCGATAACATGCGTTGCCGAAAGTGGCGTGTTCTCCACGTTATTGCCCACGAACAGCTCCCATGCGCCGGCCTCTACCTGCCACGAGTTCGATGCCACATCGAAATGACGGAAAGTATACTCATCGAAATCAATACGCACCTGCTTGGATTCATGCGCATCTATTTCTACGCGTGCAAACCCTTTAAGCTCGCGGGCAGGACGCAGCACGCCCGAATGAGCCGCATGTACGTACAGCTGCGCCACATCTGCGCCAGCAACATCCGACGTATTCGTAACGGTAAAAGTAACGCCCTTATCGTCCACGCTCAGCGCCGAGTATTCGAAGCTCGAATAGCTTAAACCGTAACCGAACGGATAGCGCACAGCAATATTGCGCGTGCTGTAGTAACGGTAGCCCACAAATGGACCCTCGCGGTACACGGAGTCGCGCTCCTCGACCGGGAAGTTACCCGCGCTTGGCACATCCTCGTAACGCACAGGCCACGATTCGGCCAAATGACCAGACGGATTCACATCGCCAGTCAGCACATCCACGGTTGCCAAAGCCCCCGCCTGACCAGCCAGACCCACATACAAAATCGCGTCCACCTCGTCTGCAAAATCAACTTCTACAGCCGAACCTGCAACCAGAACGACCACGATCTGCTTACCCGTATCGACCAGCTGCGAAAGCATATCGAGCTGAACCTGCGGAATATGCAGGTGAGAACGGTCAAGACCCTCAGATTCCGAGCGCTCGTCCAAACCGATGCACGCAATCACAACATCTGGGTTCGTTGTGTTCACGGTGTTCACAGCCTGCGCGATCAGATCCTCGCGAACCGCACCCTGACGGTCATAGCCCTGCTCGAAGCTGAGAACCTGCAGGTCCTCGCGCACCTTCAAACTGTCGAGCAGATTATCGACGCGGTACGCGTTTACCTTGGACGAACCGGACCCCTGATACCTCGCGGTCTGTGCCATATCGCCCACAACCACCAGTTTCGCGTTCTGCTTAAGAGGCAGCGCGTTCTTTTCGTTGCGCAGGAGAACCGCGGTTTTGCGCGCGATACGGCGAGCAATCTCATGATTGCGCTTTTTATCCTCTTCATTTAGGAAACCGTCTCCTGATGGCTTCGTATTGCGTGTGCGCTCGACTGTGTTGAGCACACCTTGAGCTGATGCGTTCAGCTCTGCTTCGGTTACGCGACCGTCACGAACGCCCTGCACTACCTGACGCGCGGACGCCAAACCGGCAGCCGGCATCTCTAAGCCAGCGCCCACACGAGCGGATTCGACGACATCGTTGGAGCCGCCCCAGTCAGAAATAACCAGGCCATCGAAACCCCACTCGCCTTTAAGAATCTCAGTAATCAAATGATCGCTCTCGTGTGCGTACACACCATTAACCATGTTGTAGGACGACATAATCGTCCATGGCTTAGCTTCCTTCACGGCAATCTCGAACGCGGTGAGATAGTATTCGCGCAGCGTGCGCTCGTCCACAATCGAGTTAGACGCCTGACGGCGCAGCTCCTGGGAATTAACCGCGTAATGCTTTGGGCAAGCTCCTACCCCATGAGACTGAATGCCTTCAATAAAGCCGGCAGCCAAACGACCTGCCAGAACAGGATCTTCCGAATAGTATTCGAAGTTGCGACCACACAATGGGTTACGCTTCATGTTAATGCCCGGGCCGAGCAGCACTTGCACGCCCAAATCGCGGGCTTCAGCGCCCAAAGTTTCACCCATAAGACGAGCTTCTTCAGGGTCCCACGAGTTCGCAACTGTGCCAGCTGTTGGGAAGCATGTGGCAGGCTTGGACTCGCCCAAACCCAAGTGATCGCCCGAACCGGTCTGGCGGCGCACACCATTAGGACCATCACTCATAACGAATGCGGGAATATTGCGGCGCTTAAGTTCGCGGCTCTCCCATTCAGATTGACCAGACAGTAGGGACGCTTTTTCTATAAGCGTTAAATCTTCTGCTTTCACCATTGTTAATTCCTTCGCGATGCAAGCTTCCTTGCATACATCTCTCTGACTGCTTTAACAGCTTTTATTTTATTGGTTCGTGCTCTTTTCGTTGTCTTTCTTGGCACGAAAGGTAGGTTTGAGAGCGTGAATTGTAATTCGGAGTGTTGTGTTGTGTTCTGGTGCTCTATGCAAAAGGCAAGGCTCGCCATCTCGAGTGGACTAGCGTCCGTTCTGAGATGACGAGCCTTATTATCTAGCTCTTGCGTAATCTTTACTGATTACTCTGCCACTACTTCTGCTTCCTCAGAACTAGATGCATCCAGAGCTGCAGCCTTCTCGGCCTTTTCTGCCTTCAGTCGCTTGGTAAAGCGGCGGATGGATACCCATGCTGCCCACAGGAGCAGGAGAGCCAGAACTGCTACTACTGCGTAGTAGATCCACTGCCACAGAGCGATTTCAGTCTTTGGAGCGCCATTCTCGTATACGTAGGTGTTCACAGCGGTGTAGAGAATACCGTGTGTAGCTTCACGCATATGAGCAACAGTATTAGCTGACTTATCGGTAATTTCGTTGGTGGTTGGAACAGTAGCAAGCATTGCATTACCACCGTTATAGATGGATAGTGTGCCTTCCATGTAGCCATAGCCACCGAAGTAATCGGTCAGAACGAAGCCACGGAAGCCCCACTCATCGCGCAGAACCTTGTTGAGCAAAGAGTCGTTTGCACCAGCCCACTCATTACCAATGTAATTGAATGCGGACATTACAGCAGTTGCCTTACCATCCTTCACAGTCATTTCGAATGGTTTCAGGTAGATTTCGCGAATAGCCTGCTCAGTGCTCCATGTGTGCAACATAGACAGACGGTGATCTTCCTGATCATTCATTGCGAAGTGCTTCATGAATACATACAAGCCAGCTTCTTGAATGGACTTGGTTTCCAAGGAAGCCATGTAGCCCGAGAGTACCGGATCTTCGGAGAAGTATTCGAAGTTACGACCTGCATATGGGCTGCGGTGAATGTTCATAGCTGGTGCATACCAACCGGTAACCTTCAAGTCCTTACCCATCTGAGCAATAGCCTTACCGAATTCGGTTGCTAATTCTTTGTTCCATGTGGAAGCCACAGTAGTAGACGATGGCAAGCCGATGGAACCCTGCTTGGTGAAGTTGTTGTTCAAAGCTGCAGGACCATCCACATCGGACTGGCGAACCTTACTGATAGATGGAATAGCACCATTGTTGTAGCCTGCAAAAGCAATTAACTGTGCCATTTCATCGTAGGTCAGCTCGTCAAGGAGCTTATCCCACATTGGATCGTCATAATCCTTGCCATAGAGCTGGTAAAGCTGAACACCGTTCTTAGCGCCGGTTGTTGGCATCTTTACGTTGCCCTCTTCCTTCTTCACCTTCTCGAGCCATTCCTTAACATTCGAGGAGTTTACGAAGGTGTCCTTGTACTGAGCTGCAAGCTCAAGGTTAGCTGGAGCAGCAGTTGCTTCAGCGAGGTTAGCGAACTTACCTGCACGAGACAAGTAGGTTACAGAACCATTGCCGTCTGCATCAGCAAACTGGTTCTTAGCAACAGTCTTATCTCCATTATGAGTGGTGGAACCATCATACTTAATAGTGGAAGCAACATTAACAGTCTTAGTGTCGAGCTTAGTGTGAGAATCAGCGTTCACAGAAATCTCATAGTCACCAGCTTCGAGCACGTATGCGCCATCACCAGACATGTCATAAGAAGCCATATCGGAGTCGTTGAAGCTCACGTTTACAGTTTCAGACTGACCAGGCTCAATAATCTTGGTCTTAGCGAACTGAACAAGGTTAGCAGTGGACTTTTCAATGCCACCTTCAGTGTATGGAGGATTGTAGAAGACTTCTACCGCAGTCTTACCTGCAACCTTACCCGTGTTAGTTACGGTTACATCGAAGCTTACCTTGCCATTTGCATAGGTAACTTCACCCATCTTCTGTTCAAAAGTGGTGTACGACAAGCCATAACCGAATGGATACTGTACTGCTTCATCGTAATTAATAGCACCTTCAGCATCTGCAGTTTCGAAGAACTTGTAGCCCACATAAATGCCTTCTACATAGTTCACGAATGCAGGAGTGAACTTACCGAAGAAACCTGCATCGGTAGAGTATTCCTTCATATTGGTGTAGTCCCAGTGACCAATATTGTTATGCCAAGGAGCCTTAGAGAAGTCACGCAAGAAAGTATCAGAGGTCTTACCTGATGGGTTCACCTTACCGGAGAGAATAGAACCGAGGGAAGCAAAACCAGTCTGACCTGCTGGTGGGCACCACAGAACGGACTTAATCTGAGAATAATTATCTACCCAGCTCAAGTTCATAGCATTAGCACCGTTGTAAACGACAGTTACATCGTCGAAGTTATCAGTAATGAGCTTTACCAAGTCCTGCTCGGTCTTAGAAAGAGAAAGATATCCTTGACCCTTTTCGAAATCTTGGTAATCACCATTATTCACATAGTCGTGTGCTTCTTCGCCACCGAAAGCCTGAACCTTGGACTTGTATCCTGACTCGTGAACACTCAAAGTAGTCATATCGGATGGCAAATCAGCACCTTCACCACCGGAACGACCAATAACCAGAACAGCCTTATTGGAGAACTGCTTAGCCTGAGAGATTTCTGCTTCTGTGTAAGAAGCAGCAGTTGGCTCAGGAAGAGTCCAATCCTGGCTTACCATACCCACGATTGGGCGATCTGCACGATAGTCAATGTACTTCTTAGTGAGCTGTTCGTTAGTCTTAAAGCCAGCTTCCTGCATACCCTGAATAAGGGAAGTTGTTGGGTACTTGTCGTTCATGGAACCAGAACCAGTTCCACCATAAATTGGATTAGACGATGCCCAACCAAACACGTTCACAGCAGAATTTGCTTTAAAAGGCAAGCTGGAATCCTTGTTTTCAAGAAGAGTAACACCTTCGTTCTGAATTTCTGTAGCGAGCTTTTCGGCCTTAGCCTTGCTTGCTTCGCTCAAAGTACCAGAACCAGACATCAGGTTCAAAGTAGTATTCAGTGATCCAAACAGCATCATAGATACTGCAACCATAATGGCCACAACAGCTGCAATCCAGCTCCACGAGTGAATCAGCTTTCGCCAGCTATGAGATTTGAGCCACAACTTATTAACAGCAATTGTTAATACAATTGCAGCGACCAAAGCAACACCAATGATGATTAACTGCGACTCTAATGACTTGAGTAACGCAATAACGTCATCTATATTTATGCCAAGCATCTCTGCCCCTTTCCTATTCTTTTTCTCGTCCCGCACTCCATTGATGTAGGCACATCTATTAATAAAGAACACTTTTGTTCTTTATAACAGAATTTAATTCCGATTATATGGCAAGATTTTTATGAAGTCTCAGCCAGAAGAACGATATTGCACAAGTGGTTCGCTTCGTTTCACGACACGCCGCAGCGTGTGAATGGGCAGATATGGTTTGGTGCATTTTGTTTTGTATTCATGAGTGAAGTCGATACGCGCAACCGATATGCCAGTTTTGAAGCCATTTTTGCGCATCAAAACTGGCATAAGAGGTGTATTAATCGGTTAAGGAGAATACGTGAGAGCAAGGCTCTAACACTCCACGTTTCACACTCACACTCCCCTCTCAATGCACAAGCTCCAACAACCTATAAAGATTGCCGGAGCTTGCTTTTGTTAATGGAGAGATATAGGAGAAGTTGTTATTTAGCCCTTCTTACGCTTAGACATCAAATCTACTGCCACAGCGCCCAAGAGCACGAGACCCTTAATGGTCTTTACGATTGCGGTATCCACACCCATAATGGACAGACCCTGATTAATAACACCCATAACGAATGCACCAACCACAGCACCTGGAATGGTACCAATACCACCGGTTACAGCAGTACCACCGATGAAGCAGGCTGCAATAGCATCCATTTCGAATTCCATACCTGCCTGAGCGGTTGCAGATGCCAAACGGGAGAGCATGCACACTGCAGCCACAGCAGACAAGAATCCCATGTGGATGTAGAGGAAGAAATCAACCTTACGATCATCGATACCGGAGAGGCGAGCAGCCTTACGGTTACCACCAACTGCATAAACGTGACGACCAAATACTGTACGGGTCAAGATGAAGTTGTAGACCACAACGAGCACGCCCACAATAATGAGCATGTACGGAATACCACCGTTCTCACCGCTACCAGAGAGGGAGAGCAAGTAGGTTACGAAACCAATAACGAGAGCTGCAACAACAATCTTAATCCAGGTTAAGCTCATTGGCTCTGGCTCGAGACCAGACTTTGCAATCTTTGTGCGGCTACGGAACTGCAGAACAACGAACAGAGCGAAAACAGCAGCACCCACAACCAAAGTCAAAGTAGACATGTTACCAATAAAGCCGAGGAAGTTTGGAACATAGTTGCTTGCAATGCCGCGGAAGTCACGAGAAGTAATAGGAACAGATTCACCTACGATAACTGTTGCCAAACCGCGGAAGATAAGCATACCTGCCAGTGTGGTAATGAAGCCTGGAATACGCACATATGCTACCCAGAAACCATTCCATATACCAATAACCAAGCCAAGGATAATGCTAATCAGAATTGCAAGAAGCCAATTCACACCGTAGTGTTCCATCAGCAGTGCACACACACCACCAATAAATGCTACTAAGGAACCAACCGACAGATCGATGTGGGTAGCAATAATAACCATCACCATACCGATTGCCAAAATAATTACGTATGCGTTCTGCTGCAGCAGGGAGACGAAACTGTTAGGCTTAAGCAAAACACCGCCTGTAAGAATCTGGAATGCTACAACAATAACAATCAAAGCGCCAACAATACCGTACTGACGCAGGTTGCCCATAATCGTCGACAAAAGCGTATTATCGCTTGCCTTCTTTTCTGTCTTTGCGACAGTTGCACTCGAAGTTGCCATATTAAATCTCTTCCTTTTCCTTTGTCATGCAACGCATGAGATATTCCTGAGTAAATCCTTCTTTGGATACATCAGCGGTAATAACACCCTGGTTGACTGTGTAAATACGATCGCAAATACCGATAAGCTCTGGAAGTTCGGAGGAAATAACAACCACAGCCTTTCCTGCATCTGCCATACGATCAATAATTTCGTAGATCTCGTATTTAGCACCAACATCGATACCTCGCGTTGGTTCGTCAAGGATAAGGATGTCCGGATCAGAAATAACCCACTTAGCAAGCACTACTTTCTGCTGATTACCACCAGAAAGAGTTCCCACGTTCACATCAATATTGTGGCACTTAATATTGAAGCCTTTACGGTACTCTTCTACAGCCTTGCGCTCCTCGCTATCGTTCATAACGCCGCTCTTGCTCATCTTAGTAAGCGAAGCGAGAGCCGCGTTCTCGCGAATGTTCTGCAGCAGGTTAAGACCGTAAGACTTTCGATCTTCTGTAGCGTATGCCATTCCAGCGTTGATTGCTTGCTGCACGTTCTTAATATGCTGATTCTTGCCGTGAATGTACAAGTCACCAGAAATATTTGCTCCGTACGAGCGACCGAACAAGCTCATCGCCATCTCGGTACGGCCTGCACCCATCAGGCCTGCGAAGCCAACGATTTCGCCAGCGCGAACATGGAAGTTAGCGTTATCTACGATCACACGCGTCGGATCGAGCGGAGAGTGTACGGTCCAGTTTTCTACGCGCATAATCTCGTCGCCGAGCTTGGACTCGTGTACAGGATAAAGATTTGTTAACGGGCGACCTACCATCTTGCGAATCAGTTCGTCCTGATCAAGTGGCTGTTCTTCGTCGATAAACATGGTACCTACGGTGGAACCATCTCGAATAATCGTAATATTATCTGCAATATCAGCAATTTCGTTGAGCTTGTGCGAAATAATAATACTGGTTACGCCATGGTTGTCGCGCAGGTCGCGGATGAGGCCAAGCAGGTGAGCGGAATCTTCGTCGTTCAAAGCTGCAGTAGGCTCATCGAGAATAAGAAGCTTTACGTCCTTGGTTAGGGCCTTAGCAATTTCTACCAACTGCTGCTTACCCACACCAATATCCATAATCTTGGTGTCTGGATCTTCTGGAAGACCAACTCGGTTCAAAAGCTCCTGTGCCTTTGCGCGAGTCTTTTCCCAATCCACAACACCGTGGCTTTGAGCTTCGTTGCCCATAAAAATATTTTCAGCAATAGATAAGAATGGAATTAATGCAAGTTCCTGGTGAATAATTACGATACCGTCGGATTCGGAATCCTTAATATTCTTGTACTTGCAAACCTTGCCTCCAAACTCAATATCACCGCTATAGGTGCCGTATGGGTACACGCCCGACAAAACGTTCATCAGCGTGGACTTACCTGCACCATTCTCACCACAGATTGCGTGAATTTCGCCGCGATCTACGCTCAAATTCACATTGGTGAGAGCCTTCACTGGTCCGAAGGTCTTGGTGATATCGCGCATTCGCAGAATTACCTCTGCTTCAGCCATAATCACTCCTTTAACAAATGGGCTGTGTACCACTGTGTAAACCACTATCCGTAGCGCACAGCCCGATAATTTTTTCTTCGCTCATCTATGAGACTCATCTATGAGCTCAGGTGCCGACTATCTGTAGAAAACCTACTTCGTCAGCTTGTCGAAGCGCTCCTGCGTAATGTAGCCGTCCTTCACCAGCACATCCAGGTTGTCCTTAGTAATAGACACTGGGTCGAGCAGCTTAGACTTAACATCGATAACACCGTTGTTGAAAGAACCGTTGAGGCCAGATACATCCTTGCCTTCTGCAATTTCTACAACCATGTCGTATACAGCATCTGCGAGCTTGTTTACGTCCTTGAATACGGTTTCGCCCTGGAGACCCTTAGCAATATTTGCTACTGCAATTTCCATTGCATCCTGACCAGTCATCACAGGCCACGAATCGGCGCCTGGCTGCATGTCTGGACGCTTGGTCTGAATAGCGTTAATAATACCCTGGGTAATACCATCGTATGGGGAAAGAACTGCATTGAGCTTCTCGCCGTGTGCGTAGGTGGAATCGAGAATAGATTCCATATCTGTCTGAGCCTGAGCTGTCTTCCAAGACTGTACAGAAATCTTCTGCCATGTGTTATCCACAGTGCTCTGTGCGTTCACGCCACCACCGTGGTTGGAAGGAGATACGAGTACACCCTTTTCGAAGTATGGCTGGAGAAGATCCCAAGCACCCTTAAAGAAGTACTTTGCATTGTTATCGTCTGGAGAACCGGTAAAGAGTTCAATATTGAATGGGCCGGTTGCTCCTTCTTCGAGCTTGAGCTGTTTAATAATGTACTGAGCTTCCAGTACACCAACCTGCTCGAGCTGGAAGGTTGCGTAATAGTCTACTGCTTCGGTGTTCATAATCAAACGATCGTATGCAATAACCTTAGCGCCTGCTTCGTGAGCCTTTTCCACTGCAGGACCTACTGCTGTACCATCCTTAGATGCTACTACTACGATCTTTGCATCGTTGTTCACCATGTTTTCAATATCAGCATTCTGCTGAGCTGGCTTATCGTCTGCGAACGAAAGAATAACCTTATAGCCTGCCTTTTCGAGCTTTGCCTTCAGGTTATTACCATCCTTGTTCCAACGCTCTTCGGACTTTGTTGGCATAGAAATACCAATTGTTGCACCCTTTTCTACCTTGGTGGATGCACCATCGGAACCCCCACGGCTGCTGGAGCATGCGCCCAGGCCAACCATCATTGCTGCTGCAGCAAAGAGAGCTACGAGTTTTTTACCTGACTTCATTTCCTTCTCCTTCGTAGGAATGAAAGATATCGTATGAAATAGATTTCACTATTGATATCTATCTGCACATTCGAGTGTAATTTATTAGGTTTAAGAAATCAATTCAACACGCACGTTTTTTATAAATTGAGTTTTTTTATTAAATTCAAGAACACAATAACCACACATTTCGCGGCTCAAAACACCGGTGAAAAGTTGAAACCCCACCGTTTTGTGTATTACTCTTAAAGACATGGCACCGCATATTTCTGGATCTCAATCATCGCTTCGAGAGGCAAATAAGGCACTCTTAAGCGATGCTATTACTAAATATGGTGCTATGACGCAGGTTGAACTTGCAGAAAACACAGGCCTGTCCACAGCAACCGTATCTATTTTAGTGCGTCAGCTCGTCGACGATGGTCTTTTTACCACCACCGATACTGTGCGCAGTGGCCGACGCGCCACCCTTGTTTCTATTGCCCGCAAAATGGGTATTGGAGTCGGTGTAGCTATCGAACGCCATAGTCTGTCTATTTGCGTCACTGATTTTTCGCTTACTGTGCTGGCCGAGCATTCCATGCCTTTGGCTTTTGGACATAAACCCGACTCGACACTTATTCAAGCAGCGCGCCTTATCCACGAAACCATCGATTCTATTGGCGCTCAGATAGACGAGATTGCCTCTATTATGGTGGCTATTGCAGCTCCTGTGGATTGGAAGCATCAGCAAATTGGTGTGCGCAGAATTCTTCCAGATTGGGACGATATCGATGTTGTGGCACACTTTAAGAATTCCTTCCATTGCGCTATTTTTATCGATAACGATGCGAACGCCGCGGCTATAGCTGAGCATAAACAGGGCGTAGCCGCAAATCTATCGAACTTCCTTTATGTTCATGCTGGCGATGGCGTCGGTTCTGCCATGTTTATTAATAACGATATTTATCGCGGATCTATGGGTTTGGCCGGCGAAATCGGTCATGTTCAGGTCGATCCGTTTGGCGATATCTGCGTGTGCGGTAACCGCGGCTGCCTCGATACGGTAGTCAGCGAGCAGCGCCTAACCCAAGTGCTCAGCTTTACGCACGGCTCTATTACCTTAGATGATTTAATTCAAGGCGCTCTCAACAGCGACGCGGGTTGCCGTCGCGTTATCTCGGACGCGGCTGTGCGTATCGGTACGGTTGTGGCGCAAACCTGTATTTCTATGGATCCACAGTCTATTGTGGTGGGCGGAACGCTCACAAAAGCGCGCGATATTTTCCTCGAACCACTCCAACAGTCTGTTCAGCGCCTGCTCTTCCCGGACGCTGTTGCTCCTATTCGTATTATTTCGTCGGACAACCCGGAAAATAATGTGGCATTGGGCGCCGCTTTGGCCAGTATTGAACTTGCCCCGTCCGTTTCTATATAAAGCGAAAACGGGGAGCTGATATACTTGGTTGGTATTGAGAAAAACGTTGAGGACACAGGTGACTTCACACATGACTGCAATTGAACAAACACCATTGCTTGAGGCTAGTCATCTTTCTCTTAGCTTCAACTATATTGAGGCGCTCACCGATGTTAGTTTAAGCCTCGCCGCCCACGAAGTTGTGGCTCTGGTAGGAGATAATGGTGCCGGAAAATCAACGCTGTTAAAAACTTTTGCCGGCCTGTTTAGCCCAGATACCGGTTTTTTGCGCGTGCGAGGCGAAAAAGTGACGCTGTCGAGCGTGCGCGCTGCCAACGACCTGGGTATTGCCTCGATTTTCCAAGACGTGAATATGTGTATGAATCTCGACGTGGCGGCCAATATTTTCTTAGGCCAAGAGATTGCTAATCAGCTCGGCAACCGTGACGACGAGAATATGCATATTCAGGCGCGCGAGATCCTCTCGCAGCTCTCCTCACCGCTGAGCGCCTTCCGCTCTTTGGAGGGCTTATCCACGGGTGAGAAGCAAACCGTTGCGATTGCTCGTGCTATGCTGCACGACCCCGATATTGTGCTCATGGATGAGCCGACCGCTTCACTGTCGGTTATCCAGACCGCACAGGTGCTTTCGTATATTAAGGAACTGCGGGCACGCGGTAAGGCGATTTTGCTCGTCTGCCATAATCTTCCGGATGTTTTTGCTGTGGCCGACCGCATTGCCGTTATGCGTCACGGCCGTTTAGTGACTGTGCATCGTACGGCGCACACCTCGTACGAGCAGATTATTGCTGAGATTGCGGGCGCACGCACCGTTAACGAGGAGTTTATTAATACAGAAAATACATCCGAACCGCATAAACTGATTGACCGCTACAACTAAAGGATAAAGATGGATTTAGCTTTGATGATTGGAAGCGCTGTGCTCGGCCTTATTTTAGGCCTGCTGTTTGGCGCTTTTCCCTTGCGCACCACTGAGATGACCCGTAAGCAAGAAAGTTATGGTTTCGCTTTAGGTGTCGTATGCTTGGGCATTGTTTTGATTTTGATTTTCTTGAATCAAAATCTAGCGTCTTGGATCTTTATTGCAGCAGTGATTATTGGTTTTGCTGTTGCTAAGATCCCACCAGTCCACGCCTGGTTCGTTGGCCGCTTTAAGATTTTTAGGCCAAAGAAGAAGCGCAAGAAGTAAGCTTTACTCGTCCTCGTCGTCATCATCGTCATCGGCAGGGCGAGTTTTTTTATACAAGGTCCAGCCCTGATAGCTCGTATAGCCGATAACAACGAGAAGGCAGGCAATAAACACCCAGCTTGCCCAGTTGGTAATAGTGCCATCGTGAATATAGCTGTAAATGCTTTGAATCAGCCATGCTGTGCAGGCTAAAGCTGTAAGAAGATAAAGACGCGACTGTGCTGTTTCATTCATGGTTCACCAGTTTAGCAAAGCGGGGCAGAGAATTTAGATTCTCTGCCCCGCTCAAAAAAGTCGAAACTTTAGTCGTCGCCCAAAGTTACGTGAATACCACCCACCAAGGAGCTGACGATGTTGTAGAGGAAGGCGCTGATTGCAGCCAAAACCGTTCCTATCACAATTTCGAAAACGCTCACAATGGTAAAGATAGACAGTACACGACTCAAGCTAATAAAGGATGCAATATCGAAACCCTTCGAGTTTAAGCCTGCGCTCGACACAATTGAAGTAACCGAGTCGAAAAGACCTACAGCCTGCAGTACGTAGTACAAGAAGACCACAGCAATCATCTGGATTAATGCTGCAGCAATAAGCAACATAAACGATACCTTGGTAACCGACCATGGATCGATTTGGGTCAGACTCAACTTCATGCGACGAGCACGAGGAACAGCGTTCTTCTTCTGCGCATGAGAAGCTTCGTGGGTAGTAGGTGCGCTGGTGGCCACACGAGCTTCAGTTGTAGCTTCTTCAACAGGTGTTTCTACTGCTTCGGTTTCATCACTCATGTGATTCCCCTTTTCTTCCTTCATCAGCATGTATAACTGAGTTTAGCTTAACAAAAGCACTGTCTATTGCACAGTTTGTGCGGTTTCTGTTACTGCCTCTTCACGAGTTTGCTCGTCGTCCTCAGTTTCTTTCTCGGCATTGCGTGCAATAGATACGATTTCGTCGTTCTTATCTGGCTTTGCCAAGGTGACACCTTGCGTGGTTCGACCGGTGCGCTTAATCTCGCTCACATCGGAACGAATAACCTTACCGGACTTCATAATGGCCATAATCTGGTCATCTTCCTCCACAACAACAGCACCAACAAGCAGACCACGGCCTTCAACCAGGTTAATAGCCTTTACACCATAACCGTTACGGCCTTGGAGACGATATTCCGACAAAGCTGTACGCTTGGCGAAGCCTTCGCTGGTAACCACGAGCAGGTCGGAATCGCTTTGAGCTGGAACAACAGCCATGCTCAGCAAGAAGTCATCGCCCTTAAACTTCATAGCCTGAACACCAGCAGTCTGGCGGCCCATTGGACGCAATGTGTCGTCATCTGCTGCGAACTTTACGGACATGCCCGCGTGGGAGACAACAATAATGTCATCGTCGCTGTTGCACAGTGCTGCACCAATCAGCTCATCTGCTCCTGGCTCTTCTGCGCCGTCCATCTCCATCAAACGCACAGCAATCAAACCGCCCTGACGCGTCGAATCATACTCCGGCAGCTTGGTCTTCTTAATTTTTCCGCTCTTCGTAGCAAGCACAAGATAATCAGCAGCTTCATAATCTTTAATCGACAAAATCTGCTGAATCTTTTCTTGCGGTCCGAGCTGAAGCAGGTTAGCGACGTGCTGTCCCTTCGAGTCGCGCGAACCTTCCGGAAGCTCGTAACCCTTTAAGCGATATACGCGGCCTTCGTTAGTAAAGAAGAGCAGCCAGTTGTGCGTGGAAGTGGAGAAGAAGTGATCGACCACATCATCCTCGCGCAACTTAGCACCCTTAATGCCCTTGCCGCCGCGATGCTGAGAACGATACTCGTCTGCCTTCGTGCGCTTAATATAGCCCGAATGGGTAACGGTAACAACCACGTTCTCTTCAGCAATCAAATCTTCTACATTCATTTCGCCGGAGAACGGAAGAATCTTAGTGCGACGATCATCGCCGTACTTATCGATAATCTCGTCCATTTCTTCGCCCACAATCTTGCGGCGACGTTCTGGACTGGAAAGAATATCGTTGTAATCAGCGATGCGACGCATCAGCTCTTCGTGCTCATCCAAAATCTTCTGACGTTCCAGAGCTGCCAAGCGGCGCAACTGCATAGCCAAAATAGCATCTGCCTGAACCTGGTCTACGTCTAACAGATCCATCAAGCCGGTACGAGCCTGATCAACATCAGGGGAGCGGCGGATAAGAGCAATAACTTCCTCGATCATATCCAGAGCCTTCAAATAGCCCTGCAGGATGTGATCGCGGTCTTCTGCTTCGCACTTTAAATACTCTGTACGACGGTAGATAACGTCGAGCTGATGGTTAATCCAGTGGCGAATAAACGCGTCGAGGCTCAAAGTACGTGGCACGCCATCGACCAGAGCAAGCATGTTCGCGCCGAAAGTTTGCTGCAACTGCGTGTGTTTGTACAGGTTGTTGAGCACAACCTTTGGCACAGCGTCGCGCTTAAGAACAAGAACCAAACGCTGACCGGTGCGACCCGAGGTCTCATCGCGCATATCGGCAATGCCTTGAATCTTGCCGTCGCGCACACCCTCACGAATAGACGATGCCAAACGATCTGGGTTCACCTGGTATGGCAGCTCGGTAACAACCAAGCACAAACGACCCTTAATTTCTTCGGTGTTTACCACAGCGCGCATGGTAATAAGGCCGCGGCCGGTTCGGTAGGCCTGCTCAATGCCGTTATGACCCAAAATCGTTGCGCCAGTAGGGAAGTCTGGTCCCTTAATAATGGCAATAAGATTGTTGAGCAGCTCTTCCTTGGATGCATCTGGATGATCCAAAGCCCAGTGCACACCCTGAGCTACTTCGCGCATATTGTGTGGTGGAATATTGGTTGCCATACCCACAGCAATACCGGAAGAACCGTTGACCAACAGGTTAGGGAAGCGGCTTGGAAGAACTGTTGGTTCCTGAGTCTTACCATCGTAGTTTGGAATAAAATCAACAGTTTTCTTATCGATATCGCGCACGAGTTCCATCGCCAAAGGAGCCATACGACACTCGGTATAACGCATTGCTGCTGCAGGATCGTCGCCCGGAGAACCGAAGTTACCCTGACCATCGACGAGCAGGTAGCGCATCGACCAGCTTTGCGCCATACGCACCAAAGTATCGTAAATAGCGGAATCGCCGTGAGGATGGTACTTACCCATAACATCGCCAACTACACGCGAGCACTTGTTGTAGCCGCGGTCTGGACGGTAGCCGCCATCGTACATCGCGTACACTACGCGGCGGTGAACCGGCTTCATACCATCGCGCACGTCTGGAAGAGCGCGCTCTACAATAACGGACAATGCGTATGCCAAGTAGGATTCACGCATTTCCTTTTGCAGATCCATACGCTGCACACGATGACCTGCCATTAAGCCAAAATCTTCGCCATTGTCTGCATTCTCTGCGTTCTCAGAAGTATTATCTGGCGTTAATTCGTCTGCCATTTTTTACCCTTGTAAGTCTTTCTGTCTAACCGCTCTACACAAAAGTTACGCATCAATAAAACGAGCGTCGCGAGCATTGCGCTGAATAAAGAGTCGACGTGGTTCTACATCGTCACCCATAAGCATGGAGAAGGTTTCGTCAGCCTGAGCCGCATCTTCAATATGAATCTGCTTAAGAATACGATGATGCGGATCCATAGTTGTTTCCCACAACTCCTGGTATGACATCTCACCCAGACCCTTGTAACGCTGAATACCTTCGCCCTTAGGAAGCTGACGTCCCGCAGCCTTACCTTCAGCCAAAGCACGGTCACGCTCTTCGTCGGTGTACACGAAGTCATGATTACCCTTGGTCCACTTCAAACGGTACAGAGGAGGCATAGCCACATACACATAGCCGGCGTTAATCAGCGGACGCATATAGCGGAACATCAACGTAAGGTTGAGGGTTGCAATATGCGCACCGTCCACATCCGCATCGGCCATAATAATAATCTTGTGGTAACGCACCTTATCGATATCGAATTCTTCGCCGTAGCCGCCACCAATAGCGGTAATGAGCGATTCGATAGTGTCGGACTTCATCATACGGTCCAAGCTAGCGCGCTCAGTGTTCAAAATCTTACCACGCAAAGGCAAAATAGCCTGCGTAATCGGGTTACGACCCTGAATTGCGGAACCACCTGCAGAATCACCCTCTACAATAAACAGTTCGCACTCAGCAGGATTATTCGACTGGCAGTCCTTGAGCTTATCTGGCATACCTGCCGACTCAAAAATTGACTTACGACGGGTATTCTCGCGAGCCTTCTTCGCCGCGAAACGAGCGCGAGCCGCTTCCTGAGCTTTCTGTACGATGCGCTTAGACTCGTTCGGATGCTCTCCCAACCAATCACCAAGCTTTTCGGTAACCACGCGCTGAACGAAGGTCTTCGCTTCCGAATTACCGAGCTTGGTCTTGGTCTGACCCTCGAACTGCGGAACAGTCAGCTTCACAGAAATAACCGCTGTTAAACCTTCACGCACGTCGTCGCCGGTTAAGTTCTCGTCCTTGTCCTTCAGGAAGCCCTTTTCGCGCGCATAACGGTTGATTAAACCGGTAAGAGCCGCGCGGAAGCCCTCCTCGTGCGTACCACCTTCGGTTGTGGTAATCGTATTTGCGAAGGAATGAATGGATTCCGAGTAAGCGCGCGTCCACTGCAAAGCCAGTTCTGCAGAAATA
Organism: Alloscardovia sp. HMSC034E08; assembly: GCF_001813415.1. Lineage (NCBI taxonomy): Bacteria > Bacillati > Actinomycetota > Actinomycetes > Bifidobacteriales > Bifidobacteriaceae > Alloscardovia > Alloscardovia sp. HMSC034E08. The sequence goes on along the minus strand of NZ_KV812468.1, from coordinate 1,285,526 downwards.
CCCATCTGCAGATCTTCTGCTTCGAAATCGATTACTTCGTCTTCAACAGGAGCAGTTTTCTTTGCCTTCACCAAGTATTCCACATAGTCTTTAATACCGTTTGGATACTTGTATGTTACGCTGCGATGCTGTGGCTTATCGTCAGCATTATTATCGACAATTTCGTCGCCTGCCTCGTCTACAGAACGTTCATCTGTTAAGGAAATCTGCAAACCCTTATTCAGGAATGCCATCTGCTGGAAACGCGCACGTAAGATTTCAAAATCATATTCAGTAACTTCAAAAATAGCTGGATCTGCCCAGAAAGTAACAGAAGTACCTGTTTCTTCGTCCTCGTTGAGAGCGCGCCCCTGAATAAGTGGGGTGACGGAATGCTGATTTTCGAAATTTTGCGTCCAGTAGTACCCCTGACGGCGCACTTCTACATCGATACGCGTAGACAGTGCATTAACCACAGAAATACCTACGCCGTGCAGGCCACCGGAGACCGCGTAGCCGCCGCCACCGAACTTACCACCCGCATGAAGCTTGGTAAGCACAACTTCCACACCGGACTTGCCTTCGCCAGGCACTTCTTCGACTGGAATACCACGACCATTATCGACAACGCGAATACCGTTATCTGGCAAAATGGTTACTTCAATATGAGAAGCAAAACCTGCTAATGCTTCGTCTACCGAGTTATCGACAATCTCATACACAAGATGATGCAGACCGCGAGGGCCAGTGGAACCAATGTACATACCTGGACGCACACGCACTGCTTCCAAGCCTTCCAGAACACGCAAATCGCTTGCATCATAATGTTCAGGGGACATTGTGTCATCAAGTTGAACGGAATTTTCTGTATCGTCCGCCACTGACGTTCCTTCCCAATTCATAAAAAAATAACCCCGTACTTTTTATTGATGTGCGAGGTTCTTTTTGCTCCTACCCACGTTAAAAACCACAAAAAAGGCTCTTCTACGTGTTTTTACTTATTATGAATAGGGTACCAAAACATAGCGACACTTCGTTTGTAAGGCGCTTTAACGGTTTTATAGATTTTTGACTGCTAATAGCGCGGATATCGTTTGCATTTATATGGCTCTGGCTGAGGACCGATAAAACGAATGTCGCTGATTTCTAGACCTTCAATCTGCTCATTGATTTTCGTAATCATCTGTTCTTTCATAAAGCCAAGTTGAGTAGCCCATGCTGGTGAATTCACAAAAACCGTCAGTTCGGAACCGTGCAAACGCCCCACACGCGAATTTTGAGCTATGGCTTCGCCCACAATTTGCGCCCAATCGTCATACAGATGAGCCACAGCCATATGATTTTTCCACTGCGGATTACTCGTTATGGCTGCTAATACTGTTCCAAAATTAACCCAGTCGCGTCCTTTTTGTCCGAAACTTTGTGCTGCCAACTGATTTGATTCATCAAAACTGCGTCTTTGAACAAATTGATACGCATAAGGTTCAAAAATATGTGCAGCTAAACTATGAGAAGAAATACGAAATTCTTCGCTCAGAGGTTTACGCATGGGCACGATCACCTTCTGATTGCTTCATAAAATCCTCTAAAGAGGGTACATTGCTCATACTCATACTATTTGCACGCAACTTCTCAACATCAATAAAATGAACAAAAGATGATTTCTCAAAAAATTCTTCCGGAACATCATTTTTTGCTGCTACAGTAATAAATACCTGAGGAAGATGCGATGCAAAAGCCATAATATGCGCACGCCGTTCATTATCGAGCTGAGCAAAAACATCATCCAAAACAAGCAGGGGAGAGCTAGCTGTTTTTTCAGTAAGCACCTCGCATAAAGCCATTTTGAGGGCTAAAGCCAAACTCCACATTTCACCATTCGACGCGTAATCCTTGGCATCCATACTGTTGAGCATAAAAGCTATATCGTCGCGGTGGGGTCCAATAAGATTACGGGCTTGAGCCACTTCACCTTCAAATAAACGCTGATAATGCGCAATTATTGCATCATACGCAGCTTTTTTATCGCTAAACTGGTTCAGCTCATCATACGAAGGAATATACTGCAGCTGAGCTGTATGCTGTTTGCCCGCTAGCTGAGCATAAATCTTGGTAAAAACAGGAGATAATATATCTACTGTTTTCTGGCGAGCTTGGGTAATATCTATACCGAGATTAACCAGTTGATCTGTCCAAATCTCTAAGCTCGTAAAAATATTCGTAAAATCTACGCCAGCTCCACCAGCGTTCATGGTGGCGCGCAGCTGAGCCACATTTTTCAGTAAAGCAGCACGCTGTTTAGCAATGTGATTATATTGCTGAACTTTCTCGTAATAGCCAGAAACAAGGAAAACAGCTGCAGCATCGAGAAAATGACGTCTTATACTTGGCTCTGCAGAAATAAGTTTTTGATCTTCTGGAGCAAAGGTAACGCTCGGTATATCTCCCACAATATCGCGTAAATACTGGGATTTTCCGCCATTAATACGCGCTCTGTGCCCTCCTCGAGAAGATAAAGTAAGAGCATATTGTGTTGATTCTTCGCTATTTTTAGAAAAAAGAACATTCGCACGGATATGAGCAGAGACTTGTCCAGCTTGAATCAGTGGTTTTGCTGTATGTGTGCGATGACTCATACCAGTGGAGAGAAATTCCACTGCCTCCACAATATTCGTTTTGCCTACGCCATTATTGCCATAAAAAATCGTAATCCCAGGAGCACAGTCAATAATGCAGTGCTCCCAGGAACGATAATGATCTAAAGCAAGTTTAGAAATATACATTAATCAAGAACTAATCAATAAAGCGCATTGGAACGAGCAAATAACGATAATCTAAAGATTCATCGCCATCAATATCTTGTTGTCCATTGAATTCTACTGCACGAGCAGCATTGACCATTTTCATGCGCACATACGGTTCATCAATAGCGTTTAATCCTTCTTTCAAATAGGCAGGATTAAAAGCAACTGTGATTTCTTCGCCATCGAGTTGAGCATCAATAACTTCGTGAGCCTGGGATTCATCTGCAGAACCTGCAGAAAGTTGCACTTCATTATTGCTAAATACCATGCGAATTGGAGCATTCTTTTCTGCTACTAAAGCAACACGAGTAATTGCACTAATTAACTCGCTGCGATTAATAACGGCATGAATAGGATATTCATCCACAAACAGACCATCAACAGCAGGGAACTCACCATCAATAAGCTGAGCAGTGGACTGGCGTCCTGCATTAGAGAAGCTCAATAATGTTGATTTCTCTGAATCGTAACCCATAACCACATTGCTGGAAGTATCAATGCTACGCGAAATATCTTTGATAACCGCGCCATCAATCAAAATAGTGCCCTCAAAATCAGGGTTTGATGGGGTCCAGTTGAAGCTTGCACGAGCCAAACGGAAACGATCGGTAGAGGTGAGCACAACTTTTTCGCCATCAATAGTCATGCGAATGCCCTTAAGAACCACACGATTTTCCTCGTGAGCAACAGCAACTGCTGTTTTTGCAACTGCATGAGAGAAAGTATCTGCATCCACCTGACCTAAATCTTGAGGAACTTCTGGCAAAGCAGGGTAGTCTTCATATGGCATTAACTGCAAAGAGAACTTAGATTTTCCACCAGAAATAGACAAACGAGAGTTTGTAGTCCCCAAGGAAATAGTGCCTTGAGGCAAAGCCTTAGCAATATCTGCTAACAGCTTACCTAGCACAACAACAGTTCCATCTTCGTCCACAGAAGCCTCTACATGATCGCGTGCAGACTTTTCATAGTCAAAAGTGGAGAAAGAGAGTTCTCCGTCATGCGCATCAAGCTTAATACCCGATAAAATAGGCACTGCAGGACGAGCAGGAAGTATGCGTGTAGCCCAAGCAACAGCATCAGCAAAAGCTGCAGAATCAACTTCAATTTTCATAATGTCTCCTACACTAAAAATCTAAAATCCTATTGTACAGATTTTTTTGCGACGAAGAGAGCTTGATTTTTTCTGCTGTAGATTATTATGACGATTAAGTATAAAGATATAGATAGTAGTAATAATAAGGGCTGTGGATACTGTGGATAACTGCTCGTAACTGCTATTTTCCACGCCTTGCAAGCATTCTTTTGTTGTGGATAACTTAAGAAAAGCATGTGGATAAGCAGGGTAGTTATGCACATCGTTCGGATAGCCAAAAAATTATCCACATTTTCATATCTCTTATAAACGGCTTACTCACGGCTTATCCACCCATCTTTGCGCATAATGTGGATAGTATTGTGGATAACTTTTGCATATATTTCTTTTCCATCGGCGTGGCGCGAAGCTTAAAATCCTTCTGCCAGACGGATTCTGCTGAAAACGTGAATAGTTGATGCGAAAAGCAGGCAGCTTCATCTAGCTTCAGACATAGTCTGCGCTGGGCACAATAAAGAACAATTTATTCAGCAAAAGTGCGATTTTGTTTGAGCTGATTAGTAAGTTTTGTTACAGCAGTATATGTTTCTTGCTGCTCTTGCATTTCTGAAGAAATCTTACGGCATGCGTGCATAACTGTAGAATGATCGCGACCGCCAAAAGTAGCGCCAATATCTACCAAAGACATAGATGTTAATTCGCGCGATAAATACATAGCCATCTGACGAGCAGCAGCTACATTCTTTGTGCGTGAAGAACCAACAATATCCTCAAAAGTGAGCTTATAGTATTGCGCCACAAAGCTAATAATATTTGTTGGAGTAATCTCCACAGTTGAATTCGTAAAGTCTTTTAATGTCTGCTCAGCTAAGTTCTTCGTAATAGTTTGATTACTCAAACTTGCCATAGCAGAAATACGGGTGAGCGCGCCCTCAAGCACACGCACATTTTCCGTGACCTTCTCAGCAATCAAGTTCAACACATCCATAGGAATATCAATATGTTGAGCCTTAGCTTTCATGCGCAAAATAGCCACGCGCAACTCGTGAGAAGGAGGATCAATACTTACAGGCAATCCTTGGCTAAATCGAGAAATCAAGCGGTCTGGCAAACCCTTCAAATTTTTTGGAGGAACATCGGATGCCAAAACAATTTGCTTGCCCTGTTCATACAACTCATTAAAAGTATTAAAGAAAGCCTCCACAGTGGTATCGCGACCAGCAATAAACTGCACATCATCGACGAGCAGAATATCTACACCACGATAGCGGCGGTTAAATTCCACCATTTCTGCGCGACGGCTGCTTGCATTATTACCTAAAGCAATAACCAATTCATTCGTAAATTCCTCAGAATTCGTGTAGCGCACCTTCAAATTTGGATTAATCAGCAAAGCCTGATTACCAATAGCATTAAGTAAATGAGTTTTACCTAAACCAGATCCTCCATAAATAAACAGAGGATTATATTCCATACCAGGACGCTCAGCCGTTGCAAAAGCAATACTTTTAGCAAACTGATTCGATTCTCCAGGAACGAAGTTATCGAAAATAGCATTTTTATTGAGATGGGTAACTGCATCGCGCGTATTTGCTGGGGTATCCATCATAGCGCTCGATACAATATCTGGCTGCACAGCAGCAGGGACAGGAGATTCATCTGTTACAGGCGTTGGAACAGAAGAATGTTGAGATACCTGTTCGTGATGCACAGGAGCTGTTCTCTCTGGTGCAGCTGAAGGAGTGACTGGTTTAGCGACTGGAGGAGCTGTGACTGTATTATTCACTGGAGAGGTGTGTGCCGCTTGTGAAGCAGGCGTTGCTTCATTTTGCTCTAAAATATGCGGATCGATTTGCACAACATAGGTCATAGGCTGACCAGTAACCTGCGAAAAAATACTGGTTAATTCTTTATGAAGCTTTTTCTCTACTACTGTGCGGGTAGATTCACTAGATACAGTGAGCACAATCATAGTGCCGAAAATATTTGTGGCATGAATATCGCTAAGACATGCCATCTCGCGTAGGGTTAATTCCATAGGTTGATCAAGCAAGAGTTGGTACGACTGATTCCAGACTTCAGCAGCATCCATCATATCTGCCATCTCGCCCCCTTCACAGTGACTACTGTTTCCTTCAAAGCTTTTATACCTACGGTTTTATTCACAGCATTGCGCTCTTGAGATATATAACGCGCAATGACGTGTTATATATGCGTGCGAGCGAATGTGTAAATTTTGCGCACATGAAACACAACTTTACATCCCCGCCATGCCTAATACCATGCCCCATCATTTATACACCGTGTTGATAAAGTTATCCACAGTCAAGCGTGTTGAAAATACACAAATGTGAATAACAAGGGTGTAATTTGTGAATAAGTTGATAAAGTTATTCACAAACTTATCCGCTTATTCACAAGGATATGTGTGGATAACTACACAGATGTCATTTAGAATGTGGATTGTTTAGGTGACTTTTCCACACTGTGGATAAGGTGTGGGTAACTTGTGGAACAACCGTGGATAACATTCCTATGCTCCTAATTGAGGGTGAATAAACACTATGAAGAGAGAGGATTTGCCTCAGTACAGGGTTTCGAGTAAGGTTGTAGAGATTGACTTAAAAGGAAAGCCGTGATGGACACGGCAAAAAATGGGAGCGTTAAATTATGAAGCGTACATTCCAGCCAAACAACCGTCGTCGTCACATGAAGCACGGTTTCCGTTTGCGCATGCGTACCCGTGCGGGTCGCGCTGTAATTAACCGTCGTCGTGCAAAGGGTCGTAAGTCCCTTTCTGCATAAGCGATAGCGCACATATATATATAAAAGCGCCTGACAGTGGAGCGGTTAAAAAGTCATCAAGACTTTACTGCTGTCTTAAAGAAACGTCATAAAGTTTCTCAGAAAGATATAGTCGTCCATTTTGTTGTTACTTCTGTACCTGATAGTAATAACCGAGTGGACGACTTAGTCAGTTCTACGGCAAAAAATCGTTTAGGACTAGCAGTAACAAAGTCTGTGGGAAATGCGGTTAAACGAAATGCGGTTAAGCGCCGTTTTCGCGTACTTGCGCGACGTTATGAGCATCTTCTTCCCAGTGGATACAGTTGCGACATTATTATGAGGGCAAAACCTGGCTGCTATTGTGTAGCTTTTGAAGAGCTCGATCGCCAAGTACATGCTGTGTTTACTAAAATTGCTCACAGAGTAACCGAACCAAAGGATGCAGCGTGAGCATAGCCAGCACAAGCTTACTGAAGATGATTCAGTGGTATCGCTCCATCATTTCTTCGCGTACCTTGCCGCGCTGTAAATACTATCCCACATGCTCTCTCTATGCCGTAACAGCTATTGAACGTTTTGGAGCAATACGTGGGGGAGCGCTAATGCTGTTACGGTTGCTACGATGCAGACCGTGGTCAGCAGGTGGAATTGATGATGTTCCACAGAAATTTTCACTTTTTTATAGATTTTCGTGGTCTTCAGCGCATGAAGAGCCGATCCTAGAACCGATATACCATCCTTACGAAGGGGACAAGAAGTAGAATGAATCTCGATCAAGGTTTTTTGGGTAGTATTTACAAACTGTTATACCCTCTGGAATGGTTAATGACCCAGGTTATGGTCTTCTTCCAAAAGTTCTTTGTTATGCTCGGCATGCAGGATGGCTCAGGCTTTGCTTGGGTTCTGTCTATCGTTTTCCTGACCATTACTGTGCGCGTTATTATTTTGCCGTTCTTCGTCAAGCAGATGGCTTCTATGGGACGCATGCAGGCAATTCAGCCTCAGCTGAAGAAGATTCAAAACAAATATAAGGGTAAGAACGATCCAGCATCGCGCGAAGCTATGAGCCGTGAAATGCAAAAGCTCTATAAAGATAATAATGCTAATCCAATGGGTTCATGCGTTCCTGGTTTAATTCAGGGTCCTGTCTTTATGGCTTTGTTCTATATCTTGACTGCAATCTCTCGTATTGCTGACGGTTCTCGTGATGCTTTGGGTGGCTTTACTCAAACCGTAGCTCAGCACATTATGGATACCGAGCTGTTTGGAACGAAGATTTCTCATAACTTTACGAACGCAACAGGTAGCGGAAAAATCGTTATCGGTTTATTCGTAGCATACATGTGTATTACTATGTTCCTCTCCCAGTACTACAGCTTGCGTCGTAATATGCCAAAGGAATCTTTTGGTACTTCTCAATACAATACACAGCGCATGATGGCATTTATTTTCCCTGTGATGTATATCTTCTCCGGTATCGCTTTCCCATTTGCAGTGCTGATTTACTGGGCAACAAACAATACATGGACCTTGATTCAGATGATTTTCCAGATTGAAAACTTCCCAACACCTGGATCTGCTGCTTATGAAACAAAGCGGAATCGTGATCGTCACCGTGAAGAAAAGCGTCGCGAACGTCTCGGACTTCCTACTGTGGAAGAAGAAGAGTTACAGAAGGTTAAGGAAGCTCAAGAAAAGCTCAAGAAAAACGGCGGAAGTCAGCGTTATCAGCCATCGCGTAAAAAGAAGAAGTAGCGAGTATTGCAGTAGAGAGTGGCGTAAATGCGGGGCAGGTGTTGAATGGGGCAGGTGCGCGGAATAGAGAGCGGTGTGAGCCCTGCCGAAGTGTGAGTGGTATCGAGGCGGTGCTGAAGCTCTGAAAGCTGAAAAACTGAAAAAGCTAAATAAACAGCGTCGAAAATAGAAGAATGAACAAGTTAATGTTTCACGTGAAACATTGATGTGAAGAACGAAGTGCTGGTGGTGTGCGAAGTGTTCTGGTTGTGCGCGTGTACGTGGGTGCGTAACAGTGTTTGCGTGAGAGCGTGGCGATATTTCAGCGCATACTTTTTCGTACGAGATAAAAATCTCCGAGCGTGTCGTTCACAGTAAAGCAGTAACCGTAGGCAGAGCCTAAAGCTCTGCCTATCATTCTTTTAGTAGCAGGGAAGAAGTATTTGTCTGAGTCATGTATAAATACTTAGCGGGCGCTAAACTGAAGTGTGGTAAGGAGTGTTATGGATCAGAATACAGAAGTGAACCTCGATCAGCTCAATGATGAAGCTGATATTGCGGCTGACTATCTCGAAGAGTTGTTGGATATTGCCGATTATGAAGGCGATATTGAATTAGGCATTCGTCAAGGTCGTCCAGTTGTGCAAATTGTTGCCGATGATGATACTGATATTCGTCATTTAATTGGACGTGACGGTCAGGTTGTTAATGCGTTGCAGCACTTAACTCGTTTGGTTGTTCAGCAGTCTACAGGCGAACGTTCCCGCATTATTGTGGATGTAGATGGATACCTGAAGCGTAAGCGTGACAAGCTTGTTGCTGCTGCTTTAGATGCTGTGCAAAATGTGTTGGAGACGGGCGAACCTGTGGATTTGCGTCCAATGAATTCTTATGAGCGCAAAATTGTGCATGATATTGTGCGTGATGAGGGTTTAAAGTCTCGTTCGCATGGTGTTGAACCAAAGCGTTTTGTAACGGTGTATCAAAAGCATGATGCTGAGGTCGAAACTCAGGATGATTTTGATGATGACACAGATGGTGTAGAAGAATACAATGACTGATATTCTCAGCTCTTCTCATCTTCCTCAGCAGGTTCTTGGAGATGCATACGAGAAGCTCGCTCTTTTCCATAAAAAATTAGATACAGAGGGCGAGCCTCGCGGTATTATTGGACCTCGTGATGTAGATATTATTTGGGAACGTCATATTTTGAACTGCGCTGCTCTTGTTCCATTTTTGAGGGCTGAGCTGGACGGTATGACTAGGCGGTCTTCGCAGTCTACACAATCTCCAATCGTTGGAGATATTGGCAGTGGTGGTGGTTTCCCTGGTATTATTTTGGCCGCCTGTATGAGCGATATATCTTTTTATCTTGTTGAACCGATGGAGCGTCGTGTGGAATGGCTTCGTGAGGTTGTTTCCGAACTTGATTTGCGTAATGTAACTGTTGTACGTGCTCGCGCTCAAGAAGTTGTTCCAAGAAAAGTCCTACCAGAATTACGTTCTCTTATGCCACGTGGTTTTAAGGGTTTCGATGTGGTAACCTGTAGAGCCGTAGCTCCAATGACAAAACTTACCGGCATGATGTTCCCATTACTCGCATCAGGCGGTAAACTAGTAACTCTCAAAGGAAAGAGCGTAGAAGCTGAGTTAAAAAAAGCGGTCAAGGAAATGAAGAAATATGGCGCTATTTCTCCTCAGATTTATGAAGCTCCTGTGGCTGAAGGTTTGGAATCTACACGCGTATTAGTGGTCAAGAAGAAATAATCGGAGGTAATAATGAGTAATGTTTCACGTGAAACATTCGAAGAGAACGACTCTCAGTTTGAACCTGCTTCCGATGTTATTCAACGAATTTTTAAGGATTCCTCTTCGTCTGAGGTTGGCTCATCCATTGCTAATGAACAGAAGCGCTTGGAACAGCTTGCCCTTCAGAAGTTCGATAAGCCACAATCTACTCGATTTATTGCAGTAGCAAATCAAAAGGGTGGGGTAGGTAAAACAACTTCCTCAGTGAATTTAGCTGCTGCTTTTGCTGAGGCTGGGCTTAATGTTTTGGTTTTGGATATGGATCCTCAAGGCAATGCGTCCACTGCTTTAGGTGCTGCTCATGAATCTGGAACATTGTCTCTCTATGATGTGATTGAAGGTCAAGCTCAGATTTCTGAGGTATTGCAGGTGTGTCCTGATTTTGACAATCTTCATGTTGTTCCTTCAACTATTGATTTATCCGGTGCTGAACTTGAGATTGCTCAGTTAAATAATCGCGTGTATTTATTGCGTGACCAACTGCATTCATTTATTGAGACTAGCAACGTTCATTATGATTACGTGATTATTGATTGCCCGCCTAGCCTTGGTTTGCTAGTGTTGAATTCCTTGTGTGCGGTTCATGAGGTAATTATTCCGATTCAGGCTGAATATTATGCGCTTGAAGGTTTGGGACAGTTATTGCGCACGATACAGTTAGTTCAGAAAAATATGAACCGTGAACTGCTTATCTCTGCAATTTTGATTACGATGTTTGATAAGCGTACCTTGCTCAGCCAGGAAGTGTATGCAGAAGTTGGCTCGCATTATTCGAACTTCTTACTGAAAACAACTATTCCTCGTGCTGTGCGTATTTCTGAAGCACCTAGTTTTGCGCAGTCAGTTATTGCTTATGATCCGCGTGGGGCTGGTGCTATTGCTTACCGCGAAGCTGCGTTAGAAATTAACCAGAAGAGTTCTAAAATTTTGTCCTCATTACAGCGTGTGAAGAAGGAGTTGTAAGATGCCAGCTGGACGTTCCCGACTTGGTAAAGGTCTCGGTGCTCTTTTTCCAACGATTGATGATGAAACCGAAAACGACAATGTTTCACGTGAAACATCTGCAACTTCTCAGACTCAAGAGTCTACTCACACAGGAGAAAAGGTGAAAAAATCCTCCTCAAAGAAACGCCGTGCTGTGATGCCGGGAATTGAGATGCCAGCAACGTCGGCGAGTGGTGGAGTTGGTTCTGGGGTTTCTGGAGGTGTGGTTGATGCTGGTTCTGGCTTGGGTGATGCTCAGGAGGAAATGCGCCCAAATATCCCAAGCCTCGAAGATTCTATTCCTCGCTATGAATCCACAGCAGCTCTCGATGCTTTGCTCTCCTCGACTGAGGGCGGCGCAGTCGTGTCTGGTTTGCGACGTGTGGATGGCGCGTATCTGACCGAAGTGCATTTGGATGATATTGTGGCTAATGAGCATCAGCCTCGTCAGATTTTTGATGAGGATGAGCTGATTGAATTGTCGCATTCTATTCAAGAAGTGGGCGTGCTCCAACCAATTGTTGTGCGCGAAGTCGACCCTGCCGCGCATGATGGCCATCATTTCGAGTTAATCATGGGCGAGCGTCGTACGCGCGCGAGTCGGTTGGCGAATATGGAGAAAATTCCAGCCATCGTGAAAACAACAGCAGATGACGATATGCTGCGCGATGCTTTGTTGGAAAATCTTCACCGCGTTGCTTTAAATCCGTTGGAAGAAGCTGCAGCGTATCAGCAGATGCTTAAAGAGTTTGGATTAACGCAGGAGAAATTGGCTCAGAGCATTTCTAAGTCACGTCCTCAAATAACTAATACTTTGCGCTTACTGCAGTTACCTGCTGCTGTTCAGAAGAAAGTAGCAGCAGGAGTGCTCTCTGCTGGTCATGCGCGAGCATTGCTGTCTTTGAAATCAGCAGAAGATATGGATAAGCTCGCTAACCGTATTATTGCAGAAGGATTATCTGTACGTACAACTGAAGAGCTTGTTACTATGATGACAACGGGTGAGAAAAATGAAACAAAGAAGCGTTCTGCCCGTTCGAATCCATGGGATAATCCTGAACTTGTTTCTCGCTTGGAAAACCGTTTTGACACGCGCGTGGCGATTAAGGGTTCTGCGAAACGTGGTCGTATTGAGATTACTTTTACTTCGCAAGAAGATTTAGACCGTATTATTGCTGTTTTATCTGAACAGAGTAATCAGTCTGGCGATGGTTGGATGTAAAACTATGGGGAGTGATGATCTCACTCCCCATAAGATTATTCGTGCTCAATAAGATAAGATTGAGCGTCTAAAGCAGCCTGGCAGCCAGATCCTGCGGCAACAATCGCTTGACGATAAACCTTATCTACAGCATCTCCAGCAGCAAAAATACCAGGAACAGATGTTGCTGTTCCAACTCCAGATGGCACAATATATCCTTCAGAATCGAGTTCAATAGCATCGCCTAAGAATCCTGATTGAGGAATGTGTCCAATAGCAATAAAGATTGCAGCAGTGTCGAGAGTAGATTCACTGCCATCAGCAGTATTGCGCAGACGAAGAGAGGTAACTCCACTGTCAGCAGACCCAACAATTTCTGTTACTTCTGTATTAGTAACAATAGAAATTTTGTCGTTATTACGCACCCGGTCAAGCATAACCTTTGATGCTCGGAACTCATCGCGACGATGAATAAGGGTTACTGAAGAACCATAGCGGGAGAGGAAGTCGGCTTCTTCCATTGCTGAATCGCCTCCACCCACAACCACAATTGGCTTGTCTTTAAAGAAGAAACCATCGCAGGTGGCGCAGTACGACACACCTCGTCCGCTGTATTCTTCTTCACCAGGAATGCCAAGATGACGGTAGCTGGCTCCCGTAGCTAAAATAACTGTACGAGATTCGTAGGTTTCACCCATATCTGTGTGTACTGTTTTAATATCACCGTTAAAATCAACAGATACAACATCGTCATACTCAACTTCTGCGCCGAACTTTTCTGCTTGTTCGCGCATATTTTCCATAAGATCTGATCCCATAATACCGTCAGGGAAGCCAGGGAAATTTTCTACTTCTGTAGTATTTACTAGCTGACCGCCAGGTGTAATAGCGCCGGCAATAACCAGTGGCTCATACCCAGCGCGGGCTAAGTACAGAGCAGCAGTATAACCTGCAGGACCTGAGCCGATAATAATAGCGTTACGAACAGTCATATTTCTCCTTTATATCTGTACAAGATATAACACGAACAAAAGAAGTTTATTGCTGTCTGGGCTTAGAGTGAAATGTCTGCATGAGGGACGTTGCGCTTTTGACTGATAACAGCGTCCAGCATGCGTGAATATAAATCAGATAAACCATACCCAGCAGCTACTGCTTGACGAGGCAAAATGGATACATCAGTCATGCCTGGAGTAACATTTGCTTCCAAGAATTGCGGAATACCGTTGGCATCAACAATAAAATCAACGCGCGTAATATCGCGCATACCCAGAACTTGGAAGGCAGTCAGCGCATCTTCTTTAACGCGGGTGAGAACGTCATCATCTACACGCGCGGGAATAATAAACTCAGTCGCTCCAGGAGTATAACGCTCAGAGTAATCATAAACGCCGCTCGGTGTGCTAATTTCCATAGGAGGAAGCGCAATAATCTCATTGCCGGTATCTAGAATAGAAACAGAGACCTCAGTTCCTTCAACATAGCGCTCAATAAGCGCGGTCTGATCGTATGCAAAGCAATCAACTAAAGCCTGAGGAAGAGATTCTGGTTCGCGAACAACCGTGCAGCCTAAAGCGCTGCCGCCCATATGAGGCTTCACAATAACGGGCATGCCAATCGACGAAACAATCAAATTAATAATGGACTTAACGCCCAACTCGCGGAAAATCTCCTGCGGCAGAGTAACCGAATGCGGGGTATTAATACCACCAATCTTGCGTACAATATTTTTCGCAATTGGTTTACTCCAAGCCAACATCGATGCCTTAGCCCGCGAACCGAGGTAAGGCAAATCGAGCATTTCCAGAATATCGCGCAAAGATCCATCTTCGCCGTAAGAACCGTGGAGCAGAGGCCACACTACATCTGGACGCGTGGAAGGGTCGAGGAGATAATCGATAAGAGATGTGTCAACATCGTGAATATCTACATCCCAACGGCCAGCGTCCTCAAGAAATCCTGCCACACGGTGGCTGGAGCTGAGAGAAATATCGCGCTCGTGGCTTAATCCACCGCATAAAATTGCTACGCGAGATGTCATGGTAAAACTCCTTCTAGTTCTTAGCCTTGTGTGGGATTGTTTGTAGTGTCGTGTGTTCGATTGCTTGCGGAGCCACTTGCACTACGAGCCGTACCAAACAGATTCACCGTAGCAAGCTCATCATCAACCACAGTTGAGAGGCGACGAATACCTTCAGTAATACGCTCTTCAGTTGGATAGCAGAAGCTCAAGCGCATATGGTCTGTTCCCTCATCGGTGTCGTAGAAAGCTGTTCCCGACACATATGCCACGCGCGCAGTAATAGCGTGAGGCAGCATCGACTTAGCGTTCAATCCCTCAGGAATTTTCAACCAAATATAGAAGCCGCCTTTTGGCTTATTCCACGAGCAATACGGCATATACGTGCGCAACGCCGAATCCATAGCTTCGCAACGCGATTTATACATGCTACGATATTCCTCAATCTGCTTTTTCCAATCGAAATTATCTAAATACGTGGAAATAGTCATCTGGCTCATATTTGAAGGGCTCAGAATCGAAGATTCATTAGCAAGCACCAACTTCTGGCGAATACCTGGAGGAGCAATCATCCATGCCACGCGCATACCAGGAGCAATAATCTTGGAGAAGCTACTCAAATACACCACATTGTCCGAATCCATAGAGCGCAAAGCAGGGTAGGTTTTATTCTTGAAAGATAGCAATCCATAAGGGTTGTCTTCTACCACAAGAACGTGATACTTGCGAGCAATCTCCAAAATACGTGGGCGACGCTCCACGCTCATGGTAACGCCTGCTGGGTTATGGAAATTCGGAACAGTGTAGAGGAACTTCACGCGCTTGCCTTGAGCAATAGCGCCTTGAATTGCTTCCTCAAAAGATTCAGGAATAAGACCATCTGCATCCATATGAGCGTTAATAACTTCAGTTTGGAAGCTCTTAAAAACGCCTAAAGCGCCCACATAGTTCGGATCTTCAGCAATAATCACATCGCCGGGATCGCACATAAGACGTGTAATTAAGTCTAGACCATTTTGAGAGCCGTTAGTAATAACCACATCGTCAGCTTGGGCATCAGTAATATTTTCCAAGCGCACAATATCTAAGATGCGCTCACGCAAGTGAGGGTCGCCTTGTGCAGAACCATACTGCCATGCATGAGTTCCTTGATCGCGTAACATCTTCGCTATGAGGTCGGCGAGTTCATCAAAAGGCAAATACTCGAGATATGGCATGCCACCAGCCAGCGAAACAACTTCCGGGCGGCTGGCAACGGCGAACAGTGCGCGAATTTCCGAGGCACGCATATCTTCAGCGCGCGAAGCATAGGATCCAAACCAAGGATCGTTTTTAATGACGTGAGCGGAATTGTGCGTCATAGCTGTCCTTAATAAAATGCGTAGTGAGTTAGTTTGATGATTTTCGGCAAGCTCGTTGCATCGCTTCCATCAATCCATACCACGAGCCTACTTGCTGTTACTGGTTTCTTCAAAATAACAGTCGAAACTTGTCCATTATCTGCAAAACTAAAGTGAGCAATTTCCGTTCCCGATGTAGGAAGGTTTGAGCTTGGATCAGGATCAGCATATACGTGCACCTGACCGCCGCCTGCAGCATTACCTATTTCGAGCTTCCAGAAGGTGGAAGGCTGATTGAAAGTGAAGTCGTATCCCCAAGCACGCATACCGTTTGGGCGGTTCAAGAACGTGTATCCTCGCGGAGTAATAGGCGTAGTATTAGTTGTTCCTGCTGGGGTAGGTAAAGAATTTACCTTTTTATTCTTTGGTAACTCAACAGCTTTGATTGCGCTGTCTTGGGTTGCGCCTTTTCCCTTTTGAGTTTTCTTTTGAGCTTTTTGAGCAGTTGATTTTTTCTGCTCGGACTTTTTTTCGCTCTTTTTCTGAGTAGCTTTATCTTGTGCAGCGTCTTTTTCAGATGGTTTTTTTGTGCTCTGTGAAGAGTTCTCAGAAGCAGTATCAGAAGAATCTTGTCCAGGGAATCGCACTTTTTCATGCTGAATTTGAGTCCATGGATCGTCTGCAGTACCAGGCGATACAGTTCCTACGCTTAAGGAGTAGAAAGCGATAGCAACTAAGGCGATAAGAATAACAGCAATAGTAATAAATGAAGCAATATGAGACTGGAAAAGCTGTGCCAACAGTTTTGCTGGCAATGGCTGCGCTTTACTTTCCGCTTTACTTCCTGAATTTTCCCCGCTTTGACTCTCTGCTTTACCAGCCCGCAAAGCCCGCTGAGATCTCTGTGATTCCTGCTGTTCAGTCTGCTCCTGCTGTGCACGATGAGGCTCAAAAACAGGTGGAAGAACCTGGGTTTGTGTAGAAAAATCAGTATCTACAGAGTCTAATGTTTCACGTGAAACATTAGACTGGGTAGCAGCTGCGCGAATCTCCAGAGTTCGCAATCCGGCAGTTTCGGTATCTTCATTCGCAAAGTCATTAAAATCATAAGGATCATAATGACGGTCGAGATTATGCTCATCCAGCTCGCCTAAAGCATGAAAAAGATCAGTCGATGTATCAGGGTGCGTAACATCCACAGATTTGCTACCGCCAAAAATCAGTTCTGATGCACTCCATTCAGGATGTTCATCTGCACTCTTTTTACTATCCGAATCTTTCAAAGAATCAGGAATGTCAGCAATAGCCGATGGCTCCACGTGCTTAAACACAGCTTGAGTAATAGAAGCAGCAGATTCAACGCTGTTCTCTAAATTAATATCGGCATGATCAGGGCTGTTTATCAGTTCCTTCAGCGGACGCGAGGAGTCAAGCAAAATATTTAGTTCTAAAAGCGTAACCAGCGGAACAGGCGTGCGGCCATTGTTGTCTGGTAAGCACAGACTACGCTCACAAATAAGCATTAAATCGTTTGGAATGTTCATCTCACGCAACATAGCGCGTCCACGAGTTGCTAAAACAGAACGATATGGAGTGCCGGTGAGCATCTGGAAAGCAAGAGCACCAATCTGGTAGACCATCACACTTTCCACGTCGTGATTGGTGGAACGGAATCGTGGAGCTGTTGGTGGCAAAAGCGCTGCTGAAACAGGGAAATTTGCTAACTGAACGCCACCCGTGGTTAAACGCACAGTTAAGTCATCGAGGCAATAATGAGCTTGCTGATGTTCATCCAAATCCTGGCAGATAGCAGTTACATCAGCAATAATCGAACGAATAGCCTGAAAACTTAAAGGAGAGTTCTCAGCAGAGGATACGTGGTCTGTGAGGTAATCGCGTAGCGTTGTTCCGCTATCTTCATCGGTAACAATAACGCAAATCTCTCCTTCTCTGTGCAAATGCAGAACAGGAACAAAACGAGGATCTTGCGACAATGCGAGGGTAGAGGCAGCTGTATTGACGCGCGAAATAATAGCGGAATTAGACACAAGAAACATATGGCATTCACGCTGCAAAGAATTATCATGCGTGCGCCACACGGATATGCCTGGTTCGTCGCGTAAGAGCTTCACCAAGCGGAAACGATTTAATACAATATCTCCGGTATTAAAATTCATTGTGTCTCTCTGTAAAAGTTATGCATACCTCTGTGACTATTTTAACGAGAGTACCGTTCAAAACCGAGTAAAAAATCACTATTTTGTGGAGGAACTGTTAGAGCTTTGAGAAGAACTTAATCGCTCAAGAATTCGAGACACAACTGAATAGCGGTCGAGACGAAGACGACGAGCTACGGTAGCCACATTATCGCTGAATTCAGGTGTGCGAGTCAGTAGTAAAATCAGCGAAAAAGCAAGCGCTCCCGCAACTGTTGACGCCAAGCAGATAAGAACGGCAATAAGCCATGCAGTCTTATCATGAGCAGACTCAACAGTAAAGCGCAGAACCTTGCTTAAGCCATGCGAAGTCATCCATGCTGCCAAGAAAGTAATGCAACTAGCTAGAGCAATTTTTATATGTGTGACGGTGAAGTGCCCAATATGAAAAGCTGTTCCGAAACGCTTGTACAGCATAACGAGCAGAACAGGAAGGCACATCATATAACTGATACTTACTGCATATCCCAACATAGCTGTTTGATGCTGAGGAGGAACCCATAGCCACGTGGCAATCTGAATAAGAAACTGTATACCGCTTTGAATGGCAGCAATGATAAAAGGACTTTTACCATCTTCGAAAGCATAAAATGAACGCTGAGCCAGCAAAACGAGCGAGGTAAAAGGAAGGCAGAACGTAAGAGCAAATAAAATGGGGCTAATCAAACTCATTTGATAACCATCAATAGATGGCAGGAAAACTGCTGTTAGAGGGAACGAAATAGCCAGCATAACTGACGTGAAGAAGCACATAATCAAACTGCTGGAAATCATAGCCGTGCTTAAAATATGGGCGGCGGTATCTGTGTGATCCTCAGAAATATGATGCGACATGCGAGGAAAAATCGCTGTAGCAATAGAAACAGCGAACAAGGAGTACGGCAAAATATAGATGGTCATTGCGTTTTGATACGAACCGTTGCCTGCAACGCCATATAAATCACCGGCAGCTAGAGGTGCACCAGAGGCAATGCGCGTAATAAGAATGGAGGTGATTTGGATCATAATAGTAATGCCCAAACTCCATACGGCTACGCTTCCCATGGAACGCAAACCAATTCCACGAACTCCCCATGCAAAGCTAAAACGGTAGCCGCTGCGCAGAAGAGGAATAAAGAGGAGGAGGGCTTGCAAAGCCACGCCTGCAGTCCATGCTCCTGCAGTTAAGGTAATCTTGTCGGCAGTCCAAAACTCCAAAGGCTGACGCGAGGCATTGCCAAAAATCACTAAAAATGCAATAAAACCGGCGCAACTGACCACATTTGCAGCTACGGAACTCCATGCATACATGCCGAACTTATCTTTGGCTGCCAAAATTTGGCCCAAAACCGTGTATAAACCGTAGAAGAAAATCTGAGGCGTACACCATAAAGTAAAGGCATTAGCTAAAGCGCGTTGAGGACCAGACCATTCTGAGCTGAGAAAAAGAGAAGTAATCAGATGCGTGCTCGCCATAATTGCAGCCGTCATGCCCAGCAAAATGACCATGCTTAACGTGACGAGCTTATCAAGCTGCTCCTTGGAATTTTCGGACTTCAAAGTTCGCACAATCTGTGGTACTAAAATCGCGTTAAACAGGCCGCCGGAAATAAGAGTATAAACAACCTGAGGAACGGTTGATCCGGTCTGATACGCATTCGCAGCAATTCCCGTTGTTCCCAGAGCAGCCGCCAATAAGATAGAACGAATCATGCCGGTTAAGCGAGATGCTAGGGTACCGGACGCCATAATCAGAGAATTTTTGCCCACTGAACTCATGCGTTATGTCCTTTTCGTGTGATTTGACGTTTTGCGCCAAGAATGGCGAGAACTACGGATAATCCGAAAATGGCGTAGCCTGCGTTATCTAAAATGGTGAAAGAGCTGATAATTTTAATGGTTTTGCGCTCGCCTATTTGAGTGGCTGTTTGAGTACTATTGTGGGAGCTGCTTTGAGAATCTGAGTCCGCTGGGTTTTCTCCTGATGAGTTTTCTTCCTCTGAGTCTTGTGCTTCCGCGCTATCTGGCGTGGTTAAATATACTGCATATTCAGTGCTCCATCCCGAAATTGCGCGCACCGGAAGAATAACTTGTTGCTCGGAATGTGCGTCAACAAGAACATCTTTTTTACCGGAAATAACTACTTCAGAGCTCACTTTTTCTGATGACTTCGTGGCGATATTCAGTTTGAGCGCTACAGGAAGTTTATTCGATACGGTTACTGGCAAACTAGCTGTTTCGCTGACTACATGGAGAGATTGAGGCACAGAAATACTCACGCTATTGACCAGATTATTGGTAACGGTTGTCATAGCTGTGAGGGCTGCGCTCGTATGAGAGTCTTCGCTATAGCTACTAATAGAAGCACTGGAGAGCGCTTGAACAGCATAACTATTTGCCAGAGTATTTACTGTTTCTCGCCAACTGCCAAATTCTTCTTTCGATAATGTATGGTCACGATTTGCTGTGCCATTAGCTAAATCTTGTGGATTGCGAGATTTCTTGTCTTTCTTTTCTAATTCAGCGCTGCTGACCACGCTACTGAAAAGAGTATCTAAACGCACTGTATTCTTCTGAATGGACTGCGCAATAGAGTGCAAAGAGGTTTTCGTAGTCTCGTTTGCACCGGAAGCAGATGCAATAAAATCAGCTACTTCACTCTGGCTATACGCGGACTGAGCGTTCATCAGCGCATTCATATCGCTCAGCTGCGCCCACGATGCTGAAGATAACGCGCTCATCAGCGAATGCATATAGGAGATATGATCCGCATCAAAACTTTGTGCAGGATCAGCTGCATTAATCAACACAGTTCTGTGCTCATACGGAGCTTGGGTTTCGTAAAAAGCAGTCTGAGCAATAAAGCGGTTAATAAGACCGGCAGTAGATTGCTCTGCTACGGCATTACTCGATGTGGGGCGTCCTTGGGCAAGAGTGCTCAGCTCTTTTTGAGCAATTAGCACCTTCATATCGCTGCCATCCACGGATGTCTGAGCAACCGAATTATGTACAGCGCCATCTACTGTAGAGTTAAAACCATCAGTTGCCATAACAGTGCTATACCCAAGTTTTTGTGCACTTTTTAGAGCATCAGCGGACCATCCAGCAAGACCGTCGAGGGCAAGAGAAGGTGTGCTTGAGGTTGCGTTATCGCCCTGAGATTGCGCTGTTTGATTTGATTGCGCTGTTTGGTTCGCCCGAGCAAGTTGACTTGCTGGCAAAGCATCAATAAGTTGCGTGTTTGAGAGAGCAGTAATATCGATACCTGAGTTTTGGATTATTGCAGCGGGATTGAGATGATAGTCCGCGCGTGCAAGAGTAGAGAGATTATTATCGGTTAGAAGTTGTAACTGAGGATGCTGTGCAAGAAGACCAGACAGTGCAGATAATGTTGTTGATGCGCAGGATGTGCGAGAAGCAGTATTCGTATCGCTGAGTTTAATTGCACTGTTAAGCAGGTTCTGCGTTGTGGTGCGTGCATCTTGGTTAAGAAGAGATGATTGAGAACATGAAGTAATAGATGCTGTACTGACTGGCAAAGCTACTACAAAATTGATTGCTGGCAGATTTTGTGTGTAGGTTCCTGCATTTGAGCGCGTGACAAAAGTGTGTACCGTATCGCTTAACTCTCCGTTTGACGATATATAGTTGACTAACAGAGGTTTTGCGCCCCACGTGGTCATTGCTACTAATGCTGAATTTGTTGGTTCAAGCTTCACATTCACCTGTGTGGACTCACCAGCATCGAGAGCAGGAACAGAAACCTGAGCTAGGGTTAGCGCTGTACGAAGTTTTAATTCTCCCTGCGCCCACTTATCCATATAATCGCTACTCAAAAAATCATAACTGGGAGCAGTTGAGAGGCTTACTGTTCCTTCAGGTACGCGCTCATGCGAGGTATTAGTTACCGTAAAACGTGCGGTATACCCGGAATCTGACGTAATAATACTGCTTGCAGAATCAATGCTTAATGTACGTGATGATTGAGCAGCAGAGGTTTTACTGGCTGCTGCAGCCACAGGCAAGGACGTCGTAATGCCTGCGCTCTTCGCCGTATCAGCGCCTGCGCTAGGATGAGTGCCCATGCTCAGCGTGCCGCCAAGAGCGCAACTAAGGGCTATGCTGGTTGTAGTTAATATACACCTGCGCAGAAAAGTCGAGCAGGAGTAGCGAGAACTATGGTCATGCTGAGCATTGTTATATGCAGTCATGTATTAGGATTCTTTCCTATGTTTTTTGGCGTATAGCCACACAATACGGCGTTCATTCGGATAGCTCAAAACATCCGTCAAATCGTCAAACTTAACCCATGTAGCGTCTTCTGCTTCGTGATCTGGATCGCCTTCAACAGTGAGGTATCCTCCCACCATGCGCAATGCATAATGATGCACTAATTTATGAATACGCTGCGAATCACCAGTAAACCAGTAGTCAATTGTGGCGATGGAATCGGTTACTTCGCCCAAAATACCGGTTTCTTCATGAATTTCACGCACAGCGGTCTGGTCAGGCGTTTCGCCCTTCTCAATATGTCCCTTAGGTAAGCACCATTCAAGATGTCCTGAGCGGGAATGACGCGCAATAATTGCTACGCGGTCATGCTCGTCAAATACTAAACCGCCAGCAGAATATTCACGCACCACAGGCAAGTCACGGTTATCTAGGGAAGCGAAACTTGTTGGTGCATCCTTACGACGTTTTGCCATAATTGCCGGAGTAGGCACGTTGTGAGTTCTTAACTGTAGTTCTTCAGATAGCTTTTCTAAAGCCTGCTTAACGGATGCGTTACCTCTGAGCGCTGTGCCGAACTCGCTGAAATCACGTTCAGCTGTAGCGGGATTGTTCAGCGTGTTTCGATCGTTTTGATTGTTTCTATCGTTTCTATCGTTAGTCTCGCTATCCTTGTTTCCCTCATCGCTCTTGCTATGCACTACGTGTGGCGATGGTATCTGAGATGACGTGCTGTACAGCGGAACAATTGAACTTGATATGCTCGTAAAGCGCGAGATAGTAGTGCCGGTATTGAGTTCAAGATCGTATTCTGCGCGGTATTCCTCATCTTCCATAAAATATCCGCTGGAGTAATGCGAGGAAAAAGCAATCTCAATATGCGCAGAATTATTTCCACCATTCTCAGACGAAGATTGATCGCGTGAGCTCTTGTTTTGAGCATCAGAACGTGCTAATTTTTGGGCAGACTCAATAGCAGCGCGGGCGCGCTGTCTCATGCGATTCACATCTGCCGGGGTAATCATATCTACCAGTCTACTTGCCACCGTGTGCATGATGAGTAATGATTATGGTTACGGTGCGCTAAAATCTATGTCAGGCGTGTAATTGCGTGCCACTTCGCGGATTTTTTCGCGAAACGCCGAAAGTTTACAGCCTAACACTATATATGAGGTAGAAAGGATAGTCGTGGATCTGAGTGTTTCACCTATTGCAATTGAATTGGGCGAACTGTTTGAATCGCACGGCTTCGAATTGGCTTTGGTTGGCGGACCAGTACGAGATTTGTTACTTAACCGCCCTGCACATGATTTAGACTTCTGCACATCGGCTCTGCCCGAACAGATGGAGCCCTTGCTCAAAAAGTGGGGCGATGGTTTTTGGGATATGGGTCGTAAATTTGGTACTTTAGGAGCTGTAAAGAGGACCGCGGACGGTCAGGAATATAGTGTTGAAGTAACCACGTATCGCAGCGATGAGTATGAGAGCGATTCGCGTAAACCTTCAGTCAGTTACGGTAAAACGTTAGAAGGCGATTTATCGCGTCGAGATTTTACGGTTAATGCCATGGCTATTCGTGTGCCGCACCTCGAATTTGTGGATCCTTTTGATGGTCGCCGCGATTTAGACCGAAAAATTTTGCGTACGCCTGTTGAACCTGAACAGTCTTTTGATGATGATCCTTTGCGCATGATGCGTGCCGTGCGTTTTGTGGCGCAGCTGGGCTTCCGTATTGGATTAGATACTGCAGAAGCTTTGGCAGATATGGCTCCTCGTATAGAGATTGTATCTGCAGAACGTGTGCGCGATGAGTTATGCAAATTACTGTTATCCGATAATCCTCGTGCTGGTTTAGAGGCTTTGGTCGATTCAGGTTTGGCTGATTTTGTTCTTCCTGAATTACCTGATTTAGAGCTGGAAATAGATGAGCATCACCGTCATAAAGATGTGTATGATCACACCTTGCAAGTGCTGGATAGAGCAATAGCTTTAGAAACTGATGAGGAAGGACCTGTTCCTGCTCCTGATTTAACTTTGCGTTTGGCTGCTTTGATGCATGATGTGGGTAAGCCTCGCACGCGCAAGTTTGAACCGAACGGCAAAGTAAGTTTTATGCATCACGATGTGGTGGGAGCGAAAATGACAAAGAAGCGTATGCGCGCTTTGCATTTTGACAATCATCTTATTGCTGATGTGAGCGCTTTAGTGCAGTTACATTTGCGTTTCCATGGATATGTAGATGAGCCATGGACTGATGCTGCTGTGCGTCGCTACGTAAAAGATGCAGGACATTTATATCATCGTTTGAATCGTCTTACACGTGCTGATGCAACCACGCAAAATAAAGCAAAAGAAAAAATGTTTGCTCATGCCATGGACGAGCTTGAAGAGCGTGTGATTGAGCTGAAGAAAAAAGAGGACTTTGAAGCTATCCGTCCGGATCTTAACGGTGACGATATTATGCGCATTTTGGGATTAACTCCTGGACCAGAAGTAGGGAAGGCATATAAGCATATGCTTGATTACCGTTTAGATAATGGTCCAGTTGATTATGATGTAGCTGTTGAAGAGCTTCAACGCTGGTACGCAGACAATAAATAAAAAGAAGGGGATTTGTGTAAACAAATCCCCTTCACCGTATTTATGCAGCTTGATGTTCCTGAGCTTGAGGCACATCTTTGAGCTGTGCAGCACCCTCACAGTTCGTTAAGGATTCAATCTTAGAGCCTGCTTTAGGTACCTTTTTCGTATCAATCAAATCATCGAAAGAAGATCCCACAATAACATCAATAAGATTATCTTCGCGATTATCCATGCGCAAAATAGCATCATTGAAGTTGGTAGCAAGCGTATATGCCTGAGTAATAGAGTTTTTGCCAAAACGAATTTCAGTGCGTTCTAGCACACTAGAGGAATCAAAATCACCCACACCTTGCAAATTGAAACCGCGGTTATGAAGTTCCTCACTTACAGCAGTAGCCAAACCAGTTTTATTGGTGCCGTTGAGCACGCGCACTGTTATTTCTGACGGATTCATAGTGACAGAATCTTTAACAGCACATGCAGTAACTACACCAAAGTTTGTTGCTGCTGTTGTTGTCTTCTTTTTTGAAGATGAGAAAGAGCCAAAAGCTCCAATTAAGGAAATGATAAGAACAACAACTAAGAAACCAATTGTTGCACTTAAAATCATACGCTGACGTGCGCGAAGATAAAGCTTGCGCTGTTCGCGTTCGGTATTAATCGTGCTGTCGGCCATTTTTCCTCCGTCTACTCTCCAGCTATTCTATACGCACACCGAGCCTAAAACCTCTATGCATGTGGAATTAGGAATGTTTCACGTGAAACATTCGAGATGCACTGGCTAAGCGGATAAAATCATCAATAGTTAAGGTTTCTCCTCGACGAGTTGAATCAATCTGTGCAGATTCGAAAGCTTCATCAGATACAGTTTTCTTCAATACAGCGCGTAAAGTTTTACGACGCTGACTAAAAGCAGCATCAATCAGATTAAAAACATCGCCGCGTAACTCAGGGTCTCGAGGACTTTCCGTGCTGTGGGAATCATCATAACGATGGAATTCTACGAGAGCAGAGTCAACATGAGGAGCTGGCCAAAACACATTGCGACCAATAACTCCGGCAGGACTTGACAAACCGTACCATGCAAGTTTTACGCTAGGCACGCCGTAGACCTTGTTTCCCGGTTGAGCACACAGGCGGTCTGCAACTTCTTTTTGAACCATAACCACAAAAGACTCAATATTGGTAAAGCGCTCAAGTAGAGTAAGAATAATTGGAGTAGCTACGTTATATGGAAGATTGGCAACAAGAGTAAGAGGAGTGCTCAGATCTATAGCTGTATTGTCTGGAGTAGCTTTGAGCGCATCCATCTCAATAACGCGCAAACGCTCAGAAGCGGCAGGCATATATGTAGCGACGGTATGAGGTAAACGTTCAGCCACAGGAGTGTCAATCTCAATAGCCGTAACATGAGCTCCTGTTTCGAGTAAACCCAAGGTGAGAGACCCTAAACCAGGACCAACCTCCAGAACTTTTGAATCCGCAGTTACGCCTGCTGTGCGTACAATTTTGCGCACAGTACCCGGATCAATCACAAAGTTTTGACCGAACTTTTTTGTTGGCGAAATACCGGCTTCAGCAGCTATGGCGCGAATATCGGAGGCACCTAATAATCCTGTTGTTTCATTCATAATCTTGATTTTAATACCATCCTGTTTTATAGCTATGCTGCTGGGCACCTAATGGACTGCCGTATCGCTTAGCAATATAGTTCAGACCCCAATTAATTTGAATTGCTGCATCGTCACGCCAGTTTGCGCCATATGTAGCCATTTTGTTGCCAGGAAGAGACTGAGGAATGCCATATGCTCCAGAAGAACGATTTTCTGCATTCCATCGCCATCCTGATTCGCGGTTCCACAGCCATACTAAAGCATTCCAATTATCGCCTGTCCAGCCGTATTGAGCGGCTGCAGCTTGAGCATAGGCCTGGGCTTGGGCAGGGGTTGGATGCCATAAACCGCTTTGAGCTTGTTGTTGAGCCTGTTGCTGTGCTTGCTGTTGTGCTGCTTGTTCCTGAGCCTTGCGCTGAGCTTCAGCTTCGGCAGCTTTACGTGCAGCTTCTTGAGCTGCTGCTGCCGCTGCAGCCTGACGAGCAGCTTCTTCTTGCTTGGCTTTATCTTGATCAGCTTTGTTTTGATCAGTTTTATTTTGATTAGCTGAGGAAGATTGATCTGAATTTTGCTGATTATTCTGAGTATTGCTCTCAGCTTTAGGCTCTTCCTTCTTTTTTGCACCTACATGAATAATTTCTTCTTGAGGCTCTTGGGTTACGGCTTCACTCGTAACTTCACTAGATTCAACCTGACCATCAGCCAAAGTGTTATGCAGGTTTTGGGTTTTCTTACCATTTATGCCCTGCTGAACAAATTCCTGCTTACCTTCTTCTAAAGAATCATCTTTTACTGTTCGCGTGGTAAAAGGAATCTCAACTTCACGAGTAGAATCTGAATACGTAACTCGCACAACGCGCAAAATCGTATCGTTACCATCTTGTTCAACAGAAACGCGGTCATGCTGACCTACAGAAATACCTTGAGCATCTAAAATAGCAGCAGCAGGAACTTTTCCGTCTACGGCATCGCTTGTGTGACCATCAGCAATAACTTTAACTGTTCCTTGGGCGTTAATAATTAACCCACCAGTCAGTTTGTTATAAATATTTGAGATAGAAACAGTTACTTTTACGGCATTTTTTTCGTTCTGCTTAAAAAGTCTGAGCAGCTCGTCCGCACTTTTTGCGTACGTCCAGAAACCGACCGGCTGACCGTCAATCATAACAGTAACTTCGTAAGCGCTACGCACCTGAACATGCGCATTATCTATTAAACGCTCTCCGGAAGTTGATTTTACAAAATCATGTGTTTTAACTTTAACGTTTTCCTGAGAAAGTAAACCGTCAACGGTTAAAGCGAGGGTATTCACATGCGTTGTTTTGCCGTTAACAGTTAGAGCTACGGATTTATACGTGCCAATAAAGAAAGAGCTGATGCAGATAGCGGCACACACACTTGAGGTGATGGCAATGCGCCAACGTCTACGTGTAATAAAACGTTTGGGAGTCCAACGAAGTGCCATCTTTCCCCTTGTTTCTCTGTATTATCTCGCAAATCTAATGTTTACAACCATAGTAGATATACGTATTTGCTGGAAGATAAGCGTAAAGAAGTTGACGAGAAATTCATATTTGGTACTGCGATCTATGCCTTGGGCAGAGAACTTGAATTGAAATTGCTCGTCATGTAATTGAATGTTTCACGTGAAACGTGCGAGGGTGTTGAAGGGTGAGGTTTGCGAGAAAAATCTGTGGGATGAGTTAAAGAAAAACCAATAATAATTGAAAATATGAAAAACATCACAGTAAGTATGGATGTGTGTGCATAGCTAAAAGACATGCCATTGAGTAAAGTAATTGATTTCTTACGACAGTGCTTAAAGCCTGTAAATACAACATTTTTGAGTGATGGGAAGCCGTGTGAAGTAGTCACGTTTTCTGCGGGCAGTGTATTAATGAACTCACGACTTGCATCGCGTAATGTGCTCTACATCACATTATGTTGTTAAAACTGGCGTTTCGTGGTGCGACAGTGTTCCTCAACAGTGCTACACCGCACATTTGGAATTCCGAAGAGAAGGAAAGAAGAGGGTAACAGCACTAGTTAGTAACTATATGACCTAATGCGTGATGGCCTCTTGAGAAGACTCCACCATGTTTTACTTCATATCTTTGGTTGTTCGTGTAACCGCATGTAACTGAGGTGAATAACTACATTCGAGTGCAATTCGTTCAGAAAAAAGGTGAAGCTATGGGCTTCGTTATTATGATTTTATTTGCTCTAGTAGGAGTTGTTCTGCTTATTGTGGGAGCACTGCGTGCGAAGAATAATCCGAAAGTACTATGGTTAGTTGGCTTAGGATTGATTTTTATTGCTGCTGCCATTTGGCTAGCATGGTCGAAGTAAGGGCTTGAGGGGGGTATGTTTCACGTGAAACATACCCCTTTAGTTTGTATTACCATTCCTTCGGTTTCTTAAACGAAAGAATCCCTGTTTTTCCTAACGTCCATAGGATATAAGATCCAAGTCCTAGTACAGTAATGTAAAGAGTATGTGTTTCGCCGATGATGGTTGCGCAAAATCCGCCTGCAATTGCTCTAATAGGCTCAGCAATTAACGCAATCATGCGTTCTGCGGAACTTACTTGTCCAAGAATATTTTCTGGTGTAATCACTTGCTTAATTGATTCTCCCAGAATAATGCTGACAGTTACAGCAAAACTCCACAGGAATTGAGAGAAACAAACAGAAATAAGAACAATGAAGTGTTGCGCAGTAAAGAGCGATGATAGTGGTACGAACATAGCGGCAATCGAGGGAAGAGCAAGCGAGTAGATATACAGAGGCTCTGATGGGAGATGAAAGATAATTTTTCCTGTTGCTGCTGCACTTACAATTCCAGCGATACCGCTGAAAGTAGCTGCTAAACCAACTTCAGTGGCGTTCATATGAAGATTATGAATAGTAAAGACGTAATAAACTGCAAAGAAAGCCGAAGTGAAGAAATTAAACTGTCCTGCTGATAATGCTATAGATCGAATAACACCATGAGAAAAGACATAGGAAAAACCATTTCTATAGTCACTGTCTGAAGAAGTATCTGTTTGCTCCTCCTCTATAATCTGTTCATATAGTCCTGATTCTTTCTTAGACCAAATATTAATAAAAACAAGTAATGAACTGACAATATATGATACGAAGTCAAATAAGAGAGAAAAGGCTGCTCCTGCAACATGGAAAATCCCACCGCCAATACTCGGTCCGTGCCTTCACCAACAGCATTGGCACCTTCAATGAGAGAATTAGCATGAGGAATGCGATTTTTGGGAACAAGAGCAACAGTGTATCCTGTTCGGGAAATATCAAACCCAAGAGTCACAATTCCAATAATGAGCATGAGCAGTATTAAAGAGATAAAAGAAATAAAATGGAAATAGAGTAGTGCGAAAAGAACTGCGGTGGATACAGCTCCAATGAGATTGGAAGCAAGCATAGTTTTATCCGGACCGATTCTATCGCATAAAGTTCCAATTTGAATGCCGAAAATAGCTGCTGCTACTGATTCAGCAGCAGTGAGAATTCACACCTCAAAAGATGAACAATGTAATGTGATTACTGCAATTAATGGGATGACGATTGCGGTTGCGTTACTTCCTGTAATAGATACAAGGTGACCAGCGAGAACGCGGGTAAAACAGGAGAAATAAGTGAGTTTTTTAGTTTGTTAATCATGATATTTTTATCTGAGTGGTGCATGAGGTAGTCATTCTTCTATCAAATTCATTTTATGTCATTGAACAACTGTGCATAGTACCGCTCTGTCTGTTACGAATTGATTGTTGTCTTATTGGTAGGAATGGTAATTTTTATATCGTTTATTTTCCTATAGTGGTGTTTTGTAATGGAAAACTGATGCGATGGATGTAGCGATTCCTTGATATAAATTCCAATAAAAAAGTTTCCTTCAGCATTAATGAAGCTGAAGGAAACTTTCTATTTATCTCAATGTTTCACGTGAAACATTGATTATTTTGTTTTCTTACGCATAGCATATATACCAAGTGATGCAATAGCTAGAGCACACGCAGCTATAATCAGCGTCATAATATTCACACCAGCGTGAGCAAGAGCTTTAACCGAACTGTCTGCCTTGCGGTCGGCTACCTGCTTGCCAGGCTGTGCAGGTTTCTTGACACCATTCTTTTGCTCATTTGTGTCAGGCTTCTCGTTGTCTGAAGGTGATGAGGTATTCTCATCATTCTTCTCCACAATAGGACAGGTCTGTGCACCTTGACGAGTGGCATCTTCACCTTCTGTAGATACAGGCGTGGTCTCCTCTGCTGGAGTTTCAGCTGTCGGTGCAGGGGAACTTTCTTCAGCTTTCTCAGAAGGAATAAGAGATAGCTCTCCAAGACCAAATGCGATACTTGAGTTTTCAGAATTCTGCTGGCTAGAAGCAACAACTATTTCCTTAATGGTTTTCAAATCATCGGAGGTCATTGTTTTATCCTTATTGGCATCATCTGGTCATGACTGAACAAGAGCAGGATTATTTAATAACGGGATATCGATGGTCTTCCAGCCTTCAAAATCAAATTTAATATCGGTATGGAAGTATACTCCGGTCGAGGTGCCAATCTGTAAGCCAATTGCATTGCCTGAATTGTCTCCTCGCACCTTTGCATGAAGCGTTCCTTGTCCGCGCCAATTATTTAGCTCTTTGTTATCTCCAATATAGCGTGCCGCATCGTACCAGCCGTCCTTGCTGAAGTCATAAGCGAATTCCAGTGCTTTTTCGCCTTCTTTTTCACCCTCAACTAGGTTGAGAACTTCAGTGTGCTGACGATTACCCCATGCCGAACGCAATGCATCGGTATCGCTGTACGAGCTGAAATCATCCAGAAGTAATGGCTTCACTTCTTCATTTTCTTCTGTGGATTCTTCAGGAGTATAAGGCTCGCGCTCGCCGGTTAGCTTCACAGAATCAATCGGTAATGTGCCGCTACGAGGTAAAGTTTCTCCGTTGTCGTTCACGTACAGTGTGAAGGACCCCACAGAGCTGAGTAATTCTGGGGTAAGCTTGCGTCCTGCATTTGCTGTATCCCACGAAGATGGAGCGAAATCATCAAATGCGAGGTTAAGAGTTTTTGATTCCTTCGCTTTGAGGGATGGATAAGCTTCAAAAGTAACTCCGCCAGCATTAATCTGTACTACGAACTTTTGGTCAGATCCGTCTGATTGCAGGAACATAGACATGGCAGAATATCCTGACCAGTTGCGACGAGGGGAGAAGGAGTGCGCATAGCCGTTATAATCTGGGCTTGCGTTGAAGTCGTAGTGCAGGCTTAAGGCTTTGTTCTCGCCTCCCTGCGGGGCATCTACGAGGTCAATATTGTTGCGCGATGTGTGATTAGGCGAGTATACGATTTCGTAAATCGGCTACTGAATCGTATGAATTAAAAGTGTCAACAACATCAACTGGATCAGTAGGTTTTGCACCTGCAATCACGTGAATTGTTCCTGCTGTATTTCCTGAAGCGTCCGCAATGTCAGGAATAGTCTTGCTGTTTGTGTATGTGAGTTCAGGCGTAATATTTAAGCGAGACTGATCAAGAGAAATTCCGTAATCGTCGAGGTTGAGTGTAGCTTGGAAATATCCGTTACATGTGTAAGTGAGCGGAAGACGTATATCATTGATGTCATCTTTGCTAACAATAACAGCTGCAGACTTAAGATTGATTAGTGACGAGTCAATATTTTCGGTTTTAACGCGGATAACAGTTTGAGAGTTTGTTAAGCGCGTGCCATCTGCAGGAGTAACAACGCGGACTGTTTGGTTACCTTGATTGACCGAATATGTGCGTGAGAAATCAACATTCTTTGCTGAAGCCATTGCTGCTGAATTGCTTTGAGCAAATTC
This sequence comes from Alloscardovia sp. HMSC034E08, assembly GCF_001813415.1. Taxonomy (NCBI): domain Bacteria; kingdom Bacillati; phylum Actinomycetota; class Actinomycetes; order Bifidobacteriales; family Bifidobacteriaceae; genus Alloscardovia; species Alloscardovia sp. HMSC034E08. The sequence continues at coordinate 1,253,289 of NZ_KV812468.1, read as the reverse complement.
TTTGAACTCTGCTTCACCGTCTGAACCATGCCAAGGAGTATAGGACTGGAAATTCGAGCTAGAGCCGCCCCAGTTAGCTCACGTTATCATATAAGCGATATGAGAGGTGTCTTTTGCCAGCGCCTCACGAAGTTTGCTATAAAAATCATAATGCCCATAATCTTTACTGGATTTTGGTATATCTTTTCGTCCGAACTCAGTAAAAGCAGTAATCTTTCCGTGCTTTTCAGCGACCTTTTCTAAAACGCCTAAATCACGAATGACCCTAGGAATCCAATCAGGGATATTATCGGCATAATCATCTAAACCAAAAACATCTACCCAATCATCGCCCGGATAACTAGCCATATAATCAGTAGTATCTTTATTAAATGTTCCACTAGGTGGGTAAGCATACAGATGATTATGTATACCTTTAATATCACGCAAATAATTTACGATATAGCGGAATAGCTCTTTAAATTCGGCTGTGGAAGCATGCGTTGCTCCCCACCAGAACCATGCGCCAAGATTTTCGTGGAGAGGTCGGAAAATAATAGGAATAGGGGTGCCATCAGAGCGTTTTGCGTCTTGAGCGACGCGAGCTACAGCATCCAACATGCGGTTGAAGACAGCGCTATGGCTTCCGCCAGGCAAAATGTGCGAAACTGCTTCAGTGGTGTCGGAAAAGTCCTTTCCGGTAACAGGGTTATTCCAGTGAACGGAGAGGGTAATAATGCCTCCTTGCGCGTCCGCAAACTTTATGTCGTTGACCATTTTTTAGCGCCGGTAATAGACAATTCGGTTGTTTGCTGGTGCCCAAAGCGGATATCTTTACTTGATGTATCTCGCAAAGCAGCGAAAAGTGCTCGCGTCTCTGCAGTAGCTTGTGGATCGCTTATATTCACGGTTGATGAATTATATGGGGTGTCTTGTGCCGCAGAATCAGCTGCTACAGCGGCTGATACGAGGCTACTGCACACAAGAGAGGCTACTACCGGTAGGCAGAGCAAGGATAATCTTGACTTTTTCATACATTCCTTAGGTTGTGGGTATTTTCTGAGATGATATGACTTCTCGGCAATGAGAAGTCATATCATGGCAATAACGCTAACAACTTAAACGCTTAAGTACAAGTGCGCGTGTAAGGGGAGAATTAAGTGATTTTAAGTAGAAAGAGATGCATCGGTGAGTGGACGTGTGTTCTTTTGCGATTCGGGCGCATCAATGATGTGCAGCATGTTCAGTATTTTTGGTTTGCGCGTGGTCTGGGACGTGAAAAGTGAATGGCTATGGTTATCCCAATTCATGTGCTCAACTTAAACTGGGGTGCTGCCAACCATGTCGCATGTTCACTCGTCAGGCCTCACCATACAAAGAGCAGCAACATCAACCTGCACGCTCTGTTAAAACCGAATAAGCGCTGCTCTTGCGTATTCTAATTAACCGATTAACACACCTGTTATGCCAGTTTTGATGCGGAAAATGGCTTCATACGTGGCATATCGGTTGCGCGTATCGAAATTTACTCATGCTGGCAAAAGAAAATGTGCGGATTATACGCCATTTTGTGTGTCTGTTATATTGTCTCAGGTCTTGCTTTGTATGCGCTTCAGACGGATACTGATTCCAATCGTTAGGACTAGGCAACAAACCCGACCACTGTTCACTAACTGCAGAAGTGTTGAGTATCTGAACAGCACGAAGAATATCTTCTGAGTTTTGGATTAATTCATTTTCTGCTGAGATGCTTCTTCTCGAAGAATGTTCATGAGGAGTGTCATCATTTTCCTCTTCTGAACGTTCGTCTTCATCTTTGCTTGAGATTCCAATCTCATCTGCTTCAGTTTTTCCTGATTGTTGAACGAAAGCGGCATGAGTGGCACGAAATTCTTCATCGTTCACAACTCCTACCTACTCTTATGTGCTTACGTTTTCACACTTTGCCGAAAACAGCATTATCTATTGCGCTATCTTACACGCATTTTGACCAGAAGAATCAACGAAATCAATTCAACGCATACTTCACACATAAAACAAAAAATCTCACGACACAGTCAGCGGAACTATGTCGCGAGATACGACAAAGAGCCTCCAGGGGGACTCGAACCCTCGACCTGCTGATTACAAATCAGCTGCTCTAGCCAACTGAGCTATAGAGGCGTTGATTAACTCAACGCTCTCACTATACACAAAACTCTAGAACTATACAAAACGGCTCGCCGATAAAATCGACAAGCCGTTAATAAAGTTAATAAATTAGAACTAGAAAACTGAATCAGCAGGTTCAGTAATCTCGCTCAATCTCGTACTCAACCCGTGCTCAGTCCTCTGCTCAACCTCCGTTTCACAAAGCGTCACAAAGTTTCGCAGCCTTTACAAGGCAACAGGCTTTCCTGTGCCAATGCTTGGCAAATCGCCTGCCTTGCCCACGGAAGCTTCCTCGAGTCCAATGCTATGCAAAATCATCTTGGCGTAATTGCCTGCATAACTGGATGGAGCAGTGGTGTAATCCCAGTAATTGTTGTTAATCAAAATAGTTGGAGTGGTCATCTGACCTTTATATGTGCCGCTCTTGTGCCATAACTTGCTATCAACTGGATACCACCGGCTCACAGCGTCAACCCACTTCTCATACTTACCCTTCGCGGCAGCCGTCGCAACAGAATCGCTTACGCCCACGGACTTTGCGAGCTTAACCAAAGCATCATTCGAAACGCTCTTATATCCAGACGCTTCCTGAGGCTGGAAGTTCTGCGCAAACATAGCTTCACTCAAAGCCAAAACTTTGTCTGGCTCGTTATCAGCAACGTATGTGACGAAAGCTGCTGCACGAGTGGAATAACGATCGGTAGAGGATGCGTTCAAGAAAGCAGCAGGATGAATATTTAAGTTAATCTGACCGGCAGCAACCAAAGAAGCTAAGGTTTCTCCTGCTGAACGATGCATGGTACCGCAAGCAGGGCAAATATAATCCATATAATCATCGATGGTTGGAACATTAGCAATTGGCTTATTTACGCCGTTCTTGGAAATAACAAAACCGCCGTTTTTTGCTGCGTTCTTAGGCTTATCCTTCACCTTTTCCACAGTTGCATATGCTTGAGCAGCTACTTCCTCTGGGGAGCGCGTGCTGTTATAGATGTTGCGTCCCACAAAGAACACAATTACAGCAGCGATAACAACAATAACTGCTACTACTGCAGCGCCGATGGTCGTTTGAATTTTACGTTCGCGTTCAGCTGCTAACTGTGCTTCGCGTTCAGCATCCGCGCGTGCTTCCATTCGTGCTTTACGAGAGATAGCACGCTTATCCGAGTTTTTAGCCATAGAAAAAACTTTAGCTTAAGGGGGTTAAAAAAATGGCTAATTTTCACGGATTACTAAAAATTTTTGCTAAACCAAAGACGGTATTGTAGAAAGAATCCAATACTGAATATTAGGCAACGGATCCCACGTTACCGTTTTGATTGTTGCCGATAGAGCAAGTATAGAGATAATAGCCAGCGCCCAGAGAGATACTTCGATAAAACGTGTTTGAACAGAAACGTTTGATCGTCCGCGAGCTTTAAGACCTAAACGGATTGTTTCCTGTGCAGGCTTGGCAAGAAGGAACAACCAAGATAAGCTCATGGCACAGATATTTATGATGACGAAAAGCGACGTCCATTGCCCAAAACCAACAGTAAAACCGCTTAAACTAAGTATTCCTAAGAAAATACCATTAAATAGGGCGAGTAAAATAGTCGCGCGCAGACCGTACCACAGAGCGCTTACTGCAGCTTTAAGTATATGCCAAGGAAGAGCTAAGCTGAGACTGATCGCAGATACGTTCGGATTATTCAGCCGTGCTTGAGTGCGCGATCCTCGTATCGACGACCACATAACTGTAAGCATGACAGCGAGCAGAGATAGAGCTGGGAAAAAAGCTGCAAGAGATACGATAATACTTGCCCATGCCCACTGATACACAACGGTTGTTGCTATTGATACTGGCGCTGCATTTGGTTGCATCTGGCTGCTTGATGGCTCAGAATAAACCGGCAACGGCTCAGGGGGTGCGCTCCACAAGAGACGTGTGGAATTATCGTCTGGTATGCTGCTGATGGGCACGCTCGCCATAACTCGTGTTGCGGGAACTTCTGGGATCGCGTTTTGAGCATCTGTGGGCATAAGACGAGTAGAGCCAATAGCTACAGTTTTATCTGTGCCAGTATTTCTCGTGTTATCGTCGCGAGAAAAGTTTCTTGAAAAAGGGGGCACCACAGACGTACGTCCTGCTCCTTCATCTGCTGATGTCTGCTCAGTCACCGCTATATCGTGCGATCCGTTATCCCAAATATCTGGTGTTTGAGCCTCCTCATGAATAGCGGAAAGCAGTTCTTGAGCAGAGCAGCGCTGCATACGGTCCGGGTTCAAAGCCATGCGCATAGCATGTAAGGTTAAAGGCGGAAGACCAAATAAATCAGCGTTACCTGAAGCCGCGCGCTCTAAAACAGTCATTAATGGTTTCGAACCAAAAACGGGCTTTCCGGTAGCCGCAAAACCGAGAACAGCGGCGACGCTCCACCAGTCAGTGGCTTCATCGGACTCAGCGCCTTCAATAATTTCTGGTGCAATAAAACCAGGCGTACCCATAACCAGTCCTGTGCGCGTTACGTGAGATTCGTTCTCTCCCATAGCAATGCCAAAGTCCACAAGAACGGGGCCTGATGGGGAAATCATAACGTTAGTTGGCTTCAAATCGCGGTGAATAATACCTGCTGCATGTACGGCATCTACAGCGTCAATAAGCATACGGGCTAAATTATCGAGATCTTCAGCAGTGTAGCGGCCATTCTCATATACGTCGTCGCGCAGGTTTTTACCCTCAATCAGCTCGGTAACAATAAATGCAAGAGCGTCATCCAGTTCCATGTCCACAATATGGTTCACGCCCGGATGATCGATACGTCGCAGCGCCAAAGCTTCACGACGGAAGCGCTCGCGAGCGGTCAGTTTATCTGTGTTATCGCTGAGATTGCCGTTCTCGTCTTCCTCTTTGAGTGAGTCTAAGAGCACCTTCATAGCGAAAATATTGCCGCCGTCATCGCGCACGCGCCAAATAGTGCCCATGCCACCTTGGTCGAGGCGGTTGAGCAGTGTATAACCTCCTACGAGGTCGCCGGGCGCTAAATCGAGTGCGGAATAATGTTCAGCCATAGTTCCTATTTTATGAGCGTGTGTAGATGTGTGAGACGATGCATGAGGCTATACGGGGGCTCTCAACAATTCAATTTACTATAGAGGGTAAAGAGAAAAGATAAGTAAATGAAGAGGGAGAAAACTATGGTTGATGAGTTCACCTAGATGTAGACAATACTCAGTCGGGTGTGCCTGAGCAATCACAGCAGTCGAAACAGTCGCAACCGATGCGCGCTCCTGAAAAGGCACCTAAGATAGCGCCTAAGAAGGCTCCAAACAAGAACCAGACACAAGCGAACACTCCAACGAATCTAGCTGGAGAGGCTGAGCCGGCTAGACCGCAAGGTCCGAGTGGATCGTCTGGCCCACAAAATCCAAGTGGTCCGATGGGGTCAAACCCTCGTAAGCGGCGCTGGTGGCTTATCGCGCTCGCTGCTGTTCTCGCAGTAGCCATCAGTGTGGGCGGATATTTCGCATATTCGCACTTCTTAGCGCCAAAATTAGGGGCTGATCCTCGATCAGCCAATTTGCACGTAACGGTTCGAAAGAATGCTCTTATATACGACCGCAAAAAATCAGATTTTTCTATAAAAGAAGTAAATGATCAAGACATAGTCGTTACTAAAGTTAAGAGCATTAAAAAAGGGAACAGTAATTAACGTGGGTATTACGCCTACAACGCCTCACGGTTTGTTGTGTAAGGTTAAGTCTGTGCATAAAACCGGCAAACTGTATACCGTTAAAACTGAGCAGGCTGCGCTCACAGACCTTATTGAGCGTTGCGATTACAGCGGTGTAGCAGTGATTGATGGTGATAAAGATATTACCGTTAAGCAGGTAAACGCTGCTGAAGATGGAATAACTGCTGACGGAGCGCTGAATTATGATAGTCGAGGTACGAAGGCTGAGTTTTCTGTAACGGTTAAATTACGTTTGATTATTACACCTCAGTGTAAGGTCGATCTGAAAGTTACTGCTGAGGAAAAGTTTAATGCTAGTGCTTCATTGCGTGATTTTTTGAAATCTTTTAATGCTGACGGCGTTCATGTGAGCGAAGAGTTAGCAAAAGTTGATTTGCCGAATGTTCAGTTTATGGTGGGATATGTGCCGGTTGTGTTAACTAATGAAGTATCACTAACTGGTGATTTAAATATGGCATCCAGTTTTGACCCGTCAATCTCTATTAAGCAATCTCAAACCATAGGCTTTGGGTATACTACGAAAAAAGACTTCTACACTATTCGTGAAGGAGCAGCCCCAGTAAGTGAGTTGTCATTTAATGGTCTAGATCAAAAGAATGCAGATGAGTACACTATTTTTTCTGCTCAAGCAGACTTTACTCTGACTCTTGGTTTTGAGTCAAAATTGTATGATCAAATGGGCTTGGAGGGCAGTGTTGGAGGGAAGATTTCTGCTGATGGGCAAGTTCAGCTTGCTGATGATGTGCAAAAGAATGGCGCTATTGAACTACCTGGTATCAAAAAGGCTTTCGTTGGAAGTGTGAATATTAATGCAACGGTTCCTCTGCATGTAGGTATTGTTGTCGGGGATGATATACGTCAAGTTGCAAAAAATATTTTCGATAACAAGGTATTCGAGGTATCACTTCCTACTTACGATAAGGAATTCCCTATTGCGTTGTATAACAAACAGTTTGGCGAAGTGCGTACAGGATTCAGGGATTTTGCTGGAGAGTATGCATTTACCTCAGGTGCCGGAACGTGGGCGACAATGATGACTCTGAATAGTGATGGCACCTTCAGTGGTTACTTTCACGACAGTGATATGGGTGCTACTGGACCCGGTTATCTGAACGGTATGAGGTCTGAGTCCATATTTACCGGAAAATTCTCTAACCTGCGCAAAATAGATGAGAATACATTTGTGGCTACGGTAGCCTCGTTGAATGTGAGCGACGCTATTGGTCGCCAATACGTTGAAGATGGTGTGCTCATCACTATTACAGAGGGTTACGGCATGAAGCAGGGGCGGACTGCTGTTTTGCGCGTCAAGGAAGAACTGCGAGTGATATTGGTGAGGAAGCTAAAATTTGGATTTATCCAATTACTGGACAAGAACTTGGTACAACGTTACCGAGAACGTCCATTTTTATTGGGGGTAACCATAGCGATACATTATCGAAAGGTTATGTGTTTGTGGATAACTCTTCTGGGTACTAAAGCCCTCCCTACCGCTCCATCTAACGATGACCGCGTTGTATTATTAAGAGTGTCGGCAATTACGCCGATAACTTGCAGAGAAAAAGAGAAAAATTAGAGAAAAGAGGAGGATTATGTTTTGCAGCCAATGCAGTGCGCAGCTAGATTCGAATGCGCGTTTCTGCGGACAATGTGGAACGCCAACTGTGCTCCCAGATCCTACACCACAACCTGTTGCTCAGCCTGAGCCTACAGCACCTGTGGATAACAGTAGTCAGAGCAATCAGCCGTTCGAGAGCACAATCGTGAATGCAGAAGTGCCAACCGAGCAGACTCAAGTTTTCAATCCGCAGAGCACTGATTATCAGCCTGTACAGCAGCAAGCAGCTCCAGTAAATCCAGCCCCAGTAAATAACGCTTCAGCAGGGACAGGTGCTGCGCAAAATCTTAACGAGTCCGTATCTCAGATTGTAGCAGTAGCCCGCAGAAGCGAAGTGTTTGCTGAAAAGCGTATCAAGGGTATGGCTATTGCAGCTGGTATTGGTTTGGCAGCGGCAGCTGTATTCGCAGCGCTTCAGTTTATTTTATTCTCCTTCTTGGGCTCTTCCCAAACCTCAGAAATTCTCTCAGAGCTTCCTTATATGTCGAGCAGTGTGCCAGACAATCTCACCTCTTTTGTTAGCCCTCTGTCTATCTTCGGTATTCTTCTTACCGGCGGTGTGGGTGGCTCAGTAAGTGTTTCTGGCGGGGCACAGGGCATATCTGTAGCCGGCGCTGTGAATATTTTGTTCCCTATTTCGCTTTCGGGTGTGGCTCTTATTCTTGGCGTAGCTTTCGGTGCATATATGTTTGGTAAGGGACTTGAACGCACCAAGAAATGGACTCATTTATGGTCTGCAATGCTCACTGGTTTGGCAGTAGCTATTGCCTACTTACTTATCGCTTTCGTTACTGCTATACGTTTAGATAGTGGAAACACTGCGATTGGTGGAGCACTCAGCAGTCTTGGCACCTCTGTATCTATAACAATTTCCGCAGCTACTTTCGGTACTTTTGCGATGGCTTTCATTTTCGCAACTCTTGGCGCTTGGTTCGGTTTTGTACTTGCTGAGAAGCATGCAACAGAAAAGACTATTGTTCAGGCTGCATGGAAGTGGGCACATCAGGCTCGCGGTTTTGTGCGCACTATTGTGGAATCAAGTGCGGTGTATGCAGTTGTATTCACTGTAGTAGCAATTGGTTTGCTCATTTATCTTGGTGTGAAGACTCACAGTATGATGCCTCTGTCTTTGCTCTCCAGCCTTCCTCTGCTGGCGGCTTATGCACAAGCACTCAGCTCCTTTGGCTCCTTACGTGCTAGCATGGGTGGTACCTCTGGTTCTAACAATGGTGGGCAGAATTTTACTCTTGCGAAACTTGCAGAAACTGTTAGCCCTTGGCTATGGGGTCTTTTGGTTCTCTTTATTGTTGCTAGCTTCTACATTGTGTTGCGCATGATTGTGCGCAACATGTATGACGCTGAGTATGCACAGTGGAAGTACGCATGGCAGGCTCCAACAACTCTTGGTCTTGTGTGGATTGCTCTGGCTCTCTTTGGCTTGCGAATTTCCATAAATGCTGGAGCAATGGGATACGGCTACAACGTATCCGTTGGAATTGAATTATGGTATGGCGTTCTTTTTGCTGTATGGTTAGGTCTTTTGGAAGTAGCTTCTCGCGTACTTAATGGCGTTTTGTATCCGCTGATTACAGTTTTGTGGTCTGCAGTTGTGGGTGGAACTGTTGCTGTAGTTGCAGAGCAGAACGAACAGCCAGCACAGCCAGTACAGGCTGAAACTGCTCCTGTTGTTTCTGAAACTGTGCTAGATGTTGAGGAAACTGCGAGCACCGCAGATCCTGTTGCTTTTGCTCAGCAGCCAACCGAGGTTCTGCCATCTTCTCCAGTTGAACAAGACCCAACTGTGGTGATGCCTGTTCAAAACACGTCTATGCTCAACGAGGCTAGCACGGTTTCAACGGCTGCACCTGCTCCTCAGCCGGTAGCCAGCAATACTGCGTCTGCTCCAGTTGCCAAGCCTCTCGATCCACAGAAAAAGCGCGTTCTTGTTATTAGTGCAATCGTTATTGCAGTTTTAGCCGTGCTGTTTGGCGCATATAGCATTGCGTCAAGCACTCTATTTGGCCCAAAGAGCGTAGTCAATCAGTATGTGAAAGCTGTAGAAAGCGGAAACTATACTCAGGCAACTAAGCTGTCTAATTTAGGTCTATCTACTGCTCAGTCCGCGCTGTTAACGTCAACAGCAGGTAAGAACGCGGAAGTCCGTATTTCGGGCGCAACCGTTGGAAAATCTGTTAAAAATCCTGATGGTTCGCAAACATTTAACGTATCGTATAACTTCCAAAATAGTAGTCAGACTGCCTCTGTAACAGTAAAACCTGTGGGTAGGCAGTTCGGTATTTTTGATAAATGGACAGTGACTAATGGTTTAACGCAAACTGTTAACGTTACATTTGCTAAGCCTTTTACATCCGTTTCGATTAGCGGTGTAGCTGTTGGTAAGGCTAACGCTTTGTCTGAGATTGATTATGGATATACTTTTGCTATTTATCCTGGCGTGTATAGCGCTCAGGCTAAGGGAACGAAGTATATTAAGGAATTTACCGGAAAAATTGGAGCTAATTCTGACCTTTCTGTTACTGCCAACCCAACTGATGCATTAGAAGAAGATATTAATGCACAGGTGAAATCTGTACTAGACGAATGTGCTAAATCCACCAGCCCAGAGCCTGAAGGGTGCCCATTCTCTTCATGGGTTAGTGGGAATAGCGACAGCTACAGCGATTTATCGTGGAGCATTACTAAATATCCAGTAATCCGTACCATCGATTTAGAGGATGGAAGTTTTTCCTTTGGTAGCGGAACCGCAACCTTAAAGTATCGGCATAAGGATTTCTTCGATGATTGGACCGATGATTCCGATGATAACACCATTTATGGTGACGGTACCTTTACTCTCGATGGCAATAAACTGACAGTAAAGTTTGACAACAGTTCTTGGTAAAACTTTCGCTGTGCTGAACAGATGAGGAAAGAGAGTGCGACCTAGATGAAATATGCTAGGTCGCTTTTTTACACGGAGATGGGGAAAGAAGAGTACAATCATGGTTTTCTCTCAATCAGGAAAACGAAGATGCTGTGCTGTTGTCTGCTAGTAGTACAGAACAACCACGAAAACGCTGAAAGAGCGGATTATTTATCTCGTTCATTATTTTTATTGTTTTTGTCGCGCTATCTTTCGCAGGTTTTATTCTGTACTCTCAGTACGCAAAAATATCCGTTACGCGTGTAAATATGCAGTTTAGCGCACAACTAGATGAAAAATGGACGTCTCAATCATCGCCAATACTCGTACATATTTCTAGTACAGATAACAATAAAAAAGTCAGTATGTATAAAGCTCTTCGAGCGCAAAGCAAGGCAGAAACTATAGTAGCTGGCGAAGTTTCAGTGCCAGAAGGGCGATATTCTGTTGAATATATTAGTCCTGTTAATGCTGATGGATCTATGTATAAAGTGCCGAAAGCAGCCACGGTCGATGTGTCTGCTGCCGGTGCATCTTTTGTTGATACCGCGGAAATTAGAGAAAATCCAAGTGAAGCACAATTCGAGTTCATTCCTGCGTCGAAAGTATCTTCCACAAGATGTGGACGCTACTGTTGAGATTCTTCAAGAAGCTTCACGCGATAAGAACTCAGGAGTAACGCAGAAAAGATATTCTTACTGTACAAAATGCTCGTCAGGCTTTGAAGTAAGAGCGAAGTTTGCTCGCGCTGATGTAGAAAGTTTTATACAGAAAGTTATATAGAGAAAGAGGAAAAATGGAGAATAACGGTAATGGTTTTAGTGGAGGTGGGCAGCCTCCTGCACCCCCAAGCAGCACCTTAAGCTGCACCTAAACAGGCTTCGGGGAAAGCGCCAAAGGTCAAGAAAACTCAGCCAGCTGGTGTTGCAACAGCTAGTGTTTCCGTGCGCTCGCCGAAAAATTGTGGTATATACTTCTTGCTGCAATTACGGCGGTGGCTGTGTGCGTTTACAAAGGTAACGGATACAGCTGTAACTCTTGCGCATAGTAATGACGAACTGCAGGAGGCTGTGAAAAACGTAGAAGCTAGCGGACGTAAGGCAGCTACGGGTATTGTGCGGATATTAATTCTCAGGATGAGATTAAACAGTATGTGGGCAAAGATAATGAGTTTAGGCCTGACTTAATCGATGAACCGCCTTATGTTATTTTCTTGCTTGATAAGCCACTGGACATGCTCTTAGTGCCTCAAAGCGCTGGCGTAGAACTTGATAAAACTGTTGCTTCTATCATTGGTTTTAGAGGGGGAGAGGATTTCTCACAGTCAATTGATTGGAAACAGTATGAGAGTAAACGCGTAGTATTAAGCGCAGTCGAGTTTTATAGAGGAAACAATGGTTCCCCACTTCCTTACCTTTTCCTGCCTGTTCTTTTTGATGGTGGGATATTGAAGAGTGACCTTAAAGTTGTTTATGCTCAAGATGTGCCAGATGAGAAGCTAAAACCGTTTGATTTTCCAGCTGGAGAATATGAATATACATCTACATTCGGCGATGTGCCACAGAAAGCAACAATAAAAGTAGACGGCTCAACTTTAACAGTTACGCATAGCGATTTCGGTTATTCCGAGTGGGCTGAAGGAAAAACCTATACGCTAACAGAAAATCTTCAGGCATCGACTTCGCGGCGTCGTGTATATCAACTCACAGGAGATACAGAAAACATGTTCTCTTCTACCATCAGTTATTTCCCTCAAGATAAATCGTTTATCAAGAGTATTGGTGGCTATGGGGTGTATCGACTTAAGCAATAGCATCAGCAAGACTGCCTAAAGTAGCTCAAGAGCGTGAGTCTGTATAGATTTGCGCTCTTGTCATATCTCGGAGGCAATTACCAACCAGTCGCTACGAATCAGAAAGTTCATGCGCACAACGTAAAGCTCCTATAGAAGAAAATCAAGGAAGTTTCACTCCCCAAATGCAATCGTTTGCAAGAAAAACCGATAATTTTGCAAAAAATCCTGCTAATTTTGAGAAACACGTACACAAGTACCGCAGCATTGTGTATTATGAGAGGTGGCTCGAAGAAGAGTTATCTTCCAGAACCGCAAATAACCAACCTCTCACTCGGATCGTTTGGCACGTACCTGCCAATGAAAGGACAAAATTATGGCAGAAGTGGTATTTGAAAACGTTACCCGTATTTATCCAGGTAATGACACCCCATCTGTAGACAATCTCAATCTCACTATCAATGACGGCGAATTCCTCGTTCTCGTTGGTCCATCTGGTTGCGGTAAGTCTACAACTTTGCGAATGCTCGCAGGTCTCGAAGAAGTAAACAAGGGTCGCATCTTGATTGGTGGCAAGGACGTTACCAACATGCAGCCAAAGGATCGCGACATTGCAATGGTATTCCAGAACTATGCTCTCTACCCACACATGACTGTGGCAGATAACATGGGCTTTGCTTTGAAGATTGCTGGTACCCCAAAGGATGAAATCCGCGCTCGCGTTGAGAAGGCAGCAGCTATTCTTGACTTAACTGAGTATCTCGATCGTAAGCCAAAGGCACTTTCTGGTGGTCAGCGCCAGCGTGTAGCTATGGGACGTGCTATTGTTCGTCAGCCAAAGGTCTTCCTTATGGATGAGCCTTTGTCTAACTTGGATGCAAAGTTGCGTGTACAGACTCGTACGCAGATTGCAGCATTGCAGCGTCAGCTCGGCGTAACTACTCTGTACGTAACCCACGATCAGACCGAAGCTTTGACCATGGGCGACCGTATTGCAGTTATTAAGCTTGGTATTCTTCAGCAGGTTGGTGCTCCAACTGAGCTCTACGATCGTCCAGAGAACGTATTCGTAGCAGGCTTCATTGGCTCCCCATCCATGAACATTTCTACTCACAAGGTAGAAAATGGTAAGGCTATTATTGGTGACGATGCAATTACTTTGCCAGCAGAAGTAACCGCAAAGCTCACCGCTGAGGACGACAACAAGATCATCATCGGCTTCCGTCCAGAAGATGCATCTCTTGCATCCGATACGGAGCCAGATGCATTCAAGCTCAACGTTTTGAATGTTGAAGATCTTGGTTCCGACGGCTTCATTTACGGTAACATCGTTGGTGCTTCCGGCGCTGATGAAGCTTCCTCGGTAATGTCTGATCAGAACAATATGACCACAGTGCGTGTAAACCCACGTGCACTCCCACAGGTCGGTGCAACTGTTCGCATTCACATCGACCCAACAAAGATGCACCTGTTTGCACCATCTACCGAATTGCGTTTGAACTAATGCACTGGTTCGACTGGTTCGCAAGAATCAACTGAATCAATTCAATTAGTCGATGTATACGAAGGGCGGCACGAGGCTTCAGGGCCAGTGTCGCCTTTTGTAGTGCTGAGCGGAATCTGCCAATTTGCATAAGGAGTGAGCTATGGCCGCTTTTAATCCCCAACTGTCTAACGCTACATCCGTGAAATCTGAAGAAGCTGATCGCGAAAGCGTAGAGCCTAAAACTCTGAACATCACTGCTGCTACGGCTAATCCGCGTCTGTTTACCTTGCCGTGGTCGTTACCGTTGGCTAAATGGTCGCAAGATCTTATTGTTAACCTGCCTCGAGGTATATCTCGTCACGTGGTACGTTTTGTGCGCGCTGGCGATCATGTGAACGCCATGAAGGAAATTTCTTACCGTTCAGCGGTTAAAGAATATGAGATGTTGCGTAAGCTCGAAAAAATTGACGTGCCGAGCGTAAAACCAATTGGTGTGGTTGCTGGACGTCGCGATACAAAGGGCGATCCACTTGAAGCTATTTTGATTACAGAACAGCTGAAGTTCTCGCTGCCGTACCGCGCTTTATTCGCCCGCAATTTACGCGCAGATACTGCAGGCCGTTTGATTGACGCTTTAGTTGTGCTCCTCGTTCGCCTGCATTTACAGGGCTTCTACTGGGGTGACGTATCGTTATCGAATGTTTTGTTCCTGCGCGATGCAGATAATTTTTCGGCTGTGCTCGTAGATGCAGAAACAGGTGCGCTGCATGAGAACTTAACTGATGGTCAGCGCGAATACGATATTGACTTAGCTCGCACCAATATTATTGGTGAGTTGATGGATTTGCATTCCGGCAACTTGTTGCCAAGTGAAGTTGATGAGATTGAAGTGGGTAACCGCCTCGTAGACCGTTACCACGAGCTGTGGGACGCTCTTACTGGTATGTCGTCCTTCGCTCCTGACGAGATGTGGAAGATTGAACAGCGCGTGAACAAGCTCAACGACTTGGGCTTTGACGTAGATGAGTTAGAAATAACCACAACAGATGACGGTAACCGCATTAATGTGCGTCCTCGCGTGGTGGATGCTGGTTATGCATCTCGTAAACTTTTGCGCTTGACCGGCTTGGATGTGCAAGAAAATCAGGCGCGCCGATTACTCAACGATATTGAAGCCTACCGCACGTCCACATGGCGTCAGGGTGAAGATATGGAAATTGTGGCTACAGATTGGATGCGTGAGGTTTTCGAGCCTACGGTACGCGCTATTCCATCGGAATACCGTTACCAAATTGAGCCTGCTCAGTTCTTCCATGAAGTGCTGACCCATCGTTGGATTATGGCTGAAAAGATTGGCCATGACGTGTCTACTCCTGAAGCAACTGAAGATTATATTGCCAGCTCGCTGGGTGAGTACAAGATGGATCCGAAAGCTATTCAATCTATTCTTGATGAAGCTGATTCAGGCGTTATGGATGATTGTGATGATTACCATGCTGAGGATGACCCAGATGCCGCAGTATGGGCGAGTATGTAGCTTTTAAGAATAAGTGGTGTTGATATGTATCAACACCACTTATTGCTTTTATTTCGTAGCAGAAATACGAGCTTTGTGCACGCTGTACAGTGCAATACCTGCAGCAACAGACGCATTAAGAGATTCGACCATAGACGTCATAGGAATACCCACAATCGAATCGCAAGCTTCACGCACTAAACGGCTGATTCCCTTACCCTCTGAACCTAAAACAACCACAAGCGGATCAGTTTCGAACCCAGATTCACCAACTAGGGCATTCCCGCCGCCATCTAATCCGATAGTATAGTATCCGCGCTCTCGCAGGCTTTCAATCGCCTTCGTCAAGTTAACAACGCGAGCCACTGGTAAATGTGCTGCAGCTCCAGCAGAAACCTTCCAAGCAGCAGCTGTTACCGAAGCACTACGACGCTCAGGCAAAATCACACCGTTTGCGCCAAAAGCAGCAGCCGAACGAATAACAGCGCCGAGGTTTTGCGGATCAGTTACGCCATCCAAAGCAATAAACAGAGGACGAGCTAAATTACGCGCTTTAGGAGACGCCCCAGCCAAAGCTGCCGCCTTAGTTTCTGCACGGTCGGCAAGCTTAGCTAAAGAAGCGTATTCATAAGGTTGCACACGCAAAACGACGCCCTGATGATTCGAGCTGCGCGCAATACGATCCATTTCTAAACGATCTGCCTCAAGTAAGTACAAACCGTTCACGCCGGCGAGCTTAATAATCTCGCGCGTACGGTCATCATGCTCAATATGAGAAGCAATATAAATATCGCGGCTTGGCACGCCCACGCGCAAAGCCTCTAAAACGGCGTTGCGGCCAATAACAATATCGTCGCTATCGGAAGTGAACTTAGCTACGCGGCGTTTAGCTGCTAAACGAGGATCTGCTGCTTTGCGCTTGTCTGCTGCCTTTTTAGCTGCATATGCTTTGTGATACACGCGGTCTTCAGCTTTAGGAGTAGGGCCTTTACCTGCTAACTTATTGCGGTGTTTACCGCCAGAACCCTTTGTTGGACCTTTTTTATTAACCATAAAACATTATTTTACGCTATACATGGGGATTATTGATAAAAACTAAGAGGAAGTGGAGAGTGAATAATATCAATATTATTGCGACAATTTTGACATAAGATGTCTGATGTCTTATGATTGGATAAGGAGATAACTCCAATCATAGTGAAGAAAAAATTTTTATAGCAATGTTGCTGAAGATAGCTTCACATATGGATTCGCTTTCAGTGTTGAAGGAGAAAAAATGAAGTGCGGGAAGTTAGGAAAGTTGGTTGCAGGTATTGCAGTAACCACATTAATGCTTTCAGGCTGTGGCGCGGTTAACAATGGAAATTCAAGCTCGTCATCGAAGAATGCTCCTGCAGCCAGTACGGTTGTTCCAGGAACAATTACTACACAGATTGCATATGCAGGACGAAACTTTGATCCTGGTACCACATCATTAGCCCTGCCTATGGCTGGAAACTGGCATGTTATTGAAGCGTTATACACCCGTAAAATGAACGACTTTAGTCTCGTTTCCGGTCTTGCTAAGGGCGACCCAAAGATGGTGTCGGAAACCGAATACGAAGTGACTCTGCGCGATGGGGCGAAATTCTCTGATGGTAACGCAGTAACAGCAAATGATGTGAAGTTCTCTTTTGAACGTATGATGAAAGAGGGAAGTTTGTTTGAGCCAATGCTTTCATTCATTGAAAGTATTGAAACAAAGGGAAATAATACCCTCGTTTTCCATTTGAATAAGCCTTTTACGCTGGTTAAAGATCGATTTAGCTTAGTTGGTGTTGTTCCGGCATCAATGTCTGATGAAGATCTTCAGAAAATGCCAGTTGGTTCTGGTCCATACAAGTACACAAATATTACGGATCAACAAGTAACTTTTGAAAAGAATGCCAACTATAACGGTGAATGGCAAGCTCCATCCGAGAAGATGGTATGGAACTCGAATGTAGACGATACTGCGCGTGTGACTGCAATGCAATCAGGAAAAAATGATGTTATGGAAAATGTGCCAGTTAAGGCATTTCAGACATTAAAGACTTCTGGATCAGAAATTCAGCAAGTGCAGTCCTTTAACCAGGCCTTCATAATGTTTAATACGAAGAAAGCCCCATTCGATAAGAAGGAAGTGCGTCAAGCTGTTTTCTATGGTATCGATACAGAGGCGTTAATTAAGAATCAAATGGGCGGTCAAGCAAAGCCTGTTACTGGATTCCTGCCAGAGAGCTTCAAATATTACAAGAAGGGTAAGAACGTATACACCTACAATGTAGAGAAAGCAAAGAAACTCATTAAGGGTGCTGGAGTACAGGCTGGAACTACATTTACTCTCTATACCACAGATCAAACATGGATTACTGAGCTAGCTCCACAGATTAAGAATAATCTTGAAGCATTGGGCTTTAAGGTTGATATTCAGTCTATGAAGTCAGCAGCTCTCTTCCCGAATGTTACGGATAAAGAAGATGCGGATTACTCTATGGTCTTAGCTCCAGGTGATCCTACAGTGTTTGGTAACGACCCAGATGTTCTGCTCAACTGGTGGTTCGGAGATAATGCATGGACTAAGACCCGCACATTCTGGAAGGGCTCTGAAGCATATAACAAGCTCCATGAATACATGGATAAAGCAGTTGTAGCTGAATCAGACAGTGAGCGAACCAAAGCTTGGAATAATGCGATGGATATTATTTCTGAAGAAGTTCCTCTTTACCCACTCTTCCACCGTACGCTATCTACTGCATCTCGTAAGGGAGTGTTCAAGGAGTATAAGGCAGCCGGTACCACGGGTCTATTCTTCTTAGGAGCAAAGCTGAGTAAGGAGTCTTAATATAAACCATACAAAATCTCTATGTCCGTATGGGAGAATAAAGCTTCCATACGGACATATCACAAAGACGTGTATAGATGATTTCCGTGGATCATCTTCGGAATTAAGAGGTAAAATATCATGACAAACTTGCTGAGATTACTAGCAAAGAGGCTAGCATCCCTGCCATTAGTGGCATTTGGTGTTGTATTTCTTGTTTTCTTCTTAATGTCATTTTCTCGATATGATCCGGCAACAGCCGCGTTGGGAGAGAATGCAACAGCAGAACAGTTAGAAGCATATCGTCACGAAGCAGGCTTTGATAAGCCATGGTATATTCGATTTTTTGTATACATCTGGAATATGCTTCATGGCAATTTGGGAACTTATGGTGTCAATAGAGAGTCTGTGGCTGGTCGAATTGCTCAAGCTTTTCCTATTACTCTGCAATTAACATTTATTGCGCTCTTAGTAGCTGTATTTTTCGCTATTCTTTTTGGTGTACTTGCAGCTCTTTTTCGCAATACATGGGTTGATCAAGTTATTCGAGTATTTTCTATTATTGCGATTTCAACACCATCCTTCTGGTTGGGTGTTTTAATGATTTACGTTTTCCAAATTCGTTTGGGATGGCTTTTGGGTGCAGGAGATTTAGTCCCATTCTTTGTTGACCCTTTGGCATATTTGAACCGTATGGCAATGCCTGCAGTCTCTTTGGGACTTCCAGTAGCCGGTCAGCTTACACGAGTTATACGTACCTCAATGGTAGAAGAGCTTGACAAAGATTATGTGCGTACTGCTATTGGAGCGGGTATTGAAAAGGGAATAGTTGTTGCGCGAAACGTATTGCGCAATGCATTAATTACACCAATTACAGTACTCGGAATGAAGATTGGTTACCTCATGGGTGGTGCAATTGTTACCGAAGTTATTTTTACACTGCCGGGTATGGGAACCACACTTTTTGAAGGTATTAACGGAAATGAGCCAACTTTAGTGCAAGGTGTGGTGCTCGTAGTAGCACTATCCTTTGTAGTCATCAATATTGTTGTTGATTTGCTGTATGTGCTTATCAATCCTCGCATTAGGACGGTGTGACATGCTATTTGGAAAGAAAGCAATTACTGACGCTGCATCGCAGCCAGGCGTGAAATTGCGTAGATTTGCACATCTTAAGCTCAGCACAAAACTAGCAGCACTATTTATGATTTTACTTATTGGTGTTGCAGTCTTAGCTCCCATTATTTCGCCTCATGATCCTCTTGCTATTACCACTAGCTATTTGTCTCCGAACGCGAACAATCTATTCGGTACAGACAATTTAGGGCGAGACGTAATGAGTCGAGTCTTTTATGGAGCGCGTTATTCGCTGACTATTGGTCTGCTTGCCATTGCCTTTGCTCTTATTCTTGGAGCTCTTATTGGTGCAATTGCTGCAGTATCGCGCTCGTGGATTTCTGAAATTATTATGCGCGTAGTTGACATCTTTATGTCTGTTCCAGGTATTGCATTGGCAGCAGTTTTTGTATCTATCTTAGGACAGTCGATGTTCGGCATCATTATTGCTATTGGTATTTTATATGTGCCTCAAATTACACGAGTAGTTCGGGCAAATATTATTAGCGAGTATGGTCAAGATTATGTGCGTGCTGTAATTGTTTCCGGTGCGCGTGCTCCATGGATTTTACTCAAGCATGTTACGCGCAATATTGCTGCACCTGTTATGGTATTTACCACGCTATCGGTGGCTGATGCAATCGTCTTTGAAGCATCGTTATCCTTTATTAACTTGGGCTTCCCAGAGCCTACACCAACATGGGGTAATATTCTATCTTCAGCAAAACAAGGCGTTATTTTCGGTTATTGGTGGCAGGCATTATATCCAGGTTTGGCCATTATGATTACCGTATTAAGCTTGAATATCTTGTCTGAAGGTATTACAGATGCTATCGTATCTGCTCCAAGTGCACCTATGGTCAAGAGTTCTGTTGATGCGGCAAAAGCACGTAAAGAAGACCTACTTCTGACAGACCCTGTTGCTGCATATGCGGCACAACACGATACCCTTGTCAACTCGTTGGCACAGCTTAAAGAGGCTGAAGCTCAACGTACAGATCGCTTTATTCCGCGTGGGCCTGAATCGGGTGAGCCAGTCATTGAAGTAAAAGACTTGTGTATCTCTTTCCCTCGCCATGGCGATGTGAATGTTGTTGACCACGTATCGTTCTACGTACGCCCTGGTGAAACCATGGGACTTGTAGGTGAATCTGGATGCGGCAAATCTATTACCTCCTTGGCCATTATGGGTCTGCTTGATAAGCGTGCAACAATTTCCGGTGAAATTAATTTCCATGGTAAGAACTTAGTTGATATAAGCCCTAAGGAGCATAATGCTCTGCGTGGTCACGAAATTGCGATGATTTATCAAGATGCTCTCAGTTCTCTCAATCCATCCATGCTTATTAAGAATCAAATGGCTCAGCTTACGAAGCGTGGTGGAAAACGTACGGCCGAAGAGCTACTTGAGCTTGTTGGATTAGATCCAAAGCGAGTGCTGGAATCTTATCCGCATGAGCTTTCAGGTGGTCAGCGGCAGCGTGTGCTGATTGCTATGGCATTAACTCGTGATCCTAAACTGGTTATTGCCGATGAGCCAACCACCGCACTCGATGTTACAGTGCAGCGTCAAGTTATTGACCTACTCAATGATTTGCGCGAAAAGCTTGGATTTGCCATGATTTTTGTTTCACATGACTTGGCATTAGTTGCGAAGGTGGCTCATAAGATTACGGTTATGTATGCCGGTCAGGTAGTTGAGCAGGGCTCGACTCAGGAAATTCTGACTGATCCACGACATGAATACACTCGTGGTTTGCTGGGATCTGTTATCTCTATTGAAGCAGGTCAAACTCCGCTACATCAAGTACCTGGAACTGTTCCTAGCCCGAAGGACTTCCCAGATGGTGATCGTTTTGCTCCTCGTTCATCGAGACCTTATGACGCTCTCGATGAGCATCCGGTCATGATTGAAATTCCAGATACTCACCATCGCTATGCTGTGCGCCCATCTCTTGCAGATTTGGACGTTCACCATCAGCCAGTTGAGAATCCTGGAGAAATAATTCATCTGGTTAATCCATCTCTTAATAATGCTTTTGACGATGGAGAAAAAGTCCCAGGTGACACATCCAATGTTGTAGTTACTGCTGACGCAACTCAGGAGGCAGACAATGAGTAAAGAACTGTTGAATACTCCCATTATTGAGCTGAAGAACATTAAAGTAGTGTTCAAAACTCGCGCAGGTGGTATTTTTCACCCTCATATGGTTACTGCTGTTAATGATGTGAGTTTGCAACTTATGCCAGGGAAAACCATTGGTTTGGTTGGGGAATCCGGATGTGGAAAATCCACCACAGCTAATGTGCTTTGTGGTTTGCAGATGGCTACAGAGGGCACAGTGCTATTTAAGGGTATTGATGTTACTAAGCGCACTGCTGATCAACGTAAGAAAATTGGGCGCGTGGTATCAGTTGTTTTTCAAGATCCAGCAACTGCTCTTAACGCTCGTATGAAAGTTATTGATCAACTTATTGATCCTCTAGCTGTGCATAAGCTTGGAACGAAAGAAAAGCGCATAAATCGTGCGATGGAACTTATCCACATGGTTGGTTTGCCAACTTCTGTGCTGGATGCTCTTCCTGGTCAACTCTCAGGTGGTCAGCGTCAGCGAGTAGCTATCGCACGAGCTTTGAGCTTAGAACCGGATGTAATCATCGCAGATGAACCTACATCTGCTCTCGATGTGTCTGTGCGAGCGCAGATTTTGAATCTTCTAACACATTTGAGAGAAGAACTTGGCTTAGCAATGGTGTTTATTAGCCACGATATTCAAACAGTACGCTACGTATCCGATGAAATCGTGGTGATGAATGGCGGCAGCATCGTAGAACGTGGCCCAGCACAAGAAGTGTTCTACAATCCGCAACATCCTTATACGCGAACTCTTCTTGCTGCAGCACCATCATTGTTGCATCCTACTGAAGAAGAATGCGCATAACAATAAAAATAATAAAAGAAAATCGTGCGAGCCTTATCTTAGATAGCCTTTCCACACATCAAATCTAGGTATGAGGCTCGCCATAGGCACCCAGCTAAACTGAGCTAGGGGCTACAGGAACATACTTTTCAAAGACGAAAAGAGGAGGAATAGAGAAATGGATTCTCGTTTTCGTGGCGTTTTCCCGCCAGTAGTTACAGCCTTAGATGCAGATGGTAATCTTGATGAAACCTCTTTTGAACGAAGTATTAATCGCATGATTGACGCTGGAGTCAATGGACTCTTTGTATTAGGATCTTCGGGAGAAGTAGCTTTCAGTACTGATGAACGCCGCCGGCAGATTATTGAAGCAGCTGTGCGCATTATTGACCATCGAGTACCCCTGCTGGTGGGATGTATTGATACAGAAACAAAACGAGTTATAGAACATGCTCGAGTAGCCCAAGCTTTGGGGGCAGATGCCATTGTAGCTACAGCACCATTTTATGCACTTGGTGGCCAAGCAGAAATAGAACGGCATTTCCGTCTCATTCATGAAGCTGTAGATTTGCCATTATTTGCATATGATATTCCGGTATGTGTGCACATCAAACTGCAGGCAGATATGCTTATTCGTTTAGGGCTTGATGGCGTGCTTACGGGTGTTAAAGATTCTTCCAACGATGATGTTTCTTTCCGTTTCCTTGTTGATAATAATAAGAGAGCAGGGCATCCTCTGGTCTTGTTGACAGGGCAGGAGGTCGTTGTTGACGGGGCTTATATGGCTGGCGCGGATGGATCAGTTCCTGGTCTTGCTAATGTTGAGGCAAGTGCTTATGTGCGTATGTGGCAAGCATATGAGAATGGTGATTGGAGCACTGTTCGTAAGGAACAAGATTTCCTTGCAGACCTTATGCGTATTGTTCTCGTACCACAAGGCGTTCAAGGTTATGCAGCGGGAGTAGGAGCATTCAAAACAGCCATGGCTTTGCTGGGAATTTTTGATACGAATCAAATGCCAGAGCCTGTCTTACCGCTGCGTGACGAAAATGTTGAGCGCATTGCAAGCGTGTTGAAACAAGCAGGACTCGAACTTAAGCGTAATGTTGAAGAGGTAAGTGCTAGCGCGCACATTCATACTCTCTAAGTGCAAGGAAGGACGAGAGAATGGCAGAAGTTCTTATTGTAAAATCACAAGAAGAAGCTGGAGAAATCTACGCACGTGCTGTGGTCACCGCGCTCGCTCGGAATACTCAGCTTGTTCTAGGACTAGCTACGGGGTCAACACCACATGCCGCGTACCAAGCATTAGCTCGCCGTGTTAAAGAAGATAATCTTGATGTTTCCCGAGTTCAGGGTTTTGCTTTAGATGAATATGTGGGTCTCGATCCAGAACATCCAGAATCGTATCATAGCGTTATTTTCAGAGAAGTAGTGGAACCTGTAGGTCTCAATCCTGATCTTATTCATGTGCCACACAGTGATATTGACACTCTTCCTCATGCAGGTGCAGACTACGATGCTGCAATCGAAGCAGCGTGTGGAGTAGATATTCAGATTCTAGGCATCGGAACAGATGGTCATATTGGGTTTAATGAGCCAGGAAGCTCACTTGCTTCTCCTACACGTATGAAAACCTTAACCGAACAGACTCGTCTCGATAATGCTCGCTTTTTCAATAATGATGTAAATCAAGTGCCTATGCATTGCATTACACAAGGTGTGGGAACCATAATGAAGGCAAAACATCTTGTGCTGTTGGCATTTGGGAAATCAAAAGCTCAGGCGGTAGCAGCAAGTATTGAGGGGCCTATTACTGCTATGTGCCCAGCATCGGCATTACAAATGCATCCACATGCTACTTTTATTGTGGATGAAGCAGCTGCGAGCGAATTGAAACAGGCTGAATATTACCAGTGGGTAGCGCATCATAAACCGCAATGGCAGGAGTTGTAGGTTGCGCATGTAGCTTGGTGTCGATATATGAGGTATGCCTCGTAAATATTAAGGATACTGAATGAGTGTATTAATAGATAAAGTTCCTGATTCATGGGAGAAACGTCGTGTTATAGCTCGACGCCTCGTAGGGCAGATGAGCTCCACAAGTTCTGCTTCGGCTTGTATTACTGTTTTACGTCATGCCACGCTTGTTGATGCTTTGGGCACTATGAACAATGGTTGGCTGGTGATGCGTAATGGCAGTATCTATCGTACAGGTGCAGGTGATTATGCTCTTGAAGCGGTTACGAATGAGCTGGAGAGCGTGCAGAAAGAGCAGGACTGCAAGAACACTATTAGTGTAATTGATGTTCAGGGACATATTGTTTGCCCCGGTTTCATTGACATTCATTCTCATGGCGGTTGGGGTAGTGCTTTTGACGACGGTGAAGATGCCATTGCTATGGCACGTAGTTTCCATCTTCTTCATGGCACTACTCGGCAGGTACTTTCGTTAATTACGAATCCGTGGAATGATTTGCTGCACACTATTCGCGTTGCTTCGCGCGTTGTATTAAGTCGTGAAGACGTCTTAGGGCTTCATCTTGAAGGGCCTTTCCTCTCACCCCAACATAAAGGTGCTCACGATGAAGAGTGCTTGCTTGACCCTACACAAGAACGAGTAGAGGCAATACTTGAAGCAAGCCAAACAACACTACGCCAGATTACAATTGCTCCTGAGCTAGAACATGGCATCAGTGCCATCGAAGGTTTTGCGCGCGCAGGAGTTCGCTCTGCTGTGGGGCATTGCGATGCTGACTATAATCAGACTCGTGAAGCTTTCGACCATGGTGCACGTATTTTGACGCACATGTTTAATGCTATGAACGGGATATCTCACAGAGCGCCTGGGCCTATTGCTGCAGCAGCAGAAGACGAATCAGTTATTGCTGAGATAATTGCTGATGGATTCCATGTTCATACCCCAGCTTTACGCATAGCTGCCCAGCTTGTTCCACACCGACTTGCTCTCGTAACAGATTCCATGTCTGCTGCAGGTTGCCCAGATGGTTCATATACCTTAGGTAATTTAGACGTAGATGTGAAAGATGGGCATGCTCGGCTTGTGTCTAATGGTGCTATAGCTGGTTCAACGTTGAATCTTGAAGAAGCAGTTCAGCGTATGGTTTTTGAAGTTGGATTGAGTGTGCAAGATGCTATAGAAGCTGCTACCTTGACACCGGCACGTGCTGTGGGGGTAGACCAGCCTCAGGAGATTACACAGGCTCCTCTTGGTTTATTGCGTGAGGGATATGCGGCTGATGCTTTGATTTTAGATAAAGATTCCTTAAGCGTGCGCGACGTGTGGTGCTCAGGCGTTCGTGTAGATATTTAAGTGGATACAATCAGGATTAATTGTTCTCAGCATAATAGTTTTTATGCTGAGAACAATTAATCCGTAACGATTATCCATGTGTTATGCGTTATGAATGAAGACGTGTACGAACTATGTGCTCAATCGGTTGATAATGCGAATTGACTGCTTCGCGATATGCTTCGATGTCTCCATTGACCGCGGCATTAAGCATATCTATATGGGCTTGAGCTGAATGCATAAGATCAGCAGTAATTTCCGCGTTTAACGCCGGAGCTACTGCCATATGCACAAGCCATAAGCTACGCGATAGTTGTTTGACCACGGCGTTATCAAGCGAATCCATCAGTCCTTGGTGAAAAGCTATGTCTTCTTCAAGAAAAGTATGTCCATCTTGAGCTTTTGCTGTAATATTCTCTGTTACAGTATGTAAACGAGCAATATCGTCGGTAGATAAACTCTGAACGTGGCTTACTACTTCAGGAGCTAATCCTTGATCTAAAATTTTACGTAACTCAATAATATCGGCTAAATTTCGGTAGCTGTCGTCGCTGGACATCATAGCCTTAAAAGAGAGAGCTTCGACAAGTGGGTCAAATGATAGAGAACCTACAAAAGTGCCTTTGCCATGAACCACAGATACAATATCCAATGCTTCAAGTTTACGTATCGCCTCGCGTACTGAGGACCGTGCTGCCTTTAAATGCCCACACAGCTCAGACTCAGTGGGGATGGGGTCTCCAATCTGTAAGCCTTCACGAAGGATATAGGATTTTATTGCATCCATTGTTGTATCTACGCGCCTGCGTGTAGAGGATGGCTCGGAAATACGTGGGATTAAAGCATCAGTTAAACCCTCTACACTCTGAATTTCCAATGTAGATTTTTTGAAATCAGGTGCCATAATACCCTCCTTCTTCATCTGCGCCGTTGCATGAACGAATTATGCCTCTGACTCCAACACTTACTTACTAGTGTATACGTCGAGCGAAGCAATGGTAATACACGTATTCTATCAAATTATCAGACATCAGACAAATCTATGATATACTGAGTACGACATGTTGAGTTGTCTCATCGAAAAGTAGCACAAGGGAGTGTTCTTAATGGTAGGAATAACAACCGTCGCGGGAGTATACGCCTCACAGCCTTCAGATAAGGCGAAACGTGAAGAATATTATGCTTTGCTTGGCCATGAAGAGTGGATTAGCGGAGCAGAGCTCCCTTTTCCTGGCGAGCTTGCAGATGCGAGTGAGAGAAAATGGCTTGCTGCTCATTTACCAACACATTGGCATCACAATAATGTCACTCTTATTCCCGGCACGATGCAGAGTCTCGCTGTGAACCCAAGTTTTGGTCTAGCAAGCCCCTCATCATCAGGTAGGCGTGAAGCCCTCACATATTTAAGAAATGTTTTTTACGCTCTTGGCGATTTTGCGCAGCTTCGGGGAAGCCAAGATATCCGTTATGTGCAGATTCATTCAGCTCCTTCAAAAATTGCTGAAGTTGATGCAATGAAAGCATCTTTAGAAGAAATAAATAGGTGGGAGCATAACAGTATTCGCCTAGTTATTGAGCACTGCGACCGTTACAAAGAGGTGCAATCGCCAGAAAAGGGTTTCCTAACGTTGGAAGAAGAAATTGAATTAGCGCGAGAATTTAATGTAGGTATCACCATTAATTGGGGGCGCTCTGTTATTGAAGATAGAAATCCTTGGACGGCTAAGCAGCATATTGAAGAATGTGCGTGTGCAGGTGTTCTTACGGGACTGATGTTTTCTGGTGCAGGACCTCAAGCATCACAGTATGGATACGAGTGGATTGATGGGCATCTTCCTTTGAGTACTTTCGAGAAAACTAGCTTAATGACACCTGAACATATCGAAGCTTGTGTTACTAGTGCATGTGAGAGTAAGCAGTGGCTAGAGCACGGGTATGGCGGAGTGAAAGTATGTGTTCCTGCCAATGCAGACCTAGCAACGCGATTAAGTTATATGTCAACAACGTACGAGGTTATGAACAATGTTTTGTGCTCACGATGATTATGATTTACATCTTGATGATGTTGTATCTGACCGTTTCTATATAGCTGTGGATATTGGTGGAACAAAAATCGCTTCGGCTATTGTGTGTATGAGTTACGGGACATATGAGGTCATAGATAAAAATCGTATGCCCACATGCGCGCAGAAGGGCGGTGATGATGTTTTGTATCGCCTCGTTGACTTCATCGAACGGCAGTTTCGTCTTGCGAGCAAGCAAGGAATACCTATTACTGGTATTGGCATAGGAACTGCTGGTGTAGTTGATAGTGAGCATGGGCGCATTGCTGCTGCAACCAACATCATGCCAGGCTGGGCAGGCCAGCATGTGGCACAGGCAATTCATGAAAGTGATCTAGTTGGGCATTTACCTGTGTATATGGTGGGAGATGTTGGAGCACACGGTTTAGGCGAATCGCAGTATGGAGCAGGTCGAGGACATGAGTCGGTGCTGTCTGTGGGAGTAGGCACAGGTATTGGTGGAGCTATTATTCGTTCGGGAGAACTGATAACTGGTGCTCATGGTGTAGCAGGACATGTTGGTCATATTTCGCATGCTCTGGGCGTGGGGGTGACATGTTCTTGTGGAACAACTTGTGGACATATTGAACCTGTAGCATCAGGAACGGGTCTTGCAACCTTGTATAACCTATTGCGTAGTGAAAACTCAACTATTGAAAATGGTCAGGAATATGTTCAACCAGCTCGCAGTGGTCTCGATGTCGTGAACCGCATGAATGAAGGTGAGCATTTCGCACGGCGAGTAATTGAAATCTCAGCTACAGCATTAGGTGAGTGTATTGCAGGAATGGCAAATCTCCTTGATCCTGATGTAATTGTGGTTTCAGGGTCAGTGGTGAAAGCTGGAGAAGTGTGGTGGCAAGGCGTGTATACAGGTTTTTCGCATGCAGCACTACCTCTTATAAGTGCGACTCCTATTATTCAAGGGAATTTAGGCGATGATGCACCCCTAGTGGGAGCGGCATACGCCGTGAGTGAATACATTAAAACGCTTTGACTACGTAAATCTGAAACTGTATAGAAGTACTCAATGGAGAGATGAGAAAGGAAGATTAGAATGGTTCATCCACTTATTCAGCAGCTCAAGGGTGGCTTAATTGTGAGTTGCCAGGCATATCCTGGTGAGCCACTACGTCAACCTGAGATTATGGCACGTATGGCTCAAGCGGCTGTAGCTGGTGGTGCAGTAGGTATACGATGTCAAGGACTTGCTGATATTAGTGCCATTAAGGGGCAGGTTGATGTTCCGGTTATAGGTATTTGGAAAGATGGTCACGAAGGAGTATTCATTACTCCAACCTTGCGTCATGCTCGTTGTTGTATGGCCGCAGGAGCAGACATTATCGCTTTAGACGCCACTCGTCGTCCCCGTCCTGATGGTTTAAGTTATGAGCAAACAGTTACAACACTGCATAACGAGGGAACGCTGGTAATGGCTGATTGCGGTAGTTTTGCTGATGCTCGTATGGCAGTTGAAGCAGGCTCTGATATTATTTCCACAACATTGAGTGGATATACGGGAGAGCGTGAGAAAACACACGGGCCTGATTTTGAGTTATTGCAGCAGATGATTGATGCTTTTCCTGATGTTCCTGTGCTGTGTGAAGGTCGTATTCACACTCCAGAACATCTTGCTCGTGTTATGAGTATGGGTGCATGGTCTGCTGTTGTTGGTACAGCGATTACTCATCCTACAACTATTACATCGTGGTTTGTGGATGCGCTGCAATGATTTATTTACATAATTTGTTTGCAGATATGGCGTAACCGTATAAAAATAGTAAGGATTAATCACCATGATTGACAATGATGTGCATCGTTTGGTGTGGAAACAAGAATATTCGAGTGTAAGTTTACGTTTTCAAGCATCTACAGATGGCGTACTTACTCAGGCTATAAATAGTAATGGCGAGTCTCAATTAGAACTACGTATTGCTCACGGATCACTACTAGTAGAAAGCGGGAGCTTTAGCTTAGATATTGAAGATAGTTATGGTATTGCATGCGGTACAGAGCACGCTTTGGTCTTAAGCTTTGGATCTTTTGGTACTCGTATTTATATTGATGGGTATCAGGTCTTTTCGTGTGCCACGAATCTTCAGCCACAGGAAGATACCGTACTTCAAAATGCTCAATCTAATACCTTGCACGTTTATGATGTTGATATTGAGCTGAACACTTTGAAGTCAGAGGAGATTTGTAATCGTTATGAGTGTCCAGCAGCTGATATTGAATTTGCAGCCGCATATTTAGCTGAGCCTGATATTAATCGCATTAGTACGATGCATACGGGAACCTTATACGCTCGTTTTAGGGTGAGAGGTATTAATCAGTATGGAACTATTATTGCTGCCTCACGTGATAATCAGGAGCTATTGAATTTAAGTATTGATGATGACGGCTTCCTCTACAAAGTGTATATAAATGGCGGATGGAACGAGTACCGTGCTCCAGGTTATTGGAATGATGGGCAATTTCACGATGTTGTTGTCAGGGCCTTCCGTGGCGCTATAGATATTTATGTGAATGGTTCCTTGATTATTCATGAGCCTGGACAGTATATGTGTGAGGCAGTTGGTGGCATCGATTATTTCAGTATTGGTGAAGATACTCACGGAGTTCGTCTCTTTGGAGAAGTACGCAGTGGCGGAATTTATACATATGCACTGACTGATGGACAGATTGCTTCTTTATCTCATAAAGAGCCTGTAACTACTACAGCTCTTTTTGATAAAGGTTTTGAGGGGTCAGCGAGCTATCGAATTCCCTCGATGGTGACTACGCCTTCCGGAGTAGTGATTGCGGGTTGTGATCAGCGCGTGGTTATTTCTAATGATGCTCCGAACAAAATTCATTTTGTTATTCGGCGCAGTCTTGATGGTGGACATACATGGAATGATTTACAAACAGTTATTTCATATCCGGATAAAGATGGACCAAGTGTAGATGGAGCTAGTCTTATTGATTCATGTATGCTTGTTGACCGCAATACGGGTCGTGTGATTGTTCTTGTTGATCATTTCCCTGGTGGGGTCGGTTTTGCCAATGCGATACAACGCCGCGGTACGGATGATCAAGGACGACTTATTCTTACTGATGATCAAGATAATAGCTACTACCTCAATAGTGACGGAACAGTAGAGGCAGATACTAACAATGATTCTGAGGCTACTCCAGCATCGGCTTATACAGTAGATGAAGACGGCTATGTGACCTATAACGGTAGAGACGGAGGAAATATTTTCTTCAAAAAAGGTATTGATGAGAATGAAACGCTGTTAACCGTTAGAACGAGCTATCTCGTAGAAGTTCACTCAGATGACGACGGAGCCACATGGTCAAAACCGCGCTATATTGATTGGATGTTACGAGAAGAGTGGATGGGATTTTTGGGAACAAGCCCGGGAAACGGACTTCAACTCAGCACAGGACCATATGCAGGACGTCTTTTAGTGCCATATTATTGCTGTTCGGCAAATCCACAATATTCAGCAGGTGGAGCGCTTATCTCAGATGATGGTGGTAATACATGGTATCGAGGGCATTGCATTAATGAGAACCGTGTGGTTAATGGTGTATCGGTTGATGTAACTCAGATTGGCGATAATGATGTCACAACGCATGAATCAGTTTTTATTGAAGACAGTAATGGTGTCGTCGTCGTTTTCTTTAGAAATCAGCATCATAGTGGGCGTGTGGGGAAAGCTATCAGCCATGACGGTGGTAATACGTGGGATGAGTTAGAGTTTGACCCAAATATTCCTGATATCTTCAGCCAACCTAATGCGATTACTTTGCCAGACCGAGAAGATTGGACATACGGCGAGGCTTCACATAGAGTTCTCTTTGCTAATGCTTGTCTTATGCGCCCTTATCGCGGATGCGGAGTACTGCGGTACAGTGAGGATGGAGGACATACATGGAAACATTCGCGTTGCTTTAATCCATATCACTATGTGTATCAGTGCATGTCTGTTAGACCTGATGGAGATGTGGGATTGCTGTGGGAACGCGAAACAGCTGGCGTATATTACACGCATCTGACGCGCTCATGGCTAGGAATTGATTAGACTTCGTTTTCTCTCCTAAAAAACGAGTGCCTCTGCGTAGAGCAGAGGCACTCAATATCTCACCATTTACCTATATGGTGGTTGAGGCGGCACAGGCGCTGATGGTTGTTGCGGATAAGCAAAATACATCTGCTGCTGTCGTTGCTGCTGGTAATAGCGCTTCATCTGTTTTCGCATAGAGCGACGCTGTTTCCATGACGTCACAGACTGCATCATGCCATCATAAAACTCACGAGCGTAATCGCGTCCTGGAGCGTCAAACCATCCGCGTTTTACAGCGAAATAGACAATAATCACAGCAATAGTAATTTGTACAGCAATATCAATCGAGGCAAAAATTGGAGACGTGGCAGAATCACTATCTCCACCGTCAGCAAAACCAAAAGCTGCAAACAGCATAATACTCACATTGTTAGCGATATGCATACCGATGCCTGCTTCTAATCCGCCTAAATACATGGCAAGATAACCGGTAATAACACCCAAACTGAAAATCGTTGTTAGCCCAATCAAATCATAGTCGTGCATAGCCGTAAAAATAAGCGCAGGAATAATTGGAACGAGAACATGCGTAATGCGCGGAAGCCAACGTCCCATAGCTTGCAGAAGTAACCCTCTGAAAACGTACTCTTCAGTAGCGCATTGAATAGGAATAACCGTAATAATCAGCAAAAGCGACACAATCGATGGCGCATGTGGAGTCACTTTTTCTCCACTAGCTGTAGCCACAATAATGGAAGCGAGATTAAGCAATGCGAAGAAAATAAACGCAACAGCGGTTGACTTAAACATAGCCGACCAGCGTAAATGACCGTATACGCTTGACAAAGAGCCAAAACTTTGGGATTTAAGCGTGTGAATAGTCCACCACAAAGCAGGGAGCATAATGGCAACGCCACCGAAAGTCAGAAGAATGACTGTGGGGCTTGCAGGGTTGGCTAGGAAATTCTCAGGAGAAAGCCCCATATATTGCTGATACATATAAATGCTGAGCTGTCCGAAAGCTGCTAAGCCAGCAACTACGTACAAAGCCAAGGATACAAGTAAATAAAAGAGCACAAAAATAAATGTTGTGGCTACGGGCTTCCACCACGGATTACGGAAAGTGTCGCGCAAAGTGGCAGCGTAACCATGGCCTTTGTACCAGTCATCACGGCGGATAAGCTCCCACGGACGGGTGTAGGTGGTCTGCACAGGCTCAGGAACGCGAGGAGCTGTGTAGGATAGCGCTGGTCGAATATTAATTTTTTTCGCCTTCGTTGGGACTGCTGCCATAGGACCACTTGTTAGCGGCGCAGAATAAATGGAATATGCAGGATACGCAGAATCGCGCGGCGCACGGAGGTCAGGGTTGCTCTGTGAGGCATAAGGCGCTGAAGGAGCGGCTGAATAAGCGAAGGCTGCTGGATAAGCGGCGTTGTAAAGCGGTGAAGGAGCTGGCTCATACGGAGATGGAGCGTGCCGAGGTGCGCGCTTAACTTTCGCAGGTTTTATAGGATGCATAGCGTTCGGGCTGTACGCGCCGGTCTGGGCGTTCGCAGGTTCGGCTACAAGAGAATTCGGTGCGGGCAACGGTGCAACATACGTATTGTTTCCGCTCCCACTGTTCTCAGCGCTGGTCATACTGTTCTCAGCGCCTGTCTCGCATTCAGCGCTCGCGCGGTTCAAATCTGCAGGTCGGATTGGCTCAGTCATGCATCAATCTTAGCGCGAGGTATTTATGAAACTGTTTCCCTTATCCGAAAATCAGCGCTTGTTTTCCTCGCTGTGTAAACCTTTTGTAAAACCCGCGCCAAAACTGCCTATGCCAAGTGCGTCATTGTCGTTATAAAACCATGCGTTACACTACAATAAAACCTACACATATTCATGTCCGCACAACAGATGAATTCTCCTTCATGTGTTGACTACTCTGCGGCGAAACTAGGAGATACTGATGACCGATTCTCTCGGCACAACTCAACAGCATCTGACCCCTTTTGAGGGAACAGATCCATCGATTAGCGAAGTATCCAGCGTTGAAACTGCGATGAATACGAGCATTACGCACGGTTTGTCGTCTGCTGAGGCTCAGGCTCGTCTCGAAAAGTTCGGGCCAAACGCGCTGGCTTCCAAACCAAAAGATCCAGCGTGGAAGAAGTTCTTAGCACAGTTCCAAGATCCGCTTGTCTATCTTTTGCTCGCAGCAACCGTTATTTCTTTTGCTGCATGGATTATTGAACGTAGCACGAACCCAACGCATGCTGAGCCTGCGCCTTTCGACTGCATTGTTATTATTTTGATTTTGATTGTTAACGCAGTTCTTGGCTTTATTCAGGAGAACCGAGCAGAAGCAGCAGTAGAAGCGCTGGCTCAGATGGCTACGCCGCAGACGGCTGTTTTACGTGACGGTCGCGTAATATCTATTGCTACAGCAGATGTGGTGCCTGGCGATGTGTTGATTTTGGCTGAAGGCGATACGATTTCTGCAGATGGACGTCTGTTTGAAGCCGCTAGTTTGCGCGTGGCAGAAGCATCGCTGACTGGCGAGTCCCTGCCTGTGGCAAAGAAAGTGCTTACTTTAGACTCTGTGAAATCGTTGGGAGACCGCACAAATATGGTCTTTAACGGTACTTCAATTACACAGGGGACTGGTCGCGCAATCGTTACCTCCACGGGTATGAATACTCAGGTGGGCAAGATTGCAGACATGCTATCGCAAACAACAGAAGAATCCACGCCTCTCGAAAAGGAGATGGATCACGTTTCCAAGATTTTGGGCATTGCAGTTGTTGCTATTGCCTTTGTAGTTCTGGGCGCTTTGTGGATTATGTCTGGTTTCCACACAATTGAAGACGTGATTGAGTCATTGCTGTTGGCAGTGTCTCTTGCGGTTGCTGCCGTGCCAGAAGGCTTAGCAACAATTATGACCGTGGTTCTTGCTCTGGGCGTGCAACGTATGGCTCAGCATAATGCCATTGTGAAGAAGCTTTCGTCTGTAGAAACTCTTGGTTCTGCATCTGTTATTTGCTCTGATAAAACTGGTACCTTAACCCGCAACGAAATGACTGTGGAAACAATCATTACTCCAAGCGGTGAAGTGAAAATTACTGGAACTGGATACAATCCAACGGGTAAGCTTCTCAACGTTGACGGTACTGAGCTGTCCGCTCAGTCTCCACTGCGTAATGAGGTTGAGCTCGCGCTGGCTGCTGGTGCTTTGGCGAATAATGCTGAACTTCATAAGCCTCAGGCTGGCGAGAAGAACTGGGAGATTGTGGGAGATCCGACCGAAGCGTCTGTGCTTGTAGCTGCTCGCAAGGTGAGCGCTCTGCATAATTATCAGGGCGTGGAGCGCGTGGCAGAAATTCCATTCACTTCTGAGCGCAAAATGCAGACGGTTATTGGTCACGATAAGAGTGACGATCACTCGATGACCGCATATGCCAAGGGTGCTCCTGATGTGCTGCTTTCGCACTGCTCCTTTATTGAAGTGAATGGAACTGTGCGTGCGCTTACGGACGATGATCGCGCTAACATTCTGTCCCAAGTAGAACGCTTGTCTAATCAGGCGTACCGTACGCTTGGTCAGGCGTATCGCCCGCTGAAGGTGAACCGCTTGGCAGATATTGAGGGCATCCGCACTGATGCAAGCGGTCGTGTGTCCGATATTTCTGAGCAAGATGACGTGATTGAGCGCGACTACATTTGGACGGGTATGGTGGGTATTATTGATCCGCCTCGTACCGAAGTGCGTGATTCTATTGCTGAGGCTCACCGTGCAGGCATTCGCACGATTATGATTACGGGCGATCATCCGCTGACCGCAGCTCGTATTGCTACTGATTTGGGCATTATTGGGGAAGATGCTGGAGCGGAGACTGGTGTTGGTTCTGGTGTTGGTTCTGGTGTGTCGTTGGGAACTTCGGGAAGCGCGGCACGCCGCGCTTTGACCGGCGACCAGCTCGACGCTATGAGCGATGACGAGTTCCAGAAGGCTGTGACAGAAGTATCTGTGTATGCTCGCGTGGCACCAGAACACAAGTTGCGCATTGTTAAGGCGCTGCAGTCTCAGGGCAATATTGTGGCTATGACCGGTGACGGTGTGAACGATGCTCCGGCTGTGAAGTCCGCGGATATTGGTGTGGCTATGGGCATTACGGGTACGGAAGTGACCAAGCAGTCTGCCAAGATGATTTTGGCGGATGACAATTTCTCTACCATTGTGGCTGCTGTGCGCGAAGGTCGTGTGATTTTCGACAATATTCGCAAATTCTTGCGCTACCTGCTCGGCTCGAACGTGGGCGAAGTGTTTACGGTCTTCTTTGGTGTTGTGCTTGCAGGAGTTTTGGGCATTAACGACCCACATTCTACGGGCGTGACCGTGCCGCTGCTGGCTACACAGTTGTTGTGGATTAACTTGCTGACCGACGCTGCTCCTGCTTTGGCTATGGGGGTGGATGGTCAGACAGATGACGTGATGGGTCGTTCGCCTCGTAAGATGGGCGATCGCGTGATTGACGTTGCTATGTGGTCCAACATTGTTTTCACTGGTTTGGTGATGGCTGCTGTAACGCTTATCGGCATTGATTTATATTTGCCTGGTGGCATTTTTACTGACACTCCTGCGTTGCAGAATCTGCACTCAGAACCGATGGTGATGGCACGCACAATGGGCTTTACGATTTTGGTGTTTGCCCAGCTGTTTAACGCTTTGGCATCGCGTTCAGGGACTGAATCGGCGTTTAAGAACCTCTTCTCGAATGGATGGCTCTGGGCGGCTATTGGATTGTCGATCGTGCTGCAGTTGGCTGTGATTTATATTCCAGTGCTCAATGAGGCATTCGGAACCTCACCTTTGGATCTGCATCAGTGGTTTGAGGCTATTGGATTGGCTGCTGCGGTTCTCATCTTCTCGGAGATTTACAAGCTGTTTGTGCGCGTGATGCTCAAGAAGGTTGCATAGGAGAGCTGTAGAACTTCCGGTTCATAAATGCTGCGTCTGACTTACTTATGTTTGCTAGGCGCAGTATTTTTATGCGTTCTGGGGACGTTTTCTGCTGTATCTTTCATAGCTGCTTTTAGCTATACGTGGTAAAGCTTTTACCAGTTCTGATTTACAGAATCAAACAGCTTTAAGACGTACAGCTATCAATAGTGGTGAAAGATACAGCAGAAATCTTCATTCGTAACCTGTACACATGACCGCAGGTAAAAGCCGAAGCCCTACAACTCATAACAAAACCCGCTCTCCAGCTTATGGAAAAACATAAGAGAGAACAGGTCTCGTGGTAAAGACGCTTGATTTTAGTTGATAACTGCCTCAATCATTGCCATCTCAATTTGGTTCATTGGCTCTTGTGCTTCTGGAATCGGAAGCAGCGGATAATCATGAATCATCTTCTCGCCAATATGTAACTTGGTGCGCACGCCTGCTGTTGTTAAACACTGAGCGAAGTCAACTACATCCGGGTAGAAGATCTCGTCTGTACCCACCAAAACAGTCACATCGGAGTTCTTCAGTACGGATAAATCAGCGCGAATAGGCGAAATGCGAGGATCGCTTACGTTCCATGCGTCCGCCCAAGCGTGAACGTCAACGTGCAAGCGGTTAATGTCAAGCATAGGATCGCGCTCAACATAAGCATCAATCTCTGGATTGCTCAAAGTGGCGTCAACCCAAGGGCTGATGGCAATAATGCCTTCAGGAGCTTGAATGCCTTGAGTAGCCCAATCTATAGCGAGACCGAAAATCATACCTGCTCCAGCGCTGTCACCCATCAAAACAACCTTCTCTTCTGGATGCTTTTCGCGCAACGCGGTGTACAAGCCTGTAATACGGCGGAAAGCGTCCGCTGCAGTACCGTAAGGCGCTGGATCGTAATCAGGAACAAGCACGCTCACACCGCACTGACGAGCAAAACGGTGCAGGAACAGCAAATGTGTTGGATTAATCCCCTGCACATATCCGCCACCATGCACAAAAATAACCGTGGTATGAGGCGCAATCGTGCGCGAGAAATCTTTAGGTGCAATGCGGTAGGTGGTCATGCCAAAAGTATCTAACTCAGCGTCATTGCCGTCGTCATATACGGAAGCCAAACCGGACTTAAGCATAACTCCTGGAACGCCCGCATCTGTACGTTCAGTATTTTTGCGCTCGTCGAGCCAAGCCATCTCCTGCTGAGCAGAACGACGAGGGTACAGCTCCAAACCGGTGTTAATAGCTAAAGATACGCCCGAACGCTGATGCTTCTTTTGAGCGTACTGGTCAAAAGCCCATGCAGCACCTGCAACTGCCGCAGCACCTGCAAGAATTTTTACTAAGCCTGAACCTCGTGCCATAATTACTTCCTTTCCTTATGCTGAGGAGCTTGATGTTGTGAAACTTGAGCGTGTAGCTTGGCAAGCTCACCGAAATAAATCCATGTAACAAAGGCGACCCATGCAATGCCCAATGACCATCCGCTGAGCACATCGGTAGTCCAGTGATGTGCCACGTAAATACGGCTCAGTCCGATGAAAAGAGGCATGAGAACAGCCAGAATATTCAAAGCGCGAGCCCATGCGCGCTGTACTTCTGTGCGAGCTAAAGTGCTCACAATAATCGCGAGCATAAGCCACAGAACGGTGTTATTCGCTGAATGTCCGGATGGGAAAGACTGCTGATCTTCTACGCTGCCGAGCCAGAACTGCTTATCTGGACGCATGCGCGAAATCATGCGCTTAAAAGCCGTAACAATAATCACGTCGCCGGCTAAGGCGCCAAAGAGTATTTTCGCTTGCAGCCAGTGCTTACGCCATGCGAGCAAACCGAGGCAAATCAGCGAGAACGCGAGAACAATTTTTGTGCCGCCGATAGTAGAAATTAGGGGTGCAACAGTATTGAGGAAACCGTTACGATGTACAACAACTGCTTTAGTTGTGCTCAGATCGAAAGATTTCGTTACACCAGGCCAGACGAGTGCTGTGATAAGTACGAAAAGAACGGCAAAGATACCGCTGACTTGAGCAGCAAGACGGCGCGTTGATTGAATAATAAAATCTCGACCATGACGACGCGATTTACGTGACTGTATGCATGTTTGAGGGGAATTAGTCATGAATAGAAACCTCTCCAGAGACATCGGCTTTATAGAAGTTCACGAAAGAACGGGAAGCGGTTGGACCGCGCTGTCCCTGATAGTGTGACCCGTTATGCGCGCTACCGTATGGATGCTCGGCTGGGCTAGACAGTTGGAAGAAGCACATCTGACCAATCTTCATGCCTGGCCACAGCTTCACAGGAAGCGTGCTGACATTAGAAAGCTCCAAAGTGATATGACCTTCAAAACCTGGGTCGATAAAACCTGCTGTAGAATGCGTGAGAATGCCCAGACGTCCCAGCGAACTCTTCCCCTCTAACCGAGCCGCAATAGACGTTCCTAGCTTCACGTATTCATAGGTGGAGCCCAAAATAAATTCGCCGGGATGCAAAATCCATGGCTGGTCGGCCTCAACCTCCAACAATTCGGTCAAATCACCTTGGTCTTCTGCAGGATCCACATATGTGTGCTTGTGATTGTTAAACACGCGGAAAAAGCGGTCAAGGCGCACATCAATGGACGCAGGCTGAACCATTTGCGGCGTCCACGGCGTCAATGAAATTGCACCCGTAGACTGAGCTTGAATAATATCGTGATCACTTAAAAGCATAACTCTAGTGTAGCGTGCAGGCTGGTTAGAGCTGGAGGTTAGGTATATATGTGCAGTTCTTTAACTAATTTCAGCGCTGTGTTTTCATATATAACCCTATTCATAAATAATCTCCATAATATTTCGAACGCGCGCAGTAATCTTCATGCTGTGGGCAATATGCCACAGGAGAGGGAGATTTTTGTTTGAATATGCCGCATAACCTCTAATAACTTTTCCATAAAGTTCAGAGTCGATTTTGTTTTTGTGCGCAATACAGTCGCAAAGAACACGTTCGTAACAATAAAGTCTAACTGTGTTACCGAACATCGTCGAGGTTTCCATTACACCGAGCTCAAGGAGGTTTTTCTTTACATAAGTGATATGGATATTTGGTTCTAC
Organism: Alloscardovia sp. HMSC034E08; assembly: GCF_001813415.1. Classification (NCBI taxonomy): domain Bacteria; kingdom Bacillati; phylum Actinomycetota; class Actinomycetes; order Bifidobacteriales; family Bifidobacteriaceae; genus Alloscardovia; species Alloscardovia sp. HMSC034E08. The sequence continues at coordinate 1,213,710 of NZ_KV812468.1, read as the reverse complement.
TTGGTTAAGGTGATAACCATTTTCTACAGTTATCGATATTTCATGCAGCAGAATATCCGTCTGTTTTAATAGATAGAGAGCTGTTTCGTATGAATAGATAATTTTCGTGTAGCGGTATTGAAAAATATAAAGGTTATCGAAAGGTACGTCTGCGTTTGCGTATAGACCAAGAGCGAATTTTTGTAGACGTCCTGCTTTATAGAGACGGCTTAGGTAGATAGTAGGAATTTGTTGCGAACGAGCATCCGTAGCGCTGATTAGTCCGTTATTTTGTCTGAGGTGTTCATTGATTCTCGAGACATAATCTTTACCTATCGGGTCGTTACTACTGTCATTTGTTGCATTCATACTGATAATTATATTTTATTTCAGTATGAATGCAACATGGAAGTTCGCACATAGCCCGCCCGCGCTAGAGTAGAAGCATGAGTACACACAAAGCTCGCGCGCCTCTTGAGCCAGGCAGGGCTGCCACAGCAATTTCCGGTCGCTTTGGTGATGAACTTCAGGTAGAGCAAGCCCTCTTTTCGCGTGGACGTGGCATGAATAACCCGAGACGTCCTCTTTTCGTTCTGCTTCACGGTTGGGGTTCGAATGAGGACGATATTGCAGAGTTCTTCGGCAATTATGTGAGCCCGCACAGCGATTACGTGTCTTTGCGCGGTCCTCTAACTCTGCTCGACCCTAACGATATGGGTGTTTTTATGGACGAGGATGCAGTGGGGCTAGCCTCTAAAACCTGCGGTGCATTCAGCTGGTTCCACGAAGCCGTTCCGCAAGGCGATGACCGTGATCGAGATATGTATGCCGCCGCTGTTGCCATTGATAACTGGGTTAACGACTATATTCCTGACGAGCGCGAAGTCATTCCTTTTGGCTTCTCTCAAGGAGGTGCGCTTGCCGTACATCTCATGCGCGTCAATCCACAGCGATATAAAGCGGCAGTCTGCTTATCGGGCTTTATCGCGGACGCAGCTGTTCCTGGGTCAGCGCCTGAAGACGCAGCGTTGCAGCTAAAATCGCCATCAATCTTTTATGCGTATGGCCTGCGTGACGACGTTATACCTCGTTTCGAATCAAACGCGCTCGCAGCTTTTCTAGAGGAAAACTCTTTCTTGAAGTTATGCGAGTATAAAACGCTTGACCATGCGGTCAGTCTCGATGAGTGTAACGATGTGCGCCAATGGCTCATGGATATAGGTGCCTCTAGTGGGGTCATGTAAACTAGCAGTATGGTTCTCGGTATTATTTTTTGGCTTGTTATAGTAGGCATTCTTGTTTACTTTATTGTGCGATGGGCGCAGAGCGAGGCTGTGATTAATAATCAAGCGAGCGGTTTAAGTTCATTTGAACGCGATGACGATTCAGAAGAGAACAAAAAACGTATTCCTCGCACAGCTGGATCTCCCGTTTCGTACGCGCCTCAAGAGGGCATTCATGAGCTAGCTGCTCAGCTGCGCGAGAACGTAACAGCAGAGTCTACGCAAGAATCCCCGGTATATTTGGGCGAGCATTCTTCTGTAGTGCCGATGCATTTGAAACGTAGCGATTTTGAGGCTGCTGAGAAAAGCGTTAAGAGCACGGGTGATGCGGATGGTACCGATGAAGCGGATGACGCGGATGAGAATGCTCCAGAACAGAAATAGTTAGTAGTTTTAGCTGAGCGTGAGAGAGTAGGGATTTATGGATATTCATGTTTTATGGGCAATTATTGCCGTTGTGATTGCTGTTGTGGCGATTGGTATTTTGGCTGTTGTTGCTTGGCAGCGCAAGAACGCAGCGAAAGACGATACAGCTCAGACAGTTCCTGATGAGAAGGCTGAGACAGCTGAGCAGATAGAGTCAGAGCAGTCCGAACCTGAGATCGAGCAGCCTGAATCGGAGATTGCTGAATCGACAGCCGATGAACCATCAGCTTCAGCCAGCCTCGACACTCCTGAAGACGGTAGCACGCGCATGCAGCGTCTGCGTTCTCGCTTGGCTAAGTCAGCTAATCCGTTCGGTAAAGCGCTGTTCAATATTTTAACGCGCGATAATCTGAGTGAAGCTGACTGGGAAGAGGTAGAAGATACCTTACTTCTTGCTGATGTGGGCACAGATACCTCCATGGATATTGTGGAAGAACTTCGCCGCAATGCTCGCGTTGTTAATGCGAACGATGCCAACGCAATCCGTTCTTTGCTGCGCACTCAGCTGCTGCATGCCGTGAATACTGATAAAAACGGTAACGCTTACAACCGCGATCTTGAGCTCATGAAAAGCGCGCAGACTGTTGAACCTCACGTGCTCATGATGGTGGGTGTGAATGGTTCTGGCAAAACAACAACAACAGGTAAGCTCGCTCGTCTGCTCATTGGCGAGGGCTATGAAAAGATTGTGCTTGGAGCTGCTGATACTTTCCGTGCTGCTGCTGCTGACCAGCTGCAAACTTGGGGAGACCGAGTGGGCGTGAAAGTGGTGCGTAGCGATAAAGAAGGTGCAGATCCTGCTTCTGTTGCTTTCGAGGCTGCCGAGGTAGCGCAAAATGACAGCGCTCAAGTTTTGATTGTAGATACTGCCGGACGTTTGCAGAACAAGGCAAATCTTATGGATGAGCTTGGCAAAATCCGTCGTGTGGTAGAAAAACGCGTGCCGGTTGGGGAGGTTCTGCTCGTTTTGGATGCTACAACAGGACAGAATGGCATGACTCAGGCGAAAGTATTCGCTGAAGCTATTGGCATTACTGGCATTGTGCTGACGAAGCTTGACGGCTCTGCTAAAGGTGGCATTGTGATTTCAGTGCAGCGTGAGTTGGGTGTGCCTGTGAAGTTCGTAGGTCTCGGCGAAGGCCCTGATGATTTGTCACGCTTTGATGCTGAAGGCTTCGTAGACGGTATTTTGGGCGCATAGTTTCAGTTTTTATTAAGAGCTTGGCGATTATCTTCTGCTTATTGCTGCTTGTTGCTGCTTATTGCGGGGCGATGGGCAAAGGGTAATCGCCTTTCTTGTGCTTGGATTGTTTTATAGGGGCTGGCTGGTGTGAGTCAGGACGGGTGTGATGCGTCATCAGATACAACACGCGAATTGATATAAAGCGGTTTTTCGGAGTTTAGTGGGGTCGTGTAGGTTGCAGGTGCGTGGCGGTTGTGAGCGCGGAATGCTAATAATGCTTGCGTCCATTTTTCACGTAATAGCAGCTCTTATATGTTCCTGAAAGTTGCTAGCATTCCACGCTCACAACGCTGGCGTCCATCATTGAGAGTGTTTTCTGCCCTTGCTCATGCGTGAATCATGGAACGCTAGAGCAAGTCACGTTTCACGTTGTCGGTTATACGTTTAACCGCATACACTAAAATCTACTCCCACGTGTTCCAGAAGCTCAATATCTCTGCGGATTGTCATACTCCGCCACGTCCCAAAGTCCACATATTGAACACCCGCCAGTCTCTAAAGCAAGTAAAAATCGCCATACTTCGCATCTTCCCGAAAACAGTACGAAACAATTGCTCGTAAGCCAAGGAAATATAAGGGAAATAGAATGTGTTAGTGCTAACACTGAAACCATCTTCCGAAACACGTCCGAAACGTGAGACGCCACTCAGATTGCGTCACGTAATACTCCAGTTACACATTTGGCGATTCTCCTTCACAAACTCCTCCTTGAATAGCCATATACCTACTGGAGAAAAAGGAGGAGATTATGAACTCAGGGGATACCGCGTGGATGCTCATATCGAGCGGTCTTGTTTTTCTGATGACCCCAGCCGTGGCATTTTTCTACGGCGGCATGGTGCGCGCAAAAGCTGTGCTGCACATGATGATGCTGTCCGTGGGAACAATTGCCGTTGTTGCTCTTGCATGGGCTGCGTGCGGATGGTCAATTGCGTATACCGGTAAATCTGTGGGAGGTGTCTTCGGCAACCCATTTACTGGCGCGTTCTTCCACGACGTCATTGCTGTGAAAGACGGCGTATACACGTCTTCAGCAGATACAGGAACAGGCGCATACCCAGTAACGGTGGACGCCTTCTTCCAAATGACCTTCGCAATTATTACCGTTGCTTTGATTTCCGGTGCTTTGGCAGAGCGCGTTAAGTTTAGCACGTGGCTTGTTTTCACTCTATTATGGGTTATTTTCGATTACGCTCCGATGGCTCATATGCTATGGAATAAGGGTTTACTTTCTGCAGATGGCGCGATTTCCAAGTTCTTTGGCGTTCCTGCGCACGATTTCGCAGGTGGCACGGTTGTGCATATTAACGCTGCTATTGCCGCTCTTGTTGTGGCTATGATTGTGGGACGACGCAAGGGCTTTGGAGCTGCTGCTTTTAAGCCTCACAACGTTCCGTTTGTTCTGTTGGGTGCTTTCTTGCTGTGGTTCGGATGGTTCGGATTTAACGGCGGTTCCGCTTTTGCTGCGAACGGCACTGCTGCTTATGCGATTATTACCACCACTTTGTGCGCGGGAGCTGCAACGCTCGGATGGCTGCTTGTGGAAAAGATCCGCACGAAGTACGCCACTCCTGTGGGCGCTGCTTCAGGTATGGTAGCCGGTTTGGTGGGTATTACTCCATCTGCTGATGTTGTTTCTCCTCTGGCTTCCATTATTATCGGCTTGATTGTGGGAGCTGTATGCTGCGTAGCTATTAGCGTTAAGTTTAAGCTCGGCATCGATGATTCGCTTGATGTTGTGGGCGTGCATGGTGTGGGAGGCGTGCTCGGAACTGTGTTCGTAGGCGTTTTCTCTGCTGGCTCAGGTTTGGTTACTCATGGAGATTTCCGCCTAGCTCTCGTTCAAATTATTATTGCGTTGATTGCGATTATTTTCTCTGCTGCAGTAACGTTTGTTATTGCTTTTGCTTTGGAGAAGACTATGGGCTGGCGCAGTAGCACATATGCAGAAATTACTGGAATTGATGTTGTTCAGCACGGTGAACGTTCTTATGATTTCACGAGCACATCACTGTCTATTGGAAGGCACGCATAATGAAACTCATAACTGCAATTATTCAGCCGGATAAGATTGATGACGTCGTTAGCGCTTTGGCTGGCGTGGGAGTGCACGGTTTAACGATTTCGGAAGCGCATGGCTACGGTCGTCAGCATGGGCATACAGAAGTTTTTCGCGGAACATCTGTTGAGGTAGATATTTTGCCGAAAGTCCGTTTTGAAATTGTGGCAGAAGATGCTGCTATTGATTCAATAGTCAACGCTATTTGTGTGGCAGCAGGTACCAACACTATTGGTGACGGTAAAGTGTGGGTTATTCCTGTGGAATCGGTAACCCGAGTGCGCACACACGAGCAGGGCGTAGACGCTCTCTAATCCTCTATTGCCGCGCGTATCCAGGTATCTGTATGCGCGCGGTTTATATTTCCTATACCGCGGATACCCATAAAAACAATATTAAAAACGAGCCACAAAGCTATCGCCTGAATCAACTCGGAAGCACCGTGCACAGCAAAGAAAGTAATAATCAAAAATACTATATGTGCTACAGCGGAAACCGAGCATAACTTGGCTAAATAGGTAAAGTCACCTGCTCCAATCAAAACACCGTCGAGCGCCCAGAGCCAGCCGTGATACGGGAAGAATATTCCCACAACAAGAGCGCACATAGCAATAATCCCTTCTGTTGCCGAGTCAGTCGTAAACAGGTGTGCGCCTGAATATCCTAAAATCGCAAAAAGGATGCCAACGTAGGTTCCCCAAATAATGCCGGCGCGTTCAATCTCTTTAATAAGAGCGTGCACAAGCTTAATATTTTTTGCGCCCAAAGCAGCGCCCACCAGTGCTTGACCGCCAACTCCAATGGCATCGAGAACATTTAACGCTAAATTCCAAGAGGAATTAATTACCTGAAAGCTAGCCAGAACGCGGGTTCCCATAGCTGTGGCAACCGTAACAGTGGCAATCATTCCTACGCGCAAAGCGGCTGTGCGCACAAAAAGCATAAGACCGTCTCCCGCGCTTTCCTTTACGCCAGCGAAGTTAGGCTTGAGTGTAACCTGATGGCGACGAAGAATGGGCAGCAGGTAGAGCACAACGATGGCACACATGAGCCACTGCGCAATGCCGGTGGCAATTCCCGAGCCGGCAACACCCCAGTGGAAGACGAAGATGAAGAGGGCGTCGAGAAGAATGTTGACTACGGCTCCTGCCACCGCAGACCACAGGGTGATGTTTGCTTTGCGTAGGCCGCGGAACATGCCGTTAGCAGCATAAGCAATAAGAGTTCCCGTAATGCCCAAACCTGCGGTATGCACGTAAACTGTTGCAGAGTCGAGCACAGCGCCGCGCGCGCCGAGAGCATAACTAATCGGATACGCTCCGTCAACGATGGCGAGTGTGAGTACTGCGCCAATCAGGGTGGCAAGCCACATGCCCGATGTTCCTGCTTTTAATCCTTCTCGTGTGCGACCCGAACCCATAAGAATGGACACGCGCGAAGTGGTGGAGTACGCGAGGAAGAGGCATAAGCCAACTGAGGTGAGAATAATTGTGGATCCAATAGACAGACCCGCCAGAGCAGTGTTGGAAATAGTGCCCACAAAAGCAGTATCGGCCAAAATAAAAATAGGTTCGGCAATGAGCTGACCCAAGGTAGGGATGGCAATGGCTGCCAACTGTTTGCGCACTGCGCGAGGAGAGGCGTCGGCGAGGAAGGAGTCGCTGGTCGGAGTAGTGGCGCTGTTCTGCTCAGAAGTCATAGACATAATAGTATGGACAAGTTTGCCTCTTGTGGGGAAATTCTCACGCATAATAGGGGAATGTGAGCAATTCGACACGTTTATCCCCAAGTTATCCACCGTGTTATCCGCATATTGTGGATAACTAGAGGGGTTATTCGCGTGCAACACGCATAAAAATGTGGATAACTGCCTGTTGCGGGGAATGTTATCCACAATGGGTGGGGCGGCTTGTTGGTTACTCGATTAGCTGCTTAACCGTTTCATACACCTCTTATGCCACTTTTGATGCGCAAAAATGGCTTCAAAAGTGGCAT
>NZ_KV812468.1:1130296-1206625 GCF_001813415.1 Alloscardovia sp. HMSC034E08 | reverse complement strand
ATGGCTTCAAAAGTGGCATATCGGTTGCGCGTATGTGACTAACCACATGCTACGCTTGGTCAATCGCTCTCGAGCATTCTCCATTTCTGTGTCTTTGCTGTATTCCTACAACCATCCGCATAGAATGGGCATATGCCTGAAAACAGCAATGAACGAATCTACTCCTCGCGCGGCGGTTACGATAGCAATGGTTACGACCGTTCATCAAACAACCGCACAAGCAACCGCACCGCAGACGACGTATTCATGGGAATGCCTCCCTACGACGAAACAGCCGAAATGGCCGTGCTTGGCGGCATGCTGATGAGCAATGACGTAATCGCAGAGGTCAGCGAAATCCTCGATGCACACGAGTTTTACGTGCCAAAGCATCAGACGATTTACTCAGCAATTGTGGAGCGCTTTGCTGGCGGCGAGCAAGTCGATCCAGTGTTGGTGGCCGACACACTGCGCGTAAAAAACGAGCTCGAAAAAGTTGGCGGCGTAGACTATCTCGCCAGCCTTGTTCACGCTGTTCCGGCGGCAATCAACGCTATTCATTATGCCGATATTGTGCATCGTGATGCCATGCTACGCGATGTTATCCAAACAGGCGTGCGCATCGCTCAAATGGGTTATGCCGCCGAAAGTCCGGATGCAGAAGAGGTTGTCAATCTCGCGCAAAACTCGGTCTATCATCTTTCGGACGGTCATGTTCGTCAGGATTATCAGTCTATTGGTGAGAGCGTGCGCAGTACTCTCGACCATATCGAAGAAATCCAAGCGGGAACCGTCACTCCTGGCGTTCCTACAGGCTTCCGCGATATTGATAACGTAACGAACGGTTTGCAGCCGGGGCAGATGGTTGTTGTAGCAGGCCGTCCAGGTATGGGTAAGTCCACTATCGGCATCGATTTCGCAAGGTCAGCAGCATTGCATCATAATATGCCAACAGCTGTTTTCTCGCTCGAAATGAGCAAGCTGGAACTATCCCAGCGTATTATTTCTGCAGAAACGGGTATTACTCTCAAAGCCTTGCGCGACGCGGATAATATTAACGAAGAGGAATGGCGCAAACTCAATGCTTTCCAAGACCGTATTTCCGATGCGCCGCTCTATCTCGACGATTCGCCAAACATGTCTATGATGGAAATCCGTTCGAAATGCCGCCGTCTGTCTCGTCAAGGTCTGCGTTTAGTAGTGATTGATTACTTGCAGTTGATGAGTTCTGGCAAGCGCGTGGAATCTCGTCAGCAAGAGGTGTCTGAGTTTTCGCGCTCGCTCAAGCTGCTTGCAAAAGAGTTGGAAGTTCCTGTGGTTGCGCTTTCTCAGCTGAACCGAGGCGCGGAAGCTCGAGCAGACCGCACGCCAATGATTTCCGATTTGCGCGAATCAGGTTCTATTGAGCAGGATGCGGACGTGGTTATGCTTGTTCATCGTCCAGACGCTTATAATTCCGAAGACCGTCCGGGTGAAGCAGATATTATTATGGCAAAGCATCGTAACGGTCCAACGGCTACCTTTACGCTTGCTTTCCAGGGACATCTTTCGCGCTTTACCGATATGGCTGCTGACTACAGTCAGGGCGTTTAGAACTTTCAGACAGGATAGCAACAGATTACGGAGTTACTATGGCATCTTCAGTTTTTTCTCGTTTAACGCCTGCGCTGGGAAAAATGGTACGCGCTGCTGCTCGTGTGCGCGGTGGCGGTACTGCGTTGCCGGGCAAGGTTGTTGAAGCAATCGACGCTGATTTTATGGCTCGCACTTTAGCGCAACTTCCGTATGGAGTGGTGCTTGTGTCTGGAACGAACGGTAAAACCACTACCACGCGCATTGCGGCGTCTATGTTGGAGCAGTTGGGTTTGCGCGTTTTTACGAACCCTACCGGATCGAATTTTACGCGCGGAGTTGTTTCTGCTTTGCTCGATCAGGTTGATTTATCTGGCCGCTTGCACGCCGACGTTGCCGTTTTAGAGCTTGACGAAGCGTACGCGGTTCACTTCGTAAAGAAAGTGAAGCCGCGTTATAGTTTGCTGCTGAACGTTTTGCGCGATCAGCTCGACCGTTTTGGCGAGATCGATACGACCGCGAAAATGCTTTCGGCAGTAGCTGAAGCGACCACGGGAACGGTTGTGCTCAACCGTGAAGATCCGCGCGTAGCTGCGCTTGCGGAAAAAGTGCAGAGCAACGCGCGCGCAGATTATTTCGGTTTAAGCGATAACTTAATGAGTTTCTTCCCTTCTGACGACGCGATGCACGAAACAGAAGATAAGCTCAACTATCATTTAGCGCATTACCGTCCAGCACAAGTAACGCTTACCGAGCTGAAGCAGAAAAAAGCAGTTTTTGCTTTCGGTCAGACTGAAGGAACGTATAGCGCGCAGTTAAAGCTCGAAGGAGTGTATAACGCTTTTAACGCGGCGGGCGCGCTCGCTGTGGTAGACGCGGTTCTTCGCGAAGTGCAGCCGCAGAAACGTCCATCGCATGCAGAAATGGTTCTCGCCCTTTCGCAAGTAACGCCTGCTTTTGGTCGTGGCGAATCAATTACTGTGGGAAATAGTGACGTTGAGCTTATTTTGGTGAAGAATCCAATGGGCTTTAGGTTGGCGTTAAAATCTTTTGATTCTGCCGAGCACGACACGATGATTATTATTAACGACGAATACGCAGACGGTCGCGATATGAGCTGGCTGTGGGATGTGGACTTTAGTTCGCTATCTGCTGGTGGAGTGCAAAGCGTTTCGGGCGTGCGCGCTACGGATATGGCTTTACGCTTGGCATACGACGGTGTAAACGCAGAAAACGTTAACCCGAATATCGACGAGGCTGTGCGCGCGTTTGTGAATAACGGTTCCGGCCGCGATAAGCATGTGTATTGCACGTACACGTCTATGCTGGCCGCACGTAAAGTGCTGGCGAGTGTGGCGGATGTAGAGGATGTGGGGCTGTAAAATGACGCGAACTACACAAACAAACACACGCGTACTCGATATTGTGTCGCTGTATCCGAAAGATATGAATATTTACGGCGACACTGGAAACGTTAAAACGGTGGAACTGCGTGCTCGCTTGTACGGCTATGAGCCGCGCATTCACGCGTATAACGTGGGTGATGCGTGGCCAGAACAGGTCGATTTGGTGCTGGGAGGCGGCGGTCAAGATAAGGGTCAGGCGGTTATTAGCGACGACCTGTTTGCACGCGCCGATACCTTGCGCCAGCTGGCTGCCGACGGTGTGCCGATGCTGTTAATTTGCGGACTGTATCAGCTGTTTGGCGAGTATTTCGAAACGCATGAGGGTCAGCGTTTGCCGGGCATTCATGTGCTGGGCGTGCATACGGTGGGTCAAGATACACGCATGATTGGTAACCTCGTTGAGAAGACCGAGCAGTGCGGCGCGATTGTGGGCTACGAGAATCATTCCGGTCAGACGATTGTGCACGACGATGGCACGCAACCGTGGGCGCGCGTCGAGAACGAAGGCACGGGCAATAACGGTAGCGATTTTACCGAGGGGGCTCGCAAATATAACGTGATTGGCACGTATATGCATGGCTCCGTTTTGCCGAAGAACCCGCAGCTTTCTGATTTTTTGATTCGCACGGCTGCCGAACATCGCTACGGCACGTTCGAGCCGACAAGCACGGCCGAGCAGAAAGTTCAGTTAGACAAGCTCAACGCTTTGGCTCAGGCCGCGTTTGATGTTGCGTCTACGCGACCGCGTTAAGCGTAACTGCAAAGCATGCGCCACCTGTGGGGGAGTCGGATACGTCGATATGCCCGCGCATGGTGGCGCAGTCATGTTTAGCGATTGCCAGGCCGAGGCCGGTGTTACCGTGTGTGCGAGAACGCGCGGCGTCTGCGCGGTAGAAACGCTCGAAAATGCGCGAGCGCAGTTCGGCGGGCACGCCCGGACCGTCATCGCAGACGGTAATAACAACCTTCTCGCCGGTCTTGCGCACTGCCACGTCGACTGTACCGTTTTCTTTACCATGCTGAATAGCGTTATCGATAAGGTTATAGAGCACTTGCTCAGCCAACTGTGCAGACCCCAGTGCGCGCACATGCTCAGCTTGAAGATTCACGCGCACGCCGCGCTCGCGAGCTTTCGTGTGTAAACGCTCAATAACGCGCTCGCAAATGGGCGCAATATCGATAGCGCTTAACGTCCAATGCCCGCCTTCATCAAGCTGAGACAGAGTGAGCACATTGTCGATAAGCGTGCGCATGGAGGCAGCTTCTGTGCGAATAATACCAGCAAAACGTGGTATATCCTCAGGCTTGGCCACGCCTTGCTCAATGAGTTCGGCATAGCCACCGATTACTTGCAAAGGCGACTTCATATCGTGGCTCACGTTGCTGGTAAATTCACGACGCAAATTCGCCGTCTGCTCTAAACGCTCATTGCGCGCCAATAATTCGAGGCGCTGCTCGTCCACACGCTCCAAGAGAGGCCGCATTTCGTGGTATGGCACATTATCCAAGGGTTTGCGCAAATCGATGCGTCGCAATGGTCGCACAATACGCCGGGTAAGCAATCGCGCGGCAACAATACTTAACGCCACCACACCCACAGCAATCAGCACCAACATAGGTGCCAAGCTTAGAGAATACGAGGCTAAAGAGGTGCGAGTTTGAGCAGCACGAATAACTAAAGAAGTGCCCGGCACGAGGGCGGCCGCATACATCGAATCTTCGCGCAAAGTATGCGAATGGCGAATAACCACCGCAGAGCCATGTTCTCGAGCCGCAGCAATCTCCTCGCGGCCGTTATGGTTATCCAAAGAAGTAGCCGGAACGCTCGTATCGGCTAAAACTGTGCCATCGCCATCAATCAGCGTATAGCGGGTAGCGGTGTTAGGAAGAGCAGAAATAATGGCACGAGCAGAAGCGGCGTCGCGCGCTCGCAAAACCTGAGCGTAACGGGTCGCATCGATATGCAGCTCGTTCTCGGCTGTGCGCTCGTAGGCGGTCCAACTGAGCATAACGAGGGAGGCGGCAGTCAGCAGAAAAACGCTTAAAGCCAGAGTGAGCAGAGCCGTAAAAACGCGCCGCTCCAAACTATGCGTACGCATTACTTCGCCCGCGCCACACGGTAGCCCAGGCCGCGCACCGTCTGAATAAGATCGCCGGCACCATCAGCAGCCTCGTTAAGCTTGCGCCGCAACGTTTGCATATGCGTATCTACTGTACGCGTTTCGCCACAATAACTAAAACCCCACACCTGCTCGAGCAGCTGCGGGCGCGTAAACACGTGACCCGGATGCTCGGCCAGCACAGCCAGCACCGCAAACTCCTTCGGCGTTAAATCCAAAGCAGTATTATGCACGCTAGCTTCGTGACTATCGATGAGCATACGAATCGGACCGCACTCAATAAGGTCGGCGTTTGCGTCCGAACCCGCGCCCGCACCACGCGCCGCCCGGCGCAGCAAAGCGTTACAGCGGCTTACGAGTTCCATCATGCCGAAAGGTTTAGCTAAATAATCGTCCGCACCCGCGTCGAGGCCAACGACTTTATCGTATTCAGAGCCTTTCGCGGTGAGCATCATAACCGGCACATCGGCCAAATCTGCACGCGAGCGCACGCTGGCGAGAATACTTAAGCCATCCTCGCCCGGCAACATAATATCGAGCAGAATAAGTTCGGGACGTTCGCGCTCGCAGGCGGCACGGAAATCGGTAGCGTTTTCGAAACCCTCGGCAGATAAACCTGACTGGCGCAGCGAATAGAGTGCAAGATCGCGTATATTCGTGTCGTCGTCCACGTAGTAGATCATAAAACGCATTATATCTTCTGGGAACGCCCGCGCTTAGCCGAAGCGGCCAGACACGTAGTCGCTGGTGCGCATATCGCGCGGATGGTTAAAGATTTGCGAGCTCGAATCCGACTCCACCACTTCGCCCATAAGGAAGAACGCGCACTGGTCGCTTATGCGGTGGGCCTGCTGGAGATTGTGCGTAACCATTACCACCGTGTAGCGCTGCTTAAGGCGCACGATAAGCTCCTCGATAGTGGCGGTGGATACCGGATCTAGAGCGCTGGTCGATTCGTCCATCAGCAGTACTTGCGGTTCCACGGCCAGAGCGCGTGCAATGCACAGACGCTGTTGCTGGCCGCCCGATAAGCCCAGAGCGTTGTTGTGCAGACGGTCGCGCACCTCCATCCACATCGCCGCATCCTTAAGAGAGCGCTCCACAATATCGTCGAGCTCAGATTTGCGACGAATGCCCTGAATGCGCGGACCGTAAGCAATATTGTCGTAAATACTCATAGGGAAGGGGTTCGGCTGCTGGAAAACCATACCCACCTCTTTGCGCAGCGCGGTTACATCGATATTCGGGCTGGTAATGGGCACGCCACCGTAGTTAATGGTGCCCTCGACTCGCACGCCCTCAATCAGATCGTTCATGCGGTTAAGAGAGCGCAAGAAGGTTGATTTTCCGCAGCCTGACGGTCCGATCAGCGCGGTTACGCGATGCGTGGGTATAGACAGATTCACCTTGTTAAGCGCTTGCGTATCGCCATACCATAGGCTTATATTTTTGGCTTCGATAATATTCATTTCTTATCCTTTTCGCAGGAGATGAGCCGCAGTATGAGCGGCGAAGTTAAGAACGAGGGTGATAGTCATGAGCACGGCTCCGATGGCGAAAGCCACATCGATAGCGCCACGCTCAGACGCGTACACATACAGCGCTACGGTGAGCGGAGCGGAGGAAGTTTCGAGAGCGGTAAAGAAATCGTTAAGCACTAGACCGAAACCAGCCGTATAGAGCAAAGCTGCTGATTCGCCCACAATACGCCCGACCGCGAGCACACAGCCCGTGGCAATACCGTGCATAGCGGACGGTAAAACAACGGTTGCCACCATATGGAATTTGCCGCCGCCGAGCGCTAAAGCACCTTCACGATAGCGGTTTGGTACCGACTGCAAGCTTTCCAGAGTGTTGAGCACAATGGTGGGCAGCACCATAATCACCAAAGTAAGGCCACCGGCCAAAATACCCTGGCTGAGCCCGAACAGGTGAATAAACACCAACATGCCTACCAGACCGCAAATAATAGAAGGAATACCCGCCAGAGTTTCTAAAGCGAAACGGATACCACGCGTAAAAGAGCCCTGCCGAGCGTATTCATTCAGATAGATTGCCGCGCCCACACCCACAGGAGTAGCCAGCAGCATGGTGACAATAATTAAATACAAGGTATTTAAGATATTCGGCAAAATACCAATAGTGTCGCTTAAATACGAGGTTTCGCCGGTGAGCAGATCGAGCGATAAAGCCGGCAATCCGCGGTAGAGAACGAAACCGATAATACCGAGCAAAATCGTGGCGGTTGCGGCCGTGCAGAAAATCATCGAACCAGTCAAAACAGCCGAAACGATGCGGCGGCGAGCTTTCTGTAACCCGTGAAGACGAGGTACAACGGTTAAGCGCGCGGGCAGAGCAGCGTTGTGAACAAGAGCGGTCATTTAATGAGCCTCCTTGCCGGTGAGGGCGTGGAACAAAGTAGTCATAAGCACAATAAACAGAAACAGAACCAAGCCGATGGACAGCAGAGCGTTTCTGTGCAGACTGCCGTACGCGGCGTACGACATTTCCGAAGTAATAGCGGTGGTCATAAAACGTACCGGCTCGAACAGGCCGGGCATATGCGCCACATTGCCGGCGACCATAATAATGGTCATCGCTTCTCCCAGCGCGCGACCCGTGCCCTGAATAATAGAAGCGAAAACACCGCTCGACGCCGCACGAAGCGACACCTTAACATAGGTTTCCACCGGGGAAGCGCCCAAAGCGAGCGAGGCGTGCTCGTACTGCGTCGGAACCGCGTTTAAAGCGGTGAGCGAAACGCTAATAATGTAGGGCAGAACCATAACGGAAAGCACTAAAATCGCGGCCAGCAGGCAGGCGCCGCTCGATAGGTTAAACAGGTGCTGCAGGGTAGGTACAATAAGAATCATGCCCACTAAACCGTAGATAACAGACGGAATGCCCGCTAGAAGTTCCACGCACGAGCGCATGATGCTCGCCACCGGTTTGGGTGCTATTTTCGACAAATACAGTGCGGTGAGCACGCCCACCGGGATAGCCAGCACGAGAGCGCCCGCCGTTCCCCACACGCTCGTGAGGATAAACGGCAAGATACCGAAACGATCGGCGCTTGGAGTCCATGTGGCAGAGAAGAGGAAGTTCGCCAGGCCTACGCGCGCGATGGCGGGGATGCCGGCAATAACCAGGTACGCGGTTATAACCAGTGCGATTCCCACAATCGCGGTGCCGCACGCGAGGAAAAACAGGGACGCAGCGCGTTCTATTGCGCGAGTTTGTCGTAGCATGGTGTTGCTTTCTAGCACGCGCTACTTTGCTAGCGGTACTGCGCCCGCGGAACGGATGAGGTCTGCGTTCTTTTGATCGAGGCAGAACTTATAGAAAGCCTGGGCTGCCGGGCTGAGATTGGCGCTGTTGCTCGTAACGAGGTTAAACGGGCGCTGGATAGGGTAGGAGCCGTCCTGCACGGTCTTTTCCGAGCAGATTACGCCGTTAACTGTGAGCATGGCCACGTTCTTCTTGCCCTCGACCGCAGACAGCGAAGCGTATCCGATTGCGTTCGGATTGTTCGCTACAGCCTCGATAACCGCGCCGGTAGAGGTGAGCTCTTGAGCGTGCACTGTTTTGTCGGCAGTTCCCGTGATTGATTCGAAACCGTCGCGCGTACCCGAACCGTTTTCGCGACCGATAGGAGAGATCTCCAAGTTTGGACCGCCCACCTCGTTCCAGTTCGTCGCTTCGCCCGTATAAATCTGCTTGATTTGATAGAGGGTCAGGTTCTTTACCGGTGCTTTCGCGGATACGATGATCGCGATACCGTCGAGAGCGATAGGCGTTGCTTTAAGGCCTTTTTCTTGCTCTTCTGGCTTCAGCTCGCGCGAGGACAGGCCGATGTCTGCAGAACCGTTCGATGCGGATTCAATGCCTGTTCCCGAACCTGTGGCATCGTAGGTGATTTTTACTTGAGAATTCTCAGCCATGAACTTTTCGGACAAGCCGCCGATGACCTTTTCCATCGAGGTGGAGCCGTTCGTGGAGACGGAGCCGGAGATTGCTGTGCTGTTTGAGTTTGCTGCGCTTGCTCCGTTCGAGTGGGCGGCTGCTGCCTTCGAACCGCACGCGGACAGAGAGAAGAGGCAGAGAGCGGCTAAACCGGCGACGGCTGCGGTGGTTAGTGTGCGAGTTGTATTACGTTTTGTTTTTAATGACATGTGTCTTTTTCCTTAGAGTTGTGTTATAGGGACAACTCACAGTAAAGACGGCGAATGCAAACGCACGGTGTGTGTTATGTCAAGGTTGTGACAAGTTGGGGGGTGGAGGTTGTAGTTTGTGAGCTACATTAGAAGTGTGCGAGGGGAGGACATGAACATGACGCAGAGTGCAGGCGAGGTCCAAGGATGAACCGCAGAAGATAGGGAATTACTGACCTTTGATCCAGTAGATTACTTGGATGATGAAGAAGCGGTTACCGCTTATTTAGACACTGCAATACAAAGAGATGATGTCGAAGTCTTCCTTGACGCTCTCGACGATGTTGCCCGAGCGTATGGAATGGGAAAAATTGCGAATGAAGTTGATGTGCATCGCGTGAGTTTGTATAAGAGCCTTAGCAAACAAGGAAACCCAAGCTTTGCGACTGTGAAGAAAGTATTGAGTGCTTTGGGGTTTATAGTTCCGACATCCTCCAACTTACGCTGTTCCCAAGCGTCAGTAAAACCCTTGAACCTGATGGCAGGTTCTTGTGGTTTGTTTTCACCCATATTTATGTTTCCTTTTTCTATATGCACAGCATAGTACACATAGCTTATTCGTCCTCCATAATAGTGTCAGCTAACTCATAAAATGCTGTACGGAATTCGTTACGGTACTTAACCCATGAGAGCATGGTCACTTCAAGACTTGCGATTTCCTTGTAATCCTGGCGCGCATTCAGCATAATCTTGTTTAGCTCGCCTTGCTTGTCGAGATCCTCTTCACCTACTTTGTGTTTGGAAATGAGAGCTTTTAGATCATTCGGAGTAATACTGTTGTCCAAGCCCCAATGGCGAACAAATCCCGTGAGCAGACGAATTGTGCCGTCATGCTGGGCTTTATCCATGGCTTTCTGCATTTCATCAACATCGCGTGTAACAGGATAAGAATCGAACTCGAATTCTTTATCGTAGATTTTGTCAACGAACCTACGAACCTTCTTGCGTTCTTTGTCGTTATCCGTCTTAGCGATTTCTGCTTCGATGTTCTTGCGGGTCTCATCGGCGGCTTCAAAGTTACCGCAGCGTACTTGTTCAGCGAACAGAGCAATCAGATCGACAAGATAATCGTAGTCAATGCGCACATCGATAATGTGCACCATCTCGAGCTCAACTGGAGTTGAACCGCCTGGAACCTCTCGTTTAAGAGTTTCTTCTAACTGCATACGAACAGTATTTAAGAAGCCCTCTTCATCGTACGATAGCCCGATGGAGTCGTAGAAGTAGTCAGAATCGGTGTACATTGAGATTGGCTCGTCGTCTTCATTAACCGTATATTGCTTTAGCTGGCTAATGATTTGGTTGTATTGGTTAAGGGTAGCAATGAACTCGTCTTCTGCATGTTCGCCCTTTGGCTTATCAGTAAAGTTGTCTGTCAGCTCGCGCAACTTATCGACAACTTCGCGAGCCTCGTCCAGAACTACTTCAATTGGTTGAGATGTAATGCCAGCATTAGAATTTGCATTGCTCAGTTCTTCTTTTGGAATGTCTAAAATATCCTATTCAAGTGCAGAATCGCGGTTCGAGTACAGATAGAATGCCTTATTCATCTGATGCTCGTTCTCTTGTGGCCAGCGATAATTCACCACATTGCCCCACGGCTTAGTCACGAGATTGTGCATACGGTTTGTGCGGGAATATGCCTGAATAAGGTTTGCGCCCTTCAAAGTTCTATCCACATACAAGGTATTCATTTCTGGAGCATCAAAACCAGTTAGAAGTTGATCCACCACAATCACAAGATCAAGGAATTTCCCATCGCCTGCCGTCTTGTTAAGACGATGTGACACATCTTCGGTATATTCCTTTACCTGCTTCATATCGAAAGCGGTTCCGAACTCTTTGTTATAGCGCTGCATAGCGCTTAGTAGAGTTTCATTGTGTTCGAGCTGGTGGTCACTGTTCGACGTATCATCCGAGAAGCTAGCAGCTATCTTCAAACGTTCTTCTTGAGGGAGAGTTGCATTTACTTCTTGGAATCTGTTGAAGTACTGCATTGCGCGTGGGGTAGAAGCCTTGTTTCCTCCCACATGAACAGTGAGCAAAGCGTTGTATTTGCGATCGTTAGAGCGGTTCTTCCAATACTTAAAGATGTCTTCTACGACGAGCTTCACATGCTCATCGCTTGTATCGTATACGCTTGCCTTAATGTTATCGTCCGTATCTTCCAAAGTGGCGTCTTCTGGAGCTTTAATGGTCTCCTTAAATTCCACATTAAAACCAAGTACGTTCTTATCGGCGATAGCTTCTTTAATGGTGTACGCGTGAAGAAGTCCGCCAAAGATTTGTCTTGTTTCAGGAAACTTTGGTGTACCTGTGTATGCAATCCATGCAGAGGTTGGCAGAGCTTCGCGAATTTTCTGAAGCATGCCTTCAGTACTGTCATTTTTGAGGTTTTCAACTAACTCATGAACATAATGGGCCTTTTGTTCAGGAGCCTGGCCAGTTGAACGGTGTGCTTCGTCGACAATAAAGAGAATATTATCCTTAGGTGCTTTGAAGTCCTTACGAGATACGTATCGAGACATCTTCTGAATACTCGTAACGATAATGTTCTTATCACTCTTTCGGGTGAGTTTGCGATGTAAATCCTGAACGCTGGCGGTATCGCTTACTACACCAGTCTTATCATCTGAACCTGTTGCTGGATCATATGCCTTGTATGCGTCTGCGGTCTGATTCGTTAGTGCAATACGGTCAACAAGGAAGACAACCTTTTATCCACATGAGACAAACGGCTTGCCAGCCATGCAGTCTTAAAACTGGTGATTGTCTTACCGCTACCAGTGGTATGCCATACATAGCCAAGCTTGCCTTCTGTATCGAACTTAAACTTATTCACGGCTTCGAGCACTCGCTTGGTGGCGTATACCTGATACGGGCGCATTACCTTAATGCTTTCCTTATTCTTTGTGCCGTCCACAACCATATAGCGAGTGGCGAGATCGTGAGCCATTGGAATAGATAACACGCGATCCGTGAAGGTCTTCCATGAATATACTGGCTTTGCGTCGTCCTCATTTTGCCAATTGAAGGCAAAAGCTTTGTTGAAGCTTTCTTCCTTTGTGTTTGCCATGTAGCGGATCTCGTGTGGAGTCATAGCCACTAAAATTTGAAGCGTAGAGAAAATATCGCTGTATTGCTTCTCTGTAATATACTGCTGTATCTGATTCAACGCTTCATTGGCTGAATGCATCGACTTCTTCAGCTCAATCTGAACAATTGGAAGACCGTTAATGAGCAAGGTAACATCGAAGCGGCGATCTTTCTTACCGTCGACTACTTTAGGGCGTTCAATCTGGTTTACCACTTGATAAACAGTGTTGCCGCTACCAACTTGTGACTGGTCGAAGACTGTGAGAAAAATATGCTTTCCATTATCTAAATCTACTTCAATTTCCGATACTCAGTTGATACCATAAAGGAATTGGCCAGCTTGGTACGGGTTAGTGAAGCTAGAGATAATTTTCTTAATCTGAGCGAACTCAGTAGGAGAGAGAGGATAATCCAAGCGTGCTTGGTTGTTCTGTTCCAAAATCTTCTTAAAGTTTTGCCACAGATGTTCTGTAGTTTTAATCTCGGGCATGTACTGCCATTGTTTTACGCCACCGATGTGAGTGAGATGCTTGATTACTTCTGCTGCGAATTCGAGTTCAGATTGATTTTTGTATTCACTCATCTTTATTTCTCCTTGAGATTGTCTTCGAGAATGTTAATTGCGAACGCGTTGAGAAGCTCTGCGTATCGATTGAGCTTGCCGCGCAGTGTAAGAACGTTCCTGTATATCTGTCCTAGTGTGAGCTGTTCCTTGAGTGGAACAATGGGAATGGTTATATTGCGTAATCCTTTGAGAGGGAGACGTGCAGATGTTTTCGTATTTTGTATCTCACGATCTTTTTGTCGTTGCGCGTCGGCGTGCTCATTGAAGAGATAAATGAAGAAGTGTTTATCTAATTCTGTGCCAGTAAAATTCACTCGAGTAAAGTTCAAAGAGAGTATCTTTCCAGAGTTCTCAGAATGTACAAGTGTTGCTTTGTGTAGAGAATTACTAATAACCACATCGCCTGTGTGCACTGCAAAATCTTCTAAAGCGCCAGGAATTTCTCTCTCCTGAAGTTTTCCGGACGTGTGGTAGTAATCTTGTGTAAAGGAGGTCTGATCGTAATAAGTGAACTGCGTTTTACTGAATTGTTCCTCTGCCCGAGTCGGGTTTATTCCCGGTGCGAAGCTCACAAAGTCGCTTAAAGGCTGCTTTTCCATTTCCCCCCTCTTCTCAAGAAATGAAATATGTGCGTATTTCATTTCTTGAGAATCTACTCCGAGGTCTGGAGTTCTTTATACAAAAAACCGCCTCGAAACCTTACAATCAAGATCTCGAAGCGGTTCCTTAACTTAACCGACCCAGCCGAAGCAACCCCCTACTTTAACTACTCCAACTCAAACGCGCCGGTGTACAGCTGGTAATACTGTCCCTTTTGCTCGATCAGTTGGTCGTGGGTGCCGCGCTCAATAATGCGGCCGTGATCCATCACCATAATCACGTCGGAGTTGCGCACGGTGGAGAGGCGGTGTGCAATAACGAACACAGTGCGGCCTTCCATCAGCGCATCCATACCGGCCTGAACAATCTCCTCGGTGCGGGTATCAATCGACGAGGTTGCTTCGTCCAGAATCATAACTGGCGGATCTGCTACAGCTGCGCGCGCAATCGACAGCAACTGACGCTGACCTTGCGACAAACCGCTGCCATCGCCCGACAGCACGGTATCGTATCCCTGCGGAAGCATGCGAATAAAGCCGTCCGCATTCGCCAGCTTGGCCGCTTCAATGCACTCGTCGTCGGTGGCGTCGAGCTTACCGTAGCGAATGTTATCCATAACAGTTCCGGTAAACAGGTTCACGTCCTGCAGCACCACGCCTAGGCTTCGACGCAAATCGTTCTTGTTAATGTGCGAAATATCGATGCCATCGTAGAGAATTTCACCCGAACGAATGTCGTAGAAACGGTTGACCAAGTTGGTAATGGTCGTCTTTCCCGCACCGGTTGCGCCCACGAGCGCCACCTTCTGACCCGGCTTTGCATACAAGGTAATATCGTGCAAAATTTCGCGATCTGGATTGTAGCTAAAGTCCACGTTAGTAAAGCGAATATCGCCGCGCAAGCGAGTGTATACGCTCTTCTTGCGGCCTTCAGCAGAAACTTCCGCCACGTCTTCGCGCACTTCAATACCTTCTGGCACCTTCCATGCCCACGCATTCGTATGCTTAGAGCTTTCGGTAATACTGCCGTCCGGCTTAATCAGCGCGTTGACGAGCGTAACAGTACCGTTATCGTGCTCAACCTTCTCATCGAGCAGGCTAAAGATACGTGACGCGCCGGCCAGCGCGAGCATAACCATCGTAAACTCGTTAGAAATCTGAGCGATCGGGTTAATAAAGCTGCGAGACAGCGTAAGGAAAGAGATGAGCGTACCGATAGTCAGCGCGCTCGATCCAGCCAAACCGAAGTTTGGGAACGCTGCCAAGCTTGCGTATACGCCCACGAGAGCGATAATAACGTACAGCAGGTAGCCGAGGTTACCCACCGCAGGCATGGTAACGTTACCGTACGAGTTTGCGGTAAGAGCCGCGTTAAACAGTTTGTCGTTCTCCTCGTCAAACTGCTTTTGGGTCGCTTCCTCGTGCGTAAAGACTTTAATAACCTTCTGACCGTTAATCGCTTCCTCGATAAAACCGTTCACATCGCCGAGCGCTTTCTGCTGCTTCACAAAGAAGCGACCAGAGGTCCCGGCAAGGAAACGGATAACGAGCACCACGAACACCGTGTACACGAGCACGCCGAGCGCGAACGGTACGCTCAGATAGAGCATAGAGATGAACGCGGCGAGCATAGAGATAGCGGACGAGAAGATCGCAGGCATTGATTGAGAGATAGCCTGGCGCAGCACGTCTGTATCGTTCGTATAGAAGCTCATGATGTCGCCATGCTGATGCGTATCGAAGAAGCGGATTGGCAGCTTCTGCATGTGCTCGAACATGTCGTCACGCAACTTTTTGAGCGTGCCTTGTTCTACGCGCACCAAAATGCGAGCGTAGAGGAGGTTAGACAATACGCCGAGCGCATAAATCGTTGCCATAACGCCCAAAATTTGAGCCAACGGGCCAAAATCTGGGTTCGTCTGGCCTACCAGCGGCACAATGTAGTTGTCGATAAGCGTTTTAACGAACAAAGCCATGCTGGCGTTGGCCACGGCCACAATAACGATGCAGATGAAAACCACTGCCAAGCGCAGCTCGTTACCGCGCACTAATTCTTTAATGAGGCGCTTTAATGTGCCGCGATGTGCGCCTTGTTCCTTACTCATCAATAGCACCTCCCTTTTCCTGAGACTGCGCAATAGAACGGTATTCTTCGCAGCTTTCCATCAGTTCGTCGTGCGTACCGTGGTCTAAAACGGTACCGTTGCTCATCACGATAATCTGGTCGGCATGCTTTACCGAGCTAATACGCTGAGCAATAATAATCTTGGTTGTATCAGGAATTTCCTGAGCAAAAGCGTTACGAATGCTTGCGTCTGTTTTTGTATCAACTGCAGACGTGGAATCATCCAAAATCAATACTTTCGGCTTCTTTAAGAGCGCTCGAGCGATGCACAAACGCTGCTTCTGACCGCCTGAGAAGTTCGATCCGCCCTGCTCCACGCGAGAATCATAGCCATCTGGGAACTGGTCAATAAACTCATCGGCACAAGCCAAATGAGCGGCATGACGGATTTCTTCATCGGTGGCATTAGGGTCACCCCAGCGCAAGTTTTCGGCAATAGTGCCGCTGAACAGAATATTCTTCTGCAAAACCATGCCCACTTCTGTACGCAAAACGTCCAGATCGTAGTTACGCACGTCGCGGCCGCCCAAACGCACCGAACCATCGGTGGCATCGTACAAACGAGGGATGAGCTGAACTAGCGAGGACTTCGCTGAACCGGTACCGCCCACAATGCCCACAGTGGAGCCGGATGGAATCGTAATATTAATATGTGAAAGAACGTCTTTTTCGGACTGATCGGAGTAACGGAACGTAACATCCTTAAACTGCACAGTGCCGTCGGCAACCTCGGTGAGCGCCCTATCTGGCGTGGTAACCGTGGATTCTTCGCGCAAAACGGCAGCGATACGGCTGGCGGAGGCGCGCGAAATAATAATCATGATGAAGATGAAGGAAATCATCATCATAGCCATCATAATTTGCAGCGTGTAGGTAATAAGCGAGGTGAGATCACCCGTGGTTAAACCGTTAGCCGCAACATTGCCAGAGACTACAATCTGACGCGAAGCCATCCAGCTCAAGATGAGCATAGCAATGTAAATGGAGCTAATAAGGATTGGATTCGAATATGCCAAACGTAGTTCTGCCTTCACAAAGAACTTGTAGATAGCCGAGGAAATGTGCTTAAACTTAAAGTCTTCGTGATCTTCGCGGTTGAAGGACTTTACCACGCGGATGCCGAGCAGATTTTCTTCTACATTGGAATTGAGGCGGTCGTATACGCGGAAAACGCGCACGAAAATAGGGTGGACGCTGGCAATAATGCCGATGAGCGCGCCACCTGCCAATGGAATAAGAGCCAAGTAGACGAAGGAAATGCTTGGGCTAATGCGGAAGGTGAAGAACCACGCGAAAATAACCATGAGCGGAGCGCGGAAAGCCACGCGAATCAGCATTTGGAAAGAGTTCTGAACGTTGGTTACGTCTGTGGTCAGGCGCGTGACGAGCGAACCTGAGGAGAAGCGGTCAATGTTCGTGAAGGAGAAGTCTTGCACCTTCTTGAACAAATCATGACGCAAGTTGCGAGACAAACCTGTTGCCGCCTGCGCCGCGTAACGACCTGCACCAATACCGGCTGCCAGAGAGCACAAAGCGATGACCAGGAGAACAAGACCCCACTGCCAAACCTTGGAAATGTCATGCTTGTTTAAGCCTTCATCGATAAGAAAAGCCATGAAAGTAGGGATGAGCACCTCAAAAAGTGCCTCGATAGCCACCAAAATAGGGGTGAGATAAGCTGCTTTCTTGTATTGACGAAGACTTTTGAGTAGTGTTCCAAAATCGCGGACTGAGCCGTCTCCATCGCCATAGCCGTTGTTGTCTTCTAACTGTTGCATGGCAAGTTCGGCCTGCTCGAGGGCGGCGCGCTCGCGGGCATCGAGGGAGTCTGCGGTTTCTGCGGACGTGGTCTCTGCGGTGTTTTTAGTATTTTTGCGCGACATTTTTCTCCTTTCTTTTTAATCAAGTGTTAGCCAAATATGCACCACGGTGCGAAAGGAAAGCGCCAAACGGACTGCTAGTTTCAGGGAGTTTTTGGGCGCGACGAGCCAGAGCGTAAATCTGGAGACGTTGTTTCGGCACAAATACACACGAATATAGACAGGGTGTGCAACGGGTGCATAGCAGACTTCCACGTTAGCACCACCACTGGGCGAGCGAGCGCAGTGTTTAGCCTAGAGCGTGGTTTCCGCGCGGCGATGATCGGAGCGCTCTTCGTTTACGTTAATATCTGCGGTCTGAATAGACGAGGGGGTTTCCTAGTCCCTCGGAATCGCGCAGCTCGGAGATCTCCTCAATTGGGGCTAGAGCGGCGTGTAGCTCCTGATAGCTCTTAATGAGGGTTTGCGCGGTCTTAATATCGATCTTCTCGTCCATCATGAGCGAGAGGATGAGGGTGACGAACATATCGTCCGGTGCGCGGTTATACATGTGAATCTTGTTAATAAGCTGATCGAGGCGGCGGCGCAAGGTTGGATACGAAATGCGGTACAGCTTGCTCATTTCCTTGAGCGAGCCTGACGACAACATAAAGTTCTTAATGAAGATTGCATCTTCGTCCGATAGATACTGCAACCCCCTTTTGCATTATCCATGTGTGTATCCCTCTTCCCTGGTGTGTGGTGCTGACCGGGGGTTTCTTGCGTTTTCTCTTGTTCCTCTTAGCGCACAAAGGTCGCAAACCGTGGCTGGCACTTTACCCGTAATATTATACTGACAATCTTCGCGTTCGTTCGAAAGCTCGTAGAAAGCTCTAGGCGTGCGTGGAGATTGGCAGCACGACGAACTACCAACCTTCAAGACCTAGCACGCAGGCGTGAAAAGTGAGCGGCTATAGCCAATCACGATTCACGCGCCCAACCGAGCGCTCTCAACCATGCAACGTGCCCAGCCGTCATGTCTGGCCACACAAAAGCACGGAAAAATCAGCCAACACGCGACTGGCAGGCAATCATCATGCGACCGTTCATGCGCGAAAGCTGTATTTCGGCTCAAAATGGGCAGTTTACGTGCAGTCAGTCAAACGGCGTGCGCACACGTCCTGGCTCACAGCAAAAACGCTGCGAACACAACCACCCACCCCCAAATAACCAATAAAAAACGGGCGAACGCGCCGAAATAACTCATCCACCAGTAAAAGCTAGGAAACGGAACAACTAGCCAATCTTCGCCAAGAAAGCGCTCACCTGAGCTTCGAGTGCAGCGCGCTCGCCATCGCTCAAAGCGAGTTCGCCGGTAGCCCACTCAGCGGTAAGGCTGTGACCGAACAATGGCTCCTCGAGAACGTCCATGCCGATGAACTTAGCCAAGCGCACAACGTCTGTGAACATGTGGTTAAAGGAGTCGTGAGCGGATACGGAGGAGAAGGTAATCTTCACGCCGTTGGATACAGGGGAGACGAACCAGACGCCGTCAGCCTTTTCGAAAGCGTCGCGAGTAGCAGCAACTGAAGCTGGAGCTGGGAATTCGATGTCCTGGTTAACGAATGGAACCTCGGAATAGTCGAAGAAGTCAACCTCAGCGCGGTCGCCGATGGTCTTCTTAATTTCGTTTGCGAGCTGTGCCTAGAAACCGTTTGCGCGCTGGGAACCAACAACAATCAAGATCTTTGTCATATTATTTCTCTAATAGGTTTGTGTAAAGGGGGTCGACAAGGTAGACAGTTTAGGGAAAAATAACCCACCTTAACGTCTACTGCCTAAGATAGCGCGGCAAGTTAGAGTGCGCACGGTAATATCGTTGTTGGCATAAAATAACGCTGAAAGTGAAGTGTGGGAATGAATAACGCAACCTCGAAATCGACGACGTTACCAGCTGCAGTCATGTGGGATTTGGACGGCACGCTCATTAATTCCGAGCCGTACTGGGGCGAAAGTGAGCGCGCGCTGCTCGACCGCGCCGGCGGCACATGGACGCCAGATATTGCCGCGCAGTTGCAGGGAAGCTCGCTCGCCTTCGTTGCGAATTTTATGATTCAGGCGGGCGTTACCGATATGAGCGCCGAGGACATCGCTCATTTTATGGTCGAGTTCGTCTACAAGAAGGAAGTTGAGCGCTTGCCATGGCTGCCAGGCGTGTACGATCTGATTACTGCTGTGCGCGACGCCGGCATTCCGCAGATGATCGTGACCAGTTCGCCAGAAAAGATGGCGCGCAACGTGAAGGAACAGGCTCCTGAAGGCGCGTTTATGGCCTACGTGTGCGATAACGACGAAGTGCCGCACAAGCCGAGCCCGGAACCTTACCTTTTGGCTGCGCGCACGATGGGCGTCGATATTAAGGACTGCTTGATTTTTGAGGATTCTGTTCCGGGTCTAACCGCTGCCGCTGCGTCCGGCGCATCCTGGGTATCGGTTACCGGCTACTCCAGTATTGATGCGCACGAACGCGGTTTAGCCTCGCAGTTCGTGCGCGATTACGAGGGCTTGGGAATTGACGATATTGCCCGCTTTTTCGCGCATAAAGGTTAGCCCGCGTTTACTTTTTTCGCGATCTGCTGATTGAGCCAGTCTTGCAAAGCATCAGCAATCGTTTGCGCGTACAGAGAGCCGCCACCATCAGGGGTGGTGTGAATACCGTCTGGTCCGAGAACTTCTGGGTGCGCTGTGGCTGCAGCGTCCCAGTTCACGACCAAAGCGCTATCAGGATGTTCTTGCGCGAACGTGGTGACGTTCTGATTCGAGCTAGCAATCCACGAGCGGTCAGCGTGCGCGTTCACTAAAATCATCACATGATCGGGGCCGAGCGCATCGCTCATCTGCTGGAACTCGTCAAGAGTTGCTAAACCGTTCGTGGTCAGCGCAATAATCACGTACTTTTTAAGCGTTCCCGCGGCTTTCATGGTGTTAATAATGTCGACGCCTGTCGAGGAGTGACGCGAAACGGCGGCGTCGATGGTAATGCCTGGGAAACGGTCGTTGAGCGCGGCCGAGGCTCCGAGCATAACGGAATCGCCAATACCGGTCATGTTATCGCCGGACGGCATCGCGAACTGTTCCTTTGCTTCCTTTGCGCGTTTCCTGCGCTCCAGTTCGTTCTTGCGGTTCTGCTCAGCCAGCTTCTGCGCGGCGTCGTACAGCTGCTGTTCGAGCTGCGTGCTGTCAAGCGCTTGCGGCAAAATAACAGCGCTCGCGCTCACCGAGGAGACAACGAGAACGATGGCAACAGCGATGCTGGCGATCATGGCACCGGAATTTTTGGCTACGTTAAGCCTTTTAAGTGGCCGCTCGATGAGGTAATATGTGCCGAGCGTGAGCAGCGCAGCCAGAGCGAGCGAGGCATAGGGAACGAGCCAATCGTCCACAAGCTTGCTGATATGTACCGTACGCTTCATGAGCACATAAATCGGCCAGTGCCACAAGTAGAGGCCATACGAGTACTTGCCCAAAATCGTGAGTGGGAGCCAAGTGAGCATCGGCTTCATCCAAGAGCTATCGGATCGTGCGTCTGCGATGATGATAGCTACTGCTACTGCTGTGAGGAAGAGGCCGCCGCTGAAGATGAACAGGCCTTCTTTCTGGGTGAAGGCGACAATAGTGAGGTAGCTCAGTGCGGTGAAGGCGGTGACGGAGAGTGCGGAGTGTGCTTTGATGTGTTTAGGTAGAGCGAAGGCTAAGCACATCCCTAAGAAAACGCCAAAACTGTGCGTATCGGTGCCGTAGTAGAGGCGCGAAACGTCCGAAGCATTTGCGCTGGTTTGGCACAAAATGGCCATTTCCGCTGCACTCGCGATGGCGAGGATTGCGGTGAGCGCAATGCCTGCGATGCGCGTTTTGTTGGTGGACTTGCGGCCCAATGCTTTTGCGGTCAGAACGACCAGCGGAATAATAATGTACATCTGCACAATCAACGAGACGAACCATAAATGATGGAAAATATCTGGCGAGGACGCTGCGAAATAATTGCCATCGTTGAGGATCGAGTACCAGTTAAAGGTCGAGGTGAGCACCCACAACGCAGACTTCTTGGCAGCGACGAGCGCGTCCTTGTCCAGAAGATATGCGGCCACAACGGATACACTCGCGACAGTGAGCATGAGTGGGTAAATGCGTATAAAGCGTTTGAAAATGTAGGATGAGTGTGTCGGAGTCTGTGAAACCGGGGGTGCAGGAGGCTGCTTTTGCTCCCGCTTAAGCGCTTTACGCTGTTTTTTCGCGGACTTTTTAGACAGCGGTTGGGCTGGGACTGGGGCCGGTGCGGTCGGGAGGAGGGAGCGAGTAATCAGAAAGCCGGTAAGAACGAAGAAAATCTCTACGCCCACGAAACCGCCTTGCATCAGGTGCTCGTTAAAGTGGTAGAGAATAATGAGCAGGATCGCGAAACCGCGCAATCCCTCGAGTGCTAAGTTGCGAACCTTGGGCTGTTGTTCTGTCACTGTCGTACCCTCATCAAGTGCTTTATCTGTGTCCCCATAAGAATTCTAGTGCGCGCCATGCTGATGCGAGCCGTACAAGTGTGTATATTCTGTGGTAATCGTTTGGGGAATATATGCTACATCGGGCGGGCGATGTTTGCGGGGGTGTGAGTATAGAATGGGGAACGGGCCGGGTCACAGAAGACGCTGACTTTGAACAGAAAGAAGAAAATGGCCGCTGTGGTTTATATATTTCATTCCGATCTTGCCGGATCTGTTGTAAATCGTGCGTTGGTTGACCCTGTCGCTGAGCTAGACGATGTTCTCGTGCGAAACATGTATGCGCAGTATCCGGATTATGCGATTGGTGTAAAGGCTGAGTACGAGCTGATTGAGCGCGCGGATGCTGTTGTTTTGCAGTTCCCTTTGTATTGGTACTCGACGCCGTCATTGATGAAGAAATGGTTTTGATGATATTCTGACTGAAGGTTGGGCGTATGGTGAGGGCGGTACACGCGACTACCCCAACCTCATCGCACTATGCCAGAGCTGCTTCCACTCCTATTCCCTCAGTCACCTGTAAATCCGAAGAGATCGAACTATCGAAAATCAAGCAGCTCCAAGTACAAAGTGCTGAGTCTCGCCAGGTGACCCCAACAGTGGACATTGAGCGCGGAATCACCAGGGTCGTCGAGAAGCTAGGCAACGCAAATCTGAAGGATCTCGAGCTGCTCACATATGATCCAGTGGCCGTCAAAGACAAGATCGACGAACAGTCCGATTACTTCATCTACGACGAAGTAATGACCCACGTGACGCGCTACTTCCGGTTCATCGAGAAGCAGATGCAAGACAAGCCCAGCTTAAGAACTTTGATGACGACCTTCCGTGAGCATAGATCAAAGCCCTGTCTCGCAAGCTGGTAGCCAAGGGATACTCACCTGCACGAGTTCACAACGATCTGACCGAACG
The DNA here is from genome assembly GCF_001813415.1 of Alloscardovia sp. HMSC034E08. Classification (NCBI taxonomy): domain Bacteria; kingdom Bacillati; phylum Actinomycetota; class Actinomycetes; order Bifidobacteriales; family Bifidobacteriaceae; genus Alloscardovia; species Alloscardovia sp. HMSC034E08. The sequence goes on along the minus strand of NZ_KV812468.1, from coordinate 1,183,688 downwards.
CCTCAGTCAGGTCACCAAGCAGGACTGCCGTTTCTGCGCGTTCATCGTGTCCTACTTCGTCCGATCATGTGGGGTACTCGATGCTTCTGCCTAACAAACTCTTCTCGTACCAGGCGACCGCGTCCCCCCATGCCAGAGATCATGCGCCTACTCGACCACCCTATGAATCACAATGAGCTCGCTACCCAGCTTGGCCCGCTCATGACCGATCCGATCAAGCTCATCGACGCACTCGAAAGCCTCTACGCACTTGGGCGCATCACGCTCGACGAAGAAGGGATGGTCTGAATGATGATGGTAGGCGCTACGTGGAACCGGATGTGCCGTGGGTGTCTTATTTCCACAAGCCTTATTCGATTCATGCTACCCTGTGGCAACGTACATTCGGTTGGACAGGACCGGACGACTCACATGGGTGTGTGAACATACCAACGTCTGACGCAGAGTGGATTGACCATTGGGCTAGCCTTGGCACCTCGACGATGTCTCACTACTAGAAACGTCTGTCTAAAGACATCTTCAAATAACTATCCCCGGAATGAACTGGATCCATTGGTTCACTCGGGGGTGTAGTAGTACACAGGTGACACCGAATACGCCTATATCCCTTTAGCTTCGGATGAATCGCCCCTCCTGGTAAGATTAACACTATGTTTTCGTCGAATACATGAGGAACAATGAAGAATTGGTTGCGCGCCACAGCTGCTTTCGCAGGTGCGGCAGTACTGACACTGGGAGGCGCCGCTACCGCTGTAGCAGCAAACAGTGTTGACGACGGCAGCAATGTCAAGACTTTCGAGGTTACTTGGAGTAACAAAGTAAAACGGTATGACCCGGCGCTTAAAGGCACTACAGTCAACGTGCTTCTATACTGTCCAGTCTACGAATTCAAAAGCGGTCAAGCAACCGGTAGACCACTTGGCTACGAGTGGCCAAAGCTCACACTAACCGTTGGTAAAGATGAGCAGATTCCACTCGACGTGAACCACAAGGATCCCAAGTACAAGGGTGTTGACAAGATCGGCATTCAGGACTGCTACCAATATCGCTTAGGGAAGCACGGACCCAGCCAATTCTCTTTTGGAACTGGATATAGTAATGGCGTGAAACAACTGGCTATGGACCAGCAGGCCAATACCGATTTCAAGTTTGAGTTGGTTAAAGGCGAGTGGGACGGGGAAACCTATCTAGGTGAGGTTCCCGCTGGCAAGGCACCCACAATCACAATTGGGGTATCGCAACATGAGGCCGGCGACGCAGTTACAGGAGACGGCGAAAAAGTTTACAAGCCCCTTATCACCAATGGTGGCGACCCTGCTGCAAACAAGTATGTTTTTGCCGATGGGGATTCTCATAGACCCTCTGCTGATAACGTAGGCACTCAAGATAGCCCAATTACTCGCGCTTCAATTGGCAATAGCCTGGACATCTTCTCTGGATACACGGGGCGTTACAAGTGGTACCAGTTGACAGCGTCGATTGATGATCCAGAAGAGGCTAAGCTCTTCCGCATTGAAAGCGTTGAAGGTAATGACCTTGACGGCTGGACTGTAAAGGTAAGTTCTGCTGTCCGCAAAATTACCCCCGAGGCTCCGACCGTTGCAGATTCCGATAAGTGCGGAGTTGCTGGCACGGTCCAGGTTCCTGAATCCAAGTACTTTGACTACGAGCGGGTTCAGGCAGGCACCACTGTCTCGGTAGCGGCGCTACTGAAACAGGATTTCAAGGACAAGTTCGTGGTTGAGGGTGACACGAAGTGGAAGCTCAGCGTCGCTTCTAAGCCATGCACGCTAGATCCAGCTGAACAGTTGGCAACTCCTGCTGCTCCAAAGCTGATTAATCCTTCCGCTGCTGATCCTTCTTCCACCGTCGAACCGTACGTGACGATTCAGAAGACCGAGGGCGTCGCCTACACCGTCACTGCAAACGGTGTTGAGCTGAAAGCTAACAAGGACGGAAAATACAGCTACCCGTACAACTCGAAGGTAGAAGTTAAGGCCTCCGCGCTGAATGGTTACTCCTTGCAGGTGGCGTGCTAACCGCACGCAGATTCATGTAACCAACTAGCAACACGCAACCTGCCTGCAGTGCAGTAGTTGCACAGAACCCCCGGAAGGTAGCTGAGATCACTCAGCTACCTTCCGGGGGTTTACTTCGCCTATTCCTATTCGCACTCTGTCATCATCGAGTTCAAGCTTCGGATTCTCACAGCTGCGGAGAAGAATTACGCTGGTATTTCTGATGGGACACAATGCCCGATGCTAATGTGACCGGAGAGCAATAACAAAACACCTCCCAGGGATTGCCGGAAGGTGAAATGTTGTGGTGCATGACTAGCTCACTAAATAATGAGGAAGCCAGTTACTGTGGCCGGATGGGCTCGTCGTTTAGCGGGCCCATCCGGCCACAGTAACTGGCTTATGCGCGACGACGCTTGGATACAGCCCAGATTCCCGTAGCGAGCAGGGTCACGCCCACTGCTACCAGGCCTTGAACTGCCGAGCCGGTACGAGCCAACGGAGGTGGGGTGTTCTTGGTGTTAGTAACCACGTACCCCTCGGCTGCACTACCACTGATAGAGGGGGTGTAGCCAGGAACTTTTACCTCAACCACCGTATAAACGATTTCAGTCTTTTTACTATCAACCGTCACATACTTCGGTAGGTCGGTAAACGTACCCTTCCAACCATTCTCGGCAGTCAGTTCCAAAGACTTATCCGTCTGCTTGCCATCAGCCAACAGCTTGATAGTCACAGAACCCGGACGATCAGCCTCCACATCACCAGACCACCGCTTCTCAACAGGTACCGAGGTAACTGGTTCGTTAACGATTTCAACCTCGATTGTCTTTGTGTCTTCGTTTTCCGTCACTACAGCGCTGTGAGACATGTAGCCATCGACTTGACGCTCAATGAAGGTCAGTGGGATGGTCTCGCCCGTCTTGGCATCAATGAGGGTGCTTGGATTGGGATAGTTGGTTAGATCAGCTTTCCAACCATTCTCCTTTGTGAGCTTGATGGTCTCAAGTATCTTGTCCCCCAGCTTCACGTCCACCAAAATGCTATCGGGGCGATCCTTGGGATCATCATTATCCCACTTCTTTTCCAACTTCAGTTCCCACGGGTCAGGATCGCCAAAAGTTAGCTTGCCGTTGTTGGCAATGCCAGCTCCGGAAATACCAGTGCCGGTGGCTACGTTATCGGTGATCTTCACAGTCGAAAGAATCTCCGCGATGGCCTTAGCGTCCTCAGTTGGAACAGACTTAAAAACCATATTCTCGGTAACTTTTTCGTTTGGCTTGATGGCCGTGTGCGGCCCCTCCGCCGAGTAGCGCGGAACTGCTTTACCGTCCGACCAGTTGGTGTGTACGCCGGAAGCAGACCCGTCTTGGAACCATTGACGGGGACTACCGCCGAGCATTCTTTCAGTAACTACAACCGAATTGTGTGTCTCTGGATTATCTCCAAAGTACTTCAGGATGCTAGCGAAGTCATCGCCGGCCCCACCATTCTTATCCTGGTGAACATTTGGAACGCTATTGTCAAAAATACCCACGCCTCGAGTTACGTGCATAACTGTCGAACCGGTGGGGCAATTCCACACGCCGCCGCCTTGGGCGCTAATGGTCTTACCGCCGATGCCGATCAGGAAGCCGGGCTTAATGGCGTTGCCACGAATAAGACCGTTGTAAATCGTGACCTCGGATTTGGTGGCGCTGTACACTGCTCCGCCACCCCAGAAGCCGTTAGAAGTGTTGCCACTCAAAACTGCGGCGCGGATTACCGCCTTCGTAGTTCCATTGAAAGCAATTCCTCCACCAGAGCTCGAAGCGCTGTTAGAAGTTATCTCGGCGCCGGCAATATCGACCTTCGTATCACCCTCTGTGTAAATCGCACCGCCGGAACCAGTAGACACGTTCTTTGTAAACGTTGCGCCACTGATGTTCAGCGTGCCTCCGCTTTGAAAGAGGCCACCTCCAGCGCCTTCATAATCCCCGTTGTTGTTGCCTTGAACAACAACCCCACCTGATAGAGACACGTCACTATTGATAAAGGCAAGACCTGCGCCGATCTCCGTGGTGTTCTCCTGCACGGTGCCTCCGGAGATATTCACCGAGGTACCCTCGCCGTAAACTGCACCGCCACGGCCTCTGTATTTGGGGTGACTAATAACGTTTCCAGTTAACGTTCCACCCGTCATTTCAAAGGTTGGCTGTCCACCGTTTCTGGCCCATAGGCCAATCGCGCCGCCACGTAGTAGCCCCGTATTTTTGCTAAGCGTTCCGCCTTTTACTCGCACGGTGCCGTTGTAGGCGGTGATTGGGGAGTATTTTTGTTTTTCTACCCCGTCCGGGCGAAGTTTACCAGACTCATCTGAAACGTTGTTGCCAGAAAACTCGGCGTCTCCACTGATCGTTAGAGTTCCTCCGTTGACAAAAATGACCGGGCCCGTTATCGCAGTGTCGCGGATCGCGCCGCTCACAAAGCTCATATCGCCCGCAACGCTAAACTGCACGTTGGTGAAAGTCGGACCGGATAGGGTGAGTGTCCCACCCTCTTCTACCGAGAACAGCGGGGATTTATTTCCGCTGATCTTTCCGCTACCCGTGAAGGTGACTTGTTTCCCCGCGGGCACAACTAGCGGATCAGCTCCATCTTCCACCGTTATTTCCGATGCGATTGACAGTTCTGTTGACCCGCCGTCACCAAGACCATTAACCGTAGCAATAACGTCGTCCCAAGAACTAATACCGGCTGCCTGAGCTACTCCCCCAGACAACCCGACTGCCAGCACTGTGGCCAGCAAAATCCCGACTGACCGCACCCAAGGTCTCCTCATTATTTTCTCCTCTCATAAGAGCAATCTCTGGCCTGCTAAACAACGGGCCAGATTACGCACAATACTACTCCAAATTTATTATATCTAGGACTCAATTCTCAAGCCCTTTCGCGATCATTTGGCTTAGAGAGATTTCTTGTGTTTCTGGCTATTTTTCACACCGCACGACACATCGGATCGCATACGACGATCCCGCTAGGCGCTGACGCGTATTGCGCTTATTCTGCCCGCGCACAGTCGTAAGTCGAGCCTAAACCAGACTTAGATCTATGCCGGCCAGCGTGAGCATGCGTTCAGTTGGGTGCTCACAGAGTAAAGCCACAACCGCGGTTGCACCCGACCCTCCGAACACATCTAGAACATGGTCTCCAGGCTTGGTGTGGCACGCGATGAACAGCGCCACACTCTCTGCCGAAATCTTGGTTGGGTAGGAGAACGCGTTGTCAAGAGCTCCTGTCTGAGACGCGGGGAGCGGTGACGCGCAGAGCTCTTCGAGACCGATTGCGTTCACTTCTCTTCCTTACTCTCTGAAATCACCCTAGCCCGCTGAGTTGGGCGAATCTTGATCTCGCTTCGTTCTTCGTCAAGCGCGAACTGAAGCTCACTCCTCGCTCCTAAGTGGAGAGTGAGCTTCAGATAGGAGCGGGGATACAGACCTGCCGAACTTTGGTTAAACTGTGGGGACTGTACCACACTACTTCATCTTCAATTATGAACCTAGGATAGCAACTTTTGTATTTATATTAACTTTATTAGATATTAACCATGACGTTGAGAGATCCAACACGCCGAAGACCAGCTGAGCTGGAAGTAACGGAATGGATACCGTCACAGCACTCCACATCTCATGACGCCCCACCGACACTTTTTGACGACTACCCCATACTTTTGACGGTGGCTTGCACTTTTTGACGCCCTTGGGCATTCGGACCAGCAGGTCGCCCGTCGGACGCTCCGTTCGACCCTAATCGAGCTTCCTTAGCAGCCACTCTGCACCCACCCAGAACGCAGAGACCTCCTCGTGTTACGCGTCTGACAAGGCATAACACGTAACCCGGGGTTCTGTTCGCACTCACACTTTTGTATCCAAAGTAGAGTGCAAATGGTGGAGCTAGGGGGAGTCGAACCCCCGACCTTTTCGATGCGAACGAAACGCGCTACCAACTGCGCTATAGCCCCATATCTAACGTGATAATACTATACGCAGATGTGTATACACGTTAGACGTATGTGTTTTTAGTTCTTATTTCTCGTTATTTTTCTTGCGGTTAAGAAGGCTGCGAACACCAGCAATAAGAGTTGGAGCAAGGGAAACAAGCAAAATTGCAACAATAACCAGCTCAAAGTTCTTTTGCACGAATGGAATGCCGCCAAAGAAGTAGCCGAGCAGAGTGAACAAAGAGCTCCATGCCAAACCGCCAATAACACTGTATGGTGTGAAACGTTTCCAACTCATGCCGGATAAACCGGAAATAAATGGCATAAAAGTACGAATGAATGGGAAGAAGCGGCCGAGGAACACAGCCAAAGGTCCCCACTTTTCAATCATGGCTTCAGTTTTAGCAACACGCTCAGGGGTCATAGCCTTAACCTTGCCGGATTCGATAATGCGACGACCGAAGAAGTGTCCAATGAAGTAATTGCACTGGTCACCAATAATTGGGGCACTCCACACAATTGGCAAGAGAACTGCCAAAGACATTGGATTATTAGGGTCGCCAGCAAAATATCCTGCAGCAAAGAGTAAGGAATCGCCTGGCAGGAATGGCATGAAGACAACGCCAGTTTCCACGAAAATAATAAGGAAAATAAAGGCGTATGTTGGCGCTAAGCCCATTGCGATCCAGCCTGCAATTGCGCCACGTGGATCTTTCAACAAATTAACAAAAAAATGGATGATACCCATGTCTCTCCTGGAGGTGAAATTACATAACCTCTGCCTAGTCTATGAGAAAAATGAAGGAATGCCTCGAAGAGCGCGGAATATAAACAGTTTCCACATAAACAGGCATGTAAAAGCTTTTTTGCTGGCGAGCGAGAGGTGCTGATTTCTTTGCGCTGAGAACTCGATAGTGCAGCGTGATGTAGGTGGTTGTACTCTAGTAAGCATGGAATACGGCGAAGATGTACAAGACAACACACATCGCACAGAACTTGACGACGGTCGTGTGGTTCTAGCAGCCACTCCGATTGGTAATACAGCAGATGCATCAGCACGCTTGGTTACTCTTCTTGAAACAGCCGATATTGTGGCAGCAGAAGATACACGACGACTTTATGATTTAGCTCGTCGCTTGGGAGTGCATGTGTCGGGGCGTGTGGTGGCGTACCACGACCATAATGAGCGTGGTAAGGCAGATTCTCTTCTTGACGAAGTTGCGTCTGGTGCCACTGTTCTTGTCGTCTCCGATGCTGGTATGCCTACCATTAATGATCCTGGTCTTGCCATTGTGAGGCGTGCTATTGAACGCGGCTTGCCGGTAACTTGTGCTCCGGGTCCTTCTGCGGTTCTCGATGCTTTAGCTCTGTCAGGTCTTCCGACTGACCGTTTCTGCTATGAAGGTTTTGTACCTCGTAAACATGCTGAACGTATGAAGCGTTTGCGTGCTTTAGCAGGCGAAATGCGAACCATCGTTTTTTATGAAACTCCTCATCGCATTGAAGAGACCATGAACGATCTTGAAGAAGCTCTTGGTTCTTCACGTCTTATGGCTTTAGCGCGTGAACTGACTAAGGATTACGAAGAAGTTCGTCGTGGCACAATTAGTGAAATCCGTGAAAGTGTGGTCAATAATCCTCCTCGTGGTGAGATTGTGTTAGTAATTGCAGGAGCTTCTGAAGAAGAAGCAGTGCAGGCTGCAGGCTCCTCTATTCTCAGCATTGATGACTTAGCTCAACTTGCTGTGCGCACAGCACAAAACAATAACGTGCGCATCAAAGAAGCGATTACGCAGGTGGTTGCAGATAATCCTCTTCCTGACGGCTCGTTTATGTCTCGCAAAGATGTGTACGCACGCGTACTCGACATGAAGAATTCCCGTTAATTCGTAAGGACTTAACAGGCAGGCTAAAATGAGTCAAAAAGCACAGCAAAAGCTTCTTTAACTCGCGGCCCGCCAGTTTGCGAAATATATTCGAGTAAATCGGGCGTAGCTGCCGTATTAGCAATAATCCAAAACCTTAAATCAGGAATATGGCGAGCAATATGCCATAAAATCTCTGGCGGTGTGCTCGGGTCTGTTGCTACGCGAGGCGTGAGTTCAAGAGGCGGTTCGGGTGGAGGACTGCCTGGATAAAACGGTTGATTCATTACGTCTCCTGTGAGGTGTGAGTTTTATCGTTTTCTGTCTCGTTATCTGCAGACGGTTGAGGTGACTGCATTGCGGAATAATTGGGTCTGTTTAAAGCGCGAATCAGCAGATGCAGTCCTGCTGTATAGCGCGGACGTCTTGTATTTTCTCGCATCAGTTCGAGGCAATCATGCTCAGTAAAGTTATACTGCTGCGCAAGCTCAACCAATAAATCGCTCACTTCTTCCGGATGCTTACGTGCATCCTCGCTACAGGCTAAATCACATGCAGTAATTTCTGGAGTGGTAACGAGTAAATTTGCGAACTCATATAAGTAGGAGTGATGGATTTGCCGAGCGCTGGATCGTACCTTGCGTCCAAAAAGAATGGAATGGTAATTATGGTCGCGCATAACGTCAATGCGTCCCGGGAAACGTCCTCCTAACCAAATCCAAGCAGCGAGCAGCCCTGAAGCAATCGAATGCTCAGGAATCACATCGCGCACCACATGCACGCGCATAAAGGAAGTAGCGGAAAAGCGAGCAGGGAAGAAGGTGTTATCGTCTAACTGATCGAGAGCTTGGCATGAGCGTAGCCGATGCAAGCACATAAGGCCAGGGTAGTCAGAGACATGGCGTAAAGGATGACGTAAGTCTGCCGAAATCATGGGGTGAGAGCGCAATATTTTCTTGTGATATGTGTGTGCAGACATCATCGTCTTGCGGTCTATTCGCTTGTCTAAAGAATCTGGCAAATCATCGGGAACGGTTACGAGCATGGCATCATGCAGTGCATCGGTTGGCGGTGTGGCAGCAGCCGATACCTTCTTTCCTGACTTAACCGTGCAGGCAGGCGGAGTATCTGAATGTAAGCGTTGTTGGTTCATGTACGACACCTTATAGCCAGAAAATACAAATAAAAAATCGTGTGAGAAAAAGCTGTGCATAACCTCTTGTGTGTGGATGAAATACGTATGTTTTCACATTTATGCACATATAGTTGTTGTGGATGGATGTGAAAACATACCTGAAGCGTAGAAAAATGGCGCTATGTCGCCTCAATTAGAGATAATCAACAACATGAGTCATGTATTAGTAGCAGTAGCTTGGCCTTATGCCAATGGTCCTCGCCACATCGGTCACGTAGCCGGTTTTGGTGTTCCTTCCGATGTGTATGCCCGTTATGAACGTATGAAGGGCAATGATGTTTTGATGGTTTCGGGTACCGATGAACACGGTACGCCGATTTTGGTGCAGGCAGACGCGGAAGGCGTTACCGCGCAGGAACTGTCAAACCGCTACAATCGTGTGATTGCTCAAGATTTATGCAATCTGGGTTTGAGCTACGATCTGTTTACGCGTACCACAACGAAGAATCATGAAATCGTTGTGCAAGATATGTTTAAGCGGTGCTTAGAAAATGGCTACATTTACAAGGGTACGCAAATGGTGGCTATTTCTCCATCTACTGGACGTACTTTGCCAGACCGTTATATTGAGGGTACATGCCCAATTTGTGGTGCTGATGGCGCTCGCGGTGATCAGTGCGATAATTGTGGTAACGAGCTTGATCCAATTGATTTGAAAAACCCAGTTTCGAAGATTAATGGCGAAACTCCTCGTTTCGAAGAGACTGAACATTACTTCCTTGATTTGCCAGCATTGGCAGAAGCAAACTTGGCATGGCTCAAGACTCGCGAAGGTTGGCGAACTAATGTTATTAACTTCTCCATTGGTTTGTTTAATGAAGTGAAGCCTCGCGCAATTACTCGCGATATTGATTGGGGTATTCCCATTCCAGTTCCAGGCTGGATCGATAATCCAAATAAGAAGCTCTACGTGTGGTTTGATGCTGTTATTGGTTATTTGAGCGCATCTATTGAGTGGGCTCGTCGCAGTGGAGATGACCAAACATGGTGCAAGTGGTGGAATGATCCTGAAGCTTTGAGCTACTACTTCATGGGTAAAGATAACATTACGTTCCACTCCCAGATTTGGCCATCTGAGCTGCTTGGCTACAATGGTGCTGGCTCCAAGGCTGGCGAAGCTGGCGATATGGGTGCTTTGAACCTGCCTACCGAAGTTGTGTCGTCTGAATTCTTGTCGATGGAAGGGCGCAAGTTCAGCTCCTCGCGCGGCATCGTTATTTATGTAAAGGATATTTTGGAGCGTTACCAGGTGGACGCTGTGCGCTACTACATTTCTATTGCTGGCCCAGAAACCTCTGATTCCGACTTTACATGGGCGGAGTTTGTTCGCCACAACAATGATGAGCTTGTCTCTGGTTGGGGTAACCTCGTGAACCGCGTAGCAACGCTGATTCATAAGAACTTCGGCGAGATTCCTGCTGTAGATGAGGTTTTTGTTACTGATGAAGACCGCGCTCTCTTAGAGACTACGGCCGCTGCTTTCGATACAGTCGGTAACTTCATTCACAACCACCGTCAGAAGGCTGGTTTGGCTGAAGCTATGCGTATTGCTGGTGAAGTGAACAAGTATATTTCTGCAACTGAGCCATGGAAGATTAAAGATAGTCCAGAGCGATTGGCTGCTGTATTGCACACTGCAGCACAGGCTGTGATGGATGTGAACATTCTTCTCTGCCCATATTTGCCTCATTCCGCACAAAAAGTGTGGGAAACAATGGGTGGAACAGGTGTATTCTCTCCTCTTCCTCATATCGAAGAAGTAGCCGATTTAGACAACCCAGACTTTACCTACCCAATTATTACCGGTGAGTACAAGTTGGGCGAGAACGTGCACCCGTGGCAGCGCGAAAACATCGTTGCGGGTACTCCAATTGCTAAGCCAACGCCAATCTTCCAGAAGATTCCGGTAGAAGCTGTAGACGAAGAGCTGGAACGTTTCCAGGCAGAGCTCAATGCTCGCGTGGAAAAGGAAAAGGCTCGTTTGGAAGCTGAAAAAGCGAAGATTGAACAGAACTAGAATTACAAGAGAAAAGAGTTGAGCTTCACATTTTCTTCACAAAATTCTAAGCTTACGCTCAGGTATTTTGCACATTCACCTCAGAAAGAGTGGGTTTAATAATAGACATCAGCATTAGAGCTGGCAGTTAATACTGATAATTGAACCCCTCTTCTCTTTCTCTTTTAAGCCCGAGCTTCCCCTCGGGCTTTTCTCTTATCTGCGCGTAACAATCATCAACAGAAAGAAGCTGACTGCACATCATGGCTAAAAAACATCGCAAACGTTCCTGGCCCGAGCAACCAGAACCGATCGCATCGCCAATCATCGATAACCACACGCATATCGCGTCTGTGGTGAATTTTGCGATCGAAATGAGCAAGCAGGCCGAAGAACGCGGTATGGAGTCCGTTCCGGTGTTCTCGGTGGAGGAGCTGCTGCGCAAAGCTGAGGAATCAGGTGTGAAGCATCTCATCGACGTTGGCTGCGAGCTGCCGAACCTTAATCGTGCGGTCAATATCGCCAAACAGTATCCGAACCAGGTAAAAGCTGCGGTTGCTATCCATCCGAACGAAACGGTGTTGCATGGTCATCGCGGTGAGGTGGGGCCCGACGGCCTGGCCATTAGCTACAAGCCATGGCACGAGGTGAATATCGACGAGGCGATGCGCACCGTCTACGAAACCGCCTGCAATAACCGAGCAGATGTGGTTGCTATCGGTGAAACGGGCCTCGACTACTTCCGCACAGGCGAAGGCGCGCGCCAAGCCCAAATCCAGGCATTTCGCGAGCATATTGCGATAGCAAAAGAGCTCCGCCTTCCCCTGCAAATCCACGACCGCGACGCGCACGAAGACGTAATCAACACTCTTCTTAAAGACGGTGCTCCAGAAGCTACGATTTTCCATTCCTACTCTGCAGACGCGGACGTGGCGCGCCTGGCCAACGAGCAGGGCTGGTATCTCAGCTTTTCGGGCACTCTTACGTACAAGGCGAACGAGCGCTTGCGCGAGGCTCTCAGCGTGCTCGACAAATCGCACATCCTTATCGAAACGGATGCGCCGTATCTTACGCCCGAGCCGTACCGCGGTCGCACAAACTCCTCGTATCTCACGCCGTTCACGCTGCGATGCATGGCCGAAGTTCTCGATCTGTCTGAGCAAGAGATTGCGCGCATAACCTACGAAAATACGGTTCGTGCGTACAGTTGCCATACTAGCGTGTAAAATAGTTGTCTATTGGCTAAGGGCATGTGGCAAACTATGTGCTTAAGGTGTAGCTGGGCGTTCGCGTCGAGCTAGAGAAGAAGAAGCCCTGGAAACAGGCGGAGATTATATATGATGTCTGAAATGGACGCAGATAATAATCAAGACTCAGGTCTTGCGCATTTAGCAAAAGATACTGCACAACAAGCAGCTGAGGGAAAACTGGACGATGACGGCAAAACCGACCAACCGGTTACCACAACTGCAGATCTTCTGGCACGAGATTTAGCCGAAACGGGCGCGATTTTGCCGCCTGAAGGCATTACGAAGGCGCCGAAAATCGATGAGCGCGCGGTGTCGGAAGAGGAGCGCGAAGCCAAGCGTTTAGCAGAAGAAGAAGCCAAGCGCACGGCAGAATTGCAAAACAAGAAGGCGAGCACTCCTTTTGGACGTTGGTGGCGCAAGCTGCAAACATCTCAAGATAAAATCACCTGGGGTATGATGATTGTTGCCCTCGGCGTGGTTTACGGCGATATTGGAACCTCGCCACTGTACTTGTCTCAGTCTTTCGTGGCTGGTCAGGGCGGTATTCAGTATGCAGATCGTGCGGCTGTGCTGGGTATGCTCAGCCTGCTGTTCTGGTCGGTTACGCTTATTACCACTGTGAAGTACGTGTTTATTGCCATGCGCATCGATAACAAGGGTGAAGGTGGCATTTTCGCGCTGTTCTCCTTGGTTAAACGCTACGCGAAATGGCTGTGGATTCCTGCCATGATTGGTGGCGCCGCCTTTTTGGCCGATTCCGTGCTCACCCCAGCCGTGTCGATTTCTTCGGCAGTCGAAGGTTTGCGCACACTTAAGCCGCTCGAAGGAGTGTTTGCTGCCAATCCTAGTCTCACGCTGGTTATTACCACCATTATTATTGTGGTGCTTTTCCTTATCCAATCGCGCGGAACCGAAAGCATCGGTAAGGTTTTCGGCATCGTGGTGCTCGTGTGGTTCACCTTCCTAGCAATTACTGGCATTATGGCCATCGGCACGGATTGGACCATTTTTGAGGCCATTAACCCGATTTACGGCATCGAATTCCTCTTTTCTGCACATAATCGCGCAAGCCTGGCGATTATGGGTACGGTCTTCCTGGCCACCACGGGTGCCGAGGCTTTGTACTCCGATATGGGTCACGTGGGCCGCGGCAATATTTACGCCACCTGGCCATACATTAAGGTCTGCTTAATGCTTAACTACTTCGGCCAGGGCCAGTGGATTATTCAAAACCAGCTCAACGTGGAAGTAGAGAAAATTCAGAACCTCAACCCGTTCTTCCAAATGATGCCAGAAGCCGTGCGTTATGGTGCGGTTGTGCTCTCCGTTGTGGCCGGCGTTATCGCCTCGCAGGCGCTTATTACCGGCGCTTACACGATGGTGTCTGAGGCTACGGGTCTTAATTGGATGCCGCACTTGCAGGTGCGCTACCCAAGCCGCACGCGCGGTCAGCTCTACATTCCAGTGGTTAACTGGGTACTTATGGTGGCTACACTGTCCGTGCTGTTCATCTTCCAAGATTCCGAACGCATCACGGCGGCCTACGGTTTGGCACTCACGGTTACCATGATTACGACCACGATTCTTCTGGCTGCATACATTTGGTGGGGCAAGCAACTGCGCGTTACCGCCATTGTGTTTACCATCGTGTTCTTGGCTATTCAGATTTTGTTCTTCATCTCCTCGATGTCCAAGTTTATGACCGGTGGTTGGTTTACCACGCTTATCGGCCTGGCAATTTTCGGCATTATGTACACGTGGGAGACGGGTACGAAGGTGGAGCGTTCTCAGCGCCGTCACATGTCTCCAGAAGACTTCCTCCCGGCTTTGAACGTGCTGCACAACGACGAAAACATTCCGCTGTACGCCGATAACGTGGTCTATTTGACCTCTGATACCGAGCTTCGTCGTCTCGATACGGATATTTTCTACTCTATTTTCTCGGACCATCAAAAGCGTGCGCGCGCCTGGTGGGCGGTGTCCGTTTTCGTTACCGACGATCCGTACACGCGCGAGTATTCCGTAGAAAACTTCGGCACGAACTTCCTGTTCCGTGTGCGCATCCGCTTGGGTTTTAAGGTGAGCCAGAACGTGGCCACATATTTGCATCAGATTATGCACGAGCTGATTGATGACGGCACGCTTCCTCCTCAGACCACGATTTATCCGCAGGTAGATGAGGACCCAGAAATCGGCTCTATTAAGTACGTTCTGATTCATAAAGAGTTGATGCCTGAATCTAATATTCCGTCGTCTGGTGCTATTGCTTTGCGCATGAAATATGCTATTCGTAAAGCTGCCGGCTCGCCGATTAAATGGTTTGGATTATCCGCGTATAATCCGCTGGTTGAGGTTCAGCCTCTGTTTGTTTCGCGCTCGCCGGTGGCCCCGTTGCGTCGCGTGAAGCTGCGTAAGACGAAGAAAAATATTACTTTGGAAGGCGTTCTCGCTCAGAAAGCAGCGAAAGCAGGTATTCCTGTGGACTTAGCTGTGATTCAATCAGGCGAAGTTCCTGACCATGCAAAGAACGCGCAGACCGAGCAGAACGTTCCTGAGCAGGCAAGCGATAATCAAAGCGATAATGCAGATAATAATCAGGAAGAAAAATCCAAAGAATAACGCAGTTTTATAAGCGTTATAAATTTCTGCAATAACCGCATGGGCGTGTACGAAGGCTCGTGCGGTTATTTTTATATGCATGTGCAGATTACTGGGATATTTTTCGACGCGAAATGACATTACATTGCGTGATGCTGTGGGTTCCGCTCAGCTTGATGAGTTCAAGGAAATATCGCGTATTCACAACGATGGCTGGGGAACCAGTCAGATTAGCACAACCCATCGTGACGCTCAGGTGAACGATGGCGGTGCTCCAAGCCCTGCAGTTTTCGAAAATATTTACCGCACAACAGAACCTGCATATCTCGATCATAATTTTGAGTCTTTAGCATCTACGCCTGCTCGTAGCTCTATCTTCCACTTGCGTCTCGCATCCTCTAATCTGCCACTTATCCCTGAAAATCAGCAGCCTTTTACCGCGGACGGCATTAGTTTCGCTCATAACGGCGATATTTCTTCTGAAGATGGCGTCAATCTTGTGCACAACCCAGACGTCGCTGTCTCACCATATGAAATCGCTCAAACGGGTGGAAAATCTGATTCTGCTATTTATTTCGCGCATATCTTGCATTTCCGTAACGCGGGTTATGCGCTTGACGAGGCGGTAGAGCGCGCCATAGCGACCTTGCGTGAGCAGTACGAAAATTCCTCGTATAACTGCTTAGTTCATACTCAAAAGCAGTTTATTGCAGTCAATGCAACTGGTCATGACCGCCTTTCTCACCGTATTGAAGAGGTTTACGATGCCTACGGTCAGCGCGAAAAAGCTGCAGATTATCGTGTGATTCGATACAAGCAGATTGACGGTGGTGTGGTTGTGGCGTCTTCTGGTTTCGAACAGAAGGAAGACGAGGGCTGGGAAGAGTTGCCAGTGAACCATATACTGGTAGCTGATGCTGAAACGGGGTCTTTCGAGGTGCACGCGCTGAACTAGGGGTCGCTTGCCCTCGCCCGCGTCGCCCGCACAGAAAAGTGAAGCTTATGTTAAAAGAATTTCCTCACTATCACTACGATTCTCCCGTAAAAGACGCGCACGTGCAGTCGTTGGTTGAGTTCTTCCAATCCGGTTGTGTAACACGCGATAACTATGGCATCGGCGTAGAAATTGAACATTTGCCAGTGCGCGTAGGCACAGATGAGGCCGTTGGATACACAGATGAGCACGGCATTCGCGACGTGCTTCATGATTTAGCCCCGCTGTATGACGAGAGCCGTGAGTATTACGAAGACGGGCATTTGCTTGGTCTTGGTCGCGGAAAGATTGCTATTTCGCTCGAACCAGGTGCGCAAATCGAGTGCTCGCTGGGCGTCTTAGATTCGCCTGAAGAGCTCAACGATGTGTACGCGCAGTTCCGCCGCGACATCGACCCAATTTTGGAGAAACACGGCATTCGCTTGATTAACTATGGTTATACGCCACGCAGCCGCGCGCATGATTTGAGCGTTATTCCTAAGCGCCGCTACGATGTGATGACCGCTTATCTGGGACGTTTATCTGCCTACGGTTGGAATATGATGCGTGCTTCCGCGTCCACTCAGATTAGTCTTGATTTTTCGAGCGAAGCCGACGCCATCGCGAAAATGCGCATGGGCACAGCTGTCGGTCCGATTTTAGCGTACTTGTTCCGTAACACCCCATACTTTGAGGGCGCAGCCAACGGTTTGCCGCTGCTTCGTCAGCACATGTGGGAGGGGATCGGAACCGGCCGCACGGGCGTTATTCCAGGGCTTTATGACTCGAACTTTGACTTTGAAAAAGCGGTCGTGAACGTTCTGGCCACACCGCTCATGGTTGCCGACACCACGCACACTCCCGAAGCCGGCGAAGGTAGCGTATACATGGCCAGCTACGAGACGGCTGCCGACGTTTACCCAGACCGCGCTTTGAACGTGTACGAGATGAACCACATTATTTCCACGCAATTTACCGACGTGCGCTTAAAGAACTTCGTTGAGCTGCGTCACTGGGATAGCTTACCGATTGATAGAGCGCGCGTTTTAGCGGATATTGTTGTTTCGCTCTTTAACCGCGCTGACGAGATGGAACGCTTGAAGACTTACCTTGACGGACTGACTGCGCTGGACGTGCAAGCTGCCAAGTATGAGCTGCAAACTCAAGGACGCAACGCTAAGCCATATGGCGCCAGCCTTGATTTTTGGCGTGAATTCCTCCACGCCGAGTATACGGGCGAGGATATTCCTGGAGATCCGCTCAATCCGGAAGTTGGGCAGGAGTAGCGGGGATTGCTGTTCTGCCATAGCGTACGGATGCGTGAACCGTGTCAGTAGTGCAAACGCACAATCTACACGCACGCTCGTCAACCCAACCCCACCCGTCCACCACACGTTCGATGTGCGCGAACTTTCTAGCGCCCTCGTTACACTGGTAGAAGACCTTTTTGCAACAGAAAGTGTAGAAATAATATGGCAGAAGCACAAGCAAATATCGGCGTTGTAGGTTTGGCAGTTATGGGCTCCAACTTAGCCCGTAATCTCGCACGTCATGGCAATACCGTGGCTGTATATAATCGTTCCTACGGTCGTACCGAAACTCTCATCAACGAGCACGGTTCCGAGGGTACTTTCGTTCCGTCCGAAACGATCGAAGACTTCGTAGCAAGCTTGGCTAAGCCACGCACAGCAATCATTATGGTTAAAGCAGGCGAGCCAACCGACGCTATGATTAACGCTTTGGCCGATGCTATGGAACCAGGCGATATTATTGTTGACGGTGGAAACGCTTACTTCCCAGATACTATCCGCCGCGAAAAGGCTGTCCGCGCTCGCGGTTTGCACTTTGTTGGTTGCGGTATTTCCGGTGGCGAGGAAGGCGCTTTGAACGGCCCTTCCATGATGCCTGGTGGCACCGATGAGTCCTGGAAGACGCTCGGCCCAATTTTGGAATCTATCGCAGCTGTTGCTGAAGGTGAGCCTTGTGTAACCCATATTGGTCATGACGGTGCAGGTCACTTCGTTAAGATGGTGCACAACGGCATTGAATACGCAGATATGCAGCTTATTGGCGAATCCTACGATTTGCTGCGTCGCGGTTTGGGCATGAGTGCTGAGGAAATCGCAAACACTTTCGACGAGTGGAATAAGGGTGATTTGGATTCGTACCTCGTAGAAATTACTGCAGAAGTTTTGCATCACGTAGACGCTAAGACTGGCAAGCCTTTCGTGGATGTTGTTGTAGACCGTGCAGGCATGAAGGGCACGGGTACCTGGACTGTTCAGACCGCTTTGTCCCTCGCAACCCCTGTAACCGGTATCGCAGAAGCAGTATTTGCTCGCGGTTTGTCTTCAATGGTTGCTCAGCGTGAAGAAGTAAAGTCCAAGCCATTGGCAGGTCCTAACGGCAAGATTGATGTTGAAGATAAGACTGCGTTCGTAGAAGCAGTTCGTCAGGCATTGTATGCGTCCAAGATTGTGGCTTATGCTCAGGGCTTCGATGAGATTCGCGCCGGCGCTGCAGAGCATAACTGGCAGATTGATTTGGGTGCAGTTGCTCGCATTTGGCGCGGTGGCTGCATTATTCGCGCAAAGTTCCTCAACCGCATTTCTGAGGCTTTCGATTCCGGCGAAAAGTTCGAGTCGCTCTTGCAGGATGCGTACTTTAAGGCTGCTGTGGAGAACGCTCAGGATGCATGGCGTGAGGTTGTGGCAACTGCTGCTCGCGTTGGTATTCCAGTTCCAGCATTCTCCAGCTCTTTGTCTTACTACGACGGCTTGCGTTCCGACCGTTTGTCAGCTGCTCTTATTCAGGGACAGCGCGACTTCTTTGGTGCTCACACCTATGGTCGTGTAGATATGCCAGGAACCTTCCACACTTTGTGGAGTGAGGATCGCAGCGAAATCGAAGCTTAGTTTCGTTTAATTTCGTTTAGTTCTTGCTCAAGTCCGCGGTGGGTGTGCTGATTGGCATGGCTGCCGCGGTTTTCGCGTGAGAGGAGAGAAATGTCTGATATTTTCCGCGCAGGCCCGCGGGCGCGTGGTGCGCGTAGAGCGTGGGGCACGGTATCCGGGGTCGCTTGGTTTGGCGTGATTGTTACCAATATCGGCAATATTTTCGACCTGTATCCACGTGAATCGGGCAACTGGCCGGGTTTGTATGGTCATTCTGCGCACGGTATGGCGGGTGCTGCTCAGCGCTTTATTGAAGGTATGAGCTACTTTACGATGGTGTCGAATATTGTGGTTGCCATTGTTTTTGGCCTGCTTGCCGCCGGCGTGCGCAAAACCGCATGGCGGGTGGCTTTAGTGAATATGGCGCTACTCATGATTACGGTTACGTCGCTCGTTTTTCTTGTGGCGATTCTACCGTTCCTTCATTTGCGCGGTTTGGCGCTACTCACCTCCCCGTGGCAACATGTGGGCGTGCCGGTGGCTGTGTGGGTAGTGTGGGCACTGTGGGGTCCGCGCGACTTTTTTGGCGGATTCCCACGCGGGCAGGTTTTGCTGAGAAGCTACTTGATTCCGTGGCTTTGGGCTGCATGGATGCTCGGTTATGGCGCTGTAACACATTACTATCCGTACGGTTTTGTGAACGTCAATCAGATCGGTTATGGCTCGGTGATGGTTTCGCTGTGCGTTGTTATGATCTTGGCGCTCCTGTTCGAGTTGCTGTTTAACTGGATAGACCGGCGATTAAGTAAATAAAAAAGCTGGCCTGCTGGCCAGCTTTTTTATTGTTAAGCAAGATTTGCAGCTGCTGCTTTATCGAGCATCCACAAGGTCTCTTCTGTACCTCGCGCGAACGAGCTTGGCACGTGGTAATTGTCTGGCTCATACAAAGCGCGTGCTATAGCCTCGCTTTTGCGCTCGCACGAAGCGAAGACCCACACAAAATCAGTCTTATGAATGTATGGAACCGTCAGGCTTACGCGCAAAGGAGGCATCTTCGGCGAATTGGCCACGCCAATAGCCTTAACAGTCTCATCCTCGATGCGCACTTCTTCGCGGCCTGGGAAGAGGGACGCGAAATGACCATCAGGACCCACGCCAAACAAAGCGATATCCAAAGCACCTTCCTCGCCCAGTTCGCGCTCCAACTCAGCCTGATACTCGCGCGCGGCAGCCGCCAAAACAGCGTCATTATCCTCATTCGAGGCAACCTCTACCTGCTCAGCGCTACGCTTTTCGGCAGGCATTTCGTGAATATTGCTTTCTGGCAACTCGCCGGCATCAATCAAAGTGTTGAGCCAGGCTTCGCGTGCCTGCAAAGCGTTGCGATCTCCATCATCAGAAGGAACGAAACGCTCATCACCCCACCAGAAGTGAACGCGCGAAAAATCAATAGCAGCGGTCAGTGGGCTTTTACCAGCCGCAGCCAGTACAGCAATGCCATCCGTGCCACCGGTGAGCGCAACGTCTACGCGGTCTTGCGCGGTCAACAGATCCGAAATGCGTAGCAGGAGGCGCGCGGCAACGGTATTAATCAGAATATCTTCTGAGTTGTAAACCAAAATATTGCGAGATGTATCCGACATATCAACTCCAGCGTTAATTGTTCCAGTGATCATGACTAATCATATCCCAGCCCTCGGTAACGACGGCGTTATAGATTTCGTCTGGATCAAGACGGCGCAATTCCTCGGTCATGCAGTCGGAGAGCGTGCGGTGAGGCACAGAAATCGTCTGCTTGTGCGCGCCCGGCTTGGTAATATACACGTTCGAGGATTCGTCGCTTGGACGTTCGATAGCGCTAATACCGTCTTCGCGGTGGAAGAAAACGCCCGAGACGGCCGACACATTATCGTCGATCTCGAAAGTAACCGGCACGTTGAGCGCCCACGCGAGCCACGCGCCAAGCAGGTCTACAGACAGATGATTATTACTGCCGCGCACCGTTACCGACTTGATTGCCGTGTGAAGAGGCTCGTCGATAAGAGCAGCGAGCAGGCCTCGCCATACAGTTAGGCGCGTCCACGACAGATCCGTTTCGACACGCGTGTGCTGGGAGCGCAGCTTAAGGAAGGTGCCCATCGGATCGTGCGACATCTGAGCATCGGTAATGCAGCTGCGAGCCATTGAACCCAGAAGAGACTTGGAAGGGGAGTAAGGCGCACTGCCAGACCACCAAGCCACAACAGGAGCATCAGGAACGAGCAGCGGGATAACGAGCGTATCTAAGTGACGCAGCAACCCCTCGGACGGGCGCAAAACAATCACTTCGCCCGCGCCACCGTCGGAGCCGATGCGAATCTGGGCGGCCAAAGGAGCCACCGTACCTACGGCAACGGCCGGAAGCGTTTCGATATCTGGCGCATCCGCGCGGTCGGTAACCACAGCAATAATGCGGCTTGGGTGCTCCTGACTTGCATGAATTGCCGTTTGCAAAGAGTTATCCAAATCTTTCTCACTGGTCGATAACAATAAAGTCAACACACGTCCCTGAGGAGATTCGCCGTGCTTTGCATGTGCAAGAGCAAGCTGAGAAGAAATCTCAGAGGTCGTGCTCGAAGGTAAGGTAATAATCATAATTCGTTCTTTCTCGTCAACACACTCACAATCACCATCGCGTGCCCATATTTAAGGCAAACGCCAAGCGCGTCCATCGCGAGCTAACATATCGTCAGCCTCCTGTGGGCCCCACGTGCCTGCGCGGTAAGGCTGAGGTTGAGGCTGGCTCTCCCAGAATTTCTCAATAGGATCCAAAATCTCCCAGCTTAGCTCTACCTCACGTGTGGTTGGGAAGAGAGGAGGCTCGCCCAAAAGAACGTCCAAAATCAAACGTTCGTAAGCTTCTGGCGACTGCTCAGTAAACGCAGTACCGTACGTAAAGTCCATATTCACATCGCGCACTTCCATAGCGGTGCCCGGAACTTTAGAGCCGAAACGCATAGTAATGCCTTCATCTGGCTGCACGCGAATAACTAAAGCATTGTTACCCAGTTCAGACGTTGCAGTATCTTCGAAAGGCAAATGTGGAGCGTGCTTAAATACTACGGCAATTTCCGTTACGCGCTTACCCAAACGCTTGCCGGAACGCAAGTAGAACGGCACGCCTGCCCAGCGTCGCGTGTCAATGTCCAAGCGGATAGCAGCGTAAGTTTCCGTGCGATCGTCTGGCTCAATACCCTTCTCGTCCAGGAAACCGTTCACCTTTTCAGCGCCTTGCCAACCCTCAGCATACTGTCCGCGGGCTGTATGAGCGGCTAAATCTTCAGGCAAACGCACAGCAGACAGCACTTTAATTTTCTCAGCAATCAAATCCTGAGCAGAGAAACTTACAGGCTCTTCCATCGCAGTCAGTGCCATCAGCTGAAGCAAGTGGTTTTGAATAACATCGCGAGCAATACCAATGCCGGAGAAGTATCCAGCACGTGTGCCAATACCAATATCCTCAGCCATGGTAATTTGCACGTGATCAACATAGTTAGAGTTCCACACTGGCTCAAACATCATGTTCGCAAAACGGAAAGCCAGCAGGTTCTGTACGGTTTCCTTACCCAAATAATGGTCAATGCGGAACACAGATTGAGGGTCGAAAACTTCAGCAACAACGCGGTCGAGTTCCTGAGCACTCTGCAAATCATGACCGAAAGGCTTCTCGATAATAACGCGACGCCATGCACCTTCAGAAGACTTCGCTAAACCAGAATCAGCAAGCTGACGCGAAACGGTTGGGAAGTCGCGAGGAGGAATAGACATGTAGAACGCATGATTTCCTTGGGTTCCGCGCACATCGTCCAGCTCGGAAACCGTGTCGGATAAGCGCTTGAAGGAGTCTGCATCGTCAAAAGTACCCTGAACGAAGCGAATGCCGCCCTTGAGATATTCCCACGTGGATTCATTAAACTCAGTACGAGCATGGTCAATAATGTTTTGCTTAATAAAGTCCGCGAAATCCTCGTGACTCCATTCGCGGCGGCCAAAACCTACTAAACCAAAACCAGCAGGAAGCAGACCGCGATTTGCGAGATCGTATACGGCAGGAATCAGCTTCTTCTTACTCAAATCGCCGGTAACGCCGAAAATAACGAGTGAGCAAGGACCCGCGATGCGAGGCAGGCGCATGTCGCGCGGATCGCGCAGTGGGTTTGTCCATTTTTCGGTGCCGGACTGTGTTGTCGATGTCGTCATGCAATTCTCCTCATTATTAAACTAACCTTAGTTTACTCATGGCAGTCGAGGGAGGGGAAGAGATTGCTCAAAGTTTGCGATGCATGAACTGTGAGATATGCAACGCTTTGATGGGGTGGAAAGAAGTGGGAGTGGTTGAATCCCTGCAGTTAAATCCTTGATATTTGTAAGGTTTGGTTTCTTAGCTGTGATGACCGAGATTGCGTTTTCTGCTGTATCTTTCATAGCTGTGCTTAGCAGTGAATGGTAAAGCTTTTACCAGCTGCGATTTGAGTGGTCAAACAGCTTTAATGAGTGGTGCTATCGATAGCGGTGAAAGATCCAGCATGCGAATCAAATAAATTACATACTCGATGCATCAATTCGTGCTTGGCAAACACTGGAATAACGTGCAAAACAGGTATAGACCCCAACGCAGCTATGCGGTTCTCCCGCCCAGCAAGCATCTACCCAACCCTCGTCACACGAATATAATCAGCGTCCGTAGTGGAAATTTCAAACGCCTCGCAGTCATCTGCCTGCAGAGTAATAGCGTCGGCAGTTAAAGCGCGCACAGTAATAATGCTGTCAATCATGGCATGATGTGTTTGCAAAGTTTGCAGAAGCTCGTTGTTGTCATCGTTCACTCGACTAATCACAGCCCGCGCGCCAACAGGAACGAGGTTAACGTTAATCGTATCGAAAACAGGTAAATTGCCTTCGCGGTCAGGAATAGGATCTCCATGCGGATCGCGGTCAGGAAAACCGAGCTTTTCCTCCATACGGTTAATCATCATTGTGCTGGCCGAATGTTCCAAAGCCTCAGCCTCGTCATGAACTTCGTCCCACGTGTAGTCAAGCGCGCACACCAAATACGTTTCAATAATGCGGTGACGGCGCAACATCGTTAAAGCCAAAGCTTTACCTTTGTCTGTGAGCTGGATGCCGCCATAAGGCGCGTGCATCACGAAACCCTGATCGCTCAGACGAGCCAAAGCTCCCGAAACAGTCGATGCGCGCATGCCTGTTTCATGCGCTAAATCAGTAGGCGAGATAACGCTATCCTCGCCCAACTCACCATGATGCCACTCGTGTAGCTTCCAAATAGCTTTCACATAATCTTGGGTGCTCACAGAAATCGCCATAGGTACACAGTAGCATGGCAGTTATGAAACATTCCGATCTGTGGAACACGAGCGAAACTACGCGCGCACTTCGCGAGCTACACAAAGAGCAAGCGCGTGCGTTTACGCTCAACGAGCAGAGCGCGCAGAAGTTTTTCGTGCTGATTGCTACGCACTGTGAGATTGTTGCGCGTTTGGCAGTAATTCTCGCTGAGCAGTCAGGACAAACCGTAACGAATACGCTGATTGAAGGCGCGCTCGCACACGATATTGGCACGTATAGCGTGCTCGAAACTGAGCGCGTGAACACGGGCGCTGAGATTCAAGCCGAGCACGTGAACGTTGGCAGAGAGCCAATTTTTCAGCGAAACATCTATATTCAACACGGTACGCGCGGCTATGAGCTGCTGCTGTCCGAAGGTTTTGACGAGAGTCTTGCGCAGTTTGCGCGCAATCATACGGGAGTTGGCATTACGAAAGCCGAGTGCATACAGCAAAATCTTCCTTTAGAGCCTCAGGATTATTTGCCTGAAACCGTTGAACAGGAGATAGTTTTACTTGCTGACAAGTTCCACACGAAGTCCGTGCCTCCGCGTTTTGTTAGCGTTCACACGGCTCGCGCTCGCGTAGAGAAATTTAGCCCAGAAAATATCGCACGCTGGGATAAACTAGTAGCTTGTTATGGCGTTCCGTGCGAGTCAGATATTGCCAAGCTAGCCGCGCACTACAGTATGGAGATTATGTGATTGCTCGTCTGCGCGTCAATAGTGTCGTCAATAACGTCGGCAATACCGCTGGCAATAACGCCTTCGATGACGCTGTTAATAACGCGATGTGAACGACCTCTTATCGCCTTTGGTTCCTCGGCGAGCACGCGCACAAGGCGACAGAGCACGCAGGCAAAGCACAAAAGCGCAAAAGCGCAAAAGCCCAAAACAAGGCGAAACGACAAGAGAGACACAAGAGAAAACAAACGGACAGTTTTATGAAGAGAAGTATTCTTTCCCTGGCTGCGGGAACTTTTGCCCTCGGCGCTTCTGAATTTGTGATGATGGGCGTTTTGCCACATGCTGCGCAGGATACAGCAGTAAGTATTCCGACGGCTGGGCACTATGTATCTGCCTATGCAATTGGCGTATGCGTAGGCGCGCTGATGCTCATTTTTGGACGCACTATTAAGCCTCGTAATCTGATTATTCTTTTTATGATTGTGACGCTTGTGGGTAATGCCATGGCTGCTGTAACGCCTAATTTTTCTATTTTGCTCATTGCTCGTTTTATTTCGGGGCTGCCGCACGGTGCGTTCTTTGGAACTGGAACGATTATTGCTCGAGCTCTTGCAGATAAAGGTAAAGAGGGCATGGCAGTATCGCAGATGGTTATAGGTCAGACAGTTGCGAATATGGTCGGCGTACCGTTTGGTACATGGCTGGCAACAGTAGTTTCATGGCGTTTGGCATTTGCTATTTTATCTGTGTGGGCACTGATGACGATTATGCTTGTGCTCAGCTTTGTGCCTGATATTCCTGTTATTCCTGACGCTGGTTTAATGGGACAGTTTAAGTTCCTAGGCAGCATGAAGCCTTGGTTTGTGATTTTTGCTGTGTTTTTAGGTAACTCCGGTATTTTCTGCTGGTGGAGTTACGTTTCTCCTTGGCTGCAACATGTGGGCGGCTGGAGCGAAGTATTAGTTCCATTATTAATGACTCTTGCTGGCTTCGGTATGGTTGTGGGCGGTCTAGCAGGTGGCAAGATTACAGATAAGTTTGTGCCTGGAGCTGTGGCAGGATTTGGTCAGCTGATTGCAGTTGTTGCTATAATTGCTATTTTCTTAGATCCAGGTTCGCGCCCAACTTCTGCTATTTTGACCTTTATTTGCGCGGTTGGCATGTTCTTTATTTCGTCTCCGCAGCAGCTGCTGATGGTTAAGCTCGGCGAAGGCGGTGGCGAAATGCTCGCGGGTGCGATGGTTCAGATTGCGTTTAACGGCGGCAACTCTTTGGGTTCGATTATGGGTGGTATCGCTTTGGAGAATTCCGGCGAGGACTACCACATGGCCGCTTTGACCGGCGTTCCATTTACCTTCGTTGCCGTTGCACTTCTGTTCGCGTTCTTCTTCCTGTACGAGCGCAGGGGTAAGAAAGCGTAGGGTTTTTGTCTGCTCGATGCCGTGGCGGTTGTTAGTTCGTTGTACTAGCAACCGCCACGTTCGTATCTGTCCGATTTTGGGCTCCAGACAGACGTGAGCGTTGAGAGCTTGGGATACTCACAACGCCCACGAACTATTCTGTCTATTCCGTCTACTCCTCTACAGCCGCATTCGGCCACAAAGCCCATACGCCTACGAGAATGGTTAGCGCACCAGAGAAGATGAACATAATCCAGGTTATGAGCCGGGTAAAGGTTCCTCAAACAGGAGATGAGAATATACTTGAGGGGACAAAGTTCAGTGTTCCTGATGAATCGCCTGTGACTGCCAATCCACGTACCGGTGAGGTCACGGTTATTATTGACAACAACGCGAAGCCTGGTGATGAAATCAAGGAAACAGTAACAGTGACGTATCCTGATGGTTCGAAGGATGAAGTGCCTGTTTCCGTGACCGTTCAGTCGACAGACAAGGTTATTAATCCTGAGCCTAGCTATGCTGACACCATCGTGAAGATGGCTCTCGTAGGCATCGTCCTCATGGTCATGATTGCAGGTGTTATCACCACACTACGCCGCCGCGCCTAGCCGCGATATAAAAGAAGAGGCGGGGCCGATTCCCTATGAATCAGCCCCGCCTCTGTCGTTATCTATTTACTGCGCTACAGCAGCCAAAGCAACCGAGCCAACGAAGTTGATTGGCTGGCTGAAGTTTGGCTGGAACAAGAAGTCAGCACCAGCAAGATCCGCAATGCCAAACTTTGCTTGAATAGCCACAGAAACGACGTTAGCCGCCAAAGAAATATCGTGCTTGGAAATGAACTGAGCGCCCAAAACACGGCCTGTTGTCTTATCCCACACCAAAGTAGATGTAACTGGAGTGGTGCTCAGCATAAAGTTTGGGCGATAATCCTCAGTCACCGTTACCGTGCCAGCGTCGTAACCGCGGCGTACAGCAGATGCATAAGTCAAACCGGTAGCGCACATCGACAAATCATACAGTTGAACGGCGCTCGTTGCCTGAGTACCCAAATATGCGTGCGTTGGCTCAACAATATTTTCGCCAATGAGCAAGCCTTGACGCACAGCGTTGGTAGCCAGTGGAATGTAATCAGGAGCCTGCGTCGGGTTATAGAATACAGTTGCGCTATCGCCAGCAGACAGCACGTCGTTGGTCATCATGCCATCAGGCAAGCTCACGCGCATATACTCATCCACAATAATCGCGCCGTTTGGCAGGGTCTTGAGCTGACCTTCAATCAAATCGTTGCGCGGACGGAATCCTGCGCCCATAACTGCGAAATCAGCGGTATATTCGCCCTTTTCTGTAACAACGGTTACGCCTTCTTCTGCAGGGCGGAAAGCGACAACCTTCTGGCCCAAAGCGAGCGTTACGCCATGCTCTTCAAACGCTTTCTCGGTTGGCTCATAAACAGCGGCATCGAAGTTATTCTCGAGAACGTGGTCGAGCGCATCAATCAGCGTCACCTTAATATTGTTCTGGCTAAACTGCTCGGCCAGTTCCGCGCCAATATAGCCGGCGCCAATAACCACAGCGGACTTCGCGCTCTTAGCGCGCTCCTTAATTTCGAGCGCATGATCCCAGTTCTTACACAGCAGCACAGAACCGTTCTCGCGAGCCTGAGCCAAGCCCTCAATTGGAGGCAAAACCGGAGCAGAACCTGTGGTAACCACGAGCTTGTCGAATCTGTACTCGCTCACCTCGCCGCTCTCCAAGTCGCGTGCGTGCAAGGTCTTGTCAGCAACGTCCACGTCGAGAACATCATGACGCATGTGCATGGTTGCGCCTGCCTTTGCCAAAGCCTCAGGTGAGGAATAGAACATGCGCTGCGGATTGCTCACATTGTTGCCCACCCACAAAGCGATGCCGCAGGAGAGGAAGGAGAGCGAGTTGTTGCGCTCGAAAACGTGAACCGTCCAATCCGGATGCGCTTTGAGAATCGAGGTGGTTGCGAAAGTTCCAGCGTGTGTACAGCCAATAACGGCAACAGTAGTCATAACAGCTCCTTTGCTAAGCGTGTGTTTAAATGTTATGCGCGCGGCTTATCGCACTTGCGAGCCACGCCATTTGTGGTTCTTTGCCATTCTTTCCCGCGTTCAAGTGTAGTCGATGATTACATTATGTTCGATTGATTTTAAGGAAATTTAGTGTGAGCCAGATTACATTATTGAGAATTTATTAAACTGCGCAAGATATGGCTTGTTAGCCCTGTTTTGTCCTTCTGTTGTTACTAGAATCATACATAAGACTGAGAAAAGATGATTGCTTGCGTGCTTGCGTTTTTCTACTCTCTGTTCCTGTAGATACTCCGAAGGCCGTCGGTCATGATGTTATTTTTAATGCAGGTCTGAGCAACAATTCTAATGCGTTATTGGACGACTATTTCGTTGCATTGTTGGCACCTGCCAAGGCCGAGTATATGGGGTTAGGTAACCCATCCCCAGTATTCGCGGATGGTGCTGCAACACCGAAAGTATTGGGCGCCGGAGAGCACTTTACTATGAGCACTGGTGCCGATTATGTGGTGCCAGAAGGCAGCAAGCTTTATGTGTGGCAACGTTCCAAAGCATACATGGTCACGGAAAATGAGCGTAGCTTTAATCCAACGTGGCGCTTCCCGAGGGCTGATTTCCCTACTGGTTCCATTGCGGAAATTAAGGAAATCGATTTGGGTGTGAAGTTCCATAATCCGTATGAGCAATCCAAGTATCTTGCGTACAACGCGAACCAACTTGGCAAGATGAGCTACGAGATTGTGAAGCTATACGAGGATGTATACGCCAACGATGTGCTGTATCCGCAGGATAAGAACAATCCGGTATGGGAAGGCTATATCGCCGATAACAACGTGTATATGGGCGCACCTGGTTTCGAACACACGCAGGAACGCACTTTCGGCTACTTTACTATCGGTAATCGAGGAACGGCTAATTCGCGAGCTAAAACCATTATTATCGATTACGACATGAATGATACCCACGTTGGAGGCGTTACCGCACAGACCCTGCCATTCCTGTCGCGACCATATCGCGGGGAAGAGGCCACGAAGGTGACTGACTTCAAAGTTGTTCTGTGGGATAGTAAAACAAACAAAACCACTGAGCATACTATGAAGAATCCTCCACAGCGTTTCCGCGTGCAAACTGTGTTGGGCAAGGGAAACCATGAAGGTATCTTCCTGAAGCATATTGAATACAAGGTCGATACTATTCCGGCGAAGACAGCATGGGTAAGCTATTCAACTAACCTCAGAGCGGATAGTGACGCAGGTAAAGAGGACTTCGGTTCGCCAACGGACACATTCCCATACTATGGTGTGGTGCTCAACAATACGAAGATTGAGAAGGGTCGCTGGGGAGATGACCCAAGCCTGTTCAAGACACGTATTCGTATTGAAAATACGGGAGCAGAAGAGCCAAACTGGCATCATCGCAACCAGGCTGTGTGGGATACGAATGGCGATGGTATCGAAGAGCCATATCAGTATGAAGGTCGTTCTGCTGACCACGTGACCTTAGGCGATACCTTCACGGCGTTTACGGGTAAGAGCTTCATTCAAGGACATGGTAGCGTTACCGCTTTCCACAGCCAGAATATTGAGGTGCTCAAGGGCAAGCAGAAGCGTAATGCTCAGCTGGAGTACTTCATGCCGCGGGACGGTGAGGGAATAGAATCCCTCAAGGCCGTTTATATGGTGAGCCCATATGGCTCCGATATGAGCTTCACCATGGAGTATCGGCCTGTGTCCTCAAAGTATGCATGGGATACGGATGTGCAGGAGCAACCGGGCGAATATGTAGACGGCGAACAGCCTGATGTTTACGAGGTTCCTGCATCCGACGCGCTCAAGGCGCAATATCCAAACGCGAAGGTGTACAAGCTCGACTTCTCGAAGATTACAGATAAAGAGCAAAAGTATCGTACGCGCATTTGGGGTCCAAGCGTTGCATGGTACGAAGCATCTGAGCAGATGCCATATTCCATTTATCCGACCTATTGGGCATACACAGGCGAAACCTATCTGGATGTGAACTATACCTCTGACCCTAAGAAGGATAAGGTTGGCACGGTGAACCAGCTCATGTGGTACGAGTTCGATACAGACACTAAGGAAGACCTCGAATATTCTTCCGTCGGTTTCGTAGCCGATAAGTGGGATCTTAACGGCAACGGCTCCACCGAAGACAAGCTCGGCCTGCCATACGGCGTGCTCGACATTAAGGCACCAACCGATGTATCTGCACAGTCTGCAGCGAAGATGGCTACTCAGCCAGAGACTCGCTACGTTACCTATGATGGCGTAAAGAAGGCTGTTATTGGTGCAGAAAGTAACGTGGATTATCGCCTTGTGGCAACCAATCCTACAACCGAAAACGTTAAGGGTATTCAGCTCTACTGGCCAGTGCCAAAGAAGGGGTTCAATTGGGGTGAGCGTTTGCAGCCAGACGGCGCATTTAAGTTCGATATGTACCTTACGGGAGGCATTAAGTCTCAGCTTCCAGAAGGTTACAAGGTTTACTATGCCAAGGATGCTCAGCCTGTACAGAACGAGCTGAAGTGGGCAAACTTCAGTTGGACAGAAGAGAAAGATACCAAGGATTGGAAGCGTGCCGATTGGGACGCTGTAACCATGGTGAAGATTATTTCTCCAGAAGATTCTGTTCTCGCTCCTGAGGAGCAGCAGTCCTTCATTTTCAACATGGCTGTGCGCGATGGCGAGAACCGTGAAGAAGTAAATGGTCTGCTGAACGTCTATAAGTCCGCATATTTGCGTGACCTTGGTAGTGGTAAGACCTGGGCTTATGGCAAAGCTGTTGGTATCGTGATTAATTCCGGTCATATCGGCGGAACTGTTTGGTTCGATAAGGATAACGACAGCAAACTGGACGCGGCAGGCGCAGAACCGCGCATCGCGGGAGCTAAGGTTGAGCTGTACGATGCGCGCGGCGAGCTAGTCGATACGGCAGTCACCGATAAAAACGGTGCCTATACTTTCGAGGGTTTGCAGATCCCAACCGATCACGCAGCTCTCCCGCGGTACTCGCTCAAGGTGTATAACCCAGATACGGCTAAATACTCCCGCTTCGTAGCGGCGACGAACGATATGCGCTTTACCGCGGATAACGAGGGCAATGAGACAGCGAGCGTAGCGGACGTTAATACCGGGAGCAAGTTCGCGAACGCTCTGAACGTTGGTTTAACGACCTCGACCTCCGTAAAGGTTAAGAAAAACTGGGCGGATAAGAACGCTCAGAAGAAGCCGGTTACTGTGAAGCTCTTGGCAGATGGTAAGGAAGCGAAAGACCTTGATGGCAAGGCTGTTCCAGCAGTTACGCTCAGCGAGGACGGCGCGTGGGTCGGCGAGTTTAATAACCTCGTTATCAGTAACGCGCAGACCGATGAAGCCGTAAAGTACACGGTCGAGGAGCAGACGCCGAGCGGTTTCGTTTCCGCGGTAACTGGTTCACAGAAGGACGGCTATACCGTAACGAATACGATTATCCGCGGAAATATTGTGGTTCATAAGGTTTCTGCTGATAAGGATGATGCGCCGCTTGCGGGTGCTAAGTTTGAGCTGCGTTCGGGTGATTCAGTTATTGCTTCGGCTGTGACTGGTAAGGACGGTAAGGCGACGTTTAAGGACGTTGAGTTTGGTTCTTATACGATTGTTGAGACTGCAGCTCCTGAAGGTTACGTTCTGAACGCTAAGCCATTGGACGTTTCCGTGAAGGAGAACGCTAAGACAGTTGACGCGGGTGTTGTGAAGAACTCCATGATCCGTGGAAGCATTATTGCTCTGAAGAAGGATGCGAAGAGCGGCAAGGTTCTTGCCGGCGCTCAATTCGAGATTCGTGATACTCAGGGCAATGTCGTACGCACCGTTGTATCTAACGACAAGGGTGAAGTGGTTGCAAGCGATGTGATGTACGGCGAGTACATCCTTGTGGAGACTAAAGCTCCACAGGGCTACAAGCTCGACGATACGCCACACAAGTTCGAGATTCGTAAGAATCTTGAGGAAGTGGATTTGGGTGAGATTAAGAACGATCCAATCCCATCGAAGGCGCTCGCAATTACCGGCTCGAGTGTTGCAGGCATGGCTGTTATAGCTGTACTTGCAGTTGTTACTGCAGGCGGTCTGGTGATGGTTCGCGGATCACGAGCTAAGCAGCGTAAGCACTAAGTTTGCTTTAGCTGCATAAAAGCAGGGGGAGCGAAGTCGTAAGGCTTCGCTCCTTTTGCTTGCTCAATCAAAAACGCCGCTGAGAGCTCAAACTCCCAACGGCGTTTTATATGCGGAACTAACCTTTAATCAACCAAACCGTACAAACGGTCGCCCGCATCGCCCAAACCAGGCACAATGTATGCCCTCTCGTTCAATCGCTCGTCCTTAGCGCACACAACAACCTTAAAGTCGATGCTTGGATCAACTTCCTTCTCCAAGCGTTCCAAACCTTCAGGTGCAGCCAAAATGCAGATAGCGGTAACATCTTTAGCGCCCAGCTGCTTGAGGTACTCAATAGCAGCTACCAAAGTGCCGCCGGTTGCGAGCATTGGATCGACAACGAAAACCTGACGACCAGTCAAATCATCTGGCAGACGGTTCGCGTAAGTGACGATGTCGAGCGTGTTCTCGTCGCGCTTCATGCCCAAGAAACCAACCTCAGCGGTAGGAATCAGGCGGGTCATGCCGTCGAGCATACCCAAGCCGGCGCGCAAAATTGGCACAACCATAGGGCGAGGCTTCGTGAGCTTCTTGCCAACCATAGGGGCAACAGGCGTCTCGATTGGCGCATCTTCCACGGAAATGTTGCGGGTCGCTTCGTAGGCTTCGAGCATAACGAGCTCAGAAACGAGTTCACGGAAAGTGTTGGATGGGGTCTTCTTGTCACGCAAAACGGTGAGCTTGTGGTCAACCAGAGGATGATTGACAATCGTTAAATGCATAGTCATAGTTCCAGCATAGTCTTAACAGTATGAATTCGCCATATAACACTGCTATGGGCGTGGCTCTCGATGCAGCCCGCGATGCTGCTTTGTTGGGAGATATTCCTGTGGGAGCAGTGGTGGTTGATGCGTCTGGAAATGTTTTGGCTGTGGGGCGAAATTATCGTGAAGAGCGGTCGGATCCGTTTTCGCACGCCGAGATTGAAGCCATGCGCGCTGTTGCTGGTGCTCGCGGAACATGGAATCTCGAGGATTGCACGCTCGTTGTTACCCTGGAGCCTTGCCCTATGTGTGCGGGTGCTGCGGTGAGTGCTCATATGGGGCGCGTTGTTTTTGGTGCATGGGATGAAAAAATGGGTGCGCTTGGCTCTGTGTGGGATATTGCACGCGATCCGCATGTTGGTTTTCAGCCGGAAGTGATTGGTGGTGTTCGAGAAGAAGAATGCGCTGCTGTGCTGACTGAGTTTTTTGCTGCGCGACGTCGGTAGAGTTTTGTGGGCGCGCGTAGAGA
Organism: Alloscardovia sp. HMSC034E08; assembly: GCF_001813415.1. Classification (NCBI taxonomy): domain Bacteria; kingdom Bacillati; phylum Actinomycetota; class Actinomycetes; order Bifidobacteriales; family Bifidobacteriaceae; genus Alloscardovia; species Alloscardovia sp. HMSC034E08. The sequence continues at coordinate 1,149,949 of NZ_KV812468.1, read as the reverse complement.
TGCAGGGCAGAAAACTATCGTGCATCTGAGTAGACGTGGGTAGGGGATGAGTGAGTGCAGTGATTGCGTGTGCTATTATTTCTGTGAATATGTATTAAAGTGTTCGTTTTTGTGCGCGTTTTATAGAACCCGTTCGATATACTTGTACGTAGAAAATAAATCATGACAATGCATGCGTAATGTGAGCAATGACTGCTGCAGAACGCTTGTCATGTGGTAAAACCTACGAAACAATCTAGTAAAGGACCAAAGATGGTAAATACTTCTCGGTCTGCTGCCCGCGTTTTTGCTTACGAAGGAGCTGCGGTTGAAGGAGCTGAACATACGGGCTATACGCTGCGCAACGGCGGAGTAGCTGTATCTGTGGCAATCGTGAATAACGAATTGCCTCGTATTGTCTACTGGGGTCGCGATTTCGGTAGTGTGTCGCATAATCACACAGCTTTCCTCTACGAAGCTTTGCGCCCACAGCGCGTATCGGGTGGCTTAGACTATACAAACTTCCCAACAGTTCTGCCAAGCCAAGCAGAGGGGTGGACGGGAGCATCCCGTTTTGTAGTAACACGTAACGGTCAGGAACTCTTCTGCCACTTTAGAGTAACTGATGTTCAGGTAGATGAGAACGGTTCGGTTATTGATTCGTTCTCCGCGCTCGCTCAAGACTTGTCAGGCTTGACGGACGAGGAACTGGCAGTAGCTCAGAAAAACAGCAGTACATATCCATCTGAACTGTCAAGCGTTCCGCAGTTGGTAGTAACTGCTCAAGACGCTGAGCAGAGCGTTCAGCTCGTCTGGCAGATGCAGCTTTTGGATAGCGGTTTGGTTCGTCAGCGCGCTACTGTTTCTAATCTCGAAGGGGCAGACCTCGAGGGAGTGGCGGGCGAAGGTGCGGCGGTTGCAGCAGCAACGGCAACAGTCTCAAACGCGGGCGAGCTGTCAGTGCTCGCGCTCGAACTGGGCTATCCAGTGCCATCTACTGCTCGCGAAATCTTAACGACTGCAGGACATCATTTGCGTGAACGTCATCCGCAGCGTCAAAACCTAACAATGGGACGTTTTGAGCGCGTGGCTGAGGTTGGTCGCCCTGATTTCGACGCTACTTTACTGCTGAACGTGGGCGCTCGCGGCTTTGATTTTGAGCATGGAGAGGTGTTCTCTACACATGTGGGTTGGAGCGGAAATTCCGTAACATCCGTGGAAGAAACCGTGTATACCTTGCCAATTATTGGCGGTGGAGAGAGCCTGTATGCGGGCGAAGCCGTACTGCGTGCCGGCTCAGACGATGCGTATACGAGTCCTTGGGTGTATGGATCGTACGGCGAGGGGTTGAATGAAGTAGCTCACCGCTTCCATGATTTTGTATACAGTTTGCATCCAAACTTCGCCTCGAAGCCACGTCCAGTTATTTTGAACACCTGGGAAGCAGTGTATTTCGAGCATGACTTTGCAACGTTAAAGAGTTTGGCAGATAAGGCTGCGGCTGCGGGTGTTGAGCGCTTTGTTGTTGATGACGGTTGGTTTGGAAGCCGTCGTGACGATACTTCCGGTTTGGGTGATTGGTATGTTTCAAAAGAAGTGTGGCCTGATGGTTTGAAGCCATTAGCAGATTATGTTCATGCTCAAGGCATGGAATTTGGCCTGTGGTTCGAGCCAGAAATGCTTAATACGGTTTCGGAAGTAGCCGAGGCTCATCCTGATTGGATTTTGAAGCCAACCGCTAACCGTCTGCCAATGCAGGGACGTATGCAGCAGGTTCTCGACCTGTCTAATCCAGAGGCTGCTCGTTATGTTTTCGATGCTATGGATTCGCTCGTGAAGGAGATTGGCATTGACTACATTAAGTGGGATCATAACAAGCTCGTGACTGAGCCAGCTTCCCCAGCTCGCGGTTTCGCGGCTACTCAGCGCAAGCAAGTTGAAGCTGTTTATGCTATTTTTGACGCTTTAAAGATTAAACACGACGGCCTCGAAATTGAATCCTGCTCGTCCGGTGGTGGCCGTATCGACTTGGGCATTGTTGAGCGAGCGGACCGCGTATGGACTTCCGATTGCGTTGACCCAGTTGAGCGCGCCGATATTCAGCGCTATACCTCGCTTCTGCTTCCAGAAAGTATGATGGGTGAGCATGTAGGTGCTTCTCCGGCGCACTCCACTGCGCGCGCTACCTCGCTGTCGATGCGCACGGCAACCGCTTTGTTCGGACACCTCGGTATTGAGTGGGATTTGAACAAGCAACCTCAGGAAGATCTTGACGTTCTGGCTCGCTGGGTAGCTTTGTACAAGCAGTCGCGCGATTGGGCAGGTTTTGGCGTTACAGTTCATGGAGATATTGCTGATGACTGCGTGCGTTTAGACGGCGTTGTATCTGCTGATGGAACTCATGCGCTGTACCGTTTTGCTCAGGTACGTACTTCTGTGCATTACCCTGCAAACCCAGTGCGCTTGCCAGGCGTTGATGCGAAGAAACTCTATCGCGTGCGTCCAGTCGAGGTTCAGCGTGAATTGAGCCATGAGGAAACAAATGGACAGTCTGAACTGTTATGGTGGACACAAGAAGGCGTTATTGTTCCAGGTGCAGCTTTGCTGAACTATGGACTTCGCCCTCCACAGTTGAATCCAGCTCAGGCTGTGGTGTTTGCTGTGGATGAGGTGGCTCAGTAAACACATGTATTCGCATGTATTAAGGTAGGCATGAAATGGTAGGCATACGAGACGTCGCTAAAAAAGCAGGCGTATCCACCAGCACAGTGTCGCTTGTTATTAATAGCAGCGGTTATGTGTCGCAAAATACCCGCGACCGCGTAACCGCTGCTATGAAAGAACTTAACTATATTCCAAATGATTTAGCGAAGAATCTGTATAAGGGACGCACGGATACTGTGGGAGTAATTATGCCTACTTTGCAGCATCCGTTCTTTGCATCTCTTGTGGGGCGCATTCAGCATTATCTTGATTTGCAGGGCATGCGCGCTTTGCTTTGCTCGACGGCGGATCAGGAAACAGGTGAAAAACAGTATGTGGATATGCTGCAACGCCACACTCTGGACGCCTTGATTATGGGTTCGCACTCGCAAAATACGCAGGAGTATTGGGAAGAGATTAAACGCCCGGTCGTTGCTTTCGACCGATATTTATGCGATTCGATTCCAACCGTGGGGGCTGACCACATTTCGGGCGGGCGTCTGGTTGCGCGCGCCTTGATTGCTGCCGGCGTGCAGCACGTCGTAACCATCGGTGGTCCTCGTGATCGTTTCCATGATCGTGACCGCGGTATTGAACTGCTTAACGCTCGCGAGCTTAGTTCGCGCCCTGATAGCTCCTTCCCAACCGTGCGTTATCAGCTCGTTTTGGAAGATGAGCTGGCTACCGCAGGTATCGAGGCAGACTATGTAATCGTGGAAGACTTGGCTGATTTATCGTTGTTCTTGACGGCGGCACGTTCTGCCTTCGAAGATTTCGATAACGTTGATGCGATTGTGGCACCAGATTTGGCTGCGGCGGCAGTTCTGCAAGAAGCCGAGCGTCGCGGCATTCGCGTGCCAGAAGATTTGCAAGTAATTGCTTATGACGGCACCTACGTGAGCCTTTTTGCTGGTAAGCAGATTTCCGCGATTACCCAGAACATCGACGAAACCGCTCGCCGCTTGGTGGCGCACGTTATGCAAGAAATCGAGCGATACTCGGGCGGGAGTTCTGCGGTTGCGGCTCGAAGTGTTTTGGAAAAAGCGTCCAACGACTTCCAAGGCTATGTGTCTGTTACGGACAATGTTGAGGGCGTGCCGTATCGCTTCGATGCCGTAAAGCTCGAGTACATTGAGCGCGAAACCACCACGCCGCTCGATGATTTGGGTGTTGAGTAATTAGTTTTTTGTTTTGGGGTGATTCGCCTCGTACTGCGGTTGTGGGGTGCGAGGTGAATTGTTTTTGGAGCAGTCTTTGCACACGACGTTTCGTGTAAAACGTACCGCTTTAACAGCCTGATTTTTCGTGTTCTGTCCGCGCGCGTGTGCGTGTTAGTGCTGTAGCGTTTATAGATAACCGTCATCTGTAATAGTTAAAGCTGTCAGCTCTTTAAATCAGGGGTGGTAAAAGCTTTACCTAGTACAGCTAACCAACAGCTGTGAGCGCTAAAGCAGAAATGCCCGACGGAGGCCAAAACCCCACCAAAACACAAATCTTCGCACAAATCGGGCGTGCCGCCTTGCTCATGTCAAACGGGTTCGATATACTAAAAATGTTGAGAAATAACGAATCAGCCATGGAGGTCTGATGAAGAATAAAGTTCAGTTAATTACATATGCAGATCGCCTTGGTGATGGCACGCTGAAGTCCATGACCGAGACCCTGCGCAAGCATTTCGAGGGAGTGTATGAAGGCGTTCATATTCTTCCATTCTTCACCCCATTCGACGGTGCAGATGCAGGCTTCGATCCAGTAGATCATACGAAGGTAGACCCACGTTTGGGCAGCTGGGACGATGTTGCCGAGCTTTCCACTACACACGACATTATGGTGGACACCATTGTGAACCACATGTCTTGGGAATCCGAGCAGTTCCAAGACGTTATGGCTAAGGGTGAAGACTCTGAATACTATCCAATGTTCCTCACCATGTCGTCCATCTTCCCAGATGGCGTAACAGAAGAGGATCTTACTGCAATTTATCGTCCACGTCCGGGTCTGCCATTCACTCACTACAACTGGGGCGGTAAGACTCGTTTGGTATGGACTACCTTTACTCCTCAGCAGGTGGATATCGACACCGATTCCGAAATGGGTTGGAACTACTTGTTGTCCATTTTGGATCAGTTGTCTCAGTCTCACGTTTCTCAGATTCGCTTGGATGCTGTAGGTTATGGCGCTAAGGAAAAGAATTCCTCCTGCTTCATGACTCCAAAGACCTTCAAGCTCATTGAGCGCATTAAGGCTGAGGGTGAAAAGCGCGGTTTGGAAACCCTTATTGAGGTTCATTCCTACTATAAGAAGCAGGTAGAAATTGCTTCTAAGGTAGATCGCGTCTACGACTTCGCAATTCCTGGCTTGCTCTTGCACGCTTTGGAATTCGGCAAGACCGACGCTTTGGCACAGTGGATTGATGTGCGCCCGAACAATGCAGTGAACGTGCTCGATACGCACGATGGTATCGGTGTTATTGACATTGGCTCCGATCAGATGGACCGCTCTTTGGCGGGTTTGGTGCCAGATGAGGAAGTTGATGCTCTCGTTGAATCCATTCACCGCAATTCCAAGGGCGAGTCTCAGGAAGCAACCGGTGCGGCCGCATCGAACTTGGACCTCTACCAGGTAAACTGCACCTACTATGCAGCTTTGGGCAGCGATGATCAGAAGTACATCGCAGCTCGTGCAGTTCAGTTCTTCATGCCAGGTGTTCCACAGGTTTACTATGTGGGTGCTTTGGCAGGCAGTAACGATATGGATCTGCTCAAGCGCACAAACGTGGGCCGCGATATTAACCGTCACTACTACTCTGCAGCAGAAGTGGCTTCCGAGGTTGAGCGTCCAGTTGTTCAGGCTCTTAACGCTCTGGGTCGTTTTCGCAATACATTGTCCGCTTTCGATGGTGAGTTCAGCTACTCCAATGCAGATGGCGTTCTTACTATGACGTGGGCGGACGATGCTACCCGTGCAACCCTCACTTTCGCTCCTAAGGCCAACAGCAACGGCGCGTCTGTAGCTCGTTTGGAGTGGACGGATGCTGCAGGTGAGCACGCAACCGACGATTTGATTGCTAACCCTCCAGTGGTTGCCTAACCGTCAAAAAACTAACTTCATTTTCTCCTTCCTCTCACAGGGCTCTTAGCTTCGGTTAAGAGCCCTGTGTGCGTTCTGCGTTTCGTGTACGCTTAACTGTATGGACGGCTTTTTTAATCAAAATAATTGGTTCTACAAACTGATGGGTTTGCTTTTCGACCTCGTTATTCTTAACGTTGTTACGCTCATCATCTCGTTACCGCTGGTAACCGCCGGTTCTGCGCTGACCGCGCTGCATTACTCGCTGTGGCGTATGGCGCGAAACGAGGAAGGCTCCGTCCTTAAAATGTATTTCTCCTCGCTGCGCGCAAACTTTAAGCAGGTTACGCCAATCTGGCTGCTCGTGCTTGCTTTCGCAGTGATTGCCGGCGCGGATCTGTACTTTCTTCTCCATCTCCATCAGTTCGCGCCAATGCTCGGCTCTGAGGTTCGCATCACATTTATGGCCGCGCTCGCTATCGTTACCGTGATTGTTGTTGCGTTTGTTCAGTGGTTTACTGTGCTCGTTTCGCGCTACTCCAATACGACCAAAGAGCACCTGAAGAACGCTGCGCTGGCTGCTATTGGCTTCTTTCCTCAGACATTTATTATGCTCGTTTTATTGATTGGCACTGCGGTCGCTTGCGTTATTTTTTACGGTTACGTTATTCCGTTCGCTCTGCTGCTCGGTTTTTCGCTACCTCAGTACTGCTGCGCGCTGATATATTCGGAGCTGTTCGAGAAGTTAGACGGCTCGTCAAGTACTGAAAAATAAGGGCTGATTAAGTCTTTCATAATCTTCACAACACACATATCGAACCCGTTTGACAACTGTTTGATAATTATGTAATATCAAACCGGTTGCATAAATAAGCAATCGGCAAAGAAGCAATTACTTATGCTTTGTTTTTCGAGGGTGGGAAGCAACGCAAAAGGAGAGAAAAATGTTGAAAGATTGGAAGCGCTGGACAGCAGCAGCTGCAGCAACAGTGTTCGCAGTAGGCATGTTGGGAGCATGTGGTTCAAACTCTGGTTCTGGCAAGACGAAGATTACAATCTTTAATTCCAAGTCGGAAATCCAGTCTCAGTTCGAAGATCTCGCAGAAACCTATAGCGAAGATCACGATGTAGACGTAGAAGTCTACTACTCAAGCGATACGGTTGCAGCTCACTTGGCAACCAAGTACGCAGCAAATCAGCCATACACCATCTCCATGGTAGACGCTAAGGATATTTACAGCCTCGGTCCAGAGCACGCTCTCGACTTGAGCGACCAGAAGTGGGTAAGCGATACCGATCAGGCTATCGCAGTAGATGGCAAGACCTACGGTTTCCCTGTAACCATCGAAGCTCGCGGTCTCATCTACAATGCAGACGCTATTAAGAAGGCAACTGGTAAGGAATTCAAGCCAGAATCCATTAAGACCACCGACGACTTGAAGCAGCTTATTGCAGACCTCAAGGCTGGCGGTATGGAAACTCCAGTTGGCATTATGAAGGAAGACTGGTCGTTGGCAGCTCACTACCTGCCACAGGTATACGAAGAGCAGCAGGATCCAACCGCCTTCATTAAGTCACTGCACGACGGCACTGATATTAACACCGATGCTCGCTGGACTTCTTTGATGGACACCTTCGATGTTCTCAAGGACAACAACTATGCTAAGGGCGACAAGGCTATCTCTGCAGAGCGCGAAGTAACCGAGCAGAAGCTTGCTAAGGGCGAGATTGCTTTGATGTTCGGTGGAAACTGGGATTGGTCTGTGCTCAACCAGTATGAGCCATCTAAGAACATGGGTATGATGCCTGTTCCACAGAACGACGAAAGCATGGATGTAACCAGCAAGCTTGTTGGTGGCGGTTCTAAGTACTTGTTCATCGATAACTCTAAGAACACTTCTAAGGAACAGCAGAAGGCTGCAAAGGACTTCCTCAACTGGCTCGCTCTCGACAAGGAAGGTCAGAAGTGGGTTGTAAACACTGCTAACCTCGTTCCTCCATTCAAGAGCAACAAGCTCGAAGTAACCGACCCACTGGGCAAGTCCGTAAAGAAGTATGCAGATACTGGCGAACTGATTGCTAACTACAACTACCTGCCAGATGATCACTACTCCGTACTCGGTGCAGACTTCCAGAAGTACCTCGCAGGCCAGGCAGATCGTGCTACATTCTCCAAGCAGATCGACGAATACTGGCAGAAGAACGACATGAAGACTATTCAGTAGTGTTCATTGGTGTTCACCTGCGAAATGCCATAATCCCAAGTAGATAGATAAAAAGTGGTGCATTCTAAGAATCTTGGGATGCGCCACTTTCTGCTTCTACTGTTAAACTCACAGCCCAAGCTCATCGTTGAGCCTTAAATCCATTAACAACACGTAATGGTGAGAGAAATGAAACAGAATAAACTTTTCTACAAGGTCGGTCAATTCCTTATGTTCGCCGGCCCGGCCACGATTCTCTTCGCAGCAGTCGTGATTGTGCCATTCTTCTATGGCCTCTACTTAACCTTTACCAGCTGGGATGGCGTTGCAGCAAACAAGCCATTCGTTGGTCTTCAAAACTACAAGGACGCTTTTGCAGACATAGCATACTGGGATGCCCTTGGACGCACCGTTGTCTACTCGGTAATCTCTGTTGTGCTCGTGAATATCGTTGCGTTCGTGCTCGCATACCTCGTAACTTCCGGTCTTAAGGGCCAGAACTTCTTCCGCGCAGGCTTCTTCATTCCAAACCTTATCGGTGGTATCGTTCTCGGTTACGTATGGAAGTTCATGTTCAACCGCGCATTCGTTGCTATCGGAACAGCAGTGGTGGGGCACGATACGTCCTCGCTACTAGGTACGACTAACGGTGCTCTGTTCGCGCTCATCCTCGTATCTGTGTGGCAGTATGCCGGCTATATGATGCTCATTTACGTAGCAGGCTTTATGGGTGTAGACGACTCCTTGCGTGAAGCAGCTTTGATTGATGGCTGCAGCAACGGTCAAGCAATGCGTCACGTTATTATTCCTCTGATGCGTGCATCCTTCGTGCAGTGCATCTTCTTGTCAACTACACGTTGCTTCATGGTTTACGATTTGAACCTTTCGTTAACCAAGGGTGAACCATTCAACTCCTCCGTAATGGCTGCAATGCACGTGTATAACAAGGCATTCGTCTACAAGAACTATGGCGTAGGCCAGGCCGAAGCGCTGATTCTGTTTATTATCTGCGCAGTAATCGGTATGATCCAGGTTTACGTTGGTAAGAAGGGTGAGGTGGCAGCATAATGGCTAAGACATTATCGACCGAAAACGAAAAGGCCATCGTGCGCCAGCGTATTGGTCATGCGCTTATGATCGCATTCCTCGCTGTGCTCTTGGTTGTCTTCATCTGGCCATTCTTCCTTGTATTGACCAATGCATTCAAGAACATGAGCGATATTACCGGTGAGCCTTTGTCTTTGATTGGTTCCCATGGTTTCATCATCGAGAACTTCACCAAGGCCATGCGCAAGATGCACTTCTGGCGTGTGTTTGGTAACTCCGCAATCATTACCACATTCTCCACGATTCTCACCATTCTCTTCTCGGCGATGGCAGCATACGTGATTGTGCGTAATCCAAAGTGGACAGCTTCCAAGCTCACCTTCTCTGCTATGGTTGCGTCGATGGTTATTCCATTCCAGGTAATCATGGTTCCATTGGTAGCTGTATATGGCGGTACTCTCGGACTGCTTAACTCTCGCACCACCTTGATCTTTATGCACGTGGGCTTCTCCGTATCTCTTGCGGTATTCATGTTCCACGGCGCTATTAAGACCAACGTGCCAGTTGAGCTCGAAGAAGCAGCTGAAATCGATGGCGCATCCAAGTGGCGCACATTCTGGACGATTGTGTTCCCACTGCTTAAGCCAACAGCAGCAACAGTGGCTATTATCGATGCTATGGCATTCTGGAACGACTACCTCCTGCCATCCCTGGTACTCACCGACAAGAAGATCTACACCATTCCAATCGCAACCCAGGTCTTCTACGGAACCTACTCCACTGATATCGGTCTGGTTATGGCTGCACTGCTCCTGGCGATGCTCCCAATCCTCATTATGTACTTGCTCTTGCAGCGCTTCATCGTTGCAGGTGTTACCGCAGGTGCTGTGAAAGGCTAAGAGCTCAGCTGTAGCTCGAACTCATTTCTCTCAATATCTCGAATATCCTTCGCTCGTTTCCATAGAGAAGCGGGCGGGGGATATTTCGCTTGTAGGCAGAACGTGAACCTTCACAAAAGTGGTCGAGGCCGATGGTGAGAGGCGAGGTGCGCAAGCTATGCATATCGGTTGCAATGCGTTCGCTGTTTTGTGTGAAAAAATTGGTAATCAAATGCCATAAATATAAATATTTTCTTAATTTCAAAAAGAAAAACATGAAATTGCAAACGTATGCAGAAAACACTGTGGAGAAACCGCAGAGTTCCCTCTTTTTAGTCCCTTTTATCCTATATAATTTCATACGGAAAAAAATTCAGCACAAAACATGTGTGAAGTTTTGAACGAGAAGATAAGTCAGGAATTATGGCACAGAATAATGGCCCATTGCCGGGTTCGAATTCGTACAAGCGCCCGGGCATCGATGACCGCCCTGATATGGACGATGCTTTTGACGACGAGCAGATGGATGCAATCAACCGTCTTGCTGTTCCTATGAAAACAGAACATATTGAAGATTCCTCCACGCATTCCAATGCAGATATTCAGGTAACGCGCATGAGCGCTGAGTCCGGTGCGGCTGCCGTGGCAGCTGTAGCTACGGAAGTTCCTGGGACGGACTCCGCATTCTTAGATTTGCGTGATCCAATGGTCAGTGCCGATGGTCACCGTCCAACGCGTAACGAAGTTATCCGTTTGGGTGTGGGCTTCACCGTTGCCGCAATTTTGAGCGCAGTGCCATGGCTGTCCATGAACTCGGTTCTGCTTCCAGATTTGCTGCTTCAGATTGCACCAAACGACAAAGACGCCATGATTGCTTTGATTAGCTCTGTCGGTTCGGTTGTTGCTCTGGTAGCTAACCTCGTTTTCGGTGCGCTCTCCGATTTGACCCGTTCGAATTTCGGACGTCGTACTCCATGGATTATTACCGGTGGTGTTATTGCAGGTGCGGCTGTGTGTGCTATCGGTCTTACGCAAAGCCTGCGTAGCGCTTGGGTTGTGCTGTTCTTTATGTGCGTGGCGCAGGTCGGCTTCAACATGTTGCTCGCTCCATTCGTGGCAACCATGTCCGACCGTGTTCCAGATAAGTTCCGCGGAACCGTATCCGCTTTCTATGGCGCAGGTGTAACTACTGGTCAGACGCTGGGTACTTTGGTCGGTGCTCGTATGCCAAATACTTTTACTGGTTTTATTGTTGGCGGTAGCATCTTTATTCTCTTAGGCTTCTTGATTGTAGCTATTTGGCCTCGCGAGAAGAGCAATAAGGATCAGTATCGCGAAGAGTTTAGCCTCAAGATGCTCATCAACTCCTTCCGTCCTCCACGCAATGCTCCGGATTTCTACTACGCGTTGATTGGGCGTACCCTCATGATGTCCGGCTACTTCATGATTACCAGCTATCAGCTCTATATCGTTCAGTTCTACATCTTTAACGATGGTCCAGACGCAAGTAACGACGCCAAGCTCGTTATTGCTGTTATGTCGACGATTACCCTGGTAGTGTCTTTGATTGCAGCTTTCGTTTCTGGTCCAATTGCTGACTGGTGGGGCAAGCGTAAGCTTCCAGTGGCGCTCTCCAGCTGCTTGTTCGCTGTGGGTGCTGCCATGCCAATGCTCTTCCACAACGCCATTGGTATGTACTTGTTCGCGCTCATCGCCGGCTTCGGTTACGGCGTGTATAACGCAATCGATCAGGCTTTGAATGTTGCTATTCTTCCTAATCCAGAAGAAGCAGGTAAGGACCTCGGCATTCTTAACCTCGCAAACACCATCTGCACCGTTATGGGTTCGGTGCTCACTGCAGGAATCTTCATGATCTTCCACAGCTATGTCATGGTATTCCCAGTCTGCATCGTTATTGTGCTTGCGGCTGCATGGATTATTATGCGCATTAAGGGCGTCGAGTAGAGCTTCTCGTTTCGTTCGTCTCATAACTTTTCGCCTCGTGCTTTCGTCTGAAGTACGAGACGATTTGTTTTTTTTGGGGGGCTCGGTGGGAGGTTTTACGCGTGACTGGATGTGCAAAGGCTAGCGTATCTAATCACATGTTATCTTTTACGCGTGAGTGCGTGCGTAAAACGTACCACGGAAAATGGGTAGTGCCCGAAATGCAGCCGGTGCTCACTTACACGGTACTGCCCGGCGCCGCCGGGGCTACCGGCGATGCGGGGGAGACGGCCGGGATCGGACGCCCGTGTTTCGACGACTTCACCCTGCACCGGGTGATTGCCGGATTGCGCGAATTGGAGGACGAGGATCCGCTGCTGCGCGTCGACTGGGTGGAGCGTGTGCATGAGCTGCGCGTGCAGCTCATGGGCGCGTGCAGCTGGAGATCGTCCAATAGACCCTGCACGACCGGTTCGGACTCGACGTGACGTTCGGTGCCGGGGCGATCTTCTATCGCGAGACCATCACCGCGCCCATCGAAGGCGTCGGACATTTCGAGCCGTTGCGACACTATGCCGAAGCACACATCCTGATCGAACCGGGGGAGCTGGGCAGCGGCGTCGCCGTCGCGTCGGCGATGAGCGAGAACGACCTCGACCGCAACTGGCAGCAACTTATCCTCACCCACCTGACCGAGCGCGACCATCTCGGTGTGCCGGTCGTGGGCGCTTCTTCGCCTCGTTCGGCGGCTACCGGCCTGGATTGACTACAGCCGCAAGCGCTCCAAGCCCGGCCTTGAGCAGAAGGCCGGGGCTGACGCCAAGGTCGCTGCGACTGAGAACTGAGGTCTATCGGCTGACCGATAGCCGATGGCTGCTTTCGTGAAAACCGTACGCTGGGTGCCGCTGTTTCGTTTTCTATACATCCCAACTGAAGAATCCGCTCGGTTCTTTAATTTCCGCTCGAGCTATCCACATCCGCCACAATCGCCATATTTTCCATCATCGCAAGAACCCTCATGGCCTTCCCGCACCGGTTTCTGATTGAAGAACGGCGATGCACGCGCTAGATTCGTTCTGCATGAAGTAAACGTGAATTCATTGTCAGAGGCCCGTATACAAAACTGACATAGCCATATTACCGGGCAATAACAATCCTCGGTGCTTTCCGGGATTCTGTTCCATGCCATTGCACATTCCACAACTCAATTTGCCGAGAGTGCGAAGCGTCGAATCGAACGACCGGACAGCCGGGCTAAGCTGTCCATTGGATATCCGCATAGAGGCGTGTTGCGCGGTTGACAAAATCGCAGCGGCATGCAATAATCTAATCTAACGAAACGTTTCGACAGTGATGTTGGGCGGTTCGCTGGCGACGAAAACCAACAGACATAACCTATGTGCACTCATGCAGACATGGCATGATGTCGGACATACGCCGGCCCCTGAAGGCCGACCGAAAGCACAGGAAAGGAGGCGATGATGGCTGGAATCAAGGACGTGGCACGCGCGGCCGGGGTGTCGGTCAGCACGGTCTCCTATGTGCTGTCCAGCAAGCGCGCGATCTCGGAGAAGACCGCCGCCAGGGTGCGCGACGCCATCCGCGAGCTGCAGTACACGCCGGACGCCTCCGCCCAGAAGATGCGGGGCATCCGCAACCAGATCCTGGCTGTCAGCGAGCCGATTCGCGGCGACATCGACGAGGCGAAGTACAACGCGTACTTCCTGCACACGGCGTGGCAGGCGAAGAACGCAGGCTACGACGTGCTGCTGCTCAGCGGTGAGGATGCGGTGGATGACATCCGTCGTGTGGCCCGCAGCAACATGGTCGACGGCGTACTGCTGCTCGACATCGTAGAGGACGACAAGCGCGTGGTCGAGGTCGGCTCGTACGGCAAGCCCTGCGTGGCCATCGGCTATCCGAGCCGTAAGGGAGACTGCGCGTATGTGGACATCGACTTCCCCGCCGCCGCCGACCTCGCGGTGCGCTACCTGCATGGCAAAGGGCACCGCGACGTCATCCTGCTGCGCGACAATGAGCGTGACTACGAACGCCAGTCCGGCTATGTGGTGACGCTGCGCCGCCTGATGCTGGAGCGGGCCGGGGAGATGGGTATGCGCGTCACGGAGTCGGCCAAGAACGAGTTCGGCCGGTTCGACGCGCGCGCCTTCGTGGACGGCCTACTGAAGTCGGTTCCCCGTCCCACCGCGATCATCAGCCAGGCCGATGCCGATACGCTCAACATGGTGACCCGCGAACTCGAGAACCGCGGAATCGACATTCCCGGTGACATCTCCATACTCTCCTGCGGCACGTTCCTTGAGAACGAGCTGGTGGCCCACCCGGTCACCGAGATACCGCTGATGCCGAGGTTGCTCTGCTCTAAGGCCGTGGGTCTGCTGCTCTCCGCAGTCGAGGACGGCCGCGCGATCGGAGCGGAAAGTGAGTTCGTGCCGCCCAGAATCGAGGATCGCGGCTCGGTGTGCTCCCTGAATGAGGGGGAGGGGTCATGAGACCGGTGGCCGCGTATCCCCCCGCAATGCTTTATATCCATAGTCGAAACGTTTCGTAGTTGATCACGTCGCTCACGAAGGCGCGATCGGCTACGATCCGGTCGTAACCCACACCTGTCGGCCCACCCGAATCGGTCAGCCAAGGCGCCGACGCAGACGCCCGTCCTGTTAATCGAAACGTTTCGATTGCCTTCACCGCAACTGTTGCCGATGGCAATAACCAATAGGAAAAGGAGAATCCCATGAACATCAAACGAGGAATCGCAGCCCTGGCCGTGCTGGCGATGTCGGTGACCACGCTCGCGGCGTGCGGCAGCGACACCGCACAGGACGAGGGCACTCCGGACAGCCTGTCCTTCTGGTACTACGAGGAAGAGGACGCCGGACAGACCCAGGCCTGGAAGAAGGCCGCCAAGATGTTCGAGAAGGAGACCGGCGTCACCGTCAACTTCGAACGCAAGTCCTTCACCCAAATCGCGCAGAACGGCAGCCAGTTCCTCAACTCCGACGAGGCTCCGGATCTCATGGAATCCAACCGCGGCAACGGTTCAGCGGGTGTGCTGTCCACCATGGGCCTGCTCACCGACCTCGGCGGCTACGTCGACCAGTACGGCTGGGACAAGAAGGTTACCGGCTCGAACGCTGAAACCGCCAAGTACGACGAGAACGGCATTATGGGCGGCGACACCTGGTATGGCATGAGCAGCTACGCCGAATTCCAGCGCGTCTACTACAACAAGAACCTCTTCGACAAGTACGGCATCGAGATTCCGACCACCTACGACGAGTTCGTGGACGCCTGCCAGAAGTTCGTGGACGCCGGCGTGACCCCAATCGCCGCCGACGCCCAGGAATACGGCGTGATGTGGCTGTGGTGGCAGCTGGTCTCCAAGAACGCCGACTCCACATTCATGAACAACTGGCACCTGTACAAAGGTAAGGTCGACTGGAACTCCAAGACACTCACCAACGCCACGGACACCATCAGCGAATGGCTCGACAAGGGCTTCATTTCCAAGAACGCCACCGGTATGAAGGGCGAGGACACCACCCAGGCGTTCATCAAGGGCGAATACCCAATCTACCAGACCGGCACCTGGAACCAAGGCCGCTTCGCCAAGCAGATCACCGGCTTCGAATGGACGGCCGCCGTTATGCCCGAATCCGAGTTCGCGGTCGGCTGCGCCGGCAACCTGCTCGTCATCCCCGAACGCTCCAAGCACCATGACCTGTCCGCCAAGTTCATCGATTACGTGCTCTCCGACGAGGTTCAGAACTACCTTGGCAACGTCGGCGGCATCCCGGTCGCCGCCGACCTGGACAAGATCACCGACGAGAAGAGCAAGGACATGATCGAGGAGTACGACTCCTACGCCAGCAAGAGCAAGCTCAGCTACTACCCCGACTACGCCGCCTCAAGTCTGACTGACGCCATCCCCGCCTCCTTCCAGGAACTGGTGAACAGAACCAAGGACGCCTCCGTCGTGCTCAAGGGCATCCACTCGAAGTACGACTCCGGGGTCGAGGAGATGGGCTTCTCGAACTGATTGCCGCCCGGCGGCCATGAATCGTATGGCGGGCGTGGTTTGTCCCTTTTTCACGCCCCGCCATCGCTCCCCTGACCAATCCCAATCCCGCACGCATAGTAATCCACCCGTCATATACACACACCAAGGAGAGAGCAATGGCAGGCAACACCAAGCACGCCCATAACGTGGCGCTTTCACGGCTTCCTGGTAACAGGTCTTCGCGTTTCGTTCCCTATCTGATCCCGGGCATCCTCGGCTTGGCCATCATCGTCGTCATCCCGTTCGTTTGGAACATCTACCTGAGCTTCACGCGCTGGCGCGGTGTAGGCCCAGTGCGCTTCATCGGACTGCAGAACTGGCAACGACTGTTCAAGGACTCCACGTTCTGGATCTCGTTCCTCAACTCGTTCTGGGTCATCGTCGCCATCGTCGTGATTCCTACGATCCTGGGCCTGTTCATCTCGTCGCTACTCACCGACGTCATTCAGAAGAAGTTCGGCGGCAAGACCGCGTCCTTCCTGCGCGCCCTGTTCTACCTGCCCCAGCTGCTGCCCGTCGCCGTGGCCGCGATCATCATGGGCTGGATCTTCCGCCCCGAAGACGGCGCCGTGAACGCGCTCCTGGAACAGATCGGTCTCGGATCGCTGGCCCACAACTGGCTCGGCAGCCCGGACAGCGCGCTGCCGGTCCTCATGTTCATCCTCGTGTGGATCCAGCTCGGCTACCCCATCGTCATCTTCATGTCCGGCCTGCAACGCGTCGACCCCGAGCTCTATGAGGCCGCCAGCCTCGACGGCGCCAACTGGTGGCAGAAGTTCCGCGTGGTCACCCTGCCGTCCATCATCCCCGAACTGCTCGTCGTGATTCTGACCGCCACTATCGGCGCGTTGAAGACCTTCGCCCCCGTCTACCTACTGACCAAGGGCGGGCCGGGCACCGCGACCACAGTGCCGTCCTACTACTCGTACAACCAGTTCTTCCAGGTGCAGCAGGTCGGCTACGGCGCCGCCATCTCCACCGCCCTGACCGTGGTCATCATCGTCTTCTCCGTGGTGTTCACCATCATCCAGAAGCGTGTCGAAAAGAACATGGTCTGATTCCAAGGACACAACGCCGCTCCACACCCCAAAAAAACCGAACCGCATTTTTCTGAAATCGAGGATTGAACCATGACACAGACAATGACCGCCGCAATGGCGAAGAGGGTATCGCACAAGACGCAGCACGTCCGCTCGGCAGGCGACTGGGTGACGCTGGTCCTGCTGGTCGTCGCCGCACTGATCGTCCTGTTCCCGCTGCTCGTGCTGACCGTCAACGCCTTCAAGACGCAAGCCGACTATAACGCAGTCGGCCCACTGAGCCTGCCGAAGACCTTCACCATGGAAGGCATCGTCTCCTTCTGGATCACCACGAAGTTCCCGATGAAGTTCCTCAACAGCCTCATCATCTCCCTGATCGTCGCCGTGGCCGCCGTGGTGCTGTCCGTGCTCAACTCCTTCGCGCTGGGCATCGGTCGCGTCAAAGGCAACACATGGATCGTGCTGGGCATCATGCTGGCGAACATGATGCCGCAGGAGGCACTGCTCTACCCGCTGTACACCATGTTCAAGGCCGCCGGGCTGTACAACACGAAGCTCGCGATCATCATCATCTTCACCATCATCCAAAGCGCGTACGGCACCTACCTGCTCTCCTCCGTGTACGGCACGTTCCCGCAGGCCATCCTCGAGGCCGCATCCATCGACGGCGCCTCCCGCTGGCAGGCGCTGCTCAAGGTGGTGCTGCCGATCTCCTGGTCCACTATCAGTGTGCTGTTCGTGTTCTTCTTCGTCTGGACGTGGAACGAATACATGATCCCGATGGCGTTCCTGATGGGCGACGACGTGCAGACCATCCCGCTGGCCCTGGCCACGCTCCAGGGACAGCACACGATGGAAGCCACCACCCTGGCATCCGCATCGCTGCTGAGTATCATCCCGACCATCATCTTCTTCGTCATCTTCCAGCGCAAGCTCTCCCAGGGCATCACCGCTGGTGCCGTGAAATAATACCCCCAGCAGGTTCGGCCCGCCCCAGACAAAACGCCGTGGCGGGCCAGGCCTGCGACATGAAAGGAGATGAGCATCATGCTCGACGCATTCACCACAGCGAACCCCTCGCCGGGGTTCGGACAAGGCGCCTTGGATGCCGTGGCCATGAGGACCCCCGGCCGCACCCGCTGCATCAACGCCGAAAACCCGGACGGCGGCAAGGGTCGCGCGGCCATGGCAGCCAGCGCGTTGGGCCCCTCCCGCAAGGGAAGCCCCTGCATCCGCACGGTGAGGTCCGGAGAATCGGTGACATTGATGGACGTCGAGGGCCCCGGCGTGATCCGTCACATCTGGATGACGGTAACCGACCGCACCTCCCCCACAGGCCCCGACGTGCTACGCAACCTGATCTTGGAATTCTACTGGGACGGCGAGGACTCCCCTTCGGTGCAATGCCCGATCGGCGACTTCTTCTGCTGCGGACACGCCCAGTCCTGCACCATCAACTCAATTCCCGTCATGGTCAACCCGAACCGGGGCTTCAACTGCTACTTCGCCATGCCGTTCGAGCACGCACGCATCGTGCTGCGCAACGACCACAACGAGGATGTGCCCGCGTTCTTCTACCAAATCGACTACACCGAATACGACCGACTGCCGGCCGACACGATGCGTTTCCACGCGCAGTGGCGCCGCCAACGCGTCACCGAACTCGCCCGCGACTACGTGGTGCTCGATGGCGTCGAAGGGCACGGCACCTACGTCGGCACCTACCTGGCGCTCACCGCGCTCGAAAGCCGCTGGTGGGGCGAAGGTGAATTCAAGTTCTACATCGACGGCGACGGCAAATACCCCACCTGGTGCAGCACCGGCGCCGAGGACTACTTCGGTGGCGCCTGGAGCTTCGCCGAATTCGACGAACACGACCACATGCACGAGCGCACCTTCACCGGCCCATACCTCGGCTTCCCGTTCTACTCGCAGAACCTTGCCGGACGCGAAAGCGCCTACTGGGACACTGCCACCCCCGTGACCCGCGGCCTATACCGTTGGCACATCCCCGACCCGATCTACTTCGAGCGAGACCTGCGCGTCGAATGGCAGCAGATCGGCACCGAGGAAGCCGGCAACTTCGAACGACAGGACGATGTGGCCACGGTCGCCTACTGGTACCAAAGCGAACCGCACAAGCCATTCGCCCCAATCGGCGACCGCGCGTTCCGCCGGCCACGGTGACTTCCTCGATGTCTGTCGGCCGATGGAGCCACATCGGTCGACAGACATCGCCATGTCTTCCACATGGCAGGCATACGCCACCGAAATCGTCTGAATGGATCGACTCCATTAACTCGTGGATTCTCTGACCATCCGTCAAGCAAGTCACGGTCGTCTACGAACGCATCTATTCGAAATTGGTATCCGGAATAGACTTTGCCGTCATCCGGTTCGACCAGCACGGGTGCCGAACGCCAGTCGCCGGGAATCTGTTCATCCCAATACGAGGCTTTCGTATCTGGTACCGGAACCGATGAGGCGGACGTCATTGACCGTGCGGGAAATTCACTGTTCCAGGCCGGAATCAGCGAGACAAACTGAGATATCGTGGCCTCACGGATCGCAGATGTCATCCAAGAAAGATTGTCGGCTGAGTCCCTTAACGATGGACAAAGGCAATCCGCCATGGCGTCGCTGCGTCGAATCGCCGGCGTTCTCCGACAAACGAAGAACGCCGCTACACGCATCGTTCCCCCCCCCCC
>NZ_KV812468.1:1099503-1130196 GCF_001813415.1 Alloscardovia sp. HMSC034E08 | reverse complement strand
CCCCCCCCCCCTGATGGAGCGGCTACAAGCCGATTTCAATGCATAACCGCTACAGGCTCGAGGCGACCGAGAAACATAGAATACCCCCGCTCATGAAAGGTTAACGGTTTCAGCGATTACAGCTCACGCCGTTATTGAATCACGATTAAATGAATCATGATTCAATGTATCGTAATTCAATAGTTGGATGACGATGGCGTGGAAAATGGCTGTTTGTGAACGTGCACTTTGTGGTAGCTTTTGATATTGCGTTTTTGTGTGAAGCTTAGCGCTGTATCTATGACTGCTATCGTTAGCGCTACGCGTTAAAGCAATTTGAGGGGGTGTAATTAGCCGTGGTAAAGGCTTTACCTAATACAGTTCAACCTCATCTGTACACGTTACAGTAGTGCGCCCTTATATGCCTTACTGAGAAAGCACGTAAAATCAAGCTTTTCGCACTTGATTGAAGCGAACTGATAGCTTTAACTGTTACAGCTATCAGTAGTGTTACGCGTTACAGTCGTGTGAAGCCAAAAATCACTCGTGGTAAAAGCTTTACCAAGAATAGCTAGCCAACTGCTGTACGAGCTACAGCGCAGAGCCCAAGCCTAACCTCACAGCCCACACCTCAAAGTCCGCCCTCCAAAAATATTCAGCTACAAATCAGCCACATATTGGTACACGATGCGGTGAAATCACGAGTCATCAGTAAGATTGAGCGAAGAGTTGGGACAAAATCCTGCGTCTACACAACTATGCATAACAGCAAAAAGCAGTATTTTAAAGGAGCGCCATATGGCAGCACAAATTTGGTATGAAAAGGATGCTAACCCTTCGGTTCTCGATGGCAAGAAGGTAGCAATCATTGGTTACGGTTCCCAGGGTCACGCACACGCACTCAACTTGCGCGATTCCGGCGTAGACGTAGTAGTTGGTCTTCGCCCAAATTCTAAGTCTGTAGAATTCGCAAAGGAACAGGGCCTCGAAGTGAAGTCTGTTGCAGATGCAACTGCAGAAGCAGACATCGTTATGATTCTGGCTCCAGATCAGTACCAGCGCACCATTTGGGCAAACGACATTGAGCCAAACTTGAAGCCAGGCGCTGCAATTGCTTTCGCACACGGCTTTAACATTCATTACGGCTACATCAAGCCATCTGAGGATCATCCAGTATTCATGGTTGCTCCAAAGGGTCCTGGTCACATTGTTCGCCGTCAGTACACCGAAGGTCGCGGCGTGCCAGTAGTTGTAGCAGTTGAGCAGGATCCACACGGCGATGCTTGGGACATTACCCTTGCATACTCCGCAGGTATCGGTGCTTTGCGTGCAGGCGCAATTAAGACTACCTTCAAGGAAGAAACTGAAACCGATCTCTTCGGTGAGCAGAACGTTCTTATGGGTGGCGTAAACAAGCTCGTAGAAATGGGCTTCGAAGTTCTTACTGATGCTGGCTACCAGCCAGAAATCGCATACTTCGAGGTATGCCACGAGTTGAAGATGCTCGTAGACCTCATGAATGAAGGTGGCTTGAACAAGGCTCGCTGGTCTTGCTCCGACACCGCTCAGTACGGTGACTACACCAACACTGTTGTAGACGAGTCCTGCCGTGAGCGCATGCAGTATCACTTGAAGCGCATTCAGGATGGCTCCTTCGCTAAGGAGTTCATTGATGATCAGGATGCAGGCGCACCACACTTCAAGGAACTGCAGGAGAAGTACTCCAACGTTCGTATTGAAACTGTTGGTCCAAAGCTTCGCGCAATGTTCTCCTGGAACAGTGAAGGCGTTGCAGATGCTGATGAAGGTCAGTCCTTCAACGGTAAGATTGCTCGTACCCAGGTGCAGGACTAATCTAGCCGCTTAAAGACTAAAAGGGGAAGTGCTCGTAAGAGCACTTCCCTTAATTCTTACCGCAGGATTTTCTCCATCACGGTTTCTTGCACCTGCATGCCCACAGCCTCATAAAACGCACGAGCTCCTGGATTGCATTCCCACACGCCGAGCGTCACATTATAAAAGCCCTCGTTGCGCGCCCAATCAAAAATCCAATCCATAGCAATACGCCCAATCCCCATGCCTCGCGTGGTATCGCTGACGCATACATCATCGATATAGAGGGTTTTAATGTCCTGCAGCAGCGGGTTCGGGCGGTAATCGCGTACCTGGCAGAAGATATGAGCGAGCACGCGCGAACCGTCAGTGGCCACAAAAATCGGGCGATCATCGTCCGACATCGTGGCAGAAACATCGTCCGCACTGTATTTGGTGGCGCGACGAAACAGATCTGGTCGTCCGCGAAAGTGCACCTCGTTCACCTGACGAAGCAAATCCATCAGGGCAGGAACATCGCTCGGCTGTGCGCGACGCATGGAGATTTTATTCATAAGTATCCTTCGTTAAACCGCTAGTGACACTGCTAGGTTACAATGGTTTTCGGTTTAGAGAGAAAAGAAAGGCTTGTATGACTGACTCTGCAGACAATACGAGTAAAAATAATTTAAAGACCGTCGATCATCTCGATAAAAATAATCAGATGGAGCGCGGCCTCAAAAACCGTCACGTGCAGTTTATCGCGATGGGCGGCGCTATAGGCACCGGCTTGTTCCTCGGTTCGGGTGAATCTATTGGCCTAACCGGTCCGTCGATCGTTTTCGTGTACATCGCCGTTGGCCTGTTTATGTACATCCTGATGCGCGCGATTGGCGAGCTGATGTACCGCGATCCGAGCCAGCACACCTTTATTAATTTTATCGGGCGCTACGTGAGCCCAGCATGGGGACGTTTCGCGGGATGGTCATACTGGATTGTTCTTATTTTGATTGGCATGACCGAGATTGCTGCCGTCTCCACGTACTGCGTGAGCTTTTTCGGTACCTTCGGCATCGATTTATCGGCATATAAATGGTTGATTGAGATTATTTTCCTCGTTGTGCTCACCAGCGTGAACTTGATTGCTGTGAAGGTTTTCGGTGAAGCGGAGTTTTGGTTCGCAATGATTAAGATTGCGCTGATCGTCGGTTTGATTTTGACTGCGGCAGCTATGTTGGTTGTCAACTTTAGTTATCCGGAGCAGACGATTAATGGCGTCACCACGCCGGCTGGTCACGCCAGCATTATGAACATGCTGCAGGGTTTCTCCTTCGCGCCGCACGGCTGGACCAGCTTCTTTATGGCTTTCCCTATGGTGTTCTTCGCATACGAAATGATTGAGTTCGTGGGCGTAACCGTCTCGGAAACAGAGAATCCGCGCGAGATTTTGCCGAAAGCTATTAATCAGCTGGTTTACCGTATTTTGATTTTCTACGTGGGCGCTTTGGTGGCCATTATGTGCATTGTGCCGTGGCAGACCTTTATGCCGGACGCGCAAGGAAATTACGCGTCGCCGTTTATTATGGTTTTCCGTTACGCTGGGTTGGATTGGGCTGCAGGCCTCGTCTTCTTCGTGGTGATTACGGCTGCAAGTTCTGCGCTTAACTCGCTTTTGTACTCGGCAGGACGTCACCTCTTCCAGTTGGCTGAGGATGCCCCGGCCGATAGCCTGCTGTCTCGCTTGAAGCTCGATGAGATTTCCGAGACGAAAGTTCCAGCGCGAGCAATTATCGGCTCGTCTGTGCTGATTCTGCTGTCGCCAGTGGTCAGCGTTATTCCAGCGATTAAGTCCGCGTTTACGCTCTTCTCCTCGGCTTCGAGTGCGGTGATTATTTTTATTTACATTCTCACCCTGGTTGCGCACTATAAGTACCGTAAGAGTCCGCAGTTTAGTACGGACGGCTTTATTTTGCGCGGCTACCGCTTCTTCGATGTGATTGGCATTATTTTCTACGTGTGCATTTATGTATCGCTGTTCTTGTCGTCAGAACGTATTATTCCTGCGGTTGCTGGTATTATATGGCTCCTGATTTTTGGAATATATTGCCATATGAACAAGGAACATTAAATCATTGATAATGGGTGGTTATGCATAGCCACCCATTATTAGCTATAAGCTGCACAACAGCGGAGTTCTTAAAGATTGTTGTGTATAAATATTGTAGCCGAGTGCGCTTGCGGGTTACTGGTGCTGTCCCGCATAACTATAAGTGCTTGATTTAGAACCCAGAGTCAAAGAGTATCCAAACGCCCCAACGCCACGCATAATACAATGTCTGATAATGAATTTCCCCGTCTGGTGATACCAAGCGCATATCCACCATTGCGATATTCTTGCGACCATATTTCTTGTAGGCGGCATATAGTTTATCTCCTTGAACACAATATGAGCCTTCGCCATCGCAGCGGCTAACGAGAATAGCGGTATCAATGTAGAATTGTGTTGAGTATTCATCGTATTTGGCATATATCGTTTTAGTGTTAGCTAGCGATATGAAATTTTCTGCTCTGAGTTTGTACTCAAGAGTGAATAACTGGAATCGTGAAAAATTATGTGATTGCGATGTCGTCCAGACAAATGAAGGATGCAGATACCAACATGCGGTGACAATGATAATCATAGCTAGTATTATGACACCAATTTTTGCGCGTTTTTCGGTCATGTGCGGTTCGTTCCTCCTGTCTCTAGGTTACTATTTATAGTGAAAAGACACGAAGGAGAGTCTTTGTGAACGTTCTACGTCCAGCTATAGTACCAGTCATTCTTAATGACAAGCTTTCTGATACCGATTAGAACTTCTATGCCCACTTTTCAGGAACAAGATTCGCATAATACTTCACCCGTTAGCTCACGAGCTATAAGAATCTAACATCGATGAAGCTATGAATGAATATGATGACGTTCTTGAACAGGTAAATACGGGAGGTATCAATGAAGATGAATTATTCCTGCGGTGGCTGGCCTCGTCTGGCTTGCAGCTTTCGGTACGTACTGCTACATCAAAGAGAAGAAAGCCTAAGCTTACTGTTACTTAACGAAAAATTCGCCCGGCCAGTTGTGTGATTGCTGGGCGTTTTTCGTGCTCAACAAGCGCGCGAACTCGAAGCGTGGAATACTCGGCAGGAGCAGGCTGTTGGGGTCACAGAAAAACAGGGTAGTACTTAACGCATCGGCCCACGCAGTAGGGAATTGTGTATCTTCCGACCGTACGAGAGTCCAGGTAGCGGCAACATCGTGCGGGTTTTCACTGGTAGTGGCATCCACAATATGGTGTACTTCCTGCGCGGTATTCAGCGCCGTCCAATGGCGACGAGCAGGGGAGGAGGCACACACGGCCGCGTTGGCAGGCACGCGCACAATGCCTACAGCCTGCTCAACATTCCATGGGTTCTCGAGAGCGACCGTGCCGTCGCCCGACATAAAAATATCTCCAGCCGCGTTAATCATGCAATCATCGCCAATAAGCATGCGCAATAAATCGACGAGATAGCCTTTTCCAGCAGCTCCAAAATCCAGATGAACAGGGCGCGAGGTATACAATACGTTCGGCTCTCCATCGTTGCGCCACACGTCACGCCCCCACACAACCGGCTTATCGCCCAGCCAACCGTAGACATGACCGTAGCCCATACGTAGCAAAGAATCAGCGATAGTGGGTGTAAATCGGCCAGAGGTGGCGGCGAACATAAGATCATACAGATCGAAAAGCGGCGCGCAGAACAACGGAAACTCAACGCGGCGAGCAGAACCGGTCAGAGAGCTGAGCAAGCTATCCGAGCGAAAACGAGACAAAGCATGGTCAAAATCCGAGATAAGCGCAGCGCAATCAGAGCGTGCGGAACTTAAATCGCGGTCGCTGGACATAATCAAACCAGAACCGAGTGCGTGCGGGAAATCAAGAACCAAACTCATATCTTCACCATAACCCAGCAAACACGCGCATGCTATACCAAAATCAGGGATATTTTTACAAAACTCTTTACTTTTAGCGAAATTGTTTTACGCTTTAGTTCTGAAGGGTAGAGAAAATCGCTACTGGAGAGGTGAGAGAAGTGACATTCCAACATGCATTCGATCGCGTAAAGCGGGTATGTATGGCGGCAGCGGTCATGATGGTTATGGCTATGCTGTTTATGGCATCTTTTGTACTCCCAACAACTCTCCCTACGCACGCAACAGCGGGCGCAGGGCAATTTTTTGCGATGAATACTGCCGTTGCAGCCGAAAACAGTTCCGATAAGGACAGCTGGACTGCAGTGGCTGAGCTTATTTCCACAGATTTGAATGCGGGTGTGGAATCGCTTAACGCTGGCGATTCGACCAGCGCAGCATCAGCTTTCCAGCGTGCTTACAATGTGGATTATGTAGCCTCCAACATGACTGTGGTGGCCGGGCAATATGCAGACGCGGCGACCGCGCAAAGCGTGAAAAGCGAACTGATGGCGCTGACCACAGACGTGTATAACAGTGCGAAGCAGGCCGAGATTCCTAGTCGCGTAAGCGCTGTGCAAGCGCAGATTGCAAGCCTGGCGGCGGCGCTGGATGCGAATGCTCAGCTGGCAAATCCTCGCGATTTTGCTGCCGAGCGCGCCAAAAAAATCGCTGAAGAGCGCAAAAAGCTTGACGCAGCGAAAGTACGCAAAAATACCGGTCGCGGCTCGCGCACATGGTCCGATGTTGCGGTAGAAATGACCGCGATCTTGGATAAAGCGCAAACAGCAGCCACCACCGGCGGCGATGGTCGCAAGGGTGCTGCGCTGGTGAACGAAGCCTACTATCAGCACTACGAAAAGCTCGGTTTCGAGAAAACTGTGATGAGCGCAATTTCGGGTGCGCGCGTATCGGAAGTGGAAAATCAGTTTAAGGAAACCCGCAAATCTATGGTGGGTGGCAAGTCGGAAGCTGAGATTAAGCGCAATGTGCAAACCCTTAAGTCGATGATTGTTACCGATGCGAAGGTTCTCGATGAGGGTGCTGCCGCGAAGGTAAATCCGTTCGTATCCTTCATTACCTCCTCCTTCGGTCAGGCGTTTATTATTCTGCTGCGCGAAGGCCTCGAAGCTATTCTCGTGGTCGCCGCGGTTATCGCGTACCTCGCCAAGCAGGGCTACAAGCGCATGCTTAAGTACATTTACTTAGGCGTTGTGGGCGGTTTGATTGCATCGGCAATTATGGCGGCTCTGCTCACCTTTATTTTTAAGGCTGCCGGTTCGCATCAGGAAGTCTTCGAAGGTGTTACCGCGCTGATTGCTATGGTTATGCTGCTCTACACGAGCAACTGGATGTTGAGCAAGGCAGACCATGAAGCGTGGAGCGCGTACGTAGACGAGAAGACGAAGCAAAGCATTTCCAATGGTTCGGTTATGTCTCTGGCTATTTTGTCGTTCTTGGCTGTATTCCGTGAAGGTGCCGAAACCGTTATTTTCTACGAAGCTTTGCTAGCTATGGATACTGCGGAAAATCACATGCCTGTGTGGTGGGGTGCGCTGGTCGCAACCATTGCCTTGGTGGCTATCTTCCTGATTATTCGCTTTACCTCGGTAAAGATTCCATGCAAGCAATTCTTTAATGTTATGTCCATTTTGGTTTCCGTGCTCGTGGTTATTTTCGCTGGCTCGGGTCTGCACGAACTCATTGAGGCAGACGTTTTCGATGGCATCTACATGGCCTCCTGGCCAACCAACGACTTCCTCGGCTTGTATCCATACGTACAAACCGTTGTATTCCAAATTGTGATGGCAATCATTGTTATTGCGCTGTACATTGTGTCAACTATTCGACGCAAGCGAGCTGCACAGCTTCGCGCCGCAGCTCAAAACTAAAATTCCACTCGTATGGACTGTGTAAAAAGTAAACACGACAACACAACGAACACGAAAGAGAGAAGAAAATGAAGAAATCTCGTTTAGCAGCAGCTTTGGCTCTGGTTCTGGCAGGAACCCTCGGCTTGGCAGCATGTGGCAACAATACAAGCAGCTCTTCTGCTTCCCACGACCACAGCTCCAGCTCCAGCACCAAGAGCGATAACAAGTCCGATTCCACCAGCGATGGTGCAGGCTTCGAAGAGTTCCCAATTGGCGAGGACCAGGAAGTCGGCCCACTCAACGTGGCTATGGTGTACTTCCAGCCAGTTGATATGGAGCCAGCAGGTATGGGCTTGTCTGCAGCAGAAGCAAGCTTCCACCTCGAAGCAGATATTCACGCCCTCAAGGACAACAATCTCGGTTATGCAAAGGGTGACTTCGTTCCAGATTTGACTGTATCCTACGAAATCATTAACAAGGAGACCAAGGAAACTGCAACCTCCGGTACTTTCATGCAGATGAATGCAGATGATGGCCCTCACTACGGTGCAAACGTAAAGCTTGATAAAGCTGGTTCTTACACTGTTAAGCTCAGCATTGCTTCTCCAGCTGAGAAGGGTTGGACCTTGCACGTAGATAAGGAAACAGGTGTGAAGGGCAAGTTCTGGACCACTCCTCTCGAAGTAAGCTTCGATTGGGATTACACTCCAATGCAGTGGTAATTCGGTAATTCAGGTTATCTGAATCCATCGTAAGTACTTGCCGCTTGGATTCTGTGTACAGGGGTTTTCCAGCGGCGAGTGCTTTCCCGCATTTTCGTGAAGAAGGCATAATGCTCGAACAATTTGTTCACGCTTTTCCTGGATCTTTAGGTCCGATTCTGCTCACTATGGTTTATAGCGCCGTATGCAAGCCTTTCGACGTCGAGTATCGTCGACGTTCGCGTTTTGCGCGCATTGGCGGCGTAGTACTCGGTTTGGTGGGCGCTGTGGTGTTCGCAACGTTGCGTGGCACGAGCATTATTACGCAGCGCACAATGGTCAACTACCCAACTTTGGTAGCCTGTGTGGTGCTGGATGTGTTGAGCATCGCCGTGTGCGTGTATCTGGCTGTATCTTCTGTGTGGAAGATGCAAAAAGCTTATAGCCCTCGCGCTATTGATGGCATAAACATCCTGTTCGGCCTCAGCCTTGCTTTCCTGTACTTCCGTGCTTTCCCCGACGTTATCTTAAACGTCACGAATTTCGTAGAAACCGGAGAATCGATCTTTACCTCCGATATGCTGTTGCGTGCGCTCGGTTTTGCGCTGGGCATTGCGGCCAGCATTGTGATTGCCGCGATTTTCTCCTCGATGAAGAGCAGCATTTCGCCGCGCATTTTCGCTGTAGCCGCCGCCGCTTTAATTGTGTGCATTGGCGCTCAGCACTGCATTGATTTGCTTCAGATTTTGTTTAGCACGCGCACAATCCGCTTAAACCGCGTGCTGTTTAGCGCTTTAGCGTGGGGACTCAACCATGGTATGAGCATTGTGATTGCTCAGGCGGCTGTGTTTATTCTTCCGATTATCGCTACGGTTATTGCCGGGTGGCGCCGTGCGAAAACAGGCGAGACGATGGCTATCGTACGCTCTCACCGCAAGTTTAAGCGTCACGCTTACGCGGCCGTCGCGTTCTCTCTCCTCGCGGTATGCGCGGTATCAGCAGCTCTTACCTACGGTGTGGCCGCAACAAAGCAGGAAATCAAACTTGCGGAGCCAGAAAAATACTCGCTGTCCAACGGCGTGGCCTCGATTAAGGTTTCGCAGGTTGATGATGGTCATCTGCATCGCTTTAAGTATCAGGCGTCTGACGGAACAACTATGTATTTCTTGGCTATTAAGAAGGGTGCAGGTTCTGTGGTTGTGGTGCTTGATGCCTGCGATAGCTGTGGAGACGCTGGTTATTACGAAAAAGACGGCAAGATTATTTGCAAAGAATGCGGTGTGGCTATGAATATTGCCACCATTGGTTTTAAGGGCGGCTGCAATCCGGTTCCGCTCAACTTCGAGAACGATGGCTCCACGCTTACCGTGAAGGCGGCGGATTTGGACGCTATGAGCTCGTACTTTAAGCGTTAGGGAGGGAGATTGGCATGTTTTTTGTCCGCATGATAGCTCGCTCGCTCACCCAAGAACTGCGCAAACGCTTGCTTATGGGCTTGACTGTTCTGCTGGCTGCCACCGTATCGACGGCTATGCTCGGCGTCGTTTTTGATGTGGGAGATAAGCTCAACGATGAATTATCGACCTACGGTTCGAATATTACGGTTCGTCCGCAATCTGATGCTGTGTTGAGTGAGTTGTATTCCTCGAGTTCCACATCTACGCCTAGTTCGTCGCCAACAGATCCGACGCGCTTTTTGAAGGAATCGGATTTACCTAATATGAAGACGATTTTCTGGGCGTACAATATTTTGAATTTTGCGCCGCAGTTGAATCAGCATGTGAGCGTTGGTGTTGGCTCGGCTGCAGTTGAGAAAGTACCGGTGGTGGGCACATGGTTCCACAAAACTCTCGACCTGCCAACAGGCGAAAAAACTGTTGTGGGGCTTAAGGCCATGCGCTCCTGGTGGAGTGTGGACGGCAAGTGGGCTAACGATGGGTCGAGTGAAGCCATGGTGGGGTCGACTTTTGCCGCCGCTCACGGGGTAAAAATCGGCGATGCGCTTACGTTAGGTCGGGAGGGCAGCGAAGGTAACGACGGCCGCGAGCATATCGTGCAAGTCGTCGGCATTTTCCATTCCAGCGATGACGACGATAAAGCCATTTTTACGTCCACATCGGTTCTGCAAGAGGTAACGAATCTGCCCGATAGCGTGAACTATGTGGAAGTGAAGGCCCTGACCACCCCAGAAAACGACTTGGCGCGCAAGGTAGAAAAGTCTCCAGCTTCGGTGTCGCAGACCGAGTGGGATACCTGGTATTGCACGGCATATGTAAGCTCTATTGCCTACCAGATTGAAGAGGTCATGCCAGGAGCTGTGGCCAAGCAAGTGCGTCAGATTGCGGCTTTGCAGGGCAATGTTATGCAAAAGACGCAAGCGATTATGATCGTGATGACTGCTTTAACCTTAATCGCGGCGGCTATTGCGGTGGCCAATTTGATGGCCGCTGCTACGGCTGAGCGCTCGAGCGAAATCGCTCTGCGTAAGGCGATTGGTGCAACCAATAGTGAGGCTATGCGATTTATTCTCGCAGAAACCGCGTCTATCTGCTTACTCGGCGCTGTGGTGGGAGCCGGACTCGGCGCTCTGGTGGCTCAAGGCATTGGGCGCGTGGTGTTTAGTGCGGGTATTGTTATGCGTCCGATGGTGTTTGTGTTGGTGGCAGTGCTCTTGGCATTGACTGTGCTGGTGGCGTCGGTGTCTGCATTACGTTCGATTTTGAATATGAAACCAGCAGAGGTTCTCCATGGTAGATAAAGAAGATAAAAAAGAATTTAGTTTAGACGATGTAAAGAAGCAAGATCGCGCTCGGCGAGCCATGTTCTGGACGATGATTCGCGGTGCTGTTTTCCGCCGTCGTTCACGCGCGCTTATGGCAGTCATTGCTTCTGCTGTGGGAGCGGCTACACTTTTCGTGCTTGTTATGGTCTGTATTGTTGTTCCTGCCCAAATGACCGAGGAAATGCGCACGTACGGCGCGAACCTGGTGGTTACGAGCAATCAAACCGGTAAAACCGAAAACGGTATCCAACAGATGATGGTGGACCATACCACCGAAATGATGCGCGCCACTGATTTCGACGAAATCCATGCAACCTATCGTTATGATACGGTGCGCATTAACTCTGCCTCGTATCAGATGGCTGGCATCGATTCGGCTGAAGTGAAAGCGATGAACAAGTTCTGGGATATAACCGGAGCCTGGCCAGCGCACACGAACGAGGTGCTCCTAGGAACTGATGTTGCCGACAAACTGAGCGTGCACGTGGGGCAGAGCATAACCGTGGGCGCTATCGAGAAGAATACGGCTAACGGCACTATCCTCGATACAGACGGTACGCGCATGCGCATTGTAGGCATTGTGAGCACAGGTGGTCGCGAGGATTCGATGGTGTACAGCACGCTCGATACGCTCGAGCAGCTCACCGGCGAAAAGCGCGGTGCGGACGTTATCGAATACTCATCGCAAGCCAGTGGTGCGGACTTAACCAAGCTCGTGAACAGCATTAATAACATGACCTCGATGAACGTCACTGCCCAAGCGGTCAGCAAGATTTCGACGGCGAACGCGAGCATTATTACCATGCTTACCACGCTGTTTTGGATTATTTCCATTGTTATTGTGGCGCTCACCCTCGTGGGCGTATCGACCACCATGACTTCGATTGTGTCTCAGCGTCGCAACGAAATTGGTTTGCGCAAAGCATTGGGAGCGTCGAATACTTCGATTGCGCGCGAATTCTATGTGGAGTCCGCGTTGTATGGCGTGGCCGGCGGTATTGCGGGCGTGCTGATTGGTGCGGGCGTGGCCGTTGTGCTTATTCAAGCGGTATTCGACCGTTCCGCGCTTCCGAACGTGTGGCTTATGCTCGCGTGCGTTGCGGTCGCGGCGCTTATCGCGGTTATTGCTTCGATTCTTCCGGTGCGTAAAGCTTCGCGCATTAATCCGGCTGTGGTCTTGCGAGAAGAGTAGAGAAGAGTAGGGTGAAGAAAATGACGGATGTTTTATTGCATTTAGACCATGTCTCGAAAATTTATGGCGATTTGCATGCTTTAGACGATATTAATTTGACCGTTCCGCGCGGTCAGTGGCTCTCGATCGTGGGGTCATCAGGTTCGGGTAAGACCACGTTAATGAATATTATTGGCTGTCTCGATACGCCAAGTAAGGGCGAGGTTCGTCTGCAAGGCAATAACGTTGAGCACTTGCGTGAGCGCGAGCTGGCTCAGGTGCGCAAAAACGTTGTCGGTTTGGTGTTCCAAAAGTTTTACCTCGTTCAGCATTTAACGGCTGTAGAGAACGTGATGGCTGCTCAGTATTATCATTCGGTTGTCGATGAGAAGCAGGCGATGGATGCGCTGCGCCAAGTTGGTTTGGAAGACCGCGCACATCACTTGCCGCGAGAGCTTTCCGGTGGCGAACAGCAGCGTGTGTGCATTGCTCGCGCTTTGATTAACTGTCCGGAAATTATTCTTGCTGATGAGCCGACCGGTAACTTGGATGAGGCTAATGAGCAGATTGTTTTGGATCTGTTTAAGAACCTGCACGAACAGGGCACCACGATTATCGTTGTTACGCACGATTCGACGGTGGCCGGTCAGGCGCAGCGTGAGATTATGCTCAACCACGGTAAACTGGTGGGAGAGAAGTGGAACGATGCGGCTGCTCAGGCTGATTTTGAGGCTTTAGCTGCGTCTGATTCTTCTGTGGCGGCCAGCGAAGCCGGTGATTTTGTCGATCCGACGAAATCGGCAAAAGATACGATTGACCGCGCGCATTTTGAGTAGGGGGTTACGTAAGGTTATGGCGAAGAAAGAACTTGCTTTAGCGAGTATTGGTGTGGTAGCTGCTGGTGTGCTGTTAGCAGGCTGCTCAGCGAAGGCTCCTGCCGCAGGAGATAACGCGGATACGCAAAGCGAATCGAGTAGCAACTCGTCGAGCTCGTCGAACAATTCGGGCGAGAACGTGAGCAATGAGATGAAGTTCCCTACCGCGTCTGAAGATACAGGCGTGTATGCAGATGGTACATATTCTGTAACGGGTAATTATGGTGAGCATGCGGCCAGCACAATGGAAGTCTCGCTTACTTTGGGAGACGGCACAATTAACGATGTAACCGTGACTCCAACGAATACCAGCGCTATTTCACAACGTTATTCTAAAGCTTTCGTAAAGCAGATTGAAGACGTAATTGTGGGCAAAGAGCTCAAAGATTTAAAGCTCGATACTGTAGCTGGTGCTAGCTGGACCACCGAAGCGTTTAATACGGCTTTAGTGAATATTCGCGGTGATGCCTCTGCAGCAGCTGTAGCGCAGTAAATTTTACGGGTACATGGATCGACCGCGCTCAATTTGGCTTGCGATTTCACGTAAGTCTTGCGCGTTCTGACGGTCGATTTCGTTACCCTGTGCTCGTTCTTCGGCTTTACGCTCGAGACGGCTTTGAATGCTGAAGTATGAGGCAAGAGCAATAACGGCAATAATGCCTACAATAATCAGGATTATTGTAATAACATCCCAACTCATCTGTACTCTTTACATAAAGGAAGGGTGTGTACGTTAATCAATAACCTACACACCCTGTGTTACGTCTACTTAAAACGCTGTGTAATCTCGTACGCAACAACAAGAACAACGCACCAGATTGGTCCTAACCAAGCGGCGACGCGGTAGCTTGGAGACAGCCACATGAGCGCATAAATAGCGAGCATTGCAATCAAAATAATCCACGGCGTAATCTTAGCCAAAGGAAGCTTAAACGTAAGCTCTTTCTCTCCATCAGCGCCAATAAACTTGCGGAACTTCATCTGAGTAATAGCAATCAATGACCAGTTCAAAATACCGGAGAAGGTAGCAATCGACATAAGATAGTTAAACGCGAACTCAGGCCAGAGGAACACAACAACCACAGCAATAACCGTAATCGCTGCCGAGGTAAGAACGCCCCAGTGAGGAACGCCTCTCTTATTGGTTTTGCTCAAATAAGCAGGGGCGTTACCCTGCAAAGCCAAAGAATAGAGCATGCGCGAGTTTGAGTACAGAGCCGAATTATATACACTAATAACTGCAGTTAAGCACACAAAGTTGAGCAGTCCGGCTGCGAACTGAATGCCTACAGAATCAAAAATCTGAACGAACGGGCTCACCACAACACCGTTCTTATTCGGAACGCCAATCTTATCCCAAGGAACGACGCACATAATAACGAAGAGCGCCACCACATAGAAGAGCAGAATACGCCATACAACTTCGTTCGTTGCCTTTGGAATGGACTTCTTAGGATCTTCGGCTTCGCCAGCGGTAATACCGATAAGTTCAGTGCCGCCAAAGCTGAACATAACCACAACCAGCGCCATGAGCACGCCCGAATACGTAACGCCGCCCGCAGCGCCCGCTGCGCTCGAACCTGCCGCGTGATGCGCGGTAAAGAAACCGTTAGGGAAGAAGTTGGCAAGATTATGTAGACCAGGAATAGCACCATCAGCGTCTGGAATAGCCATAAAAATAACTGCAATGCCCACAATAATCATGGCAATAACAGCCACAATCTTAATAATGGCAAACCAGAATTCAAATTCACCGAAAGCTTTAACGCCCAGCATATTCGCAGCGGTAATCAGCACCATAAAGACGGCAGCGCTCACCCAAGCAGGAATAGTGGGGAACCAGTATTGCACGAACTGACCAACAACAGCCAGTTCCACCATCGAAACGAGCAGGTAGTTTGCCCAGTAATTCCAACCACTTACAAAACCAGCGCGCTTACTCCAGTAATGGCTTGCGTAGTAGCTGAACGCACCGGCTTTTGGATCGTAGGTGCTCATTTCACCCAGTGCTCGCACAATCAAGAAGATAAGTGCGCCGCCAAGCAGGTAGGTGAGCAGAATAGAAGGACCAGCTAGCTGAATGGATTCAGCGGAACCGTAGAACAGTCCTGTTCCAATTGCGCCACCCAAAGCAATCAGCTGGATGTGACGGTTTTGCAGACCCTTTTTAAGATGCTCCTGATTATTTGCTGGATCGGTGTTAGTGGCTTGCTTGGTTTGAGCAGTCGTCGTACTTTGAGCGTTTGCCCGAGCCTGAGCGTTTGCCCCAGAGGCTTTTTCAGATATATTGGCCATACGTAGCCCTCTCGTTTTCTCTTGTGGTAGTTTTGCAAGTTTTCTGTTGTGCTTTTCTTGTTCGCTGCCTTGTGTACGCTGTCTTGCACGCGCTGTCTTACGCAGTCCCAGTACACGTAGCGCTGAATAGACGAGCACCGTGCTGAATAGACGAGCACCGCGCCTCATGGTGTGAAGTACGGTGCTCCTATTGCGCAATTATTCACAATTCAGCAATTTCTTATTAGTTGTCTTATTGCTTGTCTCGTTGTTTCTGTTATTGCTTCGAATATGTTCGTCCACCAACATTCATGCTAGCGCTTTCCCCGTTACCTGAAAGCACGACGTTCGCATTCTGACATGCTCCCGCACTTGAGCACTGCATAGACCACGTGATACGTGAAGGATTATCTTGATCGTCCACATGTGCGCAAGCGCCGGTGGAACCGTCCTCAAAAGTACATGAGCTTGGTGAACCTTGAGAATGGTCTGCGTAGGTTATAGAGCAGTCACCGTTGAGCGTGAATTGTGTAGAACCATCTGAATACGTGCCAGCAAAGTTACCACATACGCCTTGAGCTCGCGATTCTGCTTCCTTACGCTTTGCTTCTTCCGCCTGCTCGTAAGCCTTCATGGAATTTTGCACAGCAGTCATTGTGTTGTTCAAGGTTTCTATGGCAGATGAGTACTGCTGTTTGGTTACGTTTTTGGAGTTTTGAGAAATAATCGCGTCAGCTGCTTCAATAGCTTTCTTCAAATTTGTGCGCGTATTTTCATCTGTCACTTTATCTGCAGAGGAATCATACAAGCTTTGTGCTTCTTGACGCTTGGTGCTTAAATCATTTTTCGCATTAGATACAGACTTCGTAGACTTAGATTTTTCTACCGCTGCTGCAGCCTTGGTAATTTTATTCGTGTAATCATTCTGCTTGGTTACCACATCATCAGCTTGTGCGCCGATTTTTGTGAGTTGAGCGTCTGGAAGAGAATCCTCGCATTTGTCGAACTCATTGAAGTTATCAATAGAAGCCTTAGCTTGGCTTACAGCATTCTTGACGCGAGTAAGAGTAGCTGTATCGTCTACATCAGATGACTGCGTATTAGCTACGGATTCATTCTTTTGAATAACCTCTTGTAACTTCTTTGATGAATCTTCTGCTGCTTTGCGACTTGCGAGGCAAGAGCTAAGAACTTCTTCATGAGTATGCGCTGTAGCAGAATTACGGAAGAATACGGCAAGCACAACGATAAGAACGAGGACTAGAACGCCGCTGATACCCCAGATAAGCATACGTTTAGTATTGCGGTCAGCATCCTTGTGCGAAGAAGATTCCGCAACATGTGCGTGGCGACCAGACATAGGGTTGGTAATAATCTGTGTCTTTTCTAATTCATCTTCAGCGAATACAGACAAACTATCGGCTAGCTCTGTCTGTGTGCCTACCTCGATTGGTGAAGCTACAGTTGTTGGCGCATCCAACGCTGCAGGAGCTGCAGAAGCTGGGAAACTAGCAGGAGCTGCAGCAAGAGGAGCTGTTGCTAGTTCGCTTTCACTGCTGGGCGAGGTGATAGCAATAGTAGGCATCTGGTCTGCTGGCTGAATGCCGCCGGCAGGAAGCAAATCGGCATCATCAGCTAAAGGATCGAACGCTGCAGTGGATTCAGGATCAGGTCCTGAAGTATCTGTTGCAGCAATCGAGGTATCGTGAGCGTTTTGCTGATTGTGTTGATTTGGCTGGCTCCGCTCTGAATGCTCTGAAATTGCACGCATAGTAGTGGAGGTAGCTTCGCTCAGCTGTGCTAATGACTGCGTATTTTCAATAGTTGCTGAAGGAGATGTATGAAAATCAATGCCGTCTAAAGCAGGAATCTCCCACCGAGATTCGTTCAAATCACTGCCTTCACTGCTTCGTGAATCAGAATTCAAATTTTCTGTTGATGGGATGCCGTTGGAATCGGTCATATCTCTTTCCTTGTAAGATTACTTTTCTCTATTCTGTTTAGTTTATCTTAGACTGCGTGCAAATTCTTATAAAAGCTTGACGATGAGTGGTTTTCTGCGCAAGGTATACACGATTACACTCCGCTAGAGTAAGAGGTAACGAGTATGTATGCTCTTTTGCTTATGGAACTTTGTAGTGCGTTTTTATTGACTGCATGTCAGAGATATTCGTGAGATAAGACTCAGTTTTGTGCTCATTATGTGAACGTTCACCGTATTATCTTTTACTCCTCGGCAAACAGCAATTGGGTATGTGTGGCAGTGCTTTTTAAGTAAAAAAGTTCCGGCTTTAAAAGGAAAGAACCGCTGAAAAGCAAAGCTTCTCGCATAAGCTTTCGAAAGTTTTCGACACGCCGAAATAGTTAGTCTATTCATTTAACTAACAAAGTCTGTAAACTTGTTCAAGGTTCAAGAGCGTATGGAGAGATGAAAAGTTCTTGAGTTTTGTGTAGTATAAAAGAAGTGTTGTGAACGTTCACAAAGTTAGTGTCGTTCAGAATGCACACTCATACTGAAGTTAATGGAGACACTCATCAAAGGAGATAATATGAGTGAAAATACTGTCGCAATGCCACAGGAGAAACTGAGCTCAGTTGATCGTTGGCGTTATTACATCACGTTCTTCGCTTTTGCGTTGCTGTGGATGGGCGGTTTGGCACTGGTTGCTTCTGTTCTTTTGCCTCAGCATTTGAAGGATGTTGCTGGTGATGAAAAGACAGCTACTGCTATTTTTACTGTACTAAATTCTGTAACAGCTTTTGCTTCTTTGATTTCTAACCTTTTGTTTGGAAATCTTTCTGACCGTACGCGCTCTCGTTTTGGCCGCCGTACTCCTTGGATTCTGGGCGGTGGCATTGTAGGCGGTCTCTCGCTCTTCCTCACAGGTATGTTCGATAATCCGTGGATTATCGGTTTCTGGTACTGCGTCTGCATGTTTGGCTTAAACGCTATGATTGCGCCAATTATTGCTGCATTATCTGACCGCGTTCCAGAAGATATGCGAGCAACTATGTCTGCCTTTATGTCTTTGGGTACAACAGTTGGCACCTCGATGGGTACGATTATTGCTGCATTCTTTATTAATATGACGGTTCCTGGCTTCCTCGTTGCAGGTATTCTTATGGGCATATCTGGATTAGCTGCTGTGCTCATTTGGCCAACTGAGCCATCTGCTGCGAATTTGCCACCAGTAGAATCTGGACTTGGTGATTTGCTGAAGTCCTTTATTCCTCCAACCAGGGGGGGCTCGTGATTTCTGGTACGCATTCCTCGGCCGCACCTTCATTATTTTCGGTTACTACATGATTTTGAACTATCAGCTCTATATTCTTCAAGATCATATTGGCATGAGCAAAGAGGCATCTGCAAAAACCATTGCAATTATGTCCACTGTTATTATGGTCTTCGGTTTGATTGGTTCCTTAGGATCTGGCTATATTTCCGATAAAATTGGTAAGCGTAAGCTTCCTGTAGCTATGGCATCCATCTGCATGTGCTTGGGCTACTTACTGCCATGGGTATTCCGCACAGAATGGTCTATGTTTGGTTTCGCTGCTCTGGCAGGTTTCGGTTACGCTGTATACGGCGCTGTAGACCAGGCTTTGAATATTGATGTTCTGCCAAATCCAGAAGAAGCTGGTAAGGACTTGGGTATTTTGAATATTGCTACAACCCTCGGCCAGATGGTTGGGCCAATCTTAACGGGTGTTATTGTTATTTCGGTTGGCTATAACCTCGTCTTCCAAGTCGCTATTGCGTTCTCTGTTCTGGCAGTTGTGTTTATTTACATGATTCGCTCCACCAAGTAATAATCAATAAGTAATGTGCACAAGCGTATGTGCGTTGTAGATCTGCGCTTGTGCTTTATGGAAGGCATAAAATGACTACATGGATTTCCACCACAGAAGCTGAGAAATTTGTAGAACAGCCCGTAGAAAACACCACAGTTACCAGCTCTGCTGATTTCCGGTTAACCGGCGACAAGTTCCAAGCTATCCGCGGTTTTGGCGGCTGCTTTAATGAGCTTGGATATCAAGCTCTCACAGAAATTGCTAGTCCTGAAGATGCTGAGCAGGTATTTAAGGAACTATTTGATCCATCAGAAATGAACTTCGTTTTTAACCGTGCTCCAGTAGGCGCGAATGATTTTTCGCTTGACTGGTACAGCTATGGCGAAACAGACGGCGATTACGAGCTGGAAAACTTTAGTATTGAGCGCGACGAAAAAACTTTGATTCCATATATTCAGCGCGCTCAAAAATATCAGCCAGATCTCAAGCTTTTTACCAGCCCATGGTCTCCTCCAACATGGATGAAGTTCCCAAAGGTCTATAATTTCGGTCGTTTAGTAATGACCCCAGAAAATCTGCAAGCATATGCAAACTACTTCGTTAAATATGTGCGCGCTTACGAAGCTCATGGCATTAAAGTAACCCATATTTTCCCACAAAACGAGGTTTTTGCTGACCAAAAATTCCCAAGCTGCCTCTATGACAGCGAAGATATGAAGGTATTTGTGCGCGATTATCTGGGACCAACCTTCGAACGCGAAGGTATTGATGTTGATATTTGCTTAGGAACCTTGAACGGTCCAGAAGATATGGCATTTACAGGCGTAGGTTACGGCATGCGCATGGATAACTACAACCGTTGGGTAGATAATATTCTCTTCGATGACGAAGCTCGCAAATATATTAAGGGCTTGGGCTACCAGTGGGCAGGACGTGCAGCTATTCAGCGTACACACAGCTCGTGGCCAGAGATGGAAATTTTCCAGACTGAATCTGAATGCGGTAACGGCGAGAACGCATGGGATTATGCAGAATATATCTTCCATCTGATGAACCATTACTTCCGTAACGGTGCCACCACCTACACGTATTGGAATATGGTGCTCACCGAGGTGGTATCTACCTGGGGTTGGATGCAAAACTCCTTGTATTCGGTAGATTCAAAAACAGGTGAGATTACGCGCAATCCTGAATATTACGTGATGAAGCACTTCTCTAAGTTCGTTAAGCCCGGCGCTCGCGTGCTAGGAAGCACAGGTCATTTTAATTCCATGGCTATTGCTTTTGAGAATCCAGACGGAACAATTGCCGTTATTGCTCAGAATGCTTTGAATCAGGATATGCCTTTCACTTTCGCACATCCAGACAAGCCAGAGCAGGGCTTTAGCGTTACTCTCAAAGCTCGTTCTTTCAACAGCTTCATGCTGGACTAAAACAGAAGAATCATGCTTAGGCTACTGGGTAAGTCCGGCGGCCTAAGCTTAGAAGTTACAGGTTTAAGGAAAATAATGGCAAAAAATCAGGTAGATGACTTCCTTTTTGGAGCGGCCTATTACGATGAATATATTCTGCCGCACAATCTTGAGCGTATCGATGAAGACTTTGCTATGATGCGTGAAGCTGGCATGAATGTTATTCGTATTGCTGAATTTACATGGAGCACAGAAGAGCCAGAACCGGGCGTTTTTAACCTTGCACATGTAGACCGCGCTTTAGAAGCTGCTGCTCGCTATGATATTAAGGTTATTATTGGCACTCCAACCGCTGCTGTTCCAAGTTGGCTTGTGGAATTAGATCCGCATGTGCTGGCTGTGCAAGATAATACTGGGCAAGCGAAGTACGGTGCGCGTCAAAACATGGATATCGTTAACGGTACGTATCGTTTCTATGCTGAACGTATTATCCGTAAACTTATCTCACACACAGCACCTCATCCGCAGGTTATCGGTTTCCAAGTGGATAACGAAACGAAATACTATGATTCCTGCAGTCCAGATATGCAAAAGCTTTTCGTGCAGTCCTTGCGTAAGCGCTTCCATAACTCCACAGATGAGCTGAACAAGGCTTTTGGCTTGGATTACTGGTCGAATCGAGTAGATGCGTGGGAAAACTTCCCTGATGTTAATGGATCTATTAATCAGTCGTTGCGTGGCGCTTTCGATGAATTCCGTCGCAGTGTTGTGGCTGATTTCTTGGCTTGGCAGGCAGATATTGTGCGCGAATATGCTCGCGAAGATCAGTTTATTACGCATAATTTTGATTATGAATGGCGCGGATACTCATACGGCGTGCAGCCAGCGGTGAATCATTTTGAAGCTGGACGTGCTGTAGATATTTCGGGTGTCGATATTTATCATCCAACAGAGGAACACTTAACGGGCAAAGAAATTGCTTTCGGTGGAGATGTTGCTCGTAGCGTGAAAGATGGTAAGAATTTTATTGTGCTCGAAACTGAAGCTCAGGGGCAGCATGGTTGGTTGCCTTACCCTGGTCAGTTGCGCTTGCAAGCCTACTCGCATGTGGCTAACGGTGCGGATGGTGTTATGTATTGGCACTGGCATTCGATTCACAACTCTTTCGAAACCTACTGGAAGGGTGTGCTTTCACACGATTTTGCGAAGAATCCGACCTATGAAGAAGCTGGGGTATTTGGTCGAGAAATGGCTAATCCTGCTCGTGGTGGTCGTTTGGTTCATGCACACAAAAATAACCGTGTGGCGATGATGGTATCGAATGAAGCATTGAGTGCGCTCAACTGGTTCCAGCTCGAAACCGGCTTCCCATGGGGTGGCACTGTTATGTATAACGATGTGGTGCGCCGCTTCTACGATGCTCTTTTCGAGTTGAATGTGGAAGTCGATATTATCCCAGTGAATGCCGAGGCTGAGCGTATTAATCGTTACGATATGGTGCTCACTCCCGTTTTGTATGTGGCTCCTCAAAGCACGATTGATAATTTGCGTGCCTACGTGGAGCAGGGCGGTCACTTGGTGTCTACCTTGCGTTCTTTCGTCTCCGATGAGAATACGACAGTGTGGCAAGATGCTGCTCCTCACGGCTTAACCGATGTGTTCGGTGTGAGCTACAACCAGTTCACTCGTCCAGATGGTGCAGTGACGGTGAGCGGTCCTGCGGTCGAGACCTTTGGTGCGGAGGCTTTGATTGAGCTGTTGAATGTTGATGGTGGTTCTTCTGCGGGTGGGGTTGAAGTTCTCGGTTCATATGATCACTATGCTTGGGATTCGCATCCAGCTATTACTCGCCATGCTTTCGGTCAGGGTGATGCCCAGTATATCGCTACTTTGCCAACGCCTGAAGCAACACGCGAGATCTTGCATGAAGCCGTAGAACATGCGGGTATCGAGGTGGTTGGTGCTGCTGTGGCTGGCACGGTGACGGTTCGCCAAACCATTACTCCTGAAGGCAAAACAGCTACGTACTTCTTAAACTACAGTGCTGATGAAGTAACTTTTGCTTCTCCTGTTTCGGGCGAAGTTCTGGTTGCGCCGGTAACTATTGGCCAGGATGGTAAGATTGCTGGTAGCGGCACGGTTGCTGCAGGTGATGCGGTGAGCGCGGGTGATCAGCTGACTATCGACCGCTGGAATGTGGCTGTAGTACTGAGCTAAATGTCTGAGTGAGTAAGGTAAGGAGACAATCAATGGTGAATGTACACGATTTAACTCTTGAAGAGAAGGCTTCGCTCACCTCGGGTGGTGACGCATGGCATTTCCAGGCTATTGAGCGCGCTGGTGTTCCTGGCTATATGCTCACTGACGGTCCTCACGGTTTGCGTAAGGAAAACTCTGAGGTTGCGGCGCTGGATATGAAGAATACTGTTCCAGCAACCTGCTTCCCTCCAGCAGCAGGTATGTCGAGCTCGTGGAATCCAGATTTGGTGCGCGAAGTGGGCGTGGCCATGGGCGAGGAGTGTGTGCAGGAAGACGTAGCTGTTATTTTGGGTCCGGGCGTGAATATTAAGCGCAACCCTTTGGGTGGTCGTTCCTTCGAATATTGGTCGGAAGACCCATATTTGGCAGGCCATGAGGCTGTTGGCATTGTGGAAGGTGTGCAGTCTCAGGGCGTGGGCACATCGTTGAAGCATTTTGCGGCCAATAATCAGGAGACCGATCGTTTGCGTATCGATGCTCGTATTTCCGAGCGTGCTTTGCGCGAGATTTATTTGCCAGCATTCGAGCACATCGTAAAGACTGCTCAGCCGTGGACGATTATGTGCGCGTACAATCAGCTCAATGGTGTTTTCGGTTCGGAAAACCATTGGCTGCTCACCAAGGTTCTGCGCGAAGAGTGGGGCTTTGAAGGCATTGTGATGAGTGATTGGGGTGCTGTGCACGACCATGTTGCCTCGCTGAAGGGTGGCTTGAACTTGGAGATGCCTCCAAGCTTTAGCGATGATGAGGTTGTGCTGGCTGTGCGTGACGGTCGTTTAGATGAGGCTCAGCTGGATGCTATGGCTCAAGGCATGCTCGACCTGGTGGAGAAGGCACGAGCTGCGATGGAACGCGAAGGTTTCGTCTTCGACAAGGACGCGCACCACGCTTTGGCTCGTCGTGCGGCTCAGGAATCCATCGTTCTACTCAAGAACGAAGGCGGATTATTACCTCTTCACAAGGTTACGAATATTGCGGTGATTGGCGAGTTTGCGCGTACACCACGTTATCAGGGCGGCGGATCTTCGCATATTAACCCAACAAAGATGACCTCTTTCCTTGATGCTTTGGAAGAGCGTGGCGCTTCGTACAGCTTCGTTCCAGGTTTTACCTTAGATAGCGCGCAGCAAGATCCAGCTCTCACCGTGCAAGCAGTAGAGGCTGCACGTGCTGCAGACGTAGCTGTGGTATATATGGGTCTGCCAGAGCCAGAAGAATCTGAAGGATTTGACCGCACACACCTGAATTTGCCAGCTAAGCAGATTGAATTACTGTCACGTATTGCTGCAGTAAATCCTCGCGTTGTTGTGGCATTGTCTAATGGTTCGGCTGTGCAGATGAATCCATGGCAAGACGATGCTGCTGCTGTGTTGGAAACTTGGTTGCTTGGCCAGGCAGGTGGTAGCGCTGTAGCAGATATTCTTTTCGGAGATGCTAATCCATCGGGTAAGCTCGCACAGTCGGTGCCACTGAATCTTACTGATGATCCTTCTATGCTCAATTGGCCTGGAGGTGATCGCGTAGTAGATTACGGTGAAGGCGTATTTGTTGGCTACCGTTACTACGACAGCTTTGGCGTAGATGTGGCTTATCCATTCGGCTTTGGATTAAGCTACTCGACTTTCGAGATTAGCGATGTGGAGGTTGAGGTTACTGGAGCTGTTTCTGCGAGCGTGAGTGCAACCGTGCGAAACACGTCTACGGTTGACGGTGCTGAGGTTGTGCAGGTGTACGTCAATCCTGCAGATTCCTCACCAGTGCAGCGCCCAGCACACGAGCTGAAGGGTTTTAAGAAGGTCTTCTTAGCGGCTGGTGAATCTGCACGAGTTGAGTTCGAGCTGGATAATCGTGCTTTCGCTTACTGGTCTGAGCATGATGGCGGCTGGCGGGTAGCCGCTGGTGTTTACGGTGTTGAGGTCGGTACATCATCGCGCGATATTGTTTCACGTGAAACCATCGAACTTGCTGGTGATGACTTCTACGAAGAACTCAACGAATGGTCCAACTTCGGTGAATTCAAGAAGGATCCATATGGTTCCGTAGTCGTACAGCGCATGTTTGAGCTTGGCGCATCCGGTGAACTACCTGCTATTCCTGAAGATAACTTAGGTGTGCAGATGTTCCTTGAAACTATGCCGATTAATTCCATGGCAGTGCTTTTCGGAAAAGATGGCAAGCGTCTCACGCAGTTCCTCCTCGAGGAATACGCGGCGCTACGTGCTCGCGGTTAACTAAATTTTCCTCTCCCAAAACGCCTTACTGATGCTCTCGCTCGGTAAGGCGTTTTCCTTTGCCGTG
Source organism: Alloscardovia sp. HMSC034E08 (assembly GCF_001813415.1). Lineage (NCBI taxonomy): Bacteria > Bacillati > Actinomycetota > Actinomycetes > Bifidobacteriales > Bifidobacteriaceae > Alloscardovia > Alloscardovia sp. HMSC034E08. The sequence continues at coordinate 1,104,976 of NZ_KV812468.1, read as the reverse complement.
CTCGCTATAACGAGGTACCGCTAAACTTAGCCGAGGAGTATACGCGGACTGCGCGCAGCCAAAGGAAAGCGAGAGAGCGCATGACACAGAAAGATACCGTGGCGAATAATCATGACGGACTCAAGCGCCGCATGTCCTCGCGCCATCTGACCATGATTTCGCTCGGCGGCGTTATCGGTACAGGTCTGTTCGTCAGCTCTGGAGAAACGATTCACGCGGCCGGACCTCTCGGCGCTATCCTCGCGTACGCTGCCGGCTCGCTGCTCGTTTACTGCGTTATGCTGTGTTTGGGGGAGCTGTCTGTGGCAATGCCGTACGCAGGTAGTTTTCATCTGTATGCGAAAAAATTTATTGGACCCGGTACCGCGTTTACCGTCGCTGTGCTCTACTGGCTCAACTGGGCGGTTGCGCTGGCTTCTGAGTTTACGGCCGCAGGCATGCTTATGAAGTTTTGGTTCCCTCATTCACCTACGTGGGTGTGGTCCGCGGTGTTTATGCTTGCTGTGTTGGCGCTCAATCTGATGAGCGTGCGCATGTACGGGGAAGCGGAGTTCTGGTTCTCCAGCATTAAAGTGGTGGCCATTGTTGCCTTTATCGTGCTGGGCGCAGCGGCGATTGTGGGGATTGTGCCGATGTCTGCTTCGGGGGTGCCGTGGCTGAGCAACTTCTATGCCGATGGCTGGTTCCCCACCGGTATCGTGCCGATCTTCTCGACCCTGCTCACCGTTATTTTCGCGTTCTCCGGCACTGAGGTTGTGGGCGTAGCCGCGGGCGAAACGAAAGATCCGCACAAAGCAATTCCGAAGGCGATTCACACGACCGTGTTCCGCCTCGTTCTCTTCTTTATCGGCTCGATTGGCGTGATGGCCGCTCTCATTCCGTGGCACAAGTCCGGCGTGAGCACGTCGCCGTTCGTGCTCGTTTTTCAATCCATAGGGCTCCCGTTTGCAGCCGATATTATGAACTTCGTCGTGCTCACCGCCGTGCTCTCCGCCGCGAACTCGGGTCTGTACGTGTGCGCACGCATGGTCTGGTCGCTGGCTAAGGAAGACATGATTTCACCTCGTTTGGCGCAAACCAATACACGCGGTGTGCCGGTTTTTGCTGTTATTATTTCGATGATCGGTTCGATGGCGTGCTTGCTCAGTTCCGTTTATGCCGCCGATAGCGTGTACCTCGTGCTCGTGGCAGTGTCTGGTTTAGCCACGCTGGTCGTGTGGGCGGCGATTGTGGTGTGTCAGATTCTGTTCCGCCGCCAGTGCGCTCGCGAGGGAAAGAGCGTGGATAAGTTGGTGTATAAGGTGCGCGCGTATCCGCTTATTCCGGCGCTTGCTTTGGTAATGACCGTGATTGCGCTTATTTTGATTCTGTTTGACGCTTCACAGCGCACAACAGTCTTCTACATGATTCCGTTTATGATTGCCTGCTACGTATGGTATTACGTGCGTGCTTGGTGGAAGAACCGCGCGTGATTGCGTATTATCTTGGTGGCGTTAATCTCGTTGGTTTTCTCGCTGCGCTGATGTGTTGTGCATATTTAGCGTGGGGTGAAGCTGGTGAGGGCAACGGTGTTGTCGATGTTGTGCTCGGCTTGCTTGCCGTGTGCGGTGGTGCTCTCGGTATTGCGCTTGCTTTTCTTGGCTTCTATCTCGCTGCTAACAGAGCCACTATGCTCACGCGGGTTATTGTAGCTTGCTCGCTGGTGATTGATGCTGTGGTTGCGCTGGCTGTAAGCGGGCATGTGCGCGCGGTATGGAATTGGAATGTTGTGGGCTTTTTCGGTGCTCATGAGTGGTTGTTGTGGGTGCTGGGGGCTGTGAATGTGGTGGTTTTCCTTGCTTTTGCTATCGATAAGCGCGCGGCTATACGCGGTTCTGCGCGCGTGAAAATTGTGACTTTGCTTGGGCTTTCCTTCTTTGGTGGATCTGTTGGCGCTTTGTTAGGTATGCATGTGTTCCACCACAAGGCGCGGAAGAATTACTTCTATATTGGGGTGCCGCTGATGTTGGTGATGCAGCTGGTGGTGTTGTGGTTTGCGATGTCTTTGCTATGATTGACGAGGTATGACGCATTTGGAGGAACATAGAATGGCAAAGAGGTCACTTACAATACTTATTCCTTGCTATAACGAGGAAGAATCGACTGGCCCTCTTTTTTCGCGACTTGCATCCTTAGTGGAAGATAATAAAGAAAAGATTGATTATCAGCTTCTCTTTGTCGATGACGGCTCTAGTGATAATACGCGTGTACTTATTAAGGATTTTGCATGCACCCATGACTATGCAAAGTATATTTTCCTTTCTAGAAATTTTGGAAAAGAAAAAGCTATGTTTGCAGGTATACAACACGTTACTACAGACGCATTGGTGATTATCGATGCAGATTTGCAAGACCCGCCTGAGCTTATTCCTCAAATGGTGGAACTGTGGAAACAAGGATATGACGATGTCTATGCAAAACGACGTTCCCGCTCCGGTGAAACCTGGCTTAAAAAGTTTACGAGTAGAACATATTACAATCTGTTGCAAAAGTTGACAGATGTTCCTATTCAAAAAGATACCGGAGATTTTCGTCTGCTTGACCGTAAATGTATAGAAGCGCTACAACGGTTGGATGAATCGGAAAGAAATTCTAAAGCGTTATTCAGCTGGATTGGTTTTAAAAAAATTGAGTTCTTGTACGATAGAGATGAGCGTGTAGCGGGTAAGACTAAATGGAATTATGGTAAATTGTTTGGTTTGGCTCTCGATGGTATAACGACGTATACTATTGCTCCATTACGCGTTGCAACATTCTTCGGTGGCTTCGTGTCTATCGTTTCGGTTTTTTATGCAATCTATATTTTTGTGCACACGCTGATAACTGGTATTGATGTGCCGGGCTATGCATCAACATTATTTACTATCCTCTTCCTAGGTGGAATTCAGTTGTTATCTCTCGGTATTATTGGCGAGTATTTAGGTCGAATATTCTTACAAACTAAGGGGCGTCCAAACTATTTCGTTCAAGAGGATAATCTTGGCTCTGAATTTCACGAAGATGATTCTATGTAAATAGAAGGTGAATGTGGTGGGCTAAGCCGCAAACCCACAAAAACCTTGAAATGCGTTTTCTAAAATGAGAACACTGTGTGTTTAAGAAGAGAAAGAAGACTCATATGAGGTTATCTCTATATCGCGTGCTGTTCAACGCAATAGCAGACACGTTAATTATAGTCAGTGGGCGTAGGTAACACGCATGCTACAAAGGATGTAGCAGTTAATCAGACTTGGGGATTCGGACAGGCTTCAACAGGTGAGAAGAATCACAATTCTCGCTGTCTGTGATACCTCGATCGTCTAGGGGCGGGGCCGGCTATCGAGGTAATACCTGCTGTGGCTCTGCTCATGAGGATGTGCAGGAATCGATAATTCTTCTTATTACTAAATGCACCGGGTGTTCGAGACAAATTGATTGTTCTGGTGCTCCTGTATATCAATGGTATTGATGTCCTCTTCGAGGATTCTCACAGCAACACTCATCACAAGTTGTACCTGTGGATTCAGGATCTTGTGGAACAGAAGCGATCATACAAGCAACTTGCGGAAGAGCTTCGGCAGAACGCTATTCCATTGCCATCGTAGCAACTCTGCTACAAGGAACAAATGGGAAAGTTTAGCGAATGGTTAGAAAAGTCATGCATTAAGGTTCATGCGGGTAACTTCTCTAACCATTGGCCGCATTGTCTTATTTGTGCAAATTCACTATTATTATCCCTTCTTCGATTTTTACACTTCCAGCTTCTGGCCACTCAGGCATTGTTTTTGCTGCCTCATCCGCTTGATTGATTTGTTGAGAATTCGGTAGTATATACATGTATCCTTGGCTTGTAAAGAGATGGTTCTTTACCCACGTTCCATGTTCGGTCGAGAAAGTAATGCTGAAGAGAGAACGTCCGATTAAGTCTAATTTTTCGGGGGAATAGGTGTCTGGATTTCCTTGCTGTTCTAAGCTACCAACGAATACAACAGGTAGTTGAGAAGTTTGATTCTGTCCGAGAGCATTTATCTGTTGAGCTATTAGATGAACGCGAGAGATATCTTGGGAATATACAACTGACTCTGTGTAGAAGATTCTATTGGTTACCAGTGCCTGAGACCATCCCACATAAAGTACCAAGGCCCAAGGAAGCAGGCTGGCTAATGCGATTTTCCCGAGTTGAATTCTTATAGCACAGAGTGTTTGAGCTAATACCATCACAGTAAAGGAAGCAACCCAAACGTATGTAAATTCTGTTCTTACAGCGGGGGTAGATCCCAAAAGAACTGACATTAGCAGTGGTGAAGCCAATACAGCCGCAAACATTAACATGACCGGCCAGGATTCGTTTGCTTTTAAAGCCTTTACGAGCATTAAGACAAATAGGAATATCGCAATTATTGTAAATCCTATGAAATAGTATATGCGGTTTGCCAAGATCATATTTATTGCATGCGAGACAATTGTTTTGAATATCTGAGAGAGGGAATCTTTCCCCCAGCGCATTTGATTTGTAATATATGGATTAGTTGTTTGACGTAGCGCTATCAGTACAATTTTGCTAACTATGGAAAAGAGAATGTAGCCGAAAATACATAGTATGGCTGGAAGGCAAATATAGGTCCAAAAAGATTTATTTTCTGAGCGCTCGAGCTTGGTAGAATGCATAAAGCGAAGTACATACACCATTCCTACCGCAGAAATAATAATAGTTACGAACGCGGTATATAGACTTATAGTAAAGGCGAAGATAATAATAGTAAGAGCAATCCATATACTTATGCTAAGCGCATGTGAGCGAAATTTTACTCGGCTTACATTGTGCGCCGTATTCACAAGCATCATGAGCGATATTGGTAGTATAATAAGCCCAAAATTGATTTCGACAGCTTGAAGGAGAAAACCAAGTTGTTCGGCTAGAACCGGAGAAACCAGCAGGGGAATCGCCCAGAACGCTAAATGGAAATTATCTTTGTTCTGAGTCACCCCATAGAAGAGGTACCCCCATAACAAGGCAACTATGGGCAAAAGTGCTATAGATAGAAACGATGCAACAGCGTTGTTGTACCAGTAAAGTCCAAGAATACGTTTTGCCCACATTAGTCCAAATCGATCAAGTCCGTACCACGCACCATATTGTGCAGATTGATTACCAACCATTGATTCAGTATCAATAGAGAAGCTGTTACTAAATAGTTTTTGCCCGAAGGCTAAGAGAAGAAATAGAATGGACAGTATCCACTCATTTCTAAAACGCTGAGTAAAAGCTTTCAAATCGGACCATGAATAAATTAGCTCTAACTTAATAGGAGTATTTTTGTCTTCTTTTGGTAAGGACATCGTTTCCTCTAGATTTTCTCATCTGTAATATGTATACATTGTTATAGTTAGATATTGTAACACTTCAGCTACACCCTACAGGAGAGATTTATGTTGTTACCTCAGGCTCAGGCTG
>NZ_KV812468.1:1099182-1099403 GCF_001813415.1 Alloscardovia sp. HMSC034E08 | reverse complement strand
TTTTACCAAAGAGGATGAAAGCTAATTCACAGCTTACGTAAGCAGGTGAAGACTATCGTGACTATTTTACCAAAGAGGATGAAAGCTAATTCACAGCTGAAACAGAGTCATTCAATTGGAAGAATCTATTTTACCAAAGAGGATGAAAGCTAATTCACAGCACTCTGTCAGTAAATACGATACGGAAAGCTATTTTACCAAAGAGGATGAAAGCTAATTCA
>NZ_KV812468.1:1007876-1099082 GCF_001813415.1 Alloscardovia sp. HMSC034E08 | reverse complement strand
TTTTACCAAAGAGGATGAAAGCTAATTCACAGCCTGATTGTCGTGAGTGTATCGGGGGTGGCTATTTTACCAAAGAGGATGAAAGCTAATTCACAGCTATTCTCGGCGGCTACAATGGTTAGGAACCACTGTATTAAAAGAAATCATAGCCAATTCGCAATGATAACCAAGATGTGATTGAGAACAAAATACGTTGTAACAAAGGGAATCTCCAATATCATTAGGAACTCATTGAATATGCTAGATAACAAATTGAGCGCTGTTTTGAATTGATACACTCATATGTATACTTAGGACAGCGCAATTTATCAAATACTATTAAAGCTAACGTCCTTTGTGATTACCTTTACCAGGGGCGATTAGCATCCCAGATCTCAATCGTCTCGTGTTTCCATCCTCGTGTACGCTCGATATAGACATCTAGTTCTGGAAGCTTGTAATTACCCAGTGCACCTTTTGCCACGTTGAGGTACTCTGCAACCTCGGTAAAACTCATATATCTTTCTGCCATAATTGATCTTCTCCTTTTCTCTTGAAATAGTATTACTATACATCGGATAGGAAGGAGGCAAGCGAATTTTTATTAGGTGCAGTACTTGCAACAACAGAGAGCTAATTCACAGCTAAGAATGGTGTAATTTTAGACAACAAGAATTCTATCAGATGAAAGCAGTATTCTCGACTTCCCCATTTTTTGGAGAGAATATTACTCATATACAATCTTCCTGTCCTTAAATGCCATTCAAATTAGAGCGTATTCAAAAGTCATCTCATTCAACTCCTCCTCTTAACCGATTAACCGCCATATTTCCCAACAATTTCAACCCATTACAAAATTCCCGAAAATATCGTTAAAATTTTCTTGATTTTCAGCGTGTTGCACCTGTTCAGACACCCGGTTCGCGTTAAAGTAGTGTACGCGCGAAAACACGAAAAGAGAGTGCAAACAGCACGACGATAATCAACGTACAGCAAAGAATACAGGTCAAGGCGAAGAGCGTGTATGAAACGCGAGAGGGTAGCGACGAGAGATAATCAGGGTCGCGACGCGAAACAAAAAATAACAAGAAAACAAAACTAGGTCTCAGCAGACCGAAGTTAGGCGCGCTACTAGAAACTAAAGCGCCGGCAAACAGTAAAACTAAAACAGCAAAACCAAACAGAGACACAACAAACAGAGAGAGCACTGATTGCCTTATGTCACAGTTGACGAGCAGCAATAAGTATGGAAAGTCCATCTTCCAACGCATTTTCGGTGGTTACGGAGAACTTCTCACAATCCCAGGCACTGCACGCTATGCTATTGGCGCTGTTGTTGCCTCAATGCCATTTCCTATGGTGGGTATGTGCATCACTATTTCCGTGCAGCGTATTTACGGCAGCTACACGCTGGCCGGCACGTTAAGCGCGATCCAAGCTATTTCTTTGGCCATTCTTACACCAATTTTCGGTCGCCTTGTCGATCGTTTTGGACAAACGAAGGTATCTATTCCAATCGTTGCCGTGTGGATGATAGCTGCAACGGTGCTGATTACAAGCATTGAACTACACGCGCCTCAATGGCTGCTGTACTGCCTCGTGCCTTTTATGGCGTGTATTCCGCCGTGGGGTGCTATGAGCCGTTCGCGCTGGACGTATCTGCTTAAGAACAAAGAGAACAGCTCAGAAAAAATTGACCGAGCTATGGGCTTTTCTTCCATTTTGGATGAAGCCATGTGGATGATTGGCAATCCGCTCTCATCCATCCTCGCCGTCGCTTCTGGTGTCTTGTCGTTCTCTGCTACCGGTATTTTCGTGCTGGTTGGCGCTATCATGTTTCTGTCTGTACGCTCAGCCGAGCCGCCAAGTCAAACGGATTTAGCGCGCGAAGCAGGTATAACTCGTAAAGAGTTCCGTCTGCAGGAAGCGCAACGGGTAGCGGCAGCCAGCGGTCAGAAAGTAGCAGGAAAGAAAGCGTCCATCTTTTCTTTTGGTTTTATTGCTATCTGCATCACATGGTTTGGTCTAGGCGCTTTCCAAAGCGCGTCAGGTATTTCTATCTTGGCTTTTGCTAAAGAACAGAACGTGCAAAGCCTGACCGGTTTTATCTTTGCTTGTTTCTCATTTAGCTCGCTGGTAGGCGCTACGTTGTACGGCGCGAAGTCATGGATTATCCCGCTGTGGAAACGCTTCTACTTCTGTATTGTTGTTGTGGCGCTTGGCTTGAGCTCGTTTATTTTTGTGAAGAGCATTTGGGCGGTGATGATTATTTACTTGCTTATTGGCGTGTGTCAGTCACCAACGTGGATTAATGGTAACCAGATTGTGCTCCACCTCGTTCCGCCTGCACGCTTTACCGAAGCAGTGGGAATTATGGGTGCGATGAACTCGATTGGTGGTTCTATTGGTAATTCTATTTCCGGTTATTTTATTGATCAGTACGGTGCCCACGGCGGCTTCGTTACTGTAGCAATTTTGGCGCTTATTGCGATGGTTATTGCTTTCGCAGGCGTCAAACAGATTAAAGACGCTACGCTCAAACCAATGCTGACGAATATTGACGTGTAAAACAGAAGGGCTGGGATTTCTCCCAGCCCTTTGCATTAGACGAGCAAAGCGATAATAATAAAAATCAAACTTAGCAGCGGAAGAGTTCCTTGTTTGGCTGATGCTTGAGCATACGAGCTGTCTTTGAGTACTAAACCGAGAGCAGCGCACAACATAGAAGCAGTTCCCGCAATCATTAAAGCAGAACCAACAGCAGTGTATCCGCACACGGTTAACGCAATACCAACAAAAGTTTCCACAGCTAAGAAACCGTTATACAGACCCTGATTGTATGCGAAGAAAGTAAAGGGCGAGCTTCCTCAGCAGTGCCACCGAAAGTTTTTCGCGCTAATGGTCCCTCCCAAGCAAACATCTCCAAGTAGGCGATGAGCACGTGCAACAAGCCAGCAAGAGCAGCAAAAATTAAACCAATAATCAATAAAGTATTCATAACATTTTATTATACGGGCGCTAGTTGCGTGGCTAAGAACGCGCGATAAAAAATAGCTATAAGCGAGCAGAGCGTTTTACTGTTTTACGCTGTTTCGGGCGGTTTCGGCTTGATACTTTGGATACATGACATATTTCAATACTCAACTCATTCACGGTCAGGCGGTGAGCGATAACTCAACGCGCGCTGTAAATCCACCAATCTACAATTCTTCGACTTTCGCTTTCGAAACAGTTAGCGAATATCCGCGCTGGGATTACGCGCGTTCGGGCAATCCTACACGTGAAGCTGTGGAAAAGCAGGTGGCGTTGCTGGAGCACGGCAGTGCTGGTTTTGCTTTCTCTTCGGGATTGGCGGCGATTCACGCGGCGTTCTCCATTTTTGAACCGGGAGATCATATTATTACAGGCGACAACATCTATGGTGGTACGTATTCGATTATTCATGAGTATTTTGAACACTGGGGATTAAGCTTTTTCGAGGCAGATACCACCCGTGAGGAAGCGTTGGAGCAGGCTTTTGACGCGGCTTTCTCGCAGGGCAAGCGCGTGAGGGCTGTGTATTTTGAGGTGCTTACAAATCCGCTGCTTAAAATGTCTGACGTAACAGTTGTTGCTCGTGTAGCGCATGCGCATGGGGCGCTGGTTATTATTGACAATACTTTTGTGACACCGCTGGGTCAGCAGCCTTTGGATTTGGGAGCGGATATTGTGCTGCATTCTGCTACCAAGTATTTGTCTGGTCATTCCGATGTGACTGCTGGGGTAGTGGTGACGAAGAGTTCTGAGCTCGCCGAGAAACTCTACTTTGCTTTGAACCGTGTGGGCGGAGCGTTGTCTCCTCAGGACTCGAATTTGCTACGTCGAGGGATTCAGACGTTGGCGTTGCGCATTAAAATAGACGCCGCGCGCTAGCTTAGAAGTATGACCGATATTGCTTTAAAACGCGCTTACGCTCCTGCTACTCCTGAGATTGATGGCTACCGCATTTTGGTAGATCGTCTCTGGCCGCGTGGCGTTTCGAAAACTAAAGCGCAGCTGGATGAATGGTTAAAAGATATAGCTCCTTCACCTCAGCTGCGCACATGGTGGAATCATGACCGCGCTCGCTACAGTGAATTCGCAGCTCGGTATCGTGCAGAACTCGACAATAATCCTGCTGTTGAGCGCTTGCTCACACTTATGCACGAGCACGCTGATTCGCGCATTACTCTTGTTTTTGGCGCAAAAGACCTTGTGATTAATCATGCCCACGTACTGCGCAACTATCTGATTGAGCAGACCACACCGCGCGAAAACACGGTGCTTAACTCACAAGGTTTTACTATCGCTACAATTCCTGCCAGACCAAAACATTCAGGCAACGCACAATATAAAAAGCCAAATTTAGACGGTTTAGAATACAGCACTCTAGAGCTAAAAGATGCACAGGCTTTGCAATGGGTTGAAGCGCTTACCTTTGAAGATACCTTTTTGCTCACGTCTACGCCGCGCGATAACGATGACTATATTGCGCAGACGTATACTCTTGAGAACACGCAGAGCGAGCTAGCTGACAACTATAGCGTACACACTGCGCTTATCGATACAGCCAGCGGTGAAATAGCTGCTTTTATGAAGCTGAACCGTCCAGACGCTTTTAGCGAGAGCAACCCGAAGATTCCGCAAGACAGTATTGAAGTTCAGCGTTTATACGTAATGCCTCGTTTCAAACGTCGCGGTTTAGGAAGTTTCCTTATGAGCAAAGCTGTTGATTTTGCTCGCGAAGAGAAAGCTGATTGGCTGTGGCTAGGCGTATGGCAATACAATTTCGCTGCCCAAGAATTCTATAAAAATTGGGGATACGAGCGCTTTAGCGAGCATATTTTTGCTGTAGGAGAGGATGAACAGGTAGATTTTCTGCTCAAGAAAAAATTACAGTGACCAAAAATAATTCGATAACTCCATCATGCGCGGATCATCCGATGAGTTGAGCAGGATAATAGTACCTTCATTATTATTGCTTGCCAGCTCATCGCGCTCAGCCAACACATCGCGAACATGCCGTGCTGTGCCCTCATTGCCATCCACAATGCGCACATGCTGGGGCACAAGAGCGCGGAAATAATCGCGGTAATACGTAAAATGTGTGCAACCAAGCACAATAGAATTAACGCTGTCTAATGGGTAAGCATCGAGATAGTGTTGAAGCGTAGCATTTACGCGATCAGCATCTTCAAAATAACCGTTTTCAATAATATCCACCAGCTCAGGGCAAGGCTGTTTTTCAATAGTATGCGTCTGAGCAAAACGCTCCATTAACGCAGCAAATTTCTTCTCACGCAGAGTAAGTTCTGTTGCAGTAACAATTACGTGCTGAGGCTGACCAGCCCCTAAATCACATGCTAATTTAAGAGCTGGTTCCATGCCGATAATAGGAATGGAATAGGATGAACGCATTAATTCAGCAGCAGCACTTGTAGCCGTATTACACGCAATAACAATGGCTTTTGCGCCTTGTTCTATAAGCGTATTAGCCACATTCATACTTAGTTTTTGCACATCTTCAGTCGAACGCACACCATACGGGGCATGTGCAGAATCACCGTAGAAAATAATATTTTCGTGGGGGAGCAGAGCGTGAATTTCTTTCGCCACAGAAATGCCGCCTAAGCCGGAATCAAAAATGCCAATCGGAGCATTACTCGTCATACGAACCTGCCAAAAATTCCACAATCTTCTGTGCTTTTCCCACACCGTCATTGTACATATCGAGCAGTCCTTGACGTGTTTTGCTCAACGTATCTAAACCATACGTATCATCAGGGCATACAATAAGAAGCCGACCTTCAGCAGCATACTGACGAGCCACAGTCATCTCATCGTTATACACTTTCGCGCGGTTGCGTAAAGCCTGCGCAGCTTGCGGATACGAGCGTTGTAGAACGCGCGCAGGAGCCGCATCTTTATGAGGATCACGCACAAAATCATCAGGATGAGTAGTAATCAAAACAACACGGTCGCAACCATCGTCAAAAGCTCTCTGCACAGGAATCGGATCAGTAATACCGCCGTCATAAAAGGGAACGTCATCAATCTGCATAGGCTTGTTAGCAACGGGCACGCAGGAAGATGCCATAATAATGGAATAATCATCCTGATGCATATGCTCTTTACTAAAATATTCCGGCTGACCAGTAAGCGCATTACTTGCTACCACGGTAAACTCGGCAGGGTTAGCAGCAAAAGCCTCGTAATTGAGCGGATATTCGCCATCGCTATTCGACAGCGTGCCGTAAGCATAATCTAAACCAACAAAATTGCGGGTTGTGAGCAGATTGCGCATCGAAGCGTAACGATGACGGAAAGCATACTCCATATAGAAGCGATAGTTGCGCTTATACTGACCTGCTAAAAACGAGGTGAGATTTCCACTGCCAGCAGAAATACCGTAACAGCGATCAAACTGCTGTTCAGCTTTGAGCAGACCATCGAGCACGCCTGCTCCAAAAATATCGCGGTAACCGCCGCCTACATCAATAATTCCCGTAACCATAATCTTTTAGTTTAGTCCCTCGTATGACGTGCGTAGAGCTCGTAGCATAACTCGCGCAAAACTGCGGTAGCGAGCAGAGCTTCATAATTTTCTTGACACATTGCCCGCTAATATAGTGAGTATGACTTTTCCTCGCACAGTTCTTAAAGCACATGGCACAGGCAATGATTTCGTTATTTGGTTCGATGAGCACGGCGAATACGAGCCGACCCCTGAAGAAGTACGTTCTCTTGACGACCGCCATTTTGGGTTGGGTGGAGATGGCATTATCCGTTTAACTCCTCCTGAACATGTGTCTGATGTGAGCGCTGAGCAGGCTCAGGCTTTTCACGATGCAGGAGCACATTGGTTTATGGACTACCGTAATGCAGATGGTTCGTTAGCAGAGATGTGTGGTAATGGTGCTCGCGTAACTGCAGCGCTTGCTATGCATGTTGGATTGACTCAGGCGAGTGAAGATGAGCCTTTTGCTTTGGCTACCCGTGCAGGGATTAAATATATTACTTTCTTAGGAGCTGTGGATGGTTTGGGTACGCATGTGTTCCGTATTGATATGGGGCCGTGGCGTATGGGCATGCGTGAGGAATATATGGTGGAGGTTCCCGCCAATAATGCACAGGGTATGGGAACTTTCGTGGATATGGGAAATCCTCATGTGGTAACGGTTGTGGGGCAGCAGCTTGATTTAACTACGCTGTCTGTGGGAATGCCGTTATCTATTCCTGTGCAGACCATGCCGGATGTGTCTGAGCTTGATTTAACAATTACTCCGCGAGTTGAACCTGAATTGCCTGCTGGTCAAAATGCTGAGTTTGTGCGTATTGATGATGTGAATGCACAAGAAAATGCTGGTCTGGCAACCATGCGAGTTAATGAGCGGGGAGCAGGAGAAACGCTTTCTTGCGGTACTGGTCTGTGTGCAGCTGGAGTAGTGCTCAGCGAGCGTACAGGAGTGAACAACTGGCGTATTAGCGTTCCGGGAGGAACTTTACTTGTTGAAGTTGAAGTTGAGCGTGTGTTACTCACCGGTGATGCTGTGCTGGTTGGACAGGTGGAACTGTTTAACGCGTAGCAAGAGCAGCGCTGGTAGCAATCATGCTTTCAATCTGCTCATCGGGAACAGTTCCACCTAAAATCACAGAAATCCAATGCGTTTTATTCATATGATAAGCAGGAGCAAAACCTGGCTGTGATTGGAAGAAATCAACATCAAAAGGTGACGCCTTGAGATTGAGCACATCAATCATGTTCTCGCTATCACTAATGCCCAAGGTATGCTCTGAAAGAGTCATAGCTAAGCCAAACCATGTTTTTGTATCAGTGTGACGAATAACCGCAAAACTCGGGTGTGAAGCCCACGGATAATCAACGATGCAGTCATAATAACTGCGCACAAAATTAAGTACTGCGTGTGACGAGGTAAAACGAGCCATCATCTTATCCCAACAAAGCAGCGCCATACTTGACGAAAATAATGCCTACGAAAAGCGCGAAAATAAGCAGATCAACAAGCAAATCAATATTCAGATGATAATACATGTGCACAGCCTTATTCTTGCGAGGTATCTCTTGAACAGCAAAAGTTGCATGCGAAGCTGCCATAAACTGCAGCAAGCTTGAAGCTAGCAGACCTAAGCACCATGGGCATAATGCCTGAATAACAAACACAGACTGGGTAAACAGCCATACAGCGTAGAGAACAGCTAACAGATTTCCCGCCCATGCAGCCACAGCAAACCAGCGAGGGAAAGTGATGCGAGCTAAGCCCATAACTGCCACGGTAACGAAGACCGATTCGGCAGCAATACCAAAGAAGGCGTTCGGAAAGCTCAAAGCTCCAACGCGAATAAACTCTGATTGCCAGGAATTAGCGACAGTTGAACAAGAGATAACTGAATTAACATCGCAGGCTAAAGCAGCGCCGGGATGACGTGCCAATTGCAGTGTTTCCGCGCTCAGCACGAAGGAAACGAGGAGAGCTGAAGCTGAAGCAATAAGCATGACCAGATATGTCCACGATGTGGTATGACGCCAACCAGTGAGTTTCATATTATGCCTTTCTTTATGGCTCAGTTTACGATGGAACTATGACGGGTTCACACAATCTTGAGCGCAATGCTGAGTACAACGCTGAACACAATGATGGGCACAAGCCAGCGAGTAGTGGCTGGGACTTGCATTGTCATACGGTTTTTTCTGACGGCACCTATTCGCCTACGCAGCTTATTCGCATGGCTTATGAGAAAGGTCTCCATGGCGTTGCAATTAGTGATCACGATACTATAGCCGGATGGGGTGAGGCTAAGCAGGTAGCTTTAAATCTTCATTTTCCTCTTATTCGGGGTACTGAAATTACTGCTCAACACGACCATGGACGAGTCAGTGTGCATGTTTTGGCATATTTATATGACTGCGAAGATCATAACGTGTTGGATTTGTATGCAGAAATGCGTGAACGTCGTACTCAGCGCGCACGGCAGATGGTTGAAGCCTTGGAGAAAGATTATCCGATTTCATGGAATCTCGTTTTGGAACAAGTGCATGGGGGAGATGCAACAACGATTGGCCGACCGCATATTGCTGACGCGCTGGTTGCTGCTGGTGTTTATGAAACACGAACGGATGCTTTTAATGGTGTGATTTCTGCGAAGAGCCCATACTATATTCCAGTTTTATCTCCCCGCGTTTCGCAGGTAGTTACAGCATTGAAAAATGCTGGTGGTGTTGTGGTTCTTGCGCATTGTGCTGCGCCTACGCGCAATAAGAATTTGCTGACAGATGCCGACATAGAGTTCTTTGCTCGTGACTGCGGTTTGGACGGTTTGGAGGTTTTCCATCGGGATAATCCACCAGAACAGCAAGAGCGCTTGTTGAGGTTGGCGGATCGCTTAGATTTGCTCACAACTGGTGGATCTGATTGGCATGGTGCCGGTAAACCAAATCTTCTTGGCGAGAACTTGACCGATGACGATATCGCTCGTGAGATTATTCGGAGAGGACGTATTCGCGTGATTCGGTAGCTGTGTTCTGTCTTCGCTGGTGACGCGGTAGCTGGACGGTTGTTGAATCTGCTGGGGATTATGGGGCTTTTGTGTTGATGCGAGAGATTGCACGGTTTTCAGTAAGACATACGCGAAACGTATATGCCTTAGCCGTTCAATACGGTATTGAATGCGCCTTCTATGAGATGCAAGACAAAGAACAAAAGAGAAAACAATTCCTATAGTCTTTGAATCACGAGGTGAAAAGGAAAACGCGCTACTCCGTACTGAGTTTGATAATATCATCAACTCCTCTGGACTAGATGGCATAAAAGGAATGCTTAAATTGGCTCTTCAGTTTTTAGCGGGGTTGAGCAGAAGATGTTGCCCAGTAGGTTCCAGTTGATTCCTCCGGCTGTCAAGTGTTAAGACATCGCTGCAGTGTGAATGTGTTTTGGCGCATTTTCTTTTGTCTTCATGCATGAACAACCCTAGTCATATGTGAGGTTGATACGCGCAACCGATATGCCAGTTTTGAAGCCATTTTTGCGCATCAAAACTGGCATAACAGGTGTATGAATCGGTTAAGCCAGTATATGTGAGAGCAATAGCTCTCCGAATTTAACGCGGCGTGCAGCCAGATTGTGAGAAACAGCCGCTAGTCACACACCCGCAACCTAAAACCCCGCGAAAAACCGAAGAACCATTAAATTCCACTGTGCAGACAAGAAAGCAAACCTTGCAGGTCTACAATTTGCTGATTTAATAGCTCGACCAATTGGCAATAAATATCTACATCCTAACAGCATGGATAGGTCATACCAGATTTTGAAACCGAAAATTCGCCGTGGCTCACGAGAGAAAATGCGAGGGGTTATGAGATCAAAATCTATCCGAAATAAAGAAGAAGCGGTAGGGGGTTGAGCTCCTACCGCCGACCGGGCACTCTCAGTCCATTTGTAAGCGAATTATATACTCGTAGACATGTAAATCCAAAAGGATTGGCGTGTTTGCTATTTTTAAACATTGGCTTAGTTTTTGTCCTAATAACCCAATGAATCCGTATAAGAAAGAACTCGTTCTCCCGTTTACGGGAATAATGTTATTGAGGTTGAAAAAGCGACATTTCCATGGGGTCGTTGTGGAATGATTCACAGCTCCACGAGAATCCTGGATGTCGCATCCTGCTAGAAGCTGAAGCTGAGTTTTGTCACAACGATGAATAACAAGGCAAATGCCTCGGGGCAAGACCCAGTACACATCATTCTTTTTTCATATGATATCAGCTCTCATGTGTTCCTGAAAGTTGCTAGCGCTGACAATGCTCACGTCTATTTCGAGATAATTTCAGTCTTCAATAATAAGCGAATCACGGAGTGCCATAGCGAGCCACGATTCACGAACTGCTCACTCAAGAGCCAACATACCTCGTCTTCTGTTTTCAGTCACTTACACGCAAAACCCCTGATGCACCTCGAATCCATTGCAGAAAATACTAAAGCGGGCATTCCCATAAACAATCAACTGTGTGATTCTTTAAAAGAATGCCCGCTTATAAGCCTTCTTTACAGAGCGCCGAAACCTACTGGGTGAGAAGCTTCAGAACCCACAACCACATAAGCAAGATTTTCGCGTGGAACAACGTAAGTGCGACCTTTTTCATCAGTTAACTTCAAAGTAGTGTTATTGTTCACTGCTGCTTCAACCTGAGCGTTTACTTCGTCAGCAGATTCATTGCTTTGGAAAGTCAAAGCCTTAGCTACGTTCTGTACACCAATTTCTACCAGCATATTTCTCCTTTAATAGCCGTAATACTTTTAATAATCCCTTAGTCTACCTGCTGATCAGAGTCGCCATCCGTATTTTCTTGGGCAGCGAAGACCGTCGTCTCAATATCGTCCTGAATAATTTCAGACTCGCCAGAGCCGCTGTCGTCCTCCTCGTCGTTGACGTTCGTTGAGTGCGAACTATCCATAACGAATCCCATAGAATTCACAGCCATATAGCTACGTTGGGAAGTATATGTTAAACCTTCCTGAGCATGCTGAGCTGCGGCAGCGGCGGACTGAGATTGCATAGCAATCGTTGCGCTATTTAAATGTTCTTCTACTTCTGGAGAAACATTCGATACAACGGGAGCTTCTAAACTATCTGCCACGTCTTGCGCGTTGATGCGATGCTGATTGTCTGAAGAATAGCTAAAGTTTTCCGATTGTCTTGGAGTAACGTTCCAGTTTTTACGTGGAGATTGAGCAGCAGGCTGCGGAGGTAGGGGAGCAGCTTGAGATTGAGAAGCATGTAGATTCACTGCGTTATCGGTTGAATCAGAACTCATTTCTGCGCGCTGAGGTGCTTGAGCAATATCGCCTGAACGCATACCAGAATCAGCTATAAAACGAGTCTGACCTGCAGGTTTTTGTGATGTTCCACCTTTAACGCGAGTTTCTGCTTTGCCTTGCGCTGCTTGAGGATTTTCTAATAAATCGCCCACGGTCAGCGTTGTTTTCTTCTCAATAGGTTGACGCTTTGGATTATTACGAGCAATCTGATGAGCCAAAGAATTTACTTGAGACTTAAAGGCAAGGATTTTCGCTGTATCCGCCTGAGTCAAAGCGCGCATATATTCGCCCACTTGTTCCATCTGAGTCCATAAACCAGCACGCAACCAAATCATATTGTCTAAGCGGTTACCCATAACGCGGCTGTAGGCTGCAATAAAGGAATCGCGGTGAGCCTTATTCAAGTGTGTGTAAATCCATGCTAAATCGCGAGCAGGATCGCTAATCTGCATGTTTTCCCAGTGACGAAGAGCGTTCACAGAGTCAGACATAAAAATCAAATCGCCGTTATGGAAACCTCCATGCACAGGGCAGCACGTAAAGTTCCATAAACCTTCAGTAGCAATAATATTTTTCCAGTTATGAATAATTTCTGAAGGAATATGACCTGCTGACTCTAAGCTGTGCATCCATCCTGTTAACTGTTTTTGAATACTTTCAGCAGTATAAGAACGGTATTTTACAGCGCGCAGGAATCCGCCACGTAATCGGTGAATAGCAGCAATAGCAGTACCAGCGGCAGCGCACTGTTCAGAGGTGAGATTTTTCAATGCAACAGCATCACCATCAATATGTGGCGTTATGTATACAGCATTCGTTCCTGTTGAGCTATCTGCACCTTCTCCCGGCACAAACAAAGTATAACTTTCTAAAGTAAAGCTCAAAGCAACAGCAGTTTTCGAATGAGATAGCACATACGCGGCTTTAGCGCGGTCTTTGAGAATGCTTTTACCTTCATCACTTGAAGACACGCTGACGTCATATTCAACGCCTTCGACGCTGGTAATAACCGCGGTGGTAATATCTTTCTTCTCTCCGCTCATAAAGAACTGCTCAGAACCGCGCGTAGTAGCGACTGAAAGCTCCGGCATGGCTGCGGACGCAAGGGCTGCTATTTCAAATACTGAACGTTGACTCACACTGTTAAGAATAATACACAGCACATAAGTTGTGTACCATTGGTGTGTATGACCACCTCTAGCACAGTTTCGAGCAGTTCTATGACCACCGATTATTCAGCTATTCTCGATGGTCTTGATGAGAACCAGCAGCGCGCAGTACAAGCGCTGACTGGTCCTGTGCGCATTATTGCTGGAGCAGGTGCTGGCAAAACTCGTACTATTACTCGTCGTATTGCGTATGCGTGTGTCAGTGGTCAGTGGGATCCGCAGTGTACGCTCGCCGTTACGTATACGAATAAAGCGGCAAGTGAGATGAAAAACCGTTTAGCGAGCCTCAGCGTTCATAACGTGCACACGAGCACTTTCCATTCCGCCGCATACTCGCAGCTGCGTAGAGCTTGGCTTATTTTGGCTCATCGTGATTCGCCAGAAATTTCCAGCGATATGGATTCCTACGCGCATAAAGCTATGTCTCATGTGTTGAACTTCGATGATTACACGAGCGCAGAGGTGCGTTCTATTGTGCAAGAGTTATCGTGGATGAAGGTGAACCTTATTCCATATGCAGATTATGAGCGTGTGGTCAGTGCTATACATCATCGTTTGCCGCTTGATGCTGAGCCAGGTCAGATAGTAGAGATTGCGCGAGAGTTTGAGAAAGAAAAACAGCGTCATAATGTGATTGACTTCGATGATTCTTTACTGCTGTTGTCTCATATTTTTGAAGAGTATGAGGATTTAGCAGAAGATTTTCGTCTCAATATGCGTCACATAACTATTGATGAGTATCAGGATGTGTCTGCCCTGCAGCATCGGGTACTTGATTTATGGCTGGGAAAAAACCGAGATATTTGCGTAGTAGGAGATCCAGCACAGACGATTTACTCGTACGCAGGAGCAAGTAGTTATTATCTGCTTAATTTTGCGAATGAATTTGCGCCTATTGCTCAAGATATTTCTTTGAATATGGATTACCGATCCAGCGCCAATATAGTAGATTATGCGAATGCTGTTCTCGCTGACTGTGCTGATAGCGATGATTATATTGAGCTAAAAACAATGAATGAGCCTGGTCCGCGCGTGAATGTAGCACGTTTTAACAGCGATGAAGAAGAGCTAGCCGGTATTGCATCGCGTATTCAATGGCATGTAGCGCGAGGAACGCAGATTGAAGATATGGCTATTTTGACGAGAACGCGCGCACGTGCTCGAGATATGGCACATATTTGCCGCGAGCAGGGGCTTAACGTGAATCTTAAGCTCGACAATGACGATGCCATTATGACTGGAAAGTCTACTGAACCTGCGGTGACTATATCAACTATTCATGCTGCTAAGGGTTTGGAATGGCATACAGTTTTTATTCCTGACTGTCATGAAGGAAATTTGCCTTTCTTACCTGATGCTCAGTCTGCTACAGACAGCGATCAAATAGAAGAAGAGCGCCGCATTTTCTATGTGGCGCTCACACGGGGAATTCATCAAGTCTATTTATGTGTAGCTCAGCATCCTTTTGCTGGCGGGCAAGGAGCAGCTCGTACTGTTAGTCGCTTTGTGCATCAGGCACATAACGCTGTACGGCGTGCTCGTTACGCACACAATAAACAGAAGGAATCTTAGTCTTTATCTGGGTCTTCATCCTCAGGTTTTTCTTCCTCAGGTTTTTCCGCGTCTAACAGTTGGCTCAGCTCACTATCCCAATCAATAGAAGAAGCCGTGCCTACAGGATGAGTAGAAGGCGAAGAATCTGTGCCTTCATCATTCTTTTCTTGCCCAAAAAGCTCAGAACTCATGGTCTCTATCTCGTCATCAAGAGGAGAAGCTGGCGAACTATCCTTGAGTTCACGCATCACGTCATCGGCTAAAACAGGAAGAGTATCTGGATGCTGCCAACGAGCATCACGACCATCAACACCTTCCGCCAGTGTTAACGTATCCCACATATCACTTGCTTCACGCATTTTCTTCGGATGCAAATGCAATCCAACCAAAGCTTCAAAACTGCGGGCAGCTGCTCCACCAGTAACGCGCTCGCGACGCAACATCTCACGCAACTGTTCAATATGCGGCAAATATGGAATACCTGCGCGCCAAACAATGCAATCAACCCAGCCTTCAACAAGAGCAAGCAGAGTTTCCAAACGTTGCAGTGCTTCGCGTTGCTCTGGCGAATCGCTCATACCCACCTTGCTCAGATTAACAGCACCAGCAATAGACTCAGGATTCATAGCCTGAGCTTCCCGTAACTCTTGTTCCATAGCGTCTAAATCAATGCTGATAGACCGCGCATACTTAGAAATCAAAGCCTTAAACTGAGGCATAAGCCATGGCACGCTGTTAAATAAACGAGCATGAGTATTTTCTACCAAGGTGAGGTAGCTCAATACCTCAGACTCGTCCAGATCGAGATTCTTGGCGTATTCTTGCACGTTTTCTAACACAATACCGCCGGCAGGATTAGATGTGAGAGCAATAACTTGGTCAAAGGTTCCGCGCACTTCACGAGACAGCGAGCCTGCAGCAGAACCGAACTGCATGGCGTAAGACGTGTTACCCAAAACACTCATCAGCTTGCCTGGATCTTTAAGCTCATCAGGCAGAGGAATATTAACCGGGCCAGCAAATAAACCGGCAACCTCTCCGTCCATTCCCTCCGAACCGAAACGCTCTTCAAAAATAGTGGATAAAGCGGTATTCATTGCCGTCGCCACAGGTGTGGCAAAATCAATCCAAGCAGGCAATGTTGCTTCAACCCACTCGTTGCGGGTATACACGCTTATAGCTTCAGTAGTTGGGTTTAGCGAAGTGACGGAATCGAGCCACAAATTCGTTTCTGAGGCAGCCATGCGCACTTTTTGAGCCATAGCAGCGGTAATCTGCGTAATCTGTTCACCTTCGCGTGCACGTTGCTGAGCTAAATTCTTGGCTAAACGACGATTAATTGGGCCGGCATCAAGAGTGTTTTTGATGTCTGTGAAACTATTCATACCGCTTTCTGTAAAAGCCTGCATAAGTGATTGCACTTCGTGAGGATTAGGTAGACCTCGTTTGCCTTGCTGGAGAAACTGTTCACGCATATATTCAGGAAGTTCGTGGAACTGTTGCCATGCCATTTCGCCTTCGAAAGGACCGAATGACTCAAGCATCCATGCGTGTAATTCTTCTTCGTTCATGGCGTCGTCCATGTGTTTTGTCCTTGCTGTGTTTGGGGCTGTTTTTGGTGTTTGGGTTTTGGGGAGTGTTTTGTTTTTTGGGGATAGTCAGATATTTGGTGGGATAGCGGTGTGTTTGAAGAGGTAATGCGGCTCTGTTCTATTGTGCGGTCAGATAGCTCATTTCAACTTGTGCGTAGCTGGTCAATCAAGTGCTCACCGATAGTAACAGCGTTACTGAGTAAGAGTATCGCTGAATGAAAGTATTATTGAGATTACTGAGTGCGTCGAAGGTAATCATAGCCGAACTTTTATCTCGTGATGAAGCGTACAAGTTTTACTCGCGCTATCTTCTGTATGGTTGTTCTTTTCTATACATCGTCCTTCCTATATCCTCGTATGTATTAGTCTTCAAAAAATCCTTTTGCCTCAATATTATGAAAGGCATGAACCAAATGCATAATGAAAATCAGTCCTCTGAGAAATTTTCACCTTCGGAGTATAAGGGGGAAGTATCTTCTGAGCATGGGGTTGCTTCATCCTACGAGTATAGTGGGGGAGTTAGTGTACCAAACGACTACAAAGGGGAAGCTGGCGCGGAGATGCGTGCGGATTCGCTGGAGATGCAGGAGGGTTCTTCAGAACGATTTACTTCAGAACAATCTAACGGCGTTGTTCCCAACATTATGCCCATCCCTTCTCATATGCGAAAAACGCAAGAATCAAAGCGTGCTCATCGTCGCGGTCTTGCTACAGTATTTTTGGTTTTCATTATTGCAGCCCTTCTTTTTGCCCCGAGTCCGTTTGTTATTGAAGTGCCTGGTCCAACAGCAAATGTGTATGGGCGTGTCTCCAAAGACTTGAAAACGCGCATGATTTCAATTTCAGGCGCGCGCACGTACAAAGATAAGGGACAGTTGCGTTTGGTTACCGTGTCGGCAACAGGAGTTCCTGGCTATACAGTTCCGACGGCTGCGGCGATTTTTGCCTGGTTTCATCCGCATATGGCAGTTATGCCTCAAGAGGCCGTCTACTCGGTAGATACGACAGCAGAAGATTATGTTAAAGAGGGTACGCAGGAGATGACGGGGGCGCAAGACGTTGCGTCTAAGATTGGCTTGCAGTACGCGCACGAATATTTGGGTGTAGACGTGTCGAAAGCAAAGGTGAAGCTCAACATTGATAACGTGGGCGGACCCTCTGCAGGCATGATTTATACTTTGGGAATTATTACATCTTTGACGGCTACTGATGAAGCCGGCGGTAAAAACATTGCGGGCACGGGAACTATCGAGAAAGATGGCACGATTGGGGCAATTGGCGGCATTCAGCTCAAAATGGTGGGTGCCCAGCGCGATGGTGCTTCGTATTTCATTGCACCTGAGAGCAACTGTGATGAAGTGGTGGGTCATATTCCGAACGGTTTGAAGGTATATGCTGTCTCGACTATTGATCAGGCGTATAAAGCCGTTGTTGCTATTGGGGCAGGAGATACGGTGGGGTTGAAGACCTGCGCTGTGAAATAAGCAATTCGCACGGATAAGTAGGAGTTGATCGTGCTTTTTCCGTGCATTTTGTTATGCTCAGACTGTGTCTAATACAGGAAATGAAGCACAAGAGTTCGGATTCCAGCCAGGGGACGTAGTTCAGGAATGGCAGTGGGACGACGACGTAGATGAAAACCTACGAGCAGCATTGGAAGATTACCTTGGCGAGGAACTCGTCGATGAAGAGTACGATGCCGGTGTAGATGGTGTTATCCTCTGGTGGCGCGATGGCGATGATGAGGATGAACTCGCAGATACCATTATGGATGCCAGCGAAATGTTGAACGCTGGTGCCCCATTTTGGGTTTTGATTCCTAAGCCAGGTCGCCCAGATGCTATCGGTCCAAATACCTTACAGAATGCAGCAAAAACTGCAGGTATGAACGCATCCACACCAGAGACTGTGGCACCTGATTGGAACGGTATCCGTTTACGCGCTTTCGGCCGCGGCCGCTAAACCTGAGTCTATATAGCAACGTTCATCAGGAGCTAAAACGAGGTATTGTTCAAACAGTACCTGTTTGAATGCCTCTGTCATGATGTTTCTCATGTCGAGGAGTGCCCCTTACTATAAGCACAATACTGTATGTGCAAAGGAGCATTCAATGAGCAATACATCATCGAGTTTGAACGGACCGGGAACATCTGATAACAGCAATGCTTACGCTATCGTAGAGCAGGCACGTGCTCTCGAAAGCTGGCGCAAAGCGGGTAAACTGTGGAGCTATATGGACGAAGATTTGTGGGGTAGTACAGCCGCACAGATTTCTTCACCAGTATCTATGCGCGCTCGCATGACCGCATGGATTATGCGTCTGATGAGTTCGAGAACCGATTATCCTCGCATTCTTGCGTGGGATTTACCGCGCGATGTGACTGCTCATCTCGCAATTGCTTATCAAGATGATAATCAGCGTGCCCATTATTTAGATGTTTTCGCGCCTGCAGATACGGGTGAAGGAAAACTGTATCCTGTTGTTATCGATGATCATGGCGGCGGCTTCGTTTACGGTACCCGTGAACTTAACCGTAGTTTCGCTATGCACTTAGCTCACCGCGGTTATGTTGTGGTTGTGCCAAGTTACCGTCCAGGACCGCGATGGACTTTTG
Organism: Alloscardovia sp. HMSC034E08; assembly: GCF_001813415.1. Lineage (NCBI taxonomy): Bacteria > Bacillati > Actinomycetota > Actinomycetes > Bifidobacteriales > Bifidobacteriaceae > Alloscardovia > Alloscardovia sp. HMSC034E08. The sequence goes on along the minus strand of NZ_KV812468.1, from coordinate 1,080,321 downwards.
TAGATATTCTTACCGATTTATCGCACGCATATTCATGGGTTCTTGAGCACGGTGCAAATTACGGCGCAGATATAGATAAACTGTTCCTCACTGGCGACTCAGCAGGCGCTTGTATGGCTTTGCACAGTACACAGATTGAAAATAGTCAGGCTATGAGCGCTCAAACAGGTGTTCCTCAGGCAGGACTAAATATTAGAGGGCTTCTCCTCGTTTGTGGCATTTACAACCTTAAAGAACATTTTGATCCGCACAGTTATGCGGGTATGTTGCAAAGTATTTGCCCAGAAGTTTTCGAAAGTGTACACGATAAGTTTGTTGGTTACGATAACACTACAGATTTATTGGCTGCAGCGCCGCTTCCTCCTGTATTTATTAATACATCGAGCGATGATTTTCTTCACGACGAGAACGTTGATTTAGCTGAACGTTTGGAAAAATTAGGTGTTGATTATGAGCTCGACGATGCTGATGCCAAGCAATGGGGCGAGCTTGGTCATGTTTCAGTTATTGGATTGGCAACGCATGAACGTTCCCAGATTTCTCTCGATAAGATGGACGTTTTTATGCGTCGAGTGCTGGGGGAATAAGAGCTTAACTTCTGAACATATGAATTGCCTTCTGATTCTCGTAAACGAATCAGAAGGCAATTCAGGGTTAGGTTTCTATATAGAAGCTTAAGACCGTCGAGGCCAGTAGTACAGGCTCTGAGTACCTTTTTTACGCGGTGGCTCTCTGTGCCCGAATTCGTCGACGGTTTCTTCAAATACTTCCCCATCTTCGACCACTTCGAATTCGAAAGCTGATCTTTTGAACGTTTCGTTATAAACCCAGGAGCCAGGAATAATTCTCAACACTGCGCGTGTTACACCTCGATGAATAGCAACAGCGTATTCGATATTTCTCTTTTGCTCCTCGCTCGGGTTAATTTTCCACCAGCCACTTGCAGAAAGAGCAATATCATAGTAATGCTTCTTGCGTTCTTCGCTTGGAAGCCATTCATGCTTGTATCCATAACCGTAGCGTTTTACTCCGCCTGGCATATCCTCACCCTCAGGTGTATCAGTCCACCCGCCAAGAGTGATTGTTAAAAGAGGTCTCGTTGTGTCCAAAACAGGGGTAGCCATTTCTTCAACTAAGTCAGACAGTCTCATAATTCCATGACCCCGGCTAGCTTCCTTGCGCGCATTGGTCAATTGTTCTATATGCTGATTTGGGAATCTGTTTGCATCTTCTGTTGTAGGCAGTACAGGAAAGGTTTGAAATAGATCAATGCACGCAGCTTCAACTGCAGTGTACTCAGTGTCTGACTTCATACCGTGTCTGATAATCCAAATCTCCGGTTCTAATCCCGCCTTGCAATTTCATTAATTTTCGTGACTTTGGCTCCGGTGTTATTATTATCATCTTGCTCGGAGTAATACATATGCTTCATAGCCGTGAGACGCGAACCTTTCTCCACGTCCTTTTCCCACATAAAAAGGAATAGAAGTTCGCGGATCAATGAGAGCATACACATAATGACCTAATTCATCTGCGACTTGTCTGCGAACTTTTGAATCTAGAGTATTGTTGGACATCTTTGACTCCTTCCGAGGGAACCCATCGTTCCCTGCATTAGCAGATTCACTATCATTTTCTTAGGGGGGGGGGCTTAAAGGTTCTAAAACGACAGAACTGCGGACGCTGCAATGCAAAACAAAAAATCTCATGATTCCTCAAAGAATCATGAGATCTAATTCGGTGGGCGATAAGGGACTCGAACCCCTGACATCCACGGTGTAAACGTGGCGCTCTAGCCAACTGAGCTAATCGCCCGACTTGGAATAAGTTACCAGAGTATTCTGACTTGTGCAAACATCGGCGTGTTTCACTTGGCATATGCTGTTGTATCCTTGAATGTAGTTATGAATAAGGAGTACCCCATGGCACGAATCCAAGAGAAGCCTCACGGCGTTGAGCGCGCACCCAAAAACGAGTGGGGCTATAGTGTAAGTCAAGTAGACGAGTTCCTTGAATCTACACGTAACTTGTATGAAGAGTCTGAGCCAAATATGACGCAGGTCGATATTCAAAAGCAATGTTTCGATCTTGAGAAAAATGGTTACGACATTAAAGCAGTAGATAATGCACTTCGTCGTTTAGAAGACGCTGTAGTAGATAAATTAGCTGCGTGGACTATCGCGCATGAAGGTATAGCAGAGTGGCGAGCTCAGACTGAGCAGCTTGCTCTCAGCCTTATTCCACGTGCTCAGCGCGAGAAGCGCAAACTATTCTCCCGTGCTCGTGCTTTTACCCCAGCGTATGATGTAAAACAAGTAGATAATTTTGTTTTCTCTCTCACGCAGTATCTCAACAACAAGCTATCTCTTGGCGTTTTGCCAAGCGAAAATAATCAGCGCTCCACTGATTATGAAGATTTTTCCTCACGTCAGGTTGCAAGCACTCTCTTTACGCAGCGCACCGGTCATTCAGGATATAACGAGGGGGAAGTAGACGCGTACCTCAACCGAGCTATCGAAGTTCTTTCTCATATCGAGTCAACCGAGCGTATGAACAGCGCTGAGCCAGATCTACCTGATTCGACGGAATTAATCAACAGTGAAACTTCTTTTGTTCAGCCTCTTATCCCTGACTACTTCACGCCTGCATCACGCTCCGAACAATCGGTAAATGAGCAGTCCGCAGCTACCGAAGCGGCTACCGAAGTTCAAGCTGACCCTGCTGTAACGAGTGTTATGGATAACAGCGATGGCTCTACATTGAGCACAACTGACGTTGCATCCGTGCTCAGTAAATTGCACTCAACCTCGGAACCAGCACGAACAGAAGACACCGAAAGCGCCAGCTTCGATTCTATTAGTCAAGAAGAAGAAAAGATTTTCGAAGATGCTCCTGCAAGCTTTGCACCTGTAACCAAGCCTGAACGCGGCTCAACAGCTGCAGATAGTGGCGTAGATTACAGTGGTTTGATGGATACTGGTTCTATTCAATCTGTTCAGTTCCACATGCCTAAGCTTGACGATACTCCTATAGCTAAGTCTGAAGAGTAAAGATTTGCATATATGCTCAGCGCTCATCTTTGGATGGGCGCTGATATTTTTTAGTACGATGTGAGCGTAAGGAGGTGAGCATGCCAAGTTATACCGATGAAGGCGTTGTTTTACGCACAGTTAAGCTGGGCGAAGCAGATAGAATCATCACCGTGTTAACACGCTCTCACGGTAAAATTCGTGCAGTAGCTAAGGGTGTGCGTCGCACGCGTTCTCGCTTTGGCGGGCGTTTAGAACCTTTTTCACGCAATAGTTTTCTTATCTACGAAGGCAGGGGGGAACTGCAACATATTAACCAAGTCGAATCAGTTGCTGCCTATGGTTCTGCGCTGGCTGCTTCGTACGAGTCTTACGTAGCAGCCAATGTTATGGTTGAATCCGTCGATAAACTTCTTGACGCTGCTGAGCAGATGATGCCGCAGGATGTTCAGCCATACTACACGCTCCTCGTGAGCGCTTTAGCTTCTCTTGCACGCGGAGAACATAGCGCAGACGTGATTGAAAATTCTTTTCTGCTCAGACTACTTTCTACAGGCGGATGGGCTCCTCGTTTAGACCGTTGCGCTGTATGTGGTCGCCAAACTGATCTTAACTATTTTTCTGTATCAGCTGGCGGAATTACTTGCTCTACCGACCGTTTTATAGATGCTCAGGAGATAAGTTACGACATGCGTGTGCAACTTTTTGCATTGCTAAAAGGTCGATGGGATTTACTTGATGAGAGCCGTCAAGATAAAGCTGCTCTCAACCCCGCAATTGGGGGAATTGTTGAGGAATGGTTGCAATACTACATTGAAAGACCAGTTCGCTCCCTCCAATTGGTAAAATCCGTGCTATGAGTTTTGAAAATGTAGATTACACGTCGTTGGATATTCCTTCGGCACCTTTTTCGCACCCAGAGATCATCCCTTCTTTCCCTCAAGGCGCCGTTCCTCGTCATGTGGGCGTGATTATGGATGGTAATGGCCGTTGGGCTCAAGAACGAGGTCTTATCCGCACAAACGGGCATCAAGCTGCAGAACCTGTGGTTTTCGATATTATTGCTGGTGCTATCGAAGCAGGCGTGCGCTATCTGAGTCTGTATACTTTTTCTACGGAAAATTGGAAGCGTTCTCCTCAAGAAGTGAGCTTCCTTATGGGCTTTTCTCGCGATATTATTCATCGTCGAGTTGCTCAAATGAATGAGTGGGGAGTGCGTGTGCGCTGGAGCGGACGCAGACCAAAGCTGTGGAAATCTGTTATTAAAGAGCTAGAAATTGCTCAAGAAAAAACAAAAAATAATACGGTTATCGATGTTATTTTCTGCATTAACTACGGAGGACGAGCGGAAATCGCGGATGCTGCTGCAGCCATAGCGCGTGAAGTAGCAGAAGGTAAAATCAAAGGTCATAAAGTAACCGAAAAAATGATTTCCGAGCATCTGTATTTGCCAGATGTTCCAGACTGCGACTTGGTTATTCGCACGTCAGGAGAGCAGCGCACCAGTAATTTCTTGCCGTGGCAGGCAGCATATGCTGAGCTTGATTTTATCCCTGAACTTTTCCCAGACTGCTCTCGTGAAGTGCTGTGGCGATCTATCCAAAAGTTTGCAGGTCGTGACCGTCGTTTTGGCGGCGTCAAGAAATAAGACGAAGAAAAACGAAGAATAAAACGAAACGTTTCGTTTACATAGCTCTCGTCCGCTTTGCACAGTAAAGTTTGGCATGAAGAAAAGTGCTCATAAGCCGTATGAGTACGCTTAAAAATAAGGAGCAAAAGTGGCTGAATCTAAGCTCGATGCCGTTGTATCCCTCGCAAAACGTCGTGGTTTCGTTTTCCCTGCAGGTGAAATTTATGGTGGAACTCGTTCCGCATGGGATTACGGTCCTTTGGGTGTAGCCCTCAAAGAAAATATTAAAGAGCAGTGGTGGCGTTTTATGGTTACTACCCGTGCAAACGTGGTGGGAGTAGACACCTCTGTTATTCTTCCTCGAGAAGTGTGGGTTGCTTCCGGTCACGTAAATGTTTTTAACGACCCATTAACTGAGTGCTTGAGCTGTCACAAGCGCTTCCGTGCTGACCACTTGGAAGAGCATTTTGAAGCAAAGCATGGTCGTTTGCCTGAATCTCAAGCTGAGATTCCTTGCCCTCAGTGCGGCACCAAAGGACAGTGGACAGAGCCTCGCGACTTTAATATGATGCTCCAAACACATCTTGGTCCTGTGGCTGATGACAATTCCTTGCATTATTTGCGTCCTGAAACTGCTCAGGGCATTTTCGTGGATTTTGCTCAGGTTCAAGCTTCTACACGCCAGAAGCCACCATTTGGTATTGCCAATATTGGTAAGAGCTTCCGTAACGAAATTACTCCAGGAAACTTCATTTTCCGCACACGCGAGTTTGAGCAGATGGAAATGGAGTTCTTCGTTAAGCCTGGTGAAGATGAGGCATGGCATCAGTATTGGATTGATGCGCGCAAGGCATGGTACACCGATTTGGGTATTGATGAAGAAAACTTGCGTTTGTATGAACATCCACAGGAGAAACTCTCCCATTATTCCAAGCGCACTGTAGATATTGAATATAAGTTCGGTTTCCAGGGTTCTGATTGGGGTGAGCTCGAGGGTATTGCTAACCGTACTGATTATGATTTGTCTGCTCATGCCAAGCATTCCGGTAAAGATTTGAGCTACTTCGATCAGGCAAGCGGTGAGCGTTATATTCCATACGTTATTGAGCCTGCTGCAGGTTTGACCCGTTCTTTAATGGCATTCCTCGTCGATGCTTATGACGTAGATGAAGCTCCAAATACCAAGGGCGGCGTAGATACACGTACTGTTTTGCGTTTGGATCCACGTTTGGCTCCAGTTAAGGCTGCGGTTTTGCCATTGTCTAAGAAACCTGAACTGCAGACCATCGCTCAGAACTTGGCTTCCGAACTGCGCATGCATGATTGGAATATTGATTACGATGAGTCCGGTGCTATTGGTCGTCGTTACCGTCGTGAAGATGAAATCGGTACTCCTTTGTGCGTTACTGTTGATTTTGACACTATTGACGACAATGCAGTAACTATTCGTGAGCGCGATACCATGGCTCAGGAACGTGTTGCTTTGGACAAGGTTGCTGATTATGTTGCTGCTCGCGTGGGCAACTCCTTGAAGCAGTATCCACAGGGACCTCAAGAATAAGCTATTCTACGGTTAAAATAAACAAGTCCGCATCGCAGGAATTTCTCAAGAATTCGAGAGAAACTTCTTCGATGCGGACTTTGTTATCGCGGAAGGTCTCTATATCTTCTAAAGCATATTCAACTTATCTCGAGCCGCGATAGAAACCGAAAATCTTATGCGCCACGAGCAAAAGACCGTGGACATTCTTTCCTTTCCCCATACCTTACGATAAACTCGACTCTTATGGATTCATCAGCGACTTCAACAGATTCAACGACTTCAACTCAAGCCACTGGTGCGGAACCAGCTCAGAACACGGTTCTGCCATCATCTGTGCAGCTTGATCCTATTGATTTAGGCAACCATACCGTGCACACTCCTGTGCTACTTTCGCCGATGGCAGGAGTTACAAACTGGCCTTTCCGTGTATTATGCCGTAAGTATGGTCCTGATGGACTGTACGTGGCCGAGATGATTACAGCGCGTGCTCTTGTTGCACGTAATCCAAAGGCTTTGCGCTTGTGCCGTTTTGATTCTTCAGAGAAGTATCGATCACTTCAGCTCTACGGCGTCAACCCGTCTATTGTGGAGCAGGCTGCCCGCATTGTTGTCGATGAGAACTTAGCAGATCATATTGATTTGAATTTTGGTTGCCCTGTTCCGAAAGTAACACGTCGCGGCGGCGGTTCGGCGTTGCCGTGGAAGAACGACTTATTTAGAGACTTATTACATCGCGTAGTAGCAGTGGCGGAACTGGCGGGAATCCCCGTTACCGCGAAAATTCGTACCGGTATTGATGACGACCACACCACTTTCCATGATTCAGCTCGCATTGCTCAGGATGAAGGCTGCAAGTTTATTGCTCTGCATGCGCGCACAACCGCTGAATATTATGGCGGTCATGCGCACTGGGATTTGATTGCTCAGCTGGTGGACGAGCTGGATATTCCTGTTATTGGTAACGGAGATATTTGGTCTGCTGAAGATGCTGTAAAAATGGTGGAAGAGACAGGATGCGCTGGTGTGGCTATTGGTCGCGGCTGCCAGGGCAGACCTTGGTTATTTGGGGATATTGCTCAGGCTTTTGCAGGCTCGAACAAGCGTATTAATCCAACCTTAGGTGAGGTAGGTCGCATTATTGTGCGTCATGCTCAGTTGCTCACAGATTTCTATGATGGTGATGAGATGATGGCTGTGCACGATTTACGCAAGCATGTTGCGTGGTACTTAAAGGGTTTCCCTGTGGGTGGCGGAACACGAGCAGCTTTTATGAAGTGCGAAAATGTTGCTGATGTGCAGGCGCAGGTTGATTTATTCGACCCAGATATTGAATTCCCGCTTAGTATTGCAGATAAACCACGCGGACGAGTGCGTTTTGCAAAGAAAGTGCATCTGCCACAGAACTGGTTGGATTCTCGAGAAATGACGCCTCAAGAGCGTGCCGATATGTTTGAAGACGATCCGATGGATGTATCCTATTAGGGCGGGAAAAGAGCATTTTATGCGATTAAAAATATTTCCTTGAGCACAGAAAGCAAGATTGGTAGAGAAAATTTTACAATTTCAGCGCGTTTTTAATTACATTTGTGAAATTTGGGCATGAATTGTATTAAAGTTGTGCGTATACGTTAACGATGGGAGCACGATGACCAGCATTCAGCATCAAGAAGTGAATGACAGCACCGTAATTAATAACGAGGAATTGAACGATAATACTGTCATTAAAGTAGTTGGCGTGGGTGGCGCTGGCGGCAATGCTGTGAACCGAATGATTAATGACGGTCTCGGCAATGTTGAATTCTTAGCTATTAACACCGATGACAAAGATTTGGCTCGTAGTGAGGCAAATGTGAAGCTTTCACTTAATGACAGCACAAGTCGTGGTCTGGGCGCAGGTGCTGACCCAGAGCGTGGTGCTAAGGCGGCTCAAGATCATAGAGATGATATTGAGCAAGCTCTTAAAGGCGCTGATTTAGTCTTTATTACAGCTGGTGAAGGCGGCGGCACTGGTACTGGTGCTAGCCCAATCGTAGCTAAAGCTGCACGTCAGCAAGGCGCTTTAACTGTTGCAGTTGTTTCTCGTCCATTTACTTTTGAAGGTCGCCGTCGTAGTGCTTCAGCAGAGTCTGGAATTGAAAATCTGCGTAAGGAAGTAGACGCTCTTATCGTTATTTCTAACGACCGACTGTTGGACAACGCCGACCGTCAGATTTCTATGGTCGATGCTTTCCATAATGCTGATCAAGCCTTGCTCTCAGGTGTGAAGGGTATTACAGAGACTTTGAATGCAGATTCCTACATTAACGTAGACTTTGCAGATATTTCTTCTGTACTTAAAGACGCTGGAACAGCACTGTTTGGTATTGGTAAGGCTCGGGGTGAAAACCGCGCTACAAATGCTGCAGAATTAGCTTTAAACTCTCCAATGCTTGAAGGAGATATTCAGGGTGCTCATGCTGTGCTCGTAAACTTCTTTGCAGCTAGCGATTTGGGTATGCTCGAGCTGAACGACGCTATGAATTTGATTCACGATGTGTGTAGTCCAGAAGCCAATATTATTTTCGGTGTTGCTTTGGATGATTCCATAGGCGATGAACTGCAGGTAACCGTTATTGCTACTGGATTTGGTACTGCTGAACCAGGCGATGAGGCTGAAGCTCCTGTTGCAGAAAAACTATTGTCTACTCCAGCTCCTGCAGCAGCTCCAACTGTTCAGCCAGGAACTCCAGAACAGTCGGCATCAGCAGAGACTCCAGCACCTGTGCAGCAGGCTGCTCCTGCTCAAGCAGTGCCTGTTGCTGAACCTGCTCAGCCTGTATCGGCTGCTATTCCATCAGTTACTGAGAACTCCAGCGACGAAGGTGATTCCTTCGACGACTTGGAGATTCCGGAATTCCTGCGTTAAGTAGGAGGAAGTTCAATGGGTAACGTTTTTAATAAAGGATTGAGTTTCTTCGGTCTGGCAGATCCAGAAGATATTGAGCAAGAAGAAGTATCAGATATTTCTGCTCAGGATGTTCCGGAAACAGATTTTGATCGAGATGATTCTTTTAGCATGCAGTCAGCTCGTATTGCTCAAGCTGGACGCGCTACCTCAACTTCAGTTCAGAAATCTTTCCCAAAGTCTCAGATGAATCGCATCACAACTATTCATCCTCGTACGTACAACGAGGTGGAAAGTGTGGGTCGTTCATTGCGAGATGGAACACCAGTCGTGCTCAATCTGACTGGGGTAGCAGATAAAGATGCTCAACGCATTGTAGATTTCGCTATGGGAGTTGTTTTCGGTGTGCGGGGCTCTGCGGAGCGAGTAACTACGAGAGTATGGCTTTTAAGCCCTGCTGCCGTAACCATTCGACCAGAGCAGACAGAAAATAATTCTACTGCCGGATTGTTTGAGTAGGCCTATGCTATTAGGTATAGCACTTGCTCGAATAGTTCTATCCGTTCTTCTCGAAGCATATATGTCTATCCTGTTCATTCGTTTGATTTTGGATTGGGTTGCAGTGCTCACGAGATGGAAACCACGAGGTTTTATCTATACGCTGATTAACGCGGTGTATGTGGTAACTGATCCGCCTCTGAATTATTTGAGGCGCTTCATTAAGCCATTGCCAATGGGACCTATGTATCTGGACTTAAGTTTTATTGTGCTGTGGTTTGGTTTAGGTCTTGTGCGTATGTTCATATAGATTCGCATAAAACAGCGTGTTTATAACAGATTTATAAGAGATTTAATATATTTACATAGTGTGCACATGTTACTATGTAAAAGGAAAAAAGAAAGCGACTGGCTTAAAATAAGCCAAAAAGTGAGGTGAAGAGCTCGATGGCCCTGTTAACACCACAAGATATTCAGAATCACACCTTCCCAACAGTACGTTTCAAGGAAGGTTACGACATTGATGCTGTGGACGACTTCTTGGACGAAGTAGTAGTCACTGTGGAGAGTTTGGGATCTCAGGCTGTCACCAGTGCAACTGCTTCTTTGGGCAAAGATGTTGCTCCTCTCAATAATAAGATTGCTGAACTCACCGAAGAGAACAACAAACTTCGTGCAGAAATTCAATATGCACAGGCGAAGGCAGCACAAGTTTCTCAAGAGCGCGAAAATGTTGCAACAGAGCAGTCAAAGATTGCCGATGCTGCACGCGAACAGGTAGAAACCCTGACCTCTCAAAATAATCAGCTTAAAACACAGGTTGATCAGCTTAACGAGCAGATTGATCAGCTCACAGCACAGGCTGCTGAAGGTGGAGACTCCGCTAAGGCTCTCAACGATCAGCTCGAAGCAGTCAAGCGTGAACGCGATGGATATGTAAAGAGCGGCGAAACTTTGCGCGCACAGCTCAACGAAGCTAACACCAAGCTGAACGAGGTCAATGCAGCTTTGGAACAGACCCGTGCTCAGGTTGAAGCAAGCAACGGTTCTGCTTCCCAGAAGGATCAGCAGTTAGCACAGTATCAGGCTCAAATCGATAAGCTGAACCAAGATCTGCAGGCTTCTCGTGAGCGTGAAGAAAGCTTGCGTAAGCAGGTTTCTGTTCTCGAACCAAGCTCTGAAACTGGTAGCTTGCAAAAGATTTCTTCTGCAGGTTCCGATGCAAACTCTGAGCCAGAACGCGCAACAGCAATGTTGGCACTGGCTATGCAGTTACACGATCAGTATGTAGATAAGGGTAAGGCTCAGAACGCTGAACTCGTAGCTGAAGGTGAAACAATCCGCGATAAGTTGCTACGTGAAGCTAACGACTACGATAAGAACACACGTAACGAAGCAGATGAATACTCTGCAAAGACTCGTAACGATGCAGATAACTATTCTTCTGTAACTCGTAGTGAGGCAGATGAATACTCTGCAAAGACACGTTTCGATGCAGATGCATACGAGACTCAGGTGAAGAAGGCTGCAGAAGATTACTCTGCAAAGACCCACTCTGATGCAGATAACTATGCTCGTCAAGTTAAGGATAAGCTCTACGCTGATTCTAAGGTTATTGAAGGCAATATTGAAAGCCTTAAGCAGTTCGAAGCGGATTATCGTTCTCGCTTGACTGACTTCCTCGGTAACTTGTCCGCTCAGATTAGCTCCACAGATAACTATCCAGCTGATCGTGAGAAGACCGCAGAGGGTAACAACTAAGTATGGGTAGAACCTCACAAAGACGGTCACACTGGGGTGTGGCCGTCTTTCTTGCTACTTTCGCTGTCTGCGTGGCTCTCGACCAGTGGACAAAAAGCCTTGCTTTAGCGCACCTGACTACTGGTAGCGATGTGGAGCTTCTGGGACGTTTCGTGCGCTTAACACTCGTACATAATCCTGGAGCTAGCTTAGGTGTTGGCTCAGGTGTGACGTGGGTTATTACTCTTTTTGCTGTGCTCGTAAGCATTGTTTTAACAGTTTTAGGTTTGCGCACCAAGAATATGTGGTGGTCTTTCGTGAGTTCTCTTACTGTTGCTGGAGCCTTGGGTAATGTTATTGACCGTTTTATGTATGCCGATGGTTTTTTGAACGGAACTGTTGTTGATTTTATTAATTACGGTTCTTTTGTGGGTAATGTTGCCGACATTGTTCTGACCCTTGCTGCAGTGGGAATTATCGGTGGCGTGCTGTTTTCACAGCCTTTTGGTATTGCATGGCTCGATAAGCTCGTTTACGGTGGCGAGGATGAGCGTGAGCACGGTGAGCGCGGCGAAAAGGCTGGACACGGTGAAAATACGGAGCGCAGTGAGAGTGGTGAGCGAAGCGAAAACACTCAGCGTAGTGCGCGCGGCGCAAACAGTGAAAGTGGTGAAAATACTGTGCTTGGCGAGAGCGAGGCGCAAAACTAATGGATGGTATTCTTCCGGCTCCTGATGCTCTAGTAGGGAAACGTTTAGACGTTGTTGTGTCTAAAATGATGGGCATTTCTCGCTCTGCTGCAAGTCATCTTATTGAATCAGGTCAAGTAACATTGCTGGGGCATGTTAGCGATAAATCAGCCAAGCTGGGGCGTAATGACATGCTTGAGTTCGCTCTCGAGAACAGAGAAGAAGAGCCTGAACCTATTGATCATGATATGCCGATTGTCTATGAAGATGACGATATTGTGGTGGTCGACAAACCCATTGGAATGGCTGCACATGCTTCCGTAGGATGGAGCGGTCCTACGGTTCTAGGTTCTCTGCTCGCGCGTGGGGTACGTATTACTGATTATGGAGCAGCTGGGCGTCAAGGTATTGTTAGCCGTCTGGATGTAGGAACAAGCGGTCTTATGCTCGTGTGTAAATCGGAACTGGCGTATAAAGAAATGCGCCGCCAATTTTCTGAGCATGAGGTTGTGAAAACCTATCATGCTGTTGTTCAAGGCAATCTTGTGCAAAACCGTGCCACTATTGAAGCACCAATTGGACGTGATAAAGTTTCAGATTTCCGCTTTACCGTTACACCTGCTGGAAAAGAAGCCATCACCCACTGGGACGTGCTCGAACGTTTAAGTGAAGCCACCTATGTGAAAGTAAATTTGGAAACAGGACGAACACATCAAATTCGTGTGCATTTCTCGTCTATTGGTCATCCTTTAGTGGGCGATGCCATGTATGGAGCTAATCCTAAACTAACTGAAATTACTGGGTTAGAGCGTCAATGGCTTCACGCTATGCAGTTGGAATTTAAGCATCCTCGTACGAAAATGTGGACGACTGTGGAGTCCAACACGCCGAATGATTTACGCCAGGCTTTGGAAATCTTACGGCACCGTCAGTCTGAGCGTGAAAAAGAGTAAAATCTTCAAGCGCGAACGTTACAGTAGGGAGTATGGCAGACGTTAAACCTTCTGATTTCGTGCATCTGCACGTTCATACTCACTATTCCATGCTCGATGGTGCAGCACCTATTGACGCTCTCGTTAAAGCAGTCAAAGAGCAAGGTCAAACTGCTGTAGGTATTACTGATCATGGCAATATGCACGGGGCATATGAATTATGGTCAACAGCTGTAAGCGCTGGAATTAAGCCAATTATTGGTATTGAAGCGTATGTGACACCGGGAACCTCGCGTTTTGACACAACCCGTGTTCATTGGCGCACCTCAGAAGATCAGAAAAGCGATGATGTCTCTGCAAATGGTTCGTACACACATATGACCATGCTGGCAGAAAATGATGAAGGCTTAACCAATCTCCTAAAAGCATCATCCGTGGCTAACTTAGAAGGTCTTTTTGGTAAATCGCCGCGTATGGATAGGGAAGTGCTCAATACCTATGCAAAAGGCGTTATTGGAACATCTGGCTGCCCTTCGGGTGAGGTTCAAACCCGTTTGCGATTAGGTCAATTTAATGAGGCTTTACGTGCTGCTGGTGAATTCCAAGATATTTTCGGTAAAGATAATTTCTATATTGAGCTCATGGATCATGGCTTATCCATTGAAAAGCGCGTGGTGAAAGATCTCATTACTATTGCCGATAAGATAGGCGCTCCTCTCGTCGTAACCAATGATTCGCATTATTCTAAGGAAACAGATGCTGCGGCTCAAGATGCTTTGCTGTGTATTAATTCAGGTTCTCGCTTAACAGACCCGACACGCTTTAAGTTCGATGGCTCAGGCTACTACATTAAGTCAGCCAAAGAAATGTATGACCTCTTTAAGGAATTTCCTGAAGCATGCCGTAATACAGTCGAGATTGCTCAGCGTTGCAATGTGATTTTTGATGATCATCAAGATGGCGCTTTTATGCCTGAATTCGAGTGCCCAGAAGGGTGGGATGAGACTTCTCTCTTCCTTAAGCATGTGCAAGATGGTCTGATGCAACGTTATAACGGTAATGTGCCGGAAGAGGTGTCTCGTCAGGCTGATTATGAGTGCGGTGTTATTTGCCAGATGCAGTTCTGCGGTTACTTCCTTGTGGTAGCAGATTATATTAACTGGGCGAAAGAGCATGGCATTATGGTGGGACCCGGTCGTGGTTCTGCAGCAGGCTCTATGGTCGCCTATGCTATGGGCATTACTGAGCTAGATCCGCTCAAGCACGGTTTGATTTTTGAGCGTTTCCTTAACCCTGAGCGCGTGTCTCTGCCTGATATCGACGTGGATTTCGATCCAGAAGGTCGTATGAAGGTGCTCGACTATGTGGCAGAAAAATACGGTCACGATAAAGTGGCACAGTGCGTAACATATGGAACGATTAAAACAAAGCAGGCGCTTAAGGATTCGGCACGCATTATGGATTACGAGTTCTCCATGGGCGAGCTCATGACCAAAGCTTTGCCACCTGCAGTAGGCGGTAAAGATATTACTGTGCACGATATCTTTAATAAAGATGCGAAACGCTATGACGAAGCTAAAGAGTTCCGTGATCTTTATGATTCAAATGAAGACGTACAAAAGATTACCAAGCAAGCCATGGGTATTGAGGGATTGATTCGCCAGACCGGTGTGCATGCCTGCGCCACGATTATGGCGTCTAATCCGATTACGAATACCTCGCCGCTGCTTAAGCGTACTGATGGTACGGTAACGACTACTTTTGAGTATCATACCTGTGAAACGCTGGGCTTGGTGAAGATGGATTTCTTGGGTCTATCTAACTTAACAGTTATTCGCGATACCATTACGAATATCGAAAATAACGGTAAACCAAGCTTTAATATTCAGGATGTTCCAATCGACGATAAGGAAACATATAAGCTTCTCTCTCGCGGCGATACGCTCGGCGTGTTCCAGCTTGATTCGGATGGTATGCGAAACCTCCTGAAATCTCTTAAGCCGGATAACTTTAACGATATTTCTGCTTTGATTGCTCTGTATCGTCCAGGTCCAATGGATGTGGATTCGCATAATAACTATGCGAAACGAAAAAATGGTTTACAGCAAATTACTGCTATCCATCCAGAAGTAGCAGAACCTTTAGCAGAAGTTCTTGATGAAACCTATGGTTTGATTGTGTATCAGGAGCAGGTGCAGTCTGCAGCACGTATTTTGGCAGGTTATTCTCTCGGTCGTGCAGACGTGTTGCGTCGAGCTATGGGTAAGAAAAAGCCGGAAGTGCTTGCCAAAGAGCAGGTGCCGTTCTTCGAGGGTATGGCTCAGCATGGGTATTCTCGAGAAGCAGCTCAAGCTGTATGGGATATTTTCGTGCCTTTCGCCGGTTATGCGTTTAATAAAGCGCATTCTGCTGCTTATGGATTGATTTCGTACTGGACGGCTTATTTAAAGACGCATTATCCAACTGAGTTTATGGCTGCTCTGCTCGAAAATGCTAAGAACGATAAGAATAAAACTGCGTTATATCTCGGCGAAGCGCGTCGCATGGGCATTCAGGTGTTGCCGCCAGACATTAACGAATCGCAATTGCAATTCTCTGCAGTGGGGGATGTGGTGCGTTTCGGTTTGGCTGCTATTCGTAATGTGGGTGCAGATCGCGTAACTGAGATTATTAAAGAGCGTGAGGGCGAGAAAGGCAAGTTTATTAACTTCCTTGATTTTGTTAATCGAGCTCCTCTCAACGCACTGAATAAGCGCATGGTTGAATCCTTGATTAAGGGTGGAGCTTTCGATAATACCGACGGCAATAGGCGAGCTTTGGTTACTATTCATGAGGAAGCTATTGATTTAGCTGCACCAATTAAACGAAAAGAAGCAGAAGGTCAGTTCGATCTTTTTGCCGATATGAGCGGCGACTCCGATATGACGGGCGTAGAAGTAACCGTTCCTGATATTGAAGAGTGGGATAAATCCACGAAACTCAACTTTGAGAGAGAAATGCTCGGTTTGTATGTGTCCGATCATCCGCTCTCAGGTATGGAAAGTGTGCTAGCCGGATTGCGTGATATGTCGATTGCTCGACTGCTGAACTCTGTGGCGACTTTGGAGCCTCGCACTGTGGTTACTATAGCGGGGTTGATTACTAACGTGGAGCGTAAGATTTCCAAGAAAGGTAATGCCTGGGCAATTATTACCGTTGAAGATATGGAAGCTTCTGTGCAATGTCTCTTCTTTGGTAAAGCATATGAGGAGAATGCGTCGAAGCTCAATATCGATACAATTGTGCGTGTGCGAGGTTTTGCTGAAGCCCGCGAAGAGGCTGTATCTATTCGCGCTCAAGAATTGGAAGTGCCACGCATTGAAGATGCGGATACGTCTATTCTTCTGGTGCGCTTGCCTGAAGTGGCGTTAGTGGCTAGCCGTATGCAACAGTTTGCTGAAATTCTGCACATGCATCCAGGCTATAGCGAAGTGCAGCTGATGGTTGTGCGTCAGGATGGGTCGTGTGCTGTGGTGACAATGGGAGATAATTTCCGCGTGAAAAAAGATGCCTCCCTCTTTGGCGATATTAAAGCGATGTTTGGTCCGCATTCTATTGCATAAACCCAGGAGCGGGAGTGCAGTTCAGAGTGCGTGCTGAACTGCACTGAACCGTCTCCCGTTTCGTTTAATGAGATGTTTGTGTCTGCTCGTGCGTATTTAGTTGGGCGTTCCTATTACACTCAAACTATGGTAGAACAAATTATTCGAACAATTGATGTGCGCGGAACATCTCTGTCTCGCGCTGAACTTCTCGAAACCGTTCCTCGTGCTCAGATGGGCGTAAGCCAAGCAGAAGAACTGGTTGCCCCAATTTTGGAAGCAGTAAAAACACGTGGCGCTGCAGCCTTGCGTGATTATGCTGAAAAATTTGACCATGTTCGTCCTCGCAATCTTCGTGTTCCGGTAGAAGCAATGCAGCATGCTCTGGATACGCTTGAGCCACACGTACGTGCGGCTATTGAAGAATCGGTATCCCGTATTCGTGCTGTGTGTCAGTCTCAGGTGCCTCAAGACTTTTCCACGCCGTTGGCTGATGGTGCTCGAGTTTCTCAGCGTTGGATTCCAGTTGAGCGCGTAGGTCTATATGTGCCGGGTGGCAAGGCTGTATATCCTACATCCGTGATTATGAATGCGGTTCCAGCTCAGGCCGCTGGCGTGGAATCATTAGCTATTGCGACTCCACCATCTGCAGACAACCCCGATGGGCTGCCAAATGCTACGATTTTGGCGACGTGCGCAATCTTGGGCGTCGAGGAAGTTTATGCTGTGGGCGGTGCTCAGGCTGTTGCAATGTTTGCTTATGGTGCCAAGGGTAGTGAACCTCAAGATGGCGAAGTGCTGTGTGAACCAGTAGATATGATTACTGGTCCTGGAAATATTTTCGTGGCCACAGCAAAGCACATGATTTCGGGTGTATGCGGCATTGATGCTGAAGCTGGTCCATCAGAAATCGGCATTATTGCTGACTCTACTGCTAATCCTGCATGGCTAGCAGTAGATCTTATGGGTCAAGCTGAACACGACGAGCTGGCTGGTTCCGTGCTCATCACTGATGATGAAGCATTAGCACAGAAGGTTATTGCTGAACTGGAAGAGCGCGTTCCTCACACGAAGAACAGCGAACGTATGGCTACAGCTTTGCGCGGCACGCAGTCTGCTATTGTTCTGACCGATAATCTTGATCAGTCTATTGATGTAGCTAATGCATATGCTGCAGAGCATTTGGAAATTCATACTGCTCAGGCTGACGATGTTGTGAAGCGTATTCGCAATGCCGGAGCTATTTTCCGTGGACCATACTCTCCAGTTCCTTTGGGCGATTATATGTCTGGTTCAAACCACGTTCTGCCAACAGGCGGCACGGCTCGTTTCCAGTCAGGCTTGGGCGTGCACACCTTTATGAAGGCTGTTGAAGTTATTGAATATGACGAGCAGGGTTTGAAAGCACTTGCTCGCAAGGTCAATGATTTTGCAGTTAGCGAGGATCTTCCAGCTCATGGCGAATGTGTGCTGACCCGTTTTATCGACGATCCATATAATAAGGAGACCCTGGCAGCTCAGGAAGACGCTGCCGGATTGTAGAACAGTGCCATGTGTGGGGTTCATGCAACCCTACACATGGTTGTATTGTGGCATACACACATCTCAAGGAGAATTATGAGCTCAAGCATTTCACGCACAATTCCACTGCGTAACGATTTAGCAGGGGAGGAGCCTTATGGTGCTCCACAATTAGATGTTCCTGTATGTTTGAATGTGAATGAAAATCCATACGAACCAAGCCCACAAGTTATTGAGTCTATTGTTGAACGCATTCGTCAGATTGCGCCTACACTCAATCGCTATCCAGACCGTGAACACATTGCTTTGCGTGAAGCTCTGTGCACGTATCTGAAGCGTGAAACTGGCGTGAGCTTAGAAACCGAGCAACTATGGGCAGCAAACGGTTCGAATGAAATCATGTTGCAGATTTTCCAAGCTTTCGGCGGTTCTGGACGCACTGCTCTAGGCTTTGCTCCAACCTACTCCATGTATCCTGAATATGCACGCGATACCTTCACCACGTGGACAACGGTAAACCGAGCTGATGATTTTACTGTAGACGTAGAAGCTGGTATTGCTGCCATTAAAGATATTCACCCAGCGATTGTTCTGATTACCAGCCCAAATAATCCAACAGGAACACCTATAGATGTCGATGATATCGCCCGCATTGCTGAAGCGTGCCAAAACGTGGAAGTAGTTGGTGCTGCAGAGGGCGCACATCCTATCGTTATTGTGGACGAAGCATACGCAGAGTTTCGGCGCGAAGGCGTTCCTAGCGCGCATACGCTCATCGAGCGTTACGATAATATCGCTGTCAGCCGCACGCTATCCAAAGCTTTTGCATATGCGGGCGCTCGCGTAGGTTATATTGCAGGCTCTCAAGGCGCTATCGATGCGTTACGTATTGTTCGCATGCCATATCATTTAAGCGCGCTAACTCAAGCAGCTGCTCTAGCCGCGCTCGATCATACTGATGAACAGCTCAGCCAGGTACAGCACTTACGACAGACGCGCGATGAAACTGCCCAATGGCTATCTGAGCAGGTCTATCATGGCAAAAAACTACAGGTAGCCGCCAGCGATTCAAACTTTATTATGTTCGGTCGTTTCGATAACCGTCATCTTGTTTTCGAAAAACTGCTCGAACGCGGAGTACTTATCCGAGAAGTCGGTCCAGACGGATTTATGCGTGTATGCATGGGAACAGACGAAGAAATGGAAACGTTTAGAACAGCTTTTCTGCCGGTTCTTGACGAGTTAAATGCTTCAGGCTTATAAAGAGCATAGCACTCGCACGAGGAAAGAGGACGGATATGGTACGTACCGCAACAATTACACGTACAACAAGCGAATCATCAATTGAGTTGAGCCTTAACTTAGATGGCACAGGAAAAACTCAGATTGATACCTCTGTACCTTTTTATGATCATATGATGACTGCTTTGGGTAAGCATTCGTTGATAGATTTAACGATTAAGGCTACAGGTGATACACATATTGACGCGCATCATACAGTAGAAGATATTGCTATCGTTTTCGGTGAAGCTCTTAAGCAGGCTTTGGGAGATAAGCGCGGGATTACACGCTTTGCTGATTGTCTTGTGCCTTTGGATGAAGCATTGGCACAGTGTGTTGTTGATATTTCTGGACGTCCTTATGCACAGTGCTCAGGTGAACCAGAAGGTTTTGAATACGCTATGATTGGCGGACACTTTACCGGCTCCTTGGTTCGCCACGCACTGGAATCAATTGCCTACCATGCAGGTATCTGCTTGCATATGCGCGTGCTATCCGGTCGCGATCCTCACCATATTGCAGAAGCTGAGTTCAAAGCTCTTGCGCGAGCTTTGCGTGCTGCTGTCAGTATCGATCCGCGCGTCGATGGTATTCCAAGCACTAAGGGAACTCTCTAAATGACTAATAAGAAAAAAGACTCCTCTGATGATTTGAGCGATGCTCAGGTTAATGCTGCTTTTGCAGACATAGAGAAGCAGTTCTCTGATGATTTTGGCGCTCAACTCGATGATAATCTGATTGACCCACATTTTAATGACGAGCTAGAAGGAATTCTCGGTAATAAAGCGAAGGTAGCTCTTTTACTAACGAATGTAGCAAAAGCTGGTATTTTGGCGGCATTTTGTAAGGGCTGTGGAATTGACGCACATTGTGTGGAATACAATCAAGGTAGCTTTGCCATACTGCGCGATCTTGAAGACGATGGTCCAGAGCAGACAGCATCCATTATTTCACGAGCAATGGAAGGTGTTGGCGCTATTCTGTGTGTGAATCGTGCTGATAGGTTGAAGATTACAATCTGGTTCGCCGGTGAGTGCCATCCGGAAGAACAGATTGCACCTCTCTTCCTCGAAGCTTTCGACCCCACTATTGAAGATTTGCTGATTGGAGCTCAAAAAATCGAAGATCTCGATGTAGCAGGGTATGTGCAGGCAGATTCGCGTGACTTCCGTACTAATAAAGAAGCAAAAGAATTCCTTATGCCTTATATGGAATTCTTAGAAGACCACAACGATGAAGACGAAGAGTAGGAGAGCGTGTGCCTTCAGTAGTTGTTTTTGATTATGGTTTTGGAAATGTGCGCTCCATGGTGCGCGCTATCGACAATATTGGCGTAGACGTAGAACTTACAAGCAATCGCCAAGCAGCCTTAGACGCTGATGGTCTTGTTGTTCCTGGTGTAGGCGCATACGCCGCCTGCATGAAGGGATTACGTGCTGCTGGCGGTGACGATATTGTCTATGAACGTATTGCTCACTCTCAGCCAGTATTAGGTGTATGCGTGGGCGAACAGGTTATGTTTAACGAAGGAAACGAACGCTCAGAATATTGCGAGGGTCTAGGTTTAATCGCAGGATCAGTCAACCTCTTGGATGCTCAGGTCGTTCCACATATGGGATGGAATACTGTTCAAGCACCAGATTCCAGCAGCCTCTTCAACAATATTGCCTCTGAGCGTTTCTATTTTGTACACTCCTACGCTGCTCACGCTCATGCTGATGGCTCCCCAATCGGCGTGGCTACACATGAGGATGCCTTTACGCAGCCAGTGCAGGCGTGCATAACTACTGCATCATACGTTAACGATACTTTTATTGCGGCTGTAGAAAAAGGCTCGTTGACGGTCACACAATTCCATCCAGAAAAATCAGGTGAAGCCGGAGCACAACTTCTGAAAAACTGGATATCTACTTTTAACGAAAAACGATAAACGAGGGGGATTTCTATGCTCACTCTTCTTCCTGCTGTGGACGTGCGTAATGGCAAAGCCGTGCGCCTGCGTCAAGGTGAGTCAGGTTCGGAAACTGATTACGGCAGCCCTTTTGATGCTGCTGTGCAATGGGTAGATCAGGGCGCGCAATGGATTCACATGGTGGATTTAGATGCTGCTTTCGGAACAGGCAATAATCGCGCACAAGTCCATGATATTGTGGAACAGCTTGGATCGCGCGTTCATATTGAACTCTCCGGAGGTATTCGCGATGATGCGTCTCTTGAAGCCGCTTTTGAGGCTGGAGCTGCTCGTGTGAATATTGGTACTGCTGCATTGGAAAACCCTGAATGGACAGCGCAGGTTATTTCTCGTTACGGGGAGAAAGTTGCGGTGGGCTTGGATGTGCGTGGCACTACTTTAGCTGGTCGTGGGTGGACAAGCCAGGGTGGTGATTTATTCGAGATGATTAATGTGCTTAATCAGGCTGGCTGCTCACGCTATGTAGTAACTGATGTGAACCGCGATGGCATGATGTCTGGCCCGAATGTTGATTTGCTGGCTCAGGTTGCAGATCATACGGATGCGCGTGTAACGGCTTCCGGAGGTATTTCCACGCTTGACGACTTGAAGACACTGTCTACAATAGGTAAAGGTGTGGATGCTGCAATTTTAGGTAAGTCCTTGTATTCTGGCGCTTTTACCTTGCCAGAGGCTTTGGAATTGACACAGAACTCCTGAACACATAATAGAAACATTTGATTGAGATAATAGCGATATGAATAAGCAAC
Source organism: Alloscardovia sp. HMSC034E08 (assembly GCF_001813415.1). NCBI lineage: Bacteria > Bacillati > Actinomycetota > Actinomycetes > Bifidobacteriales > Bifidobacteriaceae > Alloscardovia > Alloscardovia sp. HMSC034E08. The sequence goes on along the minus strand of NZ_KV812468.1, from coordinate 1,058,272 downwards.
AAGAATTCGCATTACGTGCTGTAGAAGAACGAGATATACGTTTTATTCGTTTGTGGTTTACCGATGTTTTGGGGCAGCTCAAGTCGGTGGCTATTGCTCCAGCAGAGTTAGAAGATGCTTTTGAAGAGGGAATTGGTTTCGACGGTTCTGCTATTGAAGGCTTAACACGCGTATCTGAAGACGATATGATTGTGCGTCCAGACCCAACCACTTTCCAAATTCTTCCATGGCGTGGCGGCCCACAAGGAACAGCACGTATGTTCTGCGATGTGCTCACACCAGAAGGTCAGCCATCTTTGGGTGATCCACGATATGTGCTTAAGCGCACATTGGATCAGGCGAAGGAAATGGGCTTTACCTTCTACGTGCATCCAGAAATCGAATTCTACTTATTTGAACATCAGGATGATTATTCCAAGCCTCCAGTACCTATTGATTCTGGCGGTTATTTCGATCATGTGCCACGCAGCTCGGGAATGGATTTCCGTCGTGCAGCAGTGAATATGCTTGAACAGATGGGTATTTCTGTTGAATATTCCCATCATGAGGCAGGTCCTGGTCAAAACGAGATTGATTTGCGCTATGCCGATGCTTTGGCTATTGCCGACAATATTATGACTTTCCGCACCGTGGTGAAGGAAATTTCCTTGGAGCGCGGTATTCATGCCAGCTTTATGCCGAAGCCATTGGTTGATCAGCCAGGTTCAGGTATGCATACACATTTGAGCTTGTTTGAAGGTGACGCTAACGCTTTCTATGAGGCAGGTCAAGAATTCAATATGAGCACAACAGCACGTCAGTTTGCTGCTGGTTTGATTTATCATGCTGCAGAAATTACTGCTGTTACTAATCAGTATGTTAATTCTTATAAGCGTTTGTGGGGCGGGGCAGAAGCTCCAAGCTTCATTTGCTGGGGACATAACAATCGTTCTGCTCTGTTGCGCATTCCACAGTATAAGCCAGGCAAAGGTAATTCCGCACGAATGGAGTTCCGCGGTTTGGATCCTGTTGCTAACCCATATTTGGCTTATTCTGTGCTTTTAGCTGCTGGTTTAGATGGCATTAAGCAGGGCATGGAGTTGGGAGAGCCAACCAGTGATGATGTTTGGGAGCTGACTGATTTAGAGCGTTTAGCTATGGGTATTCAGCCTCTGCCAGATTCCTTGGATACTGCTTTAAAGGTGATGGGAAAGTCCGACTTTGTAGCATCTGTGCTTGGCGAGCATGTTTTCGAATACTTCTTGCGCAATAAGCGCAAAGAGTGGGAGGAGTACCGTATGCAGGTTACTCCATATGAGTTGCAGAAGTATCTGCCTCGCCTGTAATTATTATTAGGGCTGTAACACGAACAGTGTTACAGCCCTTTGCTTTCGATTTCGAATATAACGCATGCAGTAGAGGTAACTCCTGCTGAAATCCGAAGTAGCTATTAATCCATAGCTTTGCGCAATCTCTTCAAACTGACAGGATACGCTGTTCCATATTCCTGCGCCCATAAGGATACAAGGAATTCTTCATACATCCAACGCACCTGTTCAGCAGTATGTTCAGCAGAATCATGAACAGGCCCTGCCGGGGTTTTATCAGCCCGAGCTCTGGCAGACTGAACAAGCTGATACGCTTCATCTGCCTGCCAAGCCCACTGCACATCGCGGTCTTTATTAACCTTCGCTTTCTCTATACGCAAGCAGTCAGCCTTCAAATAGCGAGCGATACGCGGCAAAGAGTCAGCAGGAGTACGCGCAATAAAACCATCATTAACCAGAGCATGAGCATGAGCGCGCACAGACTGCAGAACAGATAAAAGCGGTAAATCTGCCGTATCAGATACTAACTGCTCAACAGCAGCAAAGGACTGCAAAATCTGCATAACATCGCGTGCAACTGCATAAACAGTATCCTCAAATACGTTGATAATACCGGAAATATCTTCAGCTAAAGCACGGTCTGAATCAATAGACTCAATATGTGGCAGTAAGCGCTTAACCGCAGCCATCTGCATATCATTTATGCAAGCGTCTATAGACGAGTACGGCGCAGACGCCAAAATCAACGCTTCTGTGCCGAGCCAACGTGAGCGAATACGATCTGCAGGAAGTTTTACAGCATCGAGAGCGCTTGACCATAGCATATCTTGACGTAACTGAGTTGTTACGCCTGCGTTATGGAGCAAATCAACACGTTTGACTTCTTGACCGGCTTGGCTTGCCTGCTGAGCTTGACGAGAAATCGTGTGTCGCGCTGATTTTTGCGCTTGAGGGCTAAAACGTTGCTGCAGATCGCTCAAACTTTTTGACGTGGCAAGAACCTGAGCTTTCCTTTTGATTTTTCCGCGTGCAGAACGTACAGGATCTGACTCCACGGCAAAATTCAGGCGCACAAAACCAGGCAAACGTTCAATTTGATCTCGACTAAAATCTTCAGGATGCAGTTGCGCATTAGTCACAGAAATCGCAGCCTGAGTAAAAGCATGCGTAAAGTCAGGGATTTGCTCATCTAAAGCCTGCTCGCTACCTGGAAAAGCAGTAAAACGTTCATCTAATACAGCACGAATTTTCTGTGCGGTTTGGGGAGCAGGAACGAACTGCACGCGCAAAGCTTTAGGAAGCGACTTAATAGTGTGCACAATCAAATCGTCAAGAATTCCGGGAACAGTCCATGTAAAATCACTGTCTTGCACACGCAATAAAGCAGACAGAGGAATATGCACGGTTACGCCATCATCTTCAGCATGCGGATCATATTTATAGCTTAATTTAAAAGCAAAAGCAGTACCATCACTACCGCGCACATGCCAGCGGTCTGGATAATCCGCTAAATCCGTTGATTGAGTGTTTTGTAAACGCTCAACTTTATCAGGATTAAAAGTCAAGAGATGAGGATGCTCATGACGTTCCGTTTTCCACCAATGAGCTAACTGTGCGACGCTCGTAATAGTGGAAGGAAGAACATGATCATAAAAATCGTAGAGATCTTGATCAGAGACTACATCAGCAATTACGCGCGTACGATGCGTTTCTTCTTGAGCCTGCTCCAGCACATCCATATTCGACTGAATAAACTCGTCTCCAGCGAAGCGGCGCGTAATATCGACTTCAATCAGACCCTGACGAATTAATAGGTCGCGAGCTTCAGCAGGGTTAATACGACCCCATTGCACAGTTTTATCGGTAATAATCGGTAAACCATACAAATGAATTGTAGACGATGCTACAGCACTGCCAGCCGAACCAGACCAGTGAGGAGCTCCATACGAGGTGCGTGTTAAATCTTTAGCAAGATCATACGCCCAAGCAGGATCAATCGCAGCACAGGAACGCGCCCATAAACGCGAAGTTTCAACAAGCTCAGCAGCCATAACCCATGCTGGGGTAGATGATGCTACAGAAGAAGCAGGGAAAAGAGCAAAATGCGTTCCACGCGCACCCTGATAATCGTTCTTCGCCATCTTTGCTGCTCGTTTCATAGCACGAGCCCGAGCAGCGCCCTTTAAGCCTGCAAACTGTGAAGCTTTCGGCTCCCTCACCACCTGCATACCCATGCTCGAAAGTAAGCCAGCAAGCATAGCGCGGTGAATAGAATCACCATCCCACGAGTAGGCTAGCGCACCGGAAGCCTGTTGAGCCTGAGGAAGAGCAAGAATCTGCTTACTTGGTTGCCTAAGTGGATGAACTGTACCAACAGTCCACTTCATCTCCTTGCATACGCTACTGAGCTGTTCATACAAGTCATGCCATTGCCTCATGCGCATAAAATGAACAAACTCAGAGCGGCACAGCTTACGCATGGACGAACTCGATAGCTTGTGCTCAGGGTTATAGAAAAATATCCACAAATTCAAAGCAGTGAGGAAGTCGGAAGATGCATCTGTAAAACGCTTATGAATGCGGTCTGCTTCCTCTCTTTGCTCTTCAGGACGTTCACGCGGATCTTGCACGCTCAAAAAGGCCACAATAACCAGAATAGCGGCAAGTGTATCTGGGGTGGAACGGCTCGCCTCAATAATCATGCGTGCTAAACGCACATCTACAGGAATACGTGCCAACTGTTTACCAATACGCGTGAGAACCACAGAAGTGTTCGAACGCTGTGAAGTTTGCGAACGTGAACGCCGAGACGTGACGCGCTTAATGGCGCGCAACTCTAACAGTTCATTAAAACCGTCGCTTACCGCGCGCATATCGGGCGAATCAATAAAACCAAAATGAGTCACATCATCTGCTGTATGAGCTACGCCCACAGCCAGCATCTGCAAAACAACTGATCCCAAAGAGGTACGTACAATCTCAGGATCGGTAAAAGCAGGACGCGACTCGAAATCTTCAGACGAATACAAACGAATTGTTAGACCATCAGCAATACGACCGCAACGTCCAGAACGCTGATTAGCGCTCGCCTGAGAAATCGGTTCAATAGGCAAACGCTGCACTTTCGCAGTCTTCGAATAACGAGAAATACGAGCAAAACCAGGATCAACCACATAGCGAATTCCTGGAACAGTTAAGGAGGTTTCCGCCACGTTCGTCGCCAAAATAATACGTTGATGCGTATGCGCTTCAAAAATCTTATGCTGTTCTTTCGCGCTCAATCTAGCGAAAAGAGGCACAATCTCAATGAAATCTGAACGTTTAGCATCACTAGCTCGTGCGCCAAAAGCGCGACGAATAGCCTGCTCATACTCACGTATATCGCGCTCGCCAGCCGCGAATACCAAAATATCGCGTGGACCATTAGTATGAGTGGAATGAACAACCAGCTGAGCGCAGGCGCGTGCTACAGCAGTTGAAACCATCATATCGTCATCGGAAGAGTCAGCATCAGTGGTATTGTTCAAACCATTGAAAGCACTGAGGTTACGCACAACAGAGGGGGCAGAGCCCACAGGTTCATACACAATCTGAACAGGGTAAGTACGTCCGCTTACCTCAATAATCGGAACGTTTTTGCCTAAAACCGCAGCAAAATGTTCCTGAAATTTCTGCGAATCGATGGTTGCTGAGGTAATAATAAGCTTCAAATCAGGGCGTTTTGGAAGCAAAGCGGTAATATAACCAAGCAAAAAATCAATATTTAAGCTACGCTCATGTGCCTCATCAATCATAATGGTGTCGTAGGCACTTAAAAGCGGATCATGCTGAATATGAGCGAGCAAAATACCGTCAGTGGCAATAACCAAGCGGGTTTGAGCTGAACTTTCATCGGTAAAACGCACGCGGTAGCCCACCTGATCGCCCAGCTTAGTGTGCAGTTCCTCGCTAATGCGTTCGGCTACAGAACGCGCAGCAATACGGCGAGGTTGGGTAACGATAACTTTTTTACCATGCGAACCGCGACCCATATCCAACAGCATTTTCGGAATTTGTGTTGTTTTACCCGAACCAGTTTGTCCTGAAACAATAACAACCTGTGAGTTGCGCACTGCCTGCGTAATCTCGGACAAGCTGTGAGATACTGGCAGAGCATCGGGATAGCTAAAGTGCAGTGAATCCTTGGCTACTGATGGTGTGCTTATATTATCGTTCATAGTGGTATTCATAGTGTGTGCTTAGTGCGAGCGGTTATCTTGTTACTTAACTTGCCGCTTAGCGCGGGCGTTTGGTGCGGTGGAGTATCGCGAGCGTTTTGTATGAGCACTTATCCTGCCGTTTAGTGTGGGCATTTAGTGCGGGTATTTAGTGTAGGTGCTCCACCTCAATAATGCGGTAGCCCTTGGCAGAAGCGAATTTCGAAACTGCAAATGCAGGGCGTTCTTCTGTTGCAGTTGATGTTCCTGTCGACGTTCCTGTCGATTCGGTTGCGTTGAGATTCTCGTCGAGCCACGACATCAGCGAATCAGCGCCCAAATGTTTTTGCACCACCATAAAAGCATGACCGCCCACAGTCAGGCGTGGCAGATAAGTGAGTAGGAGAGTGTGTAAATCATTCTTTCCAATGCGAATTGGCGGGTTAGACCACATAAGATCGAAAGTAACGTTGCTCCACTCTTGGGCATAAGATGCAGCGAAACTTTCTGCTGTACCTGCTCGCACGTTGGTATACCCGGCGCGTTTTGCGTTGAGATCCGTAAGCTCTACGGCACGCTCATTGACGTCAAGAGCCCATACCACAGCGTTTTGTGGAGCTTCGGCTGCGGCTGCGATGCTGATGGGACCCCAACCGCATCCGATATCAAGGATGTGTGGCGTGTGCTGTGCACCTGTATCGCCTAGATAATCCGGTGAAGGAATGCGGTCAAGCAGCACCTTCGTTCCCAAATCAAGACGACGTGTGGAGAAAACACTGCGAGATACGGTTACCTCGTAGTCAGTTCCGCGTAGAGAAACAGTTATGTTTTTGCGCTCATCTTCGGTTGATGGTTGTGCGCTAAAGTACTGTTCGTTTGGCTTGTTCAGACTGTTTTTCGTGCTCACTGAATGTCCTGTCTATTCTGCTGCTTGCTGCTGTTTTCTACTGCTATGCGCTGCTTTTTGCTTTTTACGCATTTTACGGACTGCTTTCCGCGCTAATCTCTGTGTTGCGTTTGTGTTGCGTTTGTGGCGCCCCTTTAGCGCACGGATGCATATGATAACCGCAGTACTTCTCTGTGAAAATTGTACAAAATCCGGGCGAAATATCGTTATGCGAAGAGCTGTGAGAGAACATAATAGGGTTTAGGCGATGATAAGCGGAGCACGTATTTCGCGTTTGGATTGAGTTGTTGTGCTCAGGGGCAACTTAAGCGATTAATGCACCTGCTATGCCACGTATGAAGCCATTTTTGTGCATCAAAACTGGCATATCGGATGTATTAATCGCTTAAGTAGAATGTGGCTCCTGCATTTGGCTCTGTATTGACCACCTGCATTCGTCACCTGTATCCCGACACGTGTCCCCACCTATCAAAAAACGTGCTATGCTATACACTTATCCGATTGATTAAACGCTTAACCAAAGATGGGGAGCGTTGCGAGTAGGTTTATCGATGGAGGGCCTGCACAGCGACACATACGAGATGCGCGTGAAGCTCGTTCGGCATGGATGCGGTGATGAACGGTGATGAACAATTATCGTGACGCATAAAGAACGACATGAAGGGAATATCAAGTCCCGCCATGAAATCTCGCAGTGCCAGCAAACTCGCCGTTGATCGGATACTCGGCAGAACCGAAAGGCGATATTATGTCTCAGAAGATGATTTTGGATCTCGATACCGGTGTGGACGATGCTATGGCGATTGCCTACGCATTGGCAAGTCCAGAAGTGGAACTTATCGGTATTACCGGAACCTATGGCAATGTACTTATGGATCGAGGAACCCGTAATGCTTTAGCTATCACCGATATTTTAGGGCATCCAGAAGTTCCTGTATTCCGCGGTATTGATCACTCGCGCTCCACAGAATCTTTCGAAGTCCTCGACATCTCGGCATTTATTCACGGAAAGAATGGCATTGGAGATGTTGACATTCCAGATTCTCCACGTCACATTGAGCAGCAAGATGCTGTGGATTTCATTATTGAATCTGTGCACAAGTATGGCAAAGATTTAGTCTACGTACCAACAGGGCCTGATACGAATATTGCTGCGGCAATAGAAAAAGACCCGAGTATTATCGATGAAATTGGCAATATCGTGATTATGGGTGGAGCTCTTACTGTTCCAGGCAATGTGAATGCATGGACTGAGGCAAATATTTCGCAAGATCCTGAAGCTGCCAATATTTTATTCCGCTCTGGTGCTCCAGTAACGATGATTGGCTTGGATGTGACACTTCAGACCTTGCTGCGTTATGAAGATACGCAAAAGTGGCGCGATATCGGCACAGATTCCGGTAAATTTTACGCGGATATGGTTGATTATTACATTAAAGCTTATGAAACTACATCTCCACATTTGGGTGGCTGTGGTTTGCATGATCCTTTGGCTGTGGCTGTTGCTATTGATCCGAGCTTGGTTACTTTGATCGACATCAATATGAAGGTAGATGTTGAGGGTGCTACACGCGGTCGCACTATTGGTGATGAAACGCGTTTGAACGATCCAGTTAAAACCATGAAGGTTGCTGTGGGGGTGGATGTTGAGCGTTTCGTTCATGAACTGATGACGCGAATTGGCACTCTGGTTGCAGAACATTAAGGAGTAGGAGAGAAGATTATGGCACTTTCGAATGCATTTGTGGAGAAGAAATCTCCCGCTATGACGAGCGAGCAGGCTGTTACTGCTTTGATTCCTCTGTTGATTACTTTTATTTTGGGAACTTTGTGCTTGCAAGGATTTAACCTCGTTTTCGAACAGGTTGGACAGGCTGTGGGTGCTGGAAGTCAAGCATCTATGATTACAGCAATTCCAGGTATTGTTCTGGGGATTGTGTGCTTCGTCTATGGTTCTTTGGGTGACTTTGTTTCTTTGAGAAAGCTCGTAACCATTGGTATTGTTACGCTTTTTATTGGTTCGGTTTTCGGCTTTGTTGCTGGATACTTCTTCCATCCTAATGTGTGGATTGTTATTTTTGCTCGCGTCTTGCAAACCGCAGGTGAACAGGTTGCGGGTTCTGCATTCCTTGTTGTAGCAACCAAATATCTCAAGCCATCGTTAAAGGTTGTTTTCTTTGGTCTGTTTACTGCTGGTTATCAGTTCTCTGCAGCTATCGGCGTTTTTGCGGCCGGTTTCTTTAGCTCCATTCACTGGTCCTATCTCTTCCTGATTCCAACTGTTACCATCTTGCTCCTGCCAATTTTGCTGAAGAATCTTCCTGACGCATCCGGCACGGGAGAGAAAGTTGATGCGTGGGGCTTTGTTATTTTCGGATTAGGTGCAGCCTTCTTAGCTCTCTTCTTCTCTGATATGAAGTGGTGGTATATGGTCGCTGCTATTGCTGCTTTCCTTATTTTTGCTGTGTATATTAATAAGGCTAGCCATCCTTTTGCTACACCAGAGTTCTTTAAGAATACAAATTGGTTGATTGCTACAGGCTATATTTTGCTGTTCTACTTCCCAAATTACTTCTACTCACCAATGTTCAACAATGTGGCAGCAGGAGTATATAAGATGGATACCAGCACAGCCTCTCATTACATTGTGTGGGCATTTATTGTTGCTGCAATTGTGGGCACAAGTTCCGGCTGGATTGTTGGAAAAATTGGACGTCACGCCACGATGATTACTGCATGCATTTTGATGGCTTCAGGCTTTATTATCGGCGCTTTTGTTTTGGCGATGGGACCTTTGGCTCTGACTGCTTCTGCCTGCTTGTACTACGGAGGCGCAGGTATGCTGTATTCTCCAGTCGTTTCCCTCGTTTTGGGAACTCTTACGCAAGATGAGTCCGGTCGTGGTGTGGGTATGAACGATCTGTTTATGAACACCACAGCGTCGATTGGTATTGCGATTTTGGGTACTCTTATGGGGTCGAATGCCTTGTCTCATGTAGGTTTGATCGCTAACGGCTCTGTAGCAGCAAATATGTCAACGTTGTTCTTATGTGCTGGCGCAGTAGTCGTTATTGGCTTCATTGTTTACATGTGTACGCATAAGAAAATTACTGCATAGTTTCTTGCATTATTCCCTCAGCTAAGCCACTCGTATTCTTGTGATACGGGTGGCTTTATTATAGAGGGAGTAGGTGTGCGTTGTAACGGAAAGGATTTATGGAAGACAAGGTCTTAGAACCCACTTCTTTCTTAGGGGAACACTCTGAAGTTCTGCTCGACCAACATCGTGTCGATGAAGCTGCGCGTGAAGTTCAAGGACTGTCAGGCGAACAAATTTGGGAAGAGCGCGAAGGGCGTAACAAACTTCGTCACGTAACAGGTCTCGGTGAGCTAGAAGATATTACTGAGGTTGAATATCGTAAGGTTCGCTTGGAACGTGTTGTGCTCGTGGGAGTGTGGTCGAACCGAGAAACTACCTTGGCACAAGCTGAGGAATCACTACGCGAGTTGGCTGCTCTAGCGCGAACAGCAGGTGCAGACGTCGTTGATGGCGTACTGCAACATCGTTCACGTCCAGATAAAGCTACATACATCGGTTCAGGTAAAGCAAACGAAGTAGCTGGAATTGTTGCTGCTACACAGTCAGATACGATAATTGTGGATGCTGATCTTCCTCCAAGCCAGCGTCGCGCTTTAGAAGATGTAACGAAAGTGCACGTAGTTGATCGTACCGCTGTTATCCTCGATATTTTCGCTCAACACGCAACCAGTCGTGAGGGAAAAGCTCAGGTTGAACTCGCTCAAATGGAATACATGCTTCCACGTTTGCGCGGTTGGGGTGGCTCGCTGTCTCGTCAGGCTGGTGGTCAGGCTGCTGGACAAGCTGGCGGTATCGGTTCGCGCGGTCCTGGTGAAACAAAAATCGAAATGGATCGTCGAGTTATTCGCACGCGAATGGCGAAGCTACGTAAACAAATCGAACAGATGGCTCCTGCTCGTGAAGTCAAACGTGGCTCTCGTCGTCGTTTTGGTTTGCCTTCAGTAGCAGTTGTGGGGTATACGAATGCAGGTAAATCGTCACTGATTAACCGTTTAACTGGTTCAAGCGAGCTCGTAGAAAACGCTCTGTTTGCCACTTTGGATACTGCTGTGCGCGGTGCACAAACAGCTCAAGGGCGAAACTTTACGTATGTGGATACTGTTGGCTTCGTGCGCAAATTACCTACTCAGCTTGTTGAGGCTTTTAAATCAACGCTTGAAGAGGTTGCTCAGTCGGATGTTATTGTGCATGTTGTTGATGCTTCTCATCCTGATCCGTTCTCGCAAATCGATGCCGTCAATGATGTTTTAGAAGATATTGATTCTATAGCAGGCATGCCTACGGTTATTGTTTTTAATAAGATTGATTTAATTGATGACGCTGCTTTAGAACGTTTACGTCAGTTAGCTCCTGAAGCTTTCTTTGTATCTGCTGCAAGCAGTGACGGCATAGAAGAACTCAATAATTATGTGGAGTCTTTGCTTCCTACCCCAAGTGTTCGTGTAGAAGCAGTCATACCGTATAATCAGGGACAATTAATCTTTCAAGCTCGAGAAAATGGCATAGTTCACGAGATTGAGTATCGCAATGAGGGAACATATATCGTGTGCGAAGTAGATAACGTTTTAGCTGCTGCTTTACTTGCCGCACATGCGCAACACGGTATTTCTGAGCTTTAGTGATATCAGTCACAAGAGCAAAGAAAAAACTGTTTTTCGTAGAGAGCTATCGCTAATCTAAGTAATGAAGCTTTCGTATGGAATACACATAATCCATCATGAAAAAATAATGAAAGAAGGGTTAGTAATGGCAGTTTCGCCAGTTAAGCCAACTAAACTTGCTATCGTCGGTGCAGGTGCTGTTGGTTCCACAATTGCATTCGCAGCAGCTCAGCGTGGTATTGCACGTGAAATCGTGCTTGAAGACCTTAACCTCAAAAAGGTGGAAGCTGAAGTTCTCGATATGCAGCACGGTTCTAGCTTCTATCCAACCGTTTCTATTAGCGGTTCTGATGATCCAGAGATCTGCCGCGATGCGGATGTAGTTGTTATTACTGCTGGTGCTCGTCAGCAGCCAGGACAGACTCGTCTTGAACTTGCAGGCGCTACCATCAACATTATGAAGTCCATCATTCCTAACTTGGTTAAGGTGGCTCCTAATGCAATCTACATTCTCGTCACCAACCCAGTAGATGTTGTAACTCAGGTTGCTTTGAAGCTTTCTGGTCTTCCAGCAAACCAGATGTTCGGTTCTGGTACTAACTTGGATTCTGCTCGTTTGCGTTTCTTGATTGCAGAGCAGACTGGTGTAAACGTAAAGAACGTTCACGCCTATATTGCTGGTGAACACGGTGATTCCGAAGTAGCATTGTGGTCGTCCGCAACTATCGGTGGCGTACCGATGCTCGAGTGGAAAGAACTTGAAGGCCATGCTCCTTTGACTGCAGAAGTTCGTGAACAAATTCACCAGGACGTGAAGAACGCAGCATATAAGATTATCGATGGTAAGGGTGCAACTAACTACGCTATCGGTATGTCTGCTGTAGACATCGTAGAATCTATTTTGAAGGATTCTAACCGTATTCTTCCAGTATCTTCTTTGTTGGATAACTTCCACGGTATTTCTGACGTGTGCATGTCTGTGCCAAGCGTTTTGAACCGTGAAGGTGTGAATACTCGTTTGAACACCCCATTGAATGATGTTGAGCTTGCTGCTTTGACTCGCTCTGCTGAGACATTGCGTGCAACAGCTGCTGAGTTCGGTTTCTAATAACTGATACTTTCAGATATGCAAAATGCTCTCCTTCGGGAGAGCATTTTGCATTCTTCGTACTGTACGTTAACGACGAAGAAGACTAGATTTTTCTCAAAACCGTTACGACTTTACCCATAATGGTGGCATGGGTGCCATCAATAGGAGAGAAGGCGGGATTATGAGGCATAAGCCATACGTGACCGTTATCTTTACGGAAAGTTTTAACCGTGGCTTCGTCGTCGAGCAAAGCAGCCACAATATCTCCGTTATTCGCTGTGGATTGTTCGCGCACAACAACAAAGTCACCATCGCAAATAGCAGCGTCTATCATTGAGTCACCGTGAACTTCCAGCATAAAAAGATTTCCTTCGCCGGTAAGACGTTGCGGTAAGCGCATAACATCGTCTACATGTTGTTCGGCGGTAATAGGTGAGCCTGCTGCAATACGACCGACTAAAGGAATATCGTGTGATTGAGCAATAGAATCGCTGATATCTTCACTAGATGCAATGCGCTGTGGGAATGGATAAACAGTAGCTTTTGCAGTCGGTACATTATTCTTCTGATCTTCCTGCTCAGTGGTAGTAGCGTCTGGGGACGTAGAAGAAGACTCAGGTTCAATAAGCTCTATTGCACGCCCTTTACCGGCGTTAATGCGCAGAAGTCCTAATTCTTCTAAACTGTGCAGTTGATGCTTAACCGATGAAGGACTCTTAAGACCAACCAATTCACCAATCTCTCGCAATGTTGGCGCAAAACCGTGCTCTGCAACATGAACGCGAATAGCCTCATAGACTTGAAATTGACGTGCAGATTTCACGCCTAAGTCGGCTGCGCGTTGCGCATCTGAATCACTAGAAAAAGCATGCAGGGCAGTGGTAGTCATAAGTGTCCTTCCGTATGTAATGTCCACTCTATCGTGAAAATTCCGTAAAATCAAACGGATGTTCGAAAATCATCTTGAATTTGTCGAACATATGTGCGACTATTAGAACATGCGTTCGATAGAACAAATGTTCGAAAGGGATTGAGATGAATACAACATCAGTACGTAGTCAGGGTATAGGGCTAGGTAGCGTACGTTTGAATCGTCGTGGAAAAATTGTTGTGTGGGCTTTAGGTATTGCTCTTGCTGTTGGTTTTGCGGGCATAACCATACCTTTTGCAACAGCTCAAGATGAAGTAGTGCACACAGTCAGTTACACTGTGCAACCACACGATACCTTGTGGAACTTCGCAGCAGATATCACTCCACGGGGAGGAGATGTGTATGAGGCAATGGAATATATTAAAAAATTAAACCATTTAGATACGGATCAATTGACTGCTGGGCAAACACTTATTGTACCTGAGGCTTAGTCTCTGTTATTGTTAAGGCATGCATTGTCCTTTTTGTCAAAGTCAAGAGACCAAAGTTATAGACACGCGTGTAAGCGAGGATTGTTATTCTATTCGTCGCAGACGTGAATGTATTGTATGTTCTAAACGCTTTACCACCCAAGAATCAATGGTGCTTATGGTGGTTAAGCGCGATGGGAATGCTGAACCATTTAATCGAGAGAAAGTAGTATCGGGTGTACGCAAAGCCTGCAAGGGAAGACCTATTGATGAAGAGGAACTCAAGCTCCTAGGAATTCGCGTTGAACGAGACCTGCGTTCGCGCGGAGTTTCGGAAGTAAAAGCTGAAGAAGTTGGTCTGGCTATTTTGGAACCTCTGCGTCAGCTTGATGAGGTTGCTTATATGCGATTTGCATCTGTGTATCAGCATTTTAACTCGTTAGATGATTATTCGCAGGCTATAGATTCCTTAAAGAAAGCACGTTCGCAGGAATAGTAGCATTTAACTTAAATTGAGGTGTTTTGCTATCTACGTAGATAGCAAAACACCTCAATTGCATGTAGGCCGCAAAGATGCGAGAAATGTGCTACAGATTTTACATAATATGTACACGCACAGTGCCGTTAATTGCTTCTACTGCAGCAATATCCTCGTCATGCAGCGTGCCAGTAATATCTGTTACTACGTAACCAAGATCGCCCTCAGTTGCCAAAGATTGAGCAACAACATTGAGGTTCTTAGCAGACAAAGCATTGTTAAGCTGTGCGAGCATACCTGGCAAATTGGTGTGCAGATGAGCAATACGTGTAATCTTCTCACTTGTGCTTGTGGCTTCACCATCACGTGTTTTGCGTGAATTACGTGCCTCCACATTAAGTTGTGGCATATTTACCGACAGAGAGGTATTGCCTTCGGTATAGTAGTCATAGAGTTTGTGTGAAACGAATTCGCCAATGGCTTCTTGAGCTTCCAATGTAGAGCCACCCACATGAGGAGTGAGAATAACATTGGCAATCTCTGTTAATGGAGTAGAGAATTCATCGCCAACCGTTTTTGGCTCGGTAGGGAATACATCAACAGCTGCTCCACTCAAGTGTCCCGACTTAAGATGGTTATACAATGCATTGACATCAATAATAAAGCCGCGAGAGAGGTTCATAAACACGGCATCTTGCTTCATTAAGCTAAAATAGTGCTCGTTAAAGAAGTTTGTATTAGCCTTACGTCCATCAACATGAATTGTTACAGCATCAGAGATGCGTAACAATTCTTCCATGGAATTCATGCGTGTGGCATTGCCCAAAGCTAGTTTTTCTTCTACATCGTAGAAGACCACATTCATACCTAAAGCCTCAGCCAGAATGGATACTTGAGATCCAATATTACCGTAACCCACAATGCCCAAAGTCTTGCCACGAACTTCATGCGATTTCTTTGCAGTTTTATCCCAGGTATGCTCGCGAATAGATAAAGTATGCTCAGGAACTCGACGCATCAGCGCAATAATGTCGGAAATAATAAGTTCCACCACAGAACGTGTATTCGAGTAAGGTGCGTTGAATACGGCAATACCATGCTGTGCAGCATAGCTTAAATCAACCTGGTTTGTGCCGATGGAGAAGCAACCTACTGCGCGAAGATGAGGATGTGCTTCTAATACTCGAGCTGTAACAGACGTTTTAGAACGAATACCAAGTAAATCTACACCATCAAGAGCTGCAATAAGTTCATCTTCGTCTAAAGCTCCTTGAGCTGTCTGTACGTCAATTCCTTTGCTGCGCAGAAAATCAGCAGCGCATGGATGAATATTTTCTAACAATAATGCTTTGGTCATGTCTACTACCTTACAAAGAAATACGCTCAGTGTCTTCTTGAGTCTGAACTATGACTAATTTTTGAGTTGGTCGCGTCATAGCCACATATAAATCAGCAGCAGCAGTTAAACGCGATGGGCTATTTTCAGAAATCAAACCTGGCTCCATAAGAACCACAGCATCAAATTCTAAGCCCTTGACTTCAGTAGGTGTATAAACACCAATTTGAGCATCCCAACGAGGCTGTGATGTTAATCGATCAAACTCATTCTCAGAAATAGCATCAGTATTTTTCAGAGATAAACGCAACTGTTTATCTACAGCATCGCGCACACTCTCGTCACAAATAAGGGCAACGCGACCAGATCCATCACTAGATACATATTGAGTGAGTAAATCAACAGTATGGAAAATAGAGGAGCTGATAACAGCAGGCATATCGCTCAACTTTTTAATAACTACACTATCGTCTACCGCACGTACAGCTGACACAGTAGAAATATATAGTCCTTCAGAAGCAGCAAAACGTCCCGCAATATCAGAGACTTCTTGTGGATTACGGTAGTCAACGGTAAGCTCATGCATATCCCACCCATCAGCTCCGAAAATGCGGTCGAGCATATGGTTCCATGAGTGTGTTCCACCAAGAGCAGAGGTTTGTGCCACATCGCCTACAATCGTAAAAGAACGAGAAGGGCAGCGGCGCATCAGCATACGCCAATCCATTGCAGTAAGCTCTTGAGCTTCATCTACCACAATATGACCATACGTCCATTCGCGGTCTGCTCCAGCACGTTCTGCCAAACTCGAATCATCAGAGTTGTTCATATGAGAAAGCACCGTTTGAGCTGAAATGCCAGAATTCTTCAGGCCGAAAGAATCCATCATCTCATTCACATAGCGTTCTTCAGCACTCTGCGCTGAAGAACGCGCATTCGCCTTTTGCTGTTCGAGTGGATCTGGTCCCAAAAGTTCGTAGGCCTCATCAAGTAAAGGAATATCCGATACTGTTAAAGCGGAACCTGATGGTCGAATCAAAGCTGCAATATCGGTGTCGGTCAGCCATGGAGCACACTGCTTAAGGCGGTGAGGCTTGGAGAATAAATCATTAATCAGCCATTGTGCGTTCATTGGCAGCCATGCGGTATTCAGCGTGCGCTTCACGCATTCACTCATGCGAATAGTTTCATGCGCATTTTCAACCTCAGAATATTCGGGCTCATAATCCAACTGTTCCTTAAAACGATTCGTTAACAAAGAAATCATGGATTTTACAAAAGTATTGCGTGCAAGATTATGCGGTTGGCGCGAACGATGAGCATTGCCTTGAGCTTCTTCAATATCTGCACGGGTAATTGGCACACGAACACCATTAATTTTCAACACTGGCAACTGTGAAGGAATACGCACGCGCATAGATACTGCATGAGCAATAACATCGGCCATGCGGCAATCGCCTTTAAGCCTGGCGGCAAAAGGATTATCAGTTACATCAGTAGATATACCTGGTAGAAGATTTCCTAAAGTACGCGAAATAACGCCAGTTTCACCCAATGATGGTAAAACCTGATCAATATAGTGCAAAAAAGCAGGGGATGGTCCAACAACTAAAACACCAGAACGTTGCAAAGTAGAACGATGTGTGTATAGCAAATAAGCAGCACGATGAAGAGCAACTGCTGTTTTACCTGTTCCTGGTCCTCCCTGAACAACAAGAGGGCGTTTGGCAGAACTGCGGATAATGCGGTCTTGCTCACCTTGAATAGTTGCTACAATATCACTCATTTTCCCTGTGCGACGTGTGGCAAGGGAAGCGAGCAAGGCACCTTCACCTGTTAGTGTGCCGCTTGCAGACGCTTGTGAAACTTGACTTGAATCTATATTTAAGACTTCGTCTTCTAAAGCAATAACATCACGGAACTTCAATGTAATATGGCGACGCATGGCAATATTGCCACGGTGTAAAGGAGTTGCCTCATAAAATGGACGTGCAGCTTCAGCGCGCCAGTCCACCACAATGGCCTCATGATCAGTGCTTTGTAAACCGATTCGACCAATATGCAAACGGGTGTCATCATCGGTATCTATGCGCCCAAAAACAAGCCTATCTTCCACTAAACGCAACTGGTATAAGCGATCTTCATACATAGTGGCAAAAGAGTCACGCTCAGAACGCTGTGTAGGTGAACCATGCGCTCCTCGTGAACGTACCTCGCTTAATCGATCTTGAGTTTGCTTGCGGATTTCATCGAGCCTGGCATAGGCTACATCCACCATGGATTGTTCTTCGCGGAGTTGTTCTGAATAATCGGACACGCGTGCATTTCCTTGTGTTGAGTACGAGTGGCTTGACTCGTGTACAGAGTCAAAAACTGCCCTATAAGCATACTCAAAAGGCTCTACATCAAGATGATACATAGCGAGCGAATGCCTCATTCTCTCTCGCTATTCCTTCTCTTTCTTGCATTTTGTGCGAGTTAATCATAAGCAGTATCCACGGGCGGATATTTATCGACTTTTTTCAATTGCTCCTCAGTTTTTATTCAGCACAGCCTCATTAATCCTTAAATTCTTAAAAATTTTGTGTTTTGTGGGGAAAAGTGGAGAGAAGTGGAGTAAAGTGGGGAACATTGTGAGTGTATTTTCGCATACCTGAAGATGGTTATCTGGTTGAAAGGAGGGGAGAATGCCTGAAAATACTGGTGTTGGCGATGTTTTTGCTACTCATGGCGGCTCTGCTGAGTTTGGCGAGCCTATGGGTAATGGAGCACAGAACACGCAAAATGAAGGGAAAAATCTCCCTCTACCAGATTTGCTGCTCGGTACGTACACTCCAAAAATCGATGCGAAGGGTCGTGTAGCTATTCCGGCTAAAATGCGCAGCCAGCTTGGAGAAGGTTGCGTGTTGGCGCGAGGTCAGGAACGATGCGTGTACATACTTCCCAATGATGAATTCCGTCGCATTGCTCAACAAATTCAACATATTTCATTGAGTAATAAGGCTGCACGCAACTATTTGCGTGTTTTTCTCTCTGGTGCTGTGGATTTAGAACCAGACAAACAGGGGCGAGTAATGGTGCCACAGATGCTGCGTTCTTATGCCAATTTAGGCGATGACGTTGTGCTTATTGGCGTGGGAACTCGTGCAGAACTATGGAATCGTGAAGATTGGGAGAAGTATTTGGCTGATCAAGAAGATGACTACAGCAATATGGCTGACGATGTGCTTCCGGTAGGTGATTTTGCATGGTAGATTCTCACAACTCTAGCCAGAACAATTTAAGTGCTCTGAGCGCTATTCACAAGCCAGTGCTTTTTGACGAATGTGTTGAACTTGTTACTGCACATGCCGAGGCTTCGGCACGCGCCGATGGACGTGATGTTCCTGTGGTTGTGGATTGTACTTTGGGCTTAGCAGGTCATACCAGTGGCTTCCTGCAAGCAGTTCCGAATCTTCGCGTTATTGGCATTGATAGAGATGAACAAGCTTTGAGCTTGGCTACTGAGCGTATTACTAAGCTGGGGCTAAGTAATCGTTTTACTCCGGCGCATGCAGCTTTTGATGATTTTTCGGATGTTCTTGAGCGTGCAGGCGTTACGCATGTTGATGCTGTATTTATGGATCTTGGCTTATCGAGTTTACAGATAGATGAAACAGATCGTGGTTTCTCCTACTCGCATAACGCTCCGTTAGATATGCGTATGGATACATCCCAAGAGCTAACAGCTGCCGATATTTTAGCGACCTATGATTACGCTGATTTAGTACGTATTTTTAAGGAGTATGGTCAAGAGCGCTTTAGCGGATCTATTGTGCGAGAAATTATTAGATTGCGTGAATCTCAGCAGGCAATTGAGACCTCTTTTGAACTTTCAGAATTAGTTGATCGCGTGGTACCCAAGGCAAAACGTCCAGCAGGAAATCCAGCGAAGCGTGTTTTCCAAGCCTTGCGTATTGAAGTCAACGGTGAGCTTACGAAACTTGCGCAAACTCTACCACAAGCCTTACGCGCTCTGTCGGTAGGAGGGCGATTAGTAGTGGAGTCCTACCATTCATTAGAAGACATGTGCGTGAAGAAATTCTTTATGCGTGGTCTGGTAGCACATGTCCCTCCCCATATGCCCGTTATTCCTCCAGAAGCTCAGCCATATCTTCGTGATTTAACGCATGGTGCTATGAAAGCCGACAAAGCAGAAGTAGAACGTAATTCTCGATCCGCTTCAGTGCGTTTGCGCGCAGTAGAGCTAACTCGTAATCCTCCTGCTTGGGCTTTTGAACAAGAGCCTTCACGCGCCGTCAATCGCTCAAAGCAGACAAAGCGCGGAACAAAAACAGCGCAACAATCACACTTCACAAATAACCGTCGTAACTCTCACAGTAAGGAACACTATGGCAGCCGCTGAAGCACGAAGCATTCGTTCATCGCAATCACGTCAATCCACGGTGCGTTCTACCCGTCCTGGCACGCGCTCTGCAGCTCCAGAACGTCCACAGCTGCGTGTGAGTTCACGTGAGAACCGCTTACGTCAATCTGCTTTTATGCAGCAAGTGCAGTCAGTGTATCACAGTCGTCAACGGTCTATGGCTATGATGATGACGTCAATTGTTTTTCTCGTAATGAGCTTAGGAGTAACGCTATTTTTGCGTACAGAAATGACTAAAAATGCTTATAGTATTACGGAAACTCAAAACACTGTGGTGCAGCTCAAACAAGATGTACAGCAAGATAGAGCTAAACTAAATGAACTAGAATCACAGCTGCCACAACGAGCAACCAATATGGGAATGCAACAGGGCTCGAGCAGCATGACTATTGATTTAGGGAATGCACAGTAATGGTCAAAAATGCTTCGCAGAATCGCTATGCTACCGCTGTGGCGCATGCTATTCGTCGTCGCACCATTGTAATTATCGTCTTATGGGCATTTTTGCTGGCTACATGCGTTGTTCAGCTAGCTAGACTGCAAATAATTGATGCAGCAGAGATTGCTCAAGAAGCTCAGAACTCCCGCACTGTTACTGCACGTGTGCAGGCGATGCGCGGTGCAATCGTTGATACGAATGGGGAAGTTCTCGCTCAAAGCGTGGAAGCATATAAGATTTATGTGGATCAAGTAGGGGCGAAAAATTTTACTCCCACATCCTGCACTGTTACGCGCACACGTTCTATGACGGATGAAGAGTATAAAGCCAAAGTTGCAAGTCGTAAAAATTCGTGTCACAGCATAGATGGTAAGGATGTTCCGGGTAAAGGCGCATCTGCTGTTGCACGTATTTTAGGTCCTGTTTTGCACCAGAACGTGCAGGAGCTCGGCGGTAAAATTGCTGGAAATACACGTTATGTGGTTGTAGCAAAAAGCGTAACTCCGAGCGTAAAACGTAAAATCGATAAGCTACATTTATCTGGTGTGGTTGGTGCAGAACTCATTAGCCAGAGGGTATATACGAATCCTACGCTTATCGGATCAATCTTAGGCGGTGTGAACGAACAAGATAAAGGTGTTGCCGGCGTTGAAGCGATGCAAAATGCATCCTTGCAGGGTGTTGATGGTGTAGAAAACTATCAGCAAACAAATCCTGCTTATGGTACGGCAAAAATTCCCGGAACCGAAGAAGTGAAATCTGTAGCAACACCTGGTGGCACGGTAAAACTCACTATTGATGCAGATGTACAGTGGTACCTCGATAAAGTACTCAAAGCCCGCGTTGATGACCAAAAGGCTCAATGGGGTATTGGTGTGGTTCAGGAAGTAAAAACAGGTAAGATTCTTGCCATCGCAGATTCAAATCAGTATGCTGCCAATTCCACCGATGCATTAACAAAGGGATCCATAGCCATGGAATCCACCTTCGACCCTGGTTCTACGGGAAAAATTATTACTGCTTCCGCTGTTCTTCAAGAAGGACTGCACAAGGCAACAGATCATTTTACTGTGCCGTATTCCTTGGAATATGAAGGACAGAGGTATCATAATGCTCTTCCTCATCCTGATGAGAATTTAACTCTTGCAGGCATCTTGTATCACTCATACAATACCGGCACTATTATGACCGCTTATAATTTGTCTGCGCAAAAGCGATATGACTATATTACAAAGTTTGGTTTAGGTCAGCCCACAGGTATTAATTTCCCAGGTGAGTCCAATGGTTTGCTCACGAATTATAAGAATTGGGATACTCGAACTCAGCAGACTGTGCTTTTTGGTCAGGGATATACAGTTAATGCTTTACAGATGACCAACGTTATTGCCGCCATTGCTAATGGTGGAGTGCATATGGGGCAGCGTCTTATTGAACAATCTACAGATGCACAAGGTAAAGATACAACACCAACTGTAACAAAATCTGAACGTGTGGTATCGAGTGAAACAGCAGCCACAGTTCTTAATATGATGGAGAATGTTGCTGAGGCATCTCCTGATTATGAGATTGATGGATACCGTATGGCTGGTAAATCGGGTACTGCAGAAGTTCTAGGAGAAGACGGTAGACTTACCAGTATTGTGGGTGACTATATTGTGGCTTTGCCTGCGGATAATCCTCAGTTTGTTATTTCGGTATTCCTTAAAGATGCTAGAGCGTACTACGGTGCTGCAACTGCTGGTCCTGTGGTTAAAAATGTGGCACAATTCCTTATTCAGAAGTACCAGATTGCGCCATCCGCACCGCGCACCGATGCTATTCCTATTACATGGTAGTACTCAGTGGTAATGTGATATAGATATGTCTAGCGTAAGTGAATCAATAACAGAGCACATCACTATTGGTGATATTCGACGTCGATACGGTATAGCTACCGCAGGGTCGCGTCACGATGCTGTTACTTTAACCTCCGTGGCTGATGCTTTAGAAGACATCACGCCAGGTGCATTGTATATTAGTGCAACTTCACAATACGATGAGCGCATCGTACATGCTGCTGCAAAACGTGGAGCATACGCCATTGTTTTTATGGTCTCTGATTTCTCTGAGACTGTAAAAACTCATGCTTTGCCCGCAAATACAGAAATACCTGTGCTTTTTGCTCAGCTGAATAACGATGCTCGTGCACGCATTGCCTCAGATATGGCAGGTCATCCGGCTTCTGCTATGGCTATTTTTGCTGTGCAAGGAGACCGAGATGGCGCGGTTATTGAGCAGTTGCACGATATTTTGCATTATCTTGGAAATCCTATGGGCGTTATTGATGGGCGCGGAGGAATAAGTCTCGATCGCAACATAGGGTTGCACACTCCTTTTTCTCCTTTAGATGTTCAGCGCATGCTGTCGATTATGGCTGAAGATGGAGCGACCTCAGTTATTATTCATATTGATGATGCAGTGCTCGAATCTTTGGCTCTCACACAAGTCAGCGTTGATGTATATACCAACACCATTCATGAATCATTGAATGTGCCTGAAATAGAACCTCGCAGAGCTTTTCTTAACCGCAAGCAAGCTGAGGAGAAGAAAACTGAGCTCAAAAAAATAGCCGAGCAAAATTTGCACACTTATGGAGCTGAAATAAGCGATGCCACGATGTGCGTAGAAACCACCGAAGAAGCACGCCTTCTAGTGAATGAAACACTGGGAGAAAAAGTGGCAAAGCAGCATAAGAGCATTGCAACTGCAGTAACTATGATTATGGCTGCAGGTGTAAAAAAGACGAGTATTAAAAGCGCTTTGCGCTTATCTCAAGAAATGAAAGCAGAGTAAGCATGATTTCTACACGCATCAGCGAATTGTTGGCTCATGATGTGGGGCAGCTTGTGCTCCATGGTCAGACAGTTCACATTGTGCCAGAGAATGACGATAAAGCGTTTGACCATGTAACAACTGATTCACGTGAAGTTCAAGAATCAAGTATCTTCGTTGCTATCGCAGGCGAACATGTAGATGGTCATGATTTTGTTGCTGATTTGCCAAGTAGCACTTTAGCCGTTGTTGATCGAGCAATTGAAGGCGCACAGTGTGCTCAGATTATTGTGCAGAACACGATTAAAGCTTTGGGAGAAATTGCTCGCTTGAATATTAGCAAGCGTAAAGCTTTGGCTGCACGAGGATTGAACGAGTTTACTATTATTGGTATTACTGGTTCGGTAGGAAAAACCACCACCAAAGATATGCTTCATGCGGTTCTTTCGCGTTTAGCTCCAACAGTTGCTCCTCAAGGCTCTTTTAATAACGATATTGGGTTGCCTCTTACCGCTTTGAAAGTTAATGAAAAAACACGTTTCTTTGTGGCAGAAATGGGAGCTTCAGCAGTGGGGGAAATTGAATACCTCACCACTATTGCACCTCCAGATATTTCTATTGTTCTTAAAGTTGGTGTGGCTCATCTTGGTGGATTTGGCAGCGTAGAAGCAATTCGCGATGCAAAATCTGAAATTGTACGTGCCTTAAGCAGCTCTGGCGTTGCAGTTCTCAATGCAGACGACGAGTATGTGCGCACTATGGCATCCATGACGAAGGCATCGAGCATTATTTGGTTTAGCCGCCACAGCGAGAATGAACAGCCTAAACCAAGCGTATCGGGTATGGTTTCTTCCGTTATTCTGCGTGGAACAGATACGATTGCAGATTCCACGAATCGCCCTAAATTTACTGTGCATCTGCCTGATGGCACAAGCTTTGACCTGCGCCTAGGTATGAGCGGTGAGCATAATGTTTTCAACGCTCTAGCAGTACTCAGCGTTATTTACAGTCTGGATATTCCAGAACATATTGCAGCAAGCGTGCTTTCGCAATTAGCCACAGTTAGTGCACATCGCATGCATATCGTGCCTGTGAATATAGATAATAAATCTTTTACTCTTATTGATGATTCTTTTAATGCTAATCCAGATTCTATGCATGCTGGTTTAACTGCATTAAGTCATTACCAAGCGGACGTGCCGAATACACGCAGAATTGCTGTGCTTGGTTCCATGTTAGAGCTGGGTAGTAGTGAGGATGAGAAACACCGCGCTATTGGTGCGTACGCTGCACAGATCAGTGATGTGGTAATTGCTGTGGGTTCTCAAAGCGATGGCACGCTTATGCATTTAGCTAGCTGCATTGCTCAGGGAGCGCAGGAAGAGATTGATCAGACACAGCACATCGCTGAGGTGATGGTGGTGAACAGTCCTCAAGAGGCTCAAGCACGCGTCTCTCAGCTTGCACATGAGGGTCACAACACAGAGAAGGGTAACAATACAGAGAATACGGTGGTTTTGCTCAAAGGTTCGCATGCTTCAGGTTTAAGCACGCTTGCTGATATATGGTTAGAGCACGCTTGCGCAGATGCGAATAAATGAATTGATCCAGTAGCACATCACATATTCTGCACGTACACGTGTGTACGTAAAAAGTAGCTAGACACTCAGAATTAGGGGAGTTAACTCGACATGATTGCCGTACTCATTGGTCTTATAGTCTCTTTGGTTGTCACTTTTGTGGGCACGCCAATAGTCACTCAGGTCATCCATAAACTGCATTATGGACAGTATATTCGTCAAGATGGTCCTCAGTCTCATCTCGTTAAGCGCGGAACCCCAACTATGGGTGGTATTGCTATTAACTTAGCTATTGTTCTGGGGTGGTTGGCTTCAGCAGCCTATCGCTATTTTTCTTTCGGAACCCCGTTCTCTCTTAACGCTTTACTCGTTTTGTTTATTATGCTCTCCATGGGAGCTCTTGGTTTTATTGATGATTTTGCCAAGGTCGCAAAAAAGCAGAATGAAGGCTTAAGCATTCCGGCAAAGTTTACGGGTCAGATTATTTTTGCCACAGCTTATGCCATTCTTTCTCTTACTCTGAAAGCTCCTGATGGTACGGTTTCTGCCCACTCAGGTGTTACTTTTATTGAAAAACCTTTTATTAACTTTGAATCTTTGGGCTTTATGCTCTCCACTATTTTGTTCGTTGTGTGGGTAAACTTCTTACTTGCTGCATGGACCAATGCTACGAATTTGACTGACGGCTTAGACGGTCTTGCCTCAGGTAGCTCTATGGTTGCTTTTATTGGTTTTGCTTTGATTAGTATGTGGCAAAGCTATCATCGCGTTCCAGCTCCTAGATCCTACAGTTATACTGTGCAGGATCCGAAAGATCTTGCCATTATTGCTTTGTGCGCAGTAGCAGCCTGCTTTGGATTCTTATGGTTTAATTCCAATCCAGCCACGATTTTTATGGGAGATACAGGTTCTTTAGCTTTGGGCGGTTTATTTGCTGCTCTGTCTATTGCCACGCATACAGAGGTTTTGGCAGTTATTCTGGGCGGATTATTCGTGTGGGAAGCTGCATCCGATGTTATTCAGATTTTCTCTTTCAAAGTCTTCCATAAACGTGTGTTTAAGATGGCTCCTATCCATCATCACTACGAGCTTAAAGGCTGGTCAGAGAATAAAGTGGTAGTGCGTTTCTGGATGATTGAAATGGTCTGCGTTATTATCGCTTTGGTTATTTTCTATATGGATTGGGTCATCCGTTCAGGCATATAATCAGCACAGCTAACGCAACTATATGCGCGCATAATCGTTAAAGCTTCTCTAATTTTCTTCGTAACAGCTAAGGCATGAAGGTAAGTATGAAAACGTATTTAGTAGTAGGTTTAGGAGTTTCAGGTGCCAGTGTTGTAGAAGTACTGCGCGCACAAGGAGAGAAAGTGCTGACTGCAGACGATAAAAAAACTGCAGATTATTCTTTAGCTCAGATTGGCAGCCCTGATTTTGATTACACGCCTATAGATTGCGTAATTACTTCGCCAGGATTTAAGCCTACGACTGATTTTATTGTACGGGCAACGGATGCTTCGGTTCCTGTTATCAGTGATGTGGAGCTGGCATGGCGCTTACATGAGCAGGCCGAGCAGGCTCAACGCTCTGGTCAGCAGTGGATTGGCATTACCGGAACGAACGGTAAAACAACGACCACAGAAATGACCGAAGCTATTATGCGCTCTGCAGGGCGTGCAAGCGCGGCTGTGGGAAATATCGGAAATCCTATCGTTCCTGCAGTAGCGAGCAATCAGCTCGATACTATCGTTGCCGAGCTGAGTTCTTTCCAACTGCACTACACAGACTCTGTGACCTTAGATTGCGCGGCAATAACCAACTTAGCTGACGATCATTTGGATTGGCACGGCGGTTTCGATAATTATGCTGCCGATAAAGCTAAGGTCTATAACGGAACACGTTTAGTCATGGTCTACAATGCAGATGATGAGCGCGTTACTCAATTAGCTAAACGCGCGTGGGCTAATCGTCAGGTTGATAGCTGTGCTCTCGTTGGTTTTACGCTTAAGCAGCCACGTGAAGGTCAAGTGGGTATAGAAAACGGCTGGATTGTTAACCGCAGCAGTCTTCCTACTCAAGGTCTAGAAAAACTTGCTCCTGTCAGTTCTTTCACACACTTAACAGAACCTGATGGCAGTGTTTATCCTCACTTACTTGCCGACGCTTTATGCGCTCTATGTTTAAGCGTGGGTGCGGGCGTAGATGTTGAGCACGCACTCGAAGCTCTCCAAGCTTTTGCTCCTAGCGGTCATAGAATTCAAACCGTTGCTGTTGCAGATACGCCACATGGGGATATTCGTTTTGTTGATGATTCTAAAGCAACGAATGCTCACGCAGCTGCTGCATCGTTAAGCAGTTATGGGGATGCATCCGTAGTATGGATTGCCGGAGGTCTTGCAAAGGGCGCAGAGTTTGGTCAGCTGGTGCGCAATCAGCATCATGTTATGGCTGCAGCAGTTATTATTGGTCGCGATCAAAAACCTATGCTTGATGCTTTTGCACAGTATGCTCCACAGATTCCACTAGCTGTTATCGATCCTGATTCATTGGACAATGAGCCTATTATGCAACAAGCAGTGCAAGCAGCGGCGCGCTATGCGCAAGAAAGAGCTCAAGAAAAAGCGCAAGAAAAAACTCAGCAAGAAGTGAAACAGGGTAAGCAAACGCAGGAAGCGCACGAAGCGAAGCAGCAAACGAAGCAAGAAGTCCAGCAGGAGAAGCAACAAGTAGGGCAGAGCATGGTTGTTCTCATGGCTCCTGCCTGCGCTTCTATGGATCAGTTCGTTTCATATGCAGATCGCGGTGACCAATTTGCTCATTATGCTCACGAATGGGTGAACTCTTATGGCAAGTAAGCGTATGTCTTCTTCTTCTTCCTCCTCTTCTTCGTCTTCGCTGTTTTCGACATTGGTGAGGGCAAGGCAAGCGTCAGGGAAATCTTCAGGGCAAACTTCAAGTAAACCTTCTGCTGAACGCGATCCTGTTCAAGTAGCTACTCGAGCATGGAATACTATTATTGACCGTATTGTTGGTTTCTTTACTGTGGGCTCGCGTTTAGAGCATGGAGATAATACGAGTCCGGCGCAGTATGACCGATGGCGCATGATTTTTAATCCAGTATATAGTTACTGGGCTTTAGGCGCTTCGACGGTATTTTTGACCGTTATTGGTTTAGTGATGGTTTTTTCTAGCTCCACAGCCAAGCTCGTGGGGACTAATCAATCCATATGGGCAACTCTTGCTCGTCAAGGTGTTTTTGCTGTTTTGGGTTACGCTGCTTTTATAGCTGTGCAAGTTGTGAAGCCAAGTATTATTGAAAAAAACAGCAGGTACTTCTTGGGGATTGCTATTGGTCTGCAAGCTTTAACTCTTTCAGGTTTGGGATCGAGTGCAGGTGGAAATGCAGGATGGATTGTTGTAGGTCCTTTGCGTTTTCAGCCAGCAGAAATCTTGAAGTTCGCCTTGTGCATTTGGCTACCGGCTGCGTTGTTAAATATGAAAAAAGCAAACAGGACCCCTCTTAAAGGAATTAAACAAGTTATTCCGTATCTGGGGCCTGCTCTTATTTTCGTCTTAGCCTTGGGGCTGGTTATTTTAGGCAAAGACGTAGGTACCGCCATGATTGTGGTGATTATTGGTGTATCTGCTTTCTTTGTTGCAGGTTTTCCTGTGCGTTATATGACAATAGCTGGGTCGTTTTTTGCCTTCCTGTTTTTCATGATTTTCGTTCGAGGTAGCGCCAATCGTTGGGCACGTATTCAAGCGACTTATGGAGGCTGTTCCACGCGTGAAGCTGCACAATCAAAAGCTATTTGTTTCCAGGCATTGCATGGAGATTACGCTTTAGCTACCGGTGGCATAACAGGGATAGGCTTAGGTAATTCGCGCGAAAAGTCATATCTTCCTGCACAAGATAACGATTATATTTTTGCCATCATTGGTGAAGAAATTGGTTTTATTGGAGCGCTTGTTGTTATTGTGCTCATTATGGTGATGGCTTGGTCTTTGATTAATCTGTCGATGCGTCACCAGGATATGTATATGCAAATGGTATTACTCTGCTTTGGAGTATGGTTCGCTGCTCAATCATTTATTAATATTTTTGTTGTGCTCGGCGTTTTGCCTGTTATGGGTTTGCCGTTACCGTTTATATCTTCTGGCGGTTCTGCGCTGATTATGTGTTTAGCTGGGGCAGGTGTTTGTTTCAAGATGGCGCGAGAACAGGAAGATGTGCGTGCAAGTCGAGGACGTGGGTAGGGCGGTCGCGTCATAATGGAATCTATGAATCAATCGGAAACTCTTCATATTGTTTTAGCAGGTGGCGGAACCGCTGGACACGTTAATCCTTTGCTCAGTATTGCTCGCAGTATTGAACAATTAAATCCACAGGCTCAAGTTTCTGTGATTGGAACTGCAGAAGGATTGGAATCACGCTTAGTTCCGCAGGCAGGTTACGAACTCGATACGATTGATAAAGTTCCTTTCCCGCGCTCTGTGAAGCCATCTACTTTTGCTTTTCCTGTCCGTTTTATGAAGCAATTGCGCATGGTTAAAGAGATTTTTACCCGCCGTCATGCCGATGTTGTTGTGGGCGTGGGCGGTTATGCTGCTGCTCCTGCGTATGTGCAAGCGCATGCTATGCGTGTGCCTATTGTAATTCATGAACAAAACGCTCGTGCAGGCATGGCGAATAAATTGGGAGCACGGTGGGCAAGTTTTGTGGGAACCACATATGATGAGTGCGGTTTATCCGTGCGAGGTACTGATGCTCGTATGGAGCGCGTGGGTTTGCCATTACGCACAGTTATTGCCAAGCGTGCTGAAGCATTGCGTAAAAATCGCGAAGAAGCTAAACGTCAGGCAGCTATTGAGATTGGTTTAGATCCAGATATTCCTATTATTGCTATAACAGGTGGCTCTTTGGGAGCTGTGAACGTCAACACAGCTGTTGCTAATGCGTGTAGAGAGCTTTTAGCTTGCGCTCAGATTGTTCATTTAACGGGCAAAGGCAAGAGTGCTTCTGTGCGTGCTGTGGTATCTACCTTGGCAGGGGAGCAGGCTCTGAGCAGTCTTGGTACTTCTGAAGATTCTGCGCATACTGGAGCAGGCGATTACCATATTGCTGAATATTGGGAAAATATGGATGCGGTTATGGCAGCAGCAGATCTCGTCTTATGCCGTTCAGGTGCTGGAACAGTAGCTGAGCTTACTGCATTAGGCGTGCCAGCAGTCTATGTGCCTCTTGCGATAGGCAACGGAGAACAAGTTTTTAATGCTCAACCTGTTGTTAATGCTGGCGGCGGCATGATTGTTCATGATGATGATTTTACTGCTGACTGGATTAAAGAGCACGTAGTGCCGTTAATTACGGATGAAACAAAGCTTTCCGAGATGAGCGCTGTGGCGTGGGAGTATGGCAGGAGAGATGCGGCAGAAAAGATGGCACGCATTATTCTTGACTTAGCACAAGCAGCAGTATCAAAAGTATCAGAGGCGAAAACAGCAGAGGCGAAATAATGAAACAGATTGTATTAGACCCAACCCATCAGCCAATTGACTATTCCCAGGTCGATATTACGAAATGGGAGCACGTGCATTTTATTGGCATTGGTGGAGCAGGCATGAGCGTGCTGGCAGAAATGCTTCTCGAAGAGGGTGTATCTGTGAGCGGTTCCGATGCACATCGCAATGCGAAAACTGATAAGCTCGAATCTTTGGGTGCCACGATTTACGAAGGGCAAGAGGCGCAGAATGTGGATGGTGCGTCAATCGTAGTGTATTCGTCTGCAATTAAGCCTAACAACCCTGAGATTGTGCGAGCTTTTGAACAGGGTAGCTTAGTGATGCATAGGTCTGATATTTTGGCTACTTTGATGGCGCATAAGACCTCTATTACTGTGGCGGGAGCGCATGGCAAAACCACGACAAGTGCCATGATTACGCAGATTTTTGCTAGCGCCGGGCGCGCAGATTTAGCTGATCCGAGCTATGCGATTGGTGGGTCTATTCATACGCCTGAGGGGTTGCGTGATGGTGGTCATGCTGGGCATGGCTCAATTTTTGTAGCAGAGGCAGATGAATCTGATGGCAGCTTCCTGAAATATAGCCCAAGTCTTGCTGTTATTACCAATGTGGAACCAGACCATTTGGATCATTATGGTGATGCTCAAGCTTTTGCTCATGCTTTTATTGAGCATGCGCAACATGCTCAGCAGCATGTTATTGCTTGTGGTGATGATGAGGGTGCTCTTAAGGTAGTGCGTTCTTTGAATGATCAGGAACGTAAGCGTGCTATTGTTTACACGACTAATCCAAATCTGAGTTTGCAGTATGCGCAAGTCGTGCGTATTCATACGGATAATGAGAGCACGTTTGATGGTGGACAAGATTTTTCTATTCAATGGTTGGAACGTTATGGTGAAGAGATGCTTCACGCTCATATCCGTGTTCCTGGCGAGCATAATGTGCGCAATGCTACGGCAGCTTTGATTGCAGCGCTTGTGGCTGGAGTGCAACCTCTTGATGCGGTGCGTGCGCTTGATGATTTTCGTGGTGCGGCTCGCCGTTTCGATATTAAGGCTGTTATCCAGGGTGTAACAGTTGTTGATGATTATGCTCATCATCCAACTGAAGTGAATGCTTTGATGGATGCTGCTCGTGTGCGTTATCCACATGAGCGTATTCGTGTCCTTTTCCAGCCGCATCTGTTCTCGCGTACTCATTTTTTTGCCAATCAGTTTGCTCATGCTTTAGCTAAGGCCGATGAAGCAATTGTTACTGGTATTTTCCCTGCTCGAGAGCTTGAGAAAGATTGGCCAGATATTTCATCTCAGACTATTCCTGATGCTGCTGTTGGTCTTCACACTCAGATTCGTGCTATTGATGATATGAATGAGGCAGCACGGTATCTGGCTGATTCAGCGCAGTCAGGAGATGTTATTTTTACTGTTGGTGCAGGCTCTATTACCACGATGGCAGATAATATTGCAGAACGCTTATCTGAGCGCGAGGTTGAACAGTGAGTTCTGAAAACTCGAAGAATTCGAAACGTCAGCCACGTATTATTCGTGCATCAAGCTTAAGTTCTTCAGCACATCGCGCGGTTTCTGAGAATGTGAGTATCGATGCGCGAGATGAGTTACGCATACGTACCAAAAAGATTGATTTTGAGGAGCGTAAGAGAGAGCAACGCGCAGCTCATCGCCGTTATTGGTTTATTCGCATAGGCATAGGAATAGTGAGCTTTTCGCTCGTGTCTTTTATTCTATGGGCTCTTATTTTTTCGCCATGGTTCAAGATTCGGTCGCAGGCAGTTCGTATCTCTGGCGTAAATAAGTGGGTGTCGGTCACAACAATTGAGAAATATACGAATCCGCTTATTGATTGTTCTCTTATTACTACCTCGGAATCGCAGCTTGAGCAACAACTCGATAATATTCCAGGTATTGCTGCAGCAAAAGTTACAAAAGAGTATCCGCATGGTTTGATTGTGAAGCTGACCGAGGAAACTCCTACAGCTTTGTTGTATACGGAAGACAAGAAAAACTACGTTCCGGTTGATTCCCAAGCTAGACGTTTACGAACAGTCAAGCAGGCTGAAGCAGGAATCCCGATTATTAATGTGCCGACAGTAAAAAGTGGTTTACGCAATGAAACGGTACAGCAAAGCATTAAAGTTTTGGCTGCTCTCGATAAAGATTTGCGTTCACATATAACCTCTACTGAAGCGAAAACACAAGACTCTATTACCACCGTTTTGGATTCAGGATATACCGTGGTGTGGGGTAATGCTTCGTCCATGAGTACAAAGCAGAAAATCGTTACGGCAATTATTGCGCAACTACAAGCCGAAGGAACCGCTACAGGAACCATCGATGTATCCGCTCCATCACGACCAATCGTGAAGTAGGGATGAGAGTTACTAGGAAAAAGAGCAGGCGAAAGTTGTGCTCAATTGTGCGATGCTTGTGAAATCTTATATTTTATTGCCTGTTTGAGGATAATCGTTGAAAGACAAAACGCTCAGATAGAAAGCTGTCGAAGAAGTGTGGTGGTTGATGATGGTACGTGGTCGTGGCGGTCTTGGGATAAGGATTCGAAGACTGTTGAGGGTGCGGACGTGACGTTCACGGGTACATGGGTGTTCACACCGAAGCCGGAGCCGAAGACACAACCTAAGGCTCAAACAGTAAAACAAAAGATAACGCCTAAACTGAGTCCTGTTATGGTACGCCATACACTTGCTAAAACTGGATTTACAGGGGGGTTGAAGCACTTGTATTATCCGTCTTGGTTATGAGTGCTGCAGGATTACTCTTGCTACTTCATAAGAGAGAAATTGAATAATAAAATTCACTGAATTTTCCGAGAAGTAGTTCAGGAGTAGCCCTTTTCAAGGCAAAATCTAACGGGATCGGGTGTAACAGTTGTAATAATACAGCCAATGCACCCGATCCCGTTTTTATATATAAAATGGGGACACACAAACATGTGTCCCCATTGAATTCGTGGAGCCGCCGGGAATTGAACCCGGGTCCGATGACCGTACCTCTAGCCTTCTACGTGCGTAGTTTGCTGACCTTATGGCAATTTGTCTTCCTCAAACATCGTCGCAAACCACGGTTTGCAGGAATAGTTGCAGTAAAAGTCCTTTATATGCCCTGAAACTCAGCACATAAAGCAAGTCTTTACATGACGTTCAGCATCTCCCCAAAGACATGAGAGAGTGAACGGAGTTGAACACTCAGCTGGTTAAACCCTAGCGCGAAGCTTAGGCAGCGAGTGCAAACTCAGTGCGATTAGATTTAGCACTTATTTTTTACGGGTGGCACGTTAACGAGTGGACCCCGCGTTCTCGGCACGCTTCTCTACAGCGAACAGATCACCGTCGAAACCAATCGACCCCATATTCAGTTGTAAAACCTTGTATACGTAGATGCACACAAGTCTCTAGTATACACAGAAAAACTGTTATCTCCTCTCTCAGAGCAAAATAATGCCGATAAATAACGTATCAGCGCAAAAATCCCGTGTCTGAGTGCGCTACAATAGTAGGAAAGCTCTCGCGTGAGGCAAAGGTGCTCTCGTGAAGTTTTTTCAACGCTGGAGGGGGCGTGTGACTACCACACAAACGCACACGAAGAAAAGATTTTTTAAGATAACCGTTCTGTTTATCTTACTGTGTTTGCGCACACATATTTTTATGCCTCGAAATGTTGATTTCACACGAATCAATCCTGCTGATTATCGCTGGGTTTTGCTGTCCAAGAAATATCGGAGCGGCTCTATTGCTCCCGAAAACGAACAGGGATATCTTTTCTTTGTGACAGCAGATGGTCGCTCGACTTCCGTAAAAATAGAAGATGCTTATAACGGTAATGTCGTGTGGTCTTCTCAGAGCTTTTTCTATAGTGATAACCATGTTCAACGTTGGCTGAGTAATCAACGTAATTCCCTGCGAGTTAGGCAGGCAACAGCTTCACCGCTCGGCATTGTGCCTTTAACAGATGGTCTAAGTCAAGCAATTCTCTACGAGAATTATTCCCAATCATCTGGTAACAACTATCAGCTGATGATTGCGAATCCGCACAAGATAAGCACACATAATATTCGTTCGGATCAACGCTACAATGCCATGAGCGGGTGTGGGAACAATGTTTTTGCTGTAACAGCAGAAGCCCCAGATGCTACTTCTCATGTGCAGCTATCTTTTGACCGTGTTCTTAAAGAAGAGCAGTTCGATTCTTCACGAATAGCCTCTCAATCCACACAGTTTGACGCAGCTTCTCTCGGACAATCAGTATTACCGTGCTACAAGTCATCTATTATTATGCTCGCTCATTTCTCTGTGCACTTGTTGAATAAACAGAGCGACTTAAATATAGATCCTTCTTTAATCCGCACGGATCAGCGAGGAAGCGAATATTTTCTTGCTCTTGTAACAATGAATACTGTGACGGGAGATATTGCTGTACATCCGGTAACTGATTCTCAGGGAGCAGCGTTAGGTGCGGATATGGTCAGTAACTTTCTCATGCAATATGATGCGCATTCCGTAACCGATGACGGCTCGCTTATATGGGTGGCAGACAACGGATCTGTGCTGAAAACACGTATTGCGGATGGGCAGACTACCATATTTTCTGATTCCATACGAGATAGAACATACTATTCTCATAACCAGAAGTACTTTTATTGTGTGTCGGGCACGGATGCAACGCTTGGGGTGCTCATATATGAGTCAGATTACGCATTACATAATCCGCATATAGTGAGTTTGTCTAAACAGAATGGTCACACGATACGCGATATAACTATTTTGAGCAATGCGCAGTTGGGAGCGAATTTTTATCTTCAAGACCTCGTCACTAATCCCTCTAATCCCTCAAACAAAGAATAAGTAATATAGTCATCTGCGTAATTTTCTACTTATAGTGTGCTGCCGTGCTAGCATGAGTGGCGAAAGAAAATAAGGGAGTTTTACGTGAACGACACATCTCAAAAATCGAGCGGATTAGCTCTTCTACCCATTATCGTCTTCCTCGTCATCTACTTAGGTGCGGGTATTTACTTTGAATACATCAACCCTACACATGGGCAAAAGGGCTTTTACGTCATGTCCGTTGTTGTAGCCTTCTTTGTAGCGCTTATTGTGGCGCTTTTACAAACGCGCGGCAGCAGTTTCGACGAGAAAATCCGGTTATGCGCTCGTGGTATTGGCGATGAAAACATTGCCATTATGATTTTTATTTTTATTGTAGCAGGATGTTTCAGTGGGGTAGCGCAGGCTGCAGGTGGAGCTGAATCCACAGCGAATATGTTGCTCACTATTTTACCAGGACGTTTTGCTCTGCCAGGACTTTTCCTTATTGCCTGCTTAATTTCCATGGCTATGGGAACGAGTGTAGGAACAATTACAGTTTTAGCTCCTATTGCGATGAACGTTGCTCAAAGCACTGCGTTATCTGTTCCTTTGAGCATTGCCACGGTTGTGGGTGGCGCTATGTTTGGCGATAACCTCTCCTTTATTTCCGATACCACGATTGCTGCTACAAAAACTCAGGGCGTGGCAATGATTGATAAGTTCATTACAAACTTTAAGATTGCTCTGCCAGCAGCTATCGGTTCCTTCGCTATCTTAGTAATTATCTCTTTTCGCACTCCAATGAACGTTGTTTTACACTATGACTTCAACGTGTGGCAAGTGATTCCATACATTGTTGTGCTCGTCGCATCTTTGTGTCGTTTTAACGTCTTCGGTGTGCTGTGTGCAGGCGTTGTGCTGTTCTCTACCGTCGGCTTAGCTACTGGCTCTCTCGATACCATTAGTATGCTCACGGCGTTTAAAGACGGAACAGCGGGCATGAACGAAACAATTATCGTCGCTATACTGGTAGCCGCTATCGGCGCGCTGATTAAAAATAACGGTGGCTTCGTGTGGATCGTAGAAAAAATCAAAAAGCATTTTAACGGTCGACGTGGTGGAAGCTTCGGAATTGGCTTGCTCACCCTGTTTATGGACATTGCCACAGCAAACAATACGGTGGGTATCGTTATGGCAGCGCCGATTGCGCGCGATATTAGCAAGGAATTCGATATCGAGCCACGCCAAACGGCGTCTTTGCTCGATACCTTTTCCTGCATCGGTCAAGGTATTATTCCATACGGCGCTCAACTGCTTATCGCGTCAAGTATCGCCAACATTAGCGCCGTAGCTATAATCCCGTTCCTGTTCTACCAGTTCTTGCTGCTCGTGTGCGTCGTTATTTCTATCCTCGTTATGCACAAAAAGCAAGCGAATTAGCCGCGCATAATTGCTGAATCAACGATAATAGTTACTGGACCATCGTTAGTAAGCGACGCGTGCATATGCGCGCCAAAAATACCGGTTTTCACCTCAATGCCATACTCCTGCTCGAGTGTGGCATTGAAGTGTTTCCACAGCTTATGCGCATAATCAGGCGCGCCAGCCTCGGTAAAACCAGGACGATTACCTTTGCAAATATTTGCATACAAGGTAAACTGCGAGACAGATAAAATACTGCCGTTCACGTCGAGAAGAGAGCGGTTCATCTTACCGTTCTCGTCCTCGAAAATACGCATATTCGCAATCTTTTTGGCAGTCCACGCCACGTCTTTGTCGGTGTCGGCATCTTCCACACCGACGAGCAGTACAAAACCGTGCTCAATACTGCGCTCGCTCAGCGCTTTCGCATTAAAATCGAGAGTTTCGGGCAACTGTGCGTCCGGATCGATGGTTATGGACGCGTCGGATACTTTTTGTAAAACAATTCGCATAACACTCAAGCTTAGCTTGAGCCCTGAAAAGCCGTGAATATCGTAGAATATTCATATGAATCGACGAGAGTTATGGTTCTTTATCGAACCGGACGCAGACGAAGATGTGTCGTCATACGATAAAACCATGCTAGTGGTTATTGCCGTCAGCCTTATACCGCTGATGGTAGTTACCCATATTCCGCTGTGGATGCAATGGTTCGACGGCATCGCCACTTTCATTTTTGTGGTCGACTATATTTTGCATTGGATCTGCGCCGATCTCTCCGAATCGCCACAGCATCAGGGCAGGTCACGCTGGAAGAGCTTCCTTCTCTACCCGTTCCGCCCGATGGCGATTATCGATCTGCTCTCCATTCTGCCTGGTTTCTTCCCAATAAATCACGGGTGGCGTGCTTTCCGTCTTATCCGCTTGCTGCGTATTATTCGCGGCATGATGGTGTTTAAGAACCTACGCCGACGCCATTCAGTCGATTTGATTGTGACCGCGCTTAAAAAGCAGCGCGAACCTTTTACGATTATCTTCTGCATAGCGGTAGGCTATATTTTCATCTCTGCTCTGATTGTGTACAACGTCGAACCAGGAACGTTCAAAAACTTCTTTAACGCTTTGTATTGGGCGACTGTATCGCTCACTACGGTAGGATATGGCGATTTGTATCCGGTAACGGTAGTGGGCAAGATCTTTACGATGTTTTCGTCTATTTTGGGTATAGCCGTTATCGCACTACCATCGTCGATCCTTACTGCAGACCTTATGATTATTCTCAACGACAGCGATGACGACGATTCCAACGATGTGAGCGCACCGCCAACACACCCGGCGCATCATGCGATGTCGCAGATAAAACTAGAAGCGCCGTCCCAGCCAGACCAGAACGACGCTTCACAAGGAAAGTAAGAAAACTTACTTCTGTGGCTTAACCATAGTGTAGGAAATAATCAAAGCTACACCATACAGGGCTGCCACAATAAGGAAGACAAGGTTATACGAACCTGTTGCATTCAAAACTGCAGCAGTAATCTGGTTACCTGTTAAACCTGCGAGAGCCCATGCAGACAGTGCTACATCGTGAATTCCAGAAATCTTATCCATACCGAAACGGCTGGAGAGAAACGCTGGAAGGGTGCTAAAGTCGCCGCCGTAGCTAGCGTTAATAATAGCCGCGGCAAGCTCACTTTTACCCATCTTCTTAGGTATCTCAATATAAGCAGTATTAAACTGACGGTAACCATTCGGTTTAACCACGCCAAACAAGTCCCTGATAATCTGCTCCTGCCAGTCAAGGAGCTTAAAAGGCTTACCGGCCCACGTGCCTTTCGTGTGCGTTAAACATTCAATAAAACTCACAGCATAATCCGCTAAATCCTTACTATAAGTTGAATCTTCTTTTTTAAACTTAGTAACCTCATACGCTTGCAACCTAAGCTCCTCCTTCCTGTAAGCATAAAAAAAGACGCTTCAAGCGCCCACATCATTTCCTTATCTTTCCTACGAGAAACAGAGCCTTTAAAAGCCCTGCTGCTTTTAATAAAACTTCAGTTTTTAGTTTCGAGCGTCAAGGATCATTTCTAAAGCCTCGTTTGCAATCTTATCTGTTGGCATAATATCCCAGCCTCTATCATAGTTTGCGATAACCTTGTTATTGTTTTTCAAAGTAAGCTTGGAAATTCTGCCCTTGTTAATCCCATAATCGCTTGCCTCTTCAAAAACTTTCATGCTATAGCTAATAACCTGATCTTCTACTTCAAATGTGCCTTGTTCCCACATGGTTTTACTCCTTTGCGTCTGTGCTTTTTTGCTAGTACTATATATCACTCTAAAAGCACATAATATCAAGCAATAAACGTGAAAAAATCGCAGGTAATTCCACGATTTTTTCTTTAGGTTTAACCAATTTTGATTTCTTAGTTTCTTGCTTGTTTAATAGCATAGTAGGCTTTTTGAATATCATCGTCTAAGGTTTCAGCACCCTGGAAAAGCTCTAACTCTTTACTGTTGAGTTTTCCTTCGCTTACCTCCCAAAGCTTGTCATGGTATTGGTTGGCGCAGGTTTTTGCTGTTTGCGCAATGTCGAGCATGCTGATTGCTGAACTAATTTTTCCTTCTTCAGCTTTTTTGACCGCGTTTAGCGCGTAGCGTCTGCAGGCTTTAACTTCGTTTGCGAGTCTTTGCAAGGTTTCTTTTTTCATGGTTTTTCTCCTTTGCGCATGTGCTTTTTGCTAGTACTATATATCACTCTAAAAGCACATGATATCAAGCAATAAACGGGATAAAACCGCTGGTATTTCTGCTAATTATTCTTCTTATAAGCCACCGATTTTTCGGCATTTATCCACGCCATAAACAACGTTTAATCTGCTTCCTGTTTCCCAAGAAACCATGATTAAACCCATATCATCTATCATCAACGCCTTGTACTCTGCCTTTAGTGCCAGGAGGAGGCGCTCGAACATCATCCATTAAAATAAGTTCTACCAAACAACCTTTAGGATAAGTTTTTCTAAGCTCTTCAACCTGTTTTCTAACTTAACGTTCTCATCATTTAGTCCTTTCGTTTCTAAAAGCACAAGAGCCTTGTAAACGGGAAAGCAGAATCTTTCTATCCTTTTTAAACTCGTCTCCAATAAACCCGAGCCTGAGAAGAAAACATCTAAAAGCATACTTATCGTTAGGGCAAGAGTCTCTATATTTTTGTAAGCTTATTCGTCCAGTTGGTATGCTTTAGGGAGGAATATCACTTGTATTATTGAATAAAAGTATGAGAGGAGCTAAAGGTTTTTGTACTATTGGAAGGGAGTAATTTTAACCCTATCCCAATATTTAGATATAGATTGGATAAGGATAAGTGTATTAATTGTGGAAAATGTAAAAAGTTTGCCAAATGAATATAGATCCATTTGAGAATTGCAATCATCTGGAGTGTATCAGGTGTGGACGATGTAAAAATGCTTGTCCAGTGAATGCAATTAGTTATGGAGTAAGAAAATAGTGAGGAGTAGTTAGAAAAGTGATAAAAAATGCTATAGCATATATTACAAGAAAGAGAAATAGAACTTTAATAATTTTTATCATATTAACTATAGTTCTTTCTTGCTTGTATTCTTGTTTAACAATAATGAAATCAAGCAATGGAATAGAAAAGGCTTTATATGAAAGTTCTAATTCTTCAATATCAATAACAAAAAAAGATGGTAAATATTTTAATGTTAATCAATTTAAAGATATTGAAAAATTAAAAGAAATTGAAGAAAAAATAATTCAATATGATGGATTAGCAAAACTAAAAGATGCTAAAGTAGTTAGCGGAGAACAAAGAATAAATAGAGAAGATTTATCTGACGAATTTAAGAATGTTGTTTCACTCGAAGCTACAAATAATACTAAAAGAAATATTTTATTTAGTAGTGGAGTATTTACAATTAAAGAAG
This sequence comes from Alloscardovia sp. HMSC034E08, assembly GCF_001813415.1. Classification (NCBI taxonomy): domain Bacteria; kingdom Bacillati; phylum Actinomycetota; class Actinomycetes; order Bifidobacteriales; family Bifidobacteriaceae; genus Alloscardovia; species Alloscardovia sp. HMSC034E08. The sequence continues at coordinate 1,017,931 of NZ_KV812468.1, read as the reverse complement.
GTAAAAATATAGGAGAAAATGATAAGAATTCAATTATTGTTCATGAAGAATTTGCTAAACAAAACAATCTAAAATTAGGTGATGAAGTTGATCTTGAATTACTAGATATTGAAAAAAGTGGAAAAATAAAAAGTCATAAATTTAAAATTATAGGGATCTTTTCTGGTAAAAAACAGGAAACATATACAGGATTATCTTCTGATTTTAGTGAGAATATGGTGTTTGTAGATTATTCAACAAGCCAAGAGATATTAAATAAATCAGAAAATAATAAAATCGCAAATAAAATTTTAATGTATTCTGGTAGTGCAGAATCTACAGACTTAGCCTTAAACAAATTGAAAGAGCTCAAAATTGATGAGTCAAAGTATTTTGTTGAAAAAGATTCTAAAGCGTTTGAAGAGTCTTTAGAGTCAGTGAGTGGAATAAAACATATAATAAAAATAATGACCTATTCTATTATGTTAGGCGGGATGGTTGTTCTTTCATTAATCCTGATTCTATGGTTAAGAGAAAGAATTTATGAAATAGGTATATTTTTATCTATTGGAACATCTAAGATACAAATTATGATGCAATTTATATTCGAGTTAATATTCATATCGATACCAAGTATAATATCTTCCTTATTTTTAGGAAATGTATTACTAAAAGTAATTGTAGATGGATTCATTAACTCAGAGGACTCAATGATTTCCGGTGGAAGTTTAATAAGCAATAGTAGTTTTATGCCAAATATAACAACACTTGGACAGAGTTATTTAATATTAATAAGTATTATTGTTTTATCAGTTGTATTTGCTTCTTCATTAATATTAATCAAGAAGCCTAAAGAAATATTATCAAAAATAAGTTAGGAGGAAATAATGGATATATTAGAAATAAAGAATGTAGCATATAGTTATGCAAATTCTAAAGAAAAAGTTTTGTCAAGAGTAAATCAAAAATTTGAACTTGGGAAGTTTTATGCGATAGTAGGAAAGTCAGGAGCAGGAAAATCTACACTTCTTTCCTTAATTGCTGGACTTGATAAACCTCAAACAGGAAAAATATTGTTTAAGAATGAAGATATAGAAAAGAAAGGATATAGTAATCATAGAAAAAATAATATATCTTTAGTATTTCAAAACTATAATTTAATAGATTATTTATCACCAATTGAAAATATTAGATTAGTAAATAAATCAGCAGATGAAAGTATCTTGTTTGAACTAGGCTTAGATGAAAAACAAATAAAAAGAAATGTTATGAAATTATCTGGTGGACAGCAACAAAGAGTAGCTATTGCTAGAGCATTGGTATCAGATGCTCCAATAATACTAGCTGATGAGCCTACTGGTAATTTAGATAGTGTTACTGCTGGAGAAATAATTAATATATTAAAGACATTAGCTAAAGATAGAAATAAATGTGTAATAGTTGTAACACATAGTAAGGAAGTAGCAGATTCTGCGGATATCGTTTTAGAACTAAGTGGTAAAAATTTGAAAAAAGTAAATAAAATGAATTTGGAGGTTGAATAGTGATAAAAAATGCATTTGCTTATGTAACTAGAAAAAGCTTAAAATCATTAATTATTATATTAGTTATTTTATCTATGTCAACTTTCGGTCTCATTAGTTTATCTATTAAAGATGCTACGGACAGAGCTTCAAAAGAAACATTTGCTAATATAACAAATAGTTTTTCTATGGAGATAAATAGACAAGTAAATCCAGGAACACCTAGAGGTGGGGGGAATGTAAAAGGTGAAGATATTAAAAAGATATCTCAAAGAGATAGTATAGACTCCTATGTAAAAAGAATAAACAGTGTTGCAGATTTAGTTGATTATGATATTGTTGAAACTCAAGAGACTCTTGCGAATCAATCACCTGAAAGAGCGAAGAATTTTAAAAGAACAGTTATGTTAACTGGGGTTAATGACTCATCAAAAGAAACAAAATTTGTATCAGAAGCATATAAATTAGTAGAAGGAAAGCATTTAAAAAATGAAGATAAAAATAAAATCTTAATGCATAAAGATTTAGCTGAAAAAAATAACCTTAAAGTTGGAGATAAGATAAAAATAAAATCTAATTTATTTGATGCTGATAATGAGAAAGGTGCAGATGAAACAGTAGAAGTAGAAATTAAAGGTCTATTCGATGGGCATAATAGCGGTGGAGTAAGTGCAGCACAAGAACTATACGAAAATACATTAATCACTGATGTTCATACAGCTGCTAAAGTTTATGGTAATACAGAAGATACAGCTGCATACCAAGATGCAACATTCTTTGTAAAAGGTGATAAGAATCTTGATAGTGTAATAAAAGATCTTGGGAAATTAGATATAAATTGGAAAGAATATAATTTGATTAAAAGTTCATCAAATTATCCTGCATTACAGCAATCTATATCAGGTATCTACTCAATTTCGAATAAATTATTTATTGGCTCATTAATATTTGCAGGAGTTGTAGTTTCATTATTATTATTCTTATGGATGAATGCTAGAAAGAAAGAAATAGCAGTATTACTATCATTAGGTATATCAAAATTAGAAATTTTTGGTCAATTCCTAATTGAGATGGTATTTATATCAATCCCCGCATTCGTTGGTTCTTATTTCTTAGCTCAATATACAGCTGATAAGCTTGGGAATAATATATTGAATAAGGTTACTGGTGATATAGCTAAACAAATAGCTAGACAATCTGCATCTAGCCAATTTGGTGGTGGGGCAGAAGCTGAAGGATTTAACAAGACATTATCAAGTTTAGATATAAATGTATTACCTAAATTCATAATTTATGTAGTTATATTTATGAGTTTAGTACTTCTTGTATCATTGATTATTTCTTCATTCAATATATTAAGAAGGGATCCAAAAGAATTATTAATTGACAATAATTAAATTTTCGGTGCTTTTTAGCACCGAAAATTTTTTGGCTTTAAGTATCAAATAATATGCTGTATAACATAAGTGTATAGGCTTGAGTGGAGGTATATATGAAAATATTAACTGTTGAAGATAATAATATGATAAGAGAGGGAATAAGTGAATATCTTTCAGAATTTGGAGATACTGTTATTCAAGCTATAAAGATGGAAGAGAAGCCTTGTCAAATTTAATAGCGAAATAAATTTGGTTATCTTAGACATTCAGATACCATTTTATAAATGGTTAGAAGTTTATAAATGGTTAGAAGTGTTGAAAGAAATTAGAAAGAAAAGCAATTTACCAATTCTAATCTTGACTGCATTTAGTGATGAAGAATATAAAATTGATGCATTTACTAATTTAGTAGACGGATATGTAGAAAAGCCATTTTCATTGCCGATCTTAAAGGCTAGAATAGATTCTTTAATTAAGAAGAATTATGGACATTTAGAGAAGTTTGAAGATAAGGATCTATCGGTTAATTTTAATAGCTATACAGCTAAAATAAATGGTGAAGAAATAGATGTAAATGCAAAAGAACTAGAAGTATTAAAATGTTTATTGGGTAATAATGGACAAGTGTTAACAAGAATGCAAATTATTGATTATGTATGGAAAGATAGCGCAGAAATTCCTTATGGTCGAGTAATAGATGTATATATGAAAGAATTTAGAAAAAAATTACAATTAGACCGTATGAATACTATAAGAATGTAGGATGTAAACTGAAGAGAAAATGAAAAATTAAAGATATTTCCCAAAATGTTCATACAAATATTTTCTGTTCTTGGAATAATAATTATATTAGTTCATTCATTAGTTTTTTATCTTTCCTTAAAAATATTTGGCGGCGAGAAAAGAAAAGATTCATAATATGGCAAATGAAATTTCTAGTAATATGAATGGAAAAGAAATAAAATATATAGAACAAACTTTGGAGATTTATTCTAAGAGTAGTGAAATAAAAATATTTATAAAAGAAAAAAATAATAAGAATGAAATACAAATCAAAGATAACATAAATGCTAATTTAGAAAGTGATAGTAATTCTTTGATAATTGAAGAAAGAGAAATAAAGCTTAACGATGGTAAAAAACAAATCTACAATTTGTTTCTACAGCTGATATGCAAAAAAGATGCGAAAGATTTAAGCTTTAGATTTTACCATATTCTTTATTAATATCAATTTTATTTTCTACTATTATTTCTTTAATTTTATGCATAATCAATAAAAAATAATATACAAGAAATAAAAATTGCTACTGATAAAATGATGAAACTTGATAAAAACGCGTTTAAAAGTTAGCTCTAATGATGATGTTGGATAATTAAAACAACAAATTAATGATTTGTATTCTACTTTATTAAGAACAATTGACGATTTGGAACTTAAAAATAAAGAAATTTTAAAATTAGAAAAGTTAAAATATGACTTTTTTAATCCCATGAACTTAAAACTCCTCTTGCTAGTCTTAAAATAATACTGGGAAACATGAAATACAATATTGGAAAATATAAAGAAAGAGATATTTATATTAATGAATGTATTGAAATCGTTGATAGTTTAACAAAAAATATTTTTCAAATATTATCAGTTCATTCTATAGAAAATTTGAATAATGATGAAGAATATTTGAAAATAAATGATACATTAGAAGACATATTAAAAAATTGTGCAATATTAGCAAATCAAAAGAAAATAACTGTCAACAATTATATATTAGACGAGAATGTTTATATAGAAAAAACAGCTTTAAAGATTATTCTATCTAATTTGATTAGTAATGCGGTAAAATATACTGATATAAATGGGGTAATTACTATTGGGATAGTTAATGGTTGGTTATATATAGAGAATTCATACGGTAATAATAAAGTTTCGAATATGGATAAAATATTTGATGTTAAATTTGATTCAAATAAGGAAAATAGTAACGTGCTGGGTTTCTTTTCGCCCAGACGGCCGGCTTTCTAGGGCTGTACTCCCTGTGGTTAATCCACTTCCGTCAGTCATATAACACGATTAGCTTAACAGAGTAGATCGAAAGCGGGCAAACTGAGAAATATGAGCTTCGCCACGTCTTCGCTGATGGCGAAGGTGTGCGGTTCGCGCGCTCGCATACAATCGACAGTATGAGTTTTAATGTAGCAGCTTTTGGTGTTTTCGATGTTGACGGTTTAGACGCGCGCATGGAGGCGATCCGCGCCCAGTTATGGCCTTCTTTTGAGCGGTACGGCGCGCGCATTGCCGAGCGTGTGCAGGAAAGTTAGGTCTCGAGCAGCCGCTGTTTGTGCATGTGGCTAAGCATGCGCGCCGCACCGCGTACGCACCGGAGAGCACGTGGGTGGCCATTGGCGGCAATAAGTGCGGGTATAAAAAGTATCCGCATTCCCAGATCGCTATTAACGCGCAGTATGTGGCGATAGTGCTTGCCTGCATCGATAACCCGTTGCACGAGAAAGAGATAGCTGCTGATTTTTCTGCTCACGCTTGTGATTTTGAGGCTCTGCCTGTTGAGTATATGCTCATCCCTGACCATGCGAGCTTCTTTTGAGCCGCTTGCTCAGGTTGATGGTGAGCGCTTTTTTGAGCGGGTAGCGCGCGTAAAGAAAGCCGAATGGATAATAGGCAGGGTAGTCCAGCCGGGTTCTACTGTTCTTGCCGGCGATAACTCGACTGAGCAGTGGCTGCTCGAGACCGTAGATGCTCTGCTGCCGTTTTATGAGCGTGCGATAAGCTTCTATGAATAATTTACCTCGTACTTTATGTTGTAGTACGAGGTGAATTGATGGAGATCTTAGTGAGCGAGCATTTCGGTGATGATTTCCTTCGTGCTTAAGGATTGAGGATAATAAGTTGGCCAATTACCCATTTCCTTGAGCGTTTCGTCCTGAGATTTATCGCTCATAAAGATATGGAAATGAGCAGCATTGCCAGGCTCAATACTGTGATCGGAGAACTGCACGGTTTTCGGTGCACCTTCTGGCACATTTCCCGTGGAGTAATCCAAAATACGGTAGCCTTCATAACGATATGTTGCGGTTACGGTTTTACCATTACGGGTGAAGCTCATACGATTGTTATCGGTAGAAATCTTCTCCACATCAGTTGCATAACCTGTTTCGTAATACTTTGTGTATTCGTCTACAGTTTCGTCGCCCTTCTTAGCTTTTGCTTCCATAACTGGCTTGAGCGTTCCGTCTTTAAGCAGAGGATATACAGACTGCCACTGGCCGGCATAATCAGACAGCGTTCTATCTTGTACATCTTGAGTGAGGAAGAAGCCGTTCATGGTGTCTGATGCTAGCGCTTGCTTAGTGATGAGGGTAATCCAATCGAGTAGAGATTTTTGATTTTCAGGTAACTGCTCGGTAACGGAAATAACTGTTTGATTCGCTTTTACCGCGGCATCCTTGAGCTGGGTAGAAACCGGTCATTTCTTGTGGATTGACCACCAGAAGATCTACATTCTTGCCAGCTACAGTATTTAAGGCGCTGTTAAAATCGTTTGCAGATGGCTCAGAGCCGTTATTCATAGCATTCGTGCAGGTATCAGGCGTGAGATCAGTGGCTCCAATATAGTCGAGCAGATAGCTCACGATTGATTCTGTTGCCACATAGGTACGCTTTACACCGGAATTGCGAGCTTTATTAACCATCACGACGAAAGAAGCGTATTCACCATTCCATGCATTGAAATGACGTTGTGCTGTTGCTGCTGTCTTTGAGGAATCCCCAGCCTTGCGCGCATATGCAGAATTAATAGCATCTGCTGCCTTCAATACTGCTTCAGGGCTGAACCACAGATGAGGATTAGTGGAACCATGATGATGGTGGTGATGCCTCGATGATTCATCATGACTATACTCATGTTCCTCAGAAGCGGTAATGCCCATAAGATCGCCAACGTTAACAACTGTTTGGCGTTTATTATTCAGCTGTGCCTTCTCAGCCCAACTATCGTAGCCAGCTCCGTTAAGAACAACAATATCTGCACCTGCCAGTGTTGCTAAAATACTAGCAGTGGCTTCATAATCGTGAGGTTCCACGGAGGTGGAGTTAATAAGTGACGTAACTTTTACGCACGATCCGCCAAGCTGCTGAGCAAGAGAACCCTCATTGGTTCACAGAAGCAACCACTGTAAGAGTGGTATCGCATATGTCTTGCGTTTGCGTGGAACTCGAAGAAGTAGTTCGAGATGTAGCGGAGACATTATTGCCATGCATAAGACCGTACATACTAAAACCAATAGTGGTGCACACGCAGCCAATAATGGAAGCCACAACTATTGCAAAAATCGCTACACGCTGTGACATATAGTCTTTTTTATTGAAATTATTACCCTTGTTATTATCAGGGGTGTTCATGAGATGAACTTTCTACCTTAGATATGTGGTCATTAGTGTCCTTTCCCTAACGACCACATAAATATACCATAGCGTTTAATGTTTTAAAACAGAGGAGCCATTAAACGCAAAACAATATCGCTGAACTTAGTAAGCGAGGTTTTGTCAACATGCTCTGCCGTTACATCTGCGCTGGCAGCAAGCGTGCGCTCAAAATCATCTTTCACATCTCTAATCGCGTCAAATCCATAGAGGAGCACAGCATTCTCAAAGTGGTGATACAGACTGCGATAGTCAAAATTAATTGTGCCAACAATAGCAAGTTCGTCATCAACCAGTACTTGCTTCGCATGAATAAAACCGGGTGTATATTCATGAATGTGCACGCCTTTGTGTGCTAAACGTCCATAGTACGAGCGGGTAACCCGGAAAATCAGTTTCTTATCAGGAATACCTGGCGTAATAATATGCACGTCCACGCCGCGCTGAGCAGCAAGAGCAAGCTCACGGTTCATTTCATCGGAAATAATAAAATATGGAGTAGCAATATAAACGCTGATTGTAGCATTCTTAATCGCATTTAGATACACATCTTCAGCAGTTTGCTCGTTATCTAAAGGAGAGTCAGCAAAGGGTGCTGCGTAGCCATGCTCACGAGCCGTGTGCTGCGGTAACTGGAGATACTCGGAGAAATCTTCATCATCCTTATGCTCGTAATGCCACATTTCTAAGAAACTGGCAGTAAGGCTTTGAACGGCATCTCCTTCAAGACGAAGACCTGTGTCTTTCCAATGACCGTACGGACTATCAATATTAAAATATTCGTTCGCGAGGTTATAGCCGCCAGTAAAACCGACACGACCATCGATAACGGTAATTTTGCGATGATCGCGGTTATTAACGAAAATATTTAAGAAAGGCAGTAAAGGATTAAATACTTTGCATTGAATGCCCAGCGAGCGCATCTTTTTTATGAAAGAGCGATTGATAAAACTGACTGATCCAACATCGTCATACATAAGACGTACTTCAACGCCTTGCTGAGCTTTGCGTGCAAGAATACGGGAAATGCGTTGGAAAGACTCGCCGTCCTCGATGGCATGATAATCCATAAAAATAAAATGTTCTGCTTTATCTAAATCCCGTAACTGGGCTTCTAAACCGTCACTTGCGTCGCTGTAAAACTGCACGTCTGTATGAGTATACGTAGGGTAGGAGGCTTGTTTTTGCAGATAACGGAACTGATTAGCAATGCCTTTATCCGTTTTATCGAGTTGTGTGAGAGTGGCGTTTGACCGCTGAAGGAACTGCATAAGCGTGCGATGATTCTTATTGAATGCTTTCTTGCTTATGCGTGTGGCATTAGGATTTCCTAAAAGAAGGTAAACGATTAAACCAACCACAGGGGTGAGACCAATAAAAACGAGCCATGTGATTTTGAATGCCGAATTTGAATCTGAGCCAACAATAAAGAAGGTAACAATAAGTGCGAGCAGTTGAAGTACGCCACTTGCCCACACTATATGCTCTTGAAAACGAAGAACGAAAAGAATAGCTACTGATAACTGCAGAAGAAAAGCGAAACCGACTAAAATCATGCGAAACTTGCTGTGTGCTGTATCTGATTGCACAGTGCGTGAATGAGTATCGCTCATGTCTTCTCCTTCTTTTGGTTTACAGCGTTCTCGTTGCATCGCTTGACGTAATTTGCGTTGCTATCTCTATCTATCCCTATAGTAAATCAGCGCAATAATTTTGCTGTACATACACGTGTTCCGCGCTGAGTTTTTTACTATCAACGCGGAACGTATGGTGCTTGTATGGTGCTTGAGACGAGAGGCGGGTTTGCTGGGGTAGCTAGGTTATGCGCGCGCTCGCTTCCCACCTTTCACTTCTTACTGAGAGCACCTAGTTGAGCTGTTTAGGCAGCTAAGGTATGAGGATGCTTGCATGTTGCGCAGGTGCAGTCTTCGCAAGTGCAATGTGCGCAAGAATCGGAGCAATGCTCGCAAGAGCACGTGGTGTGATTGCAGTTTTCACATGTGCAATCTGCGCAGGTGCATGTTGCACAGGAATCCGTGCAATGCTCGCATGAGCAGTGGGAACACTCATCGTAATGACCGTCATGCTCGTGATGAACATGCCCGTTATGCAGATAATCTACATGATCTAAGTGGATAATAGCTTCGTGTCCGCAGGCAGGTCCGTGAGTGTGTGCGTGATCTTCTGCAATTGTGTGCTTAAGGTCTTTCATTGTTATATCTCCTTTGTGTGGGCATATACATCCACCACAATATGGCGAATATGCATGTCCGAAATGGAATATTGAGTTGTTCTACCATGAGATTGTGCAGACACAATATGAGCATTGCGCAAAATCATGAGGTGGTGAGAAACAAGTGGCTGGGAAAGACCAAGTTTTTCTTGAATCTCACGTACAGTAAGCGGTTGTCCAATGAGAAAATGGCAGATTGCAACACGTGCTGCATGCGATAAAGCAGAGAAGAGCTCTGTTGACGCTGCATATTGCATTTCCCAAGGCTTAGCTTGCGATGGGGTGGCTTCATGTGCAGCGTTTAATGCGCTGTCTGTAGCGTTGTTCGTAGCATTGTTCAAAGCCTCACGTGGTGCGTTGTTATCCACCGTACTCATAAAGAATATTTTATATAAAAAATTCTTTATATGCAAGCTGTGGGAGGTGCGGTGAGGGATTCGAGTGGGTGAGGTGGGGGGGGGCGGTGTGAGCAGTCGATACGCGCAACCGATATGCCACTTTTGAAG
>NZ_KV812468.1:806701-1007776 GCF_001813415.1 Alloscardovia sp. HMSC034E08 | reverse complement strand
GCGCAACCGATATGCCACTTTTGAAGCCATTTTTCTGCATCAAAACTGGCATAAGAGGTGTGTTAATCGGTTAAGTGGGATTAAGCCGGTAAGTGAATCAAGTAGGTTAAACGAATCAAACCAGAGATATTTAACACCAAGCATAAATCATGAGAAACAAAAAAGAGCGGACAACGGGACTCGAACCCGCGGTCTCGACCTTGGCAAGGTCGCGCTTTACCAACTAAGCTATGTCCGCAGTGTGTTCGGTAAAGTACTGAGCACGAAAGAACACTATATAGTAAAAGTTTCATATGTGCAAGTCTTCTTTCTTCCCGTGTGTTGCTCAGGTGTTCGCTGTTGAGCATCGAATATCAGCGAAGGTCGAGCGTTAAAGAAGATGCTCGGGTGCTATAGAACCAATGCCAATAAAGAAGAAGGATTCTCGTATGCGATTTCATTGCGTAGTTAATCCCTATGGGGGGCGTGCGCTTAAAGCATGGCGTGAAGTGCAGTCAATTCTGCGCGCAAAGGGAATAGAGCATTCTGTTCATTTTCCAATGCGCACGTATGTTGTACATGATATTGTGCGAGATCTCAGCGATGTTAGTGATGATGCTGAAAATGTTTATATTATTATCGGGGGCGATGGTACGCTTAGTGTTGCTGTGAATGGCATAATGAATTTTAATAAAACATATCTTGGTCTTATTCCTGCTGGAAGTGGCAATAATTTTGTGCATTCGAATTCTATTTCTGGCACGTATGAAGATATTATTGAGCGCATTACTGATGTAAGTCGAGTGCTTTCACTAGATATGGGTGTTCTCACCTATAATACGTGTTTGATGATCAAGGCAGAGCGCTGGATATTGCCGCAAAACAATGGCATTTCAATAATGCTGCGGGTATTGGTTTTGATGCAGATGTGTGTGTAAAAGTTTTGCATTCGGATGTGAGCGATAGGTTATCGCGATTACATCTTTCTCAGCTTGCCTATTTATGCGCTGCACTGCCGGGATTTTTAAGCATCGAGGATTTTCTGTATCTGTGGATATTGATGGAGAAGTTTGTAGATATGACGATACGCTTTTTGTGGCGGTTATGAATGAACCGTATGAGGGCGGTGGATTTAAATTCTGTCCGCAAGCATCGCCGTATGATGGACAGCTTGATTCATGTATTGCTCAAGGGGTTAAGAAAACTGAGCTTGTGCATCTTATTCCGCGCGCAATGAAGGGATATCATACTAGCTCTCGCGGTGTTCATATGGCACGTGGGCGAGTATATCGCATTACAACGAATGTTCCTGTATGGGTTCAAACAGATGGGGAAGTAGCTTATAAATCGAACGATATAAGTATTTCCTTATTGCCTCAAGCTGTGCAATTCCTCGGTTTATAGAGGTTTTACTTATATATCGGTGCTCGTTTGCGAGTGCCGATTTTTTATGCTGTCTCTTGCGACACGCCGAAAACGTTAAACGTTTGACGTTAAACGATTAACTTATTTTAATAAAAACTATCGCAAGACCACGGTGGTCTTACGGGGTAGGGTACTCCCCAGTGAAAATCAGAAGGAAGGGATGGTTATGGTCCGTCCAGCTATATCTCGAACAATGAAGGCATGTGCTGTAGCATGTTCAGTTGCATTAGGAATATCTGTTCTGGGTGCATGCTCAGGTAACTCAAAGCCAACAACAACCAAAGATGGTAAACCGATTGTTCGTATCTCTATGCGTCGAAACACAACAGCGGTTAAGCTCTCGTCAATGGGTTGGACGAAAAAGTTGGAAGCAGCTTGCGATTGCTCGATTGAATGGACTGAAATTACTGATAACGCATGGGGCCAGCAGAAGAGTGCAAAAATGGCTGCTGGCGATTTTCCGGATATTGGTATGTCTATGTATGATCGTAACGATATTTCCAAGTACTCCAGCCAGTTTGAAGATATAGCACCTCATCTCAAGAAAATGCCGAATGTTCAGAAATTCTTCACGGCTCGACCAGTAGCTCAGAAGATGGTAGAAGATGAAGGAAAGATTCAGATTCTCCCATCTGATCGCGGTAAGGGGTATCGCGTATCTGCTACACATATGTTTATTAATAAAGCATGGCTCGATAAGTTAGGACTGTCTATGCCAACAACATGGGACGAGCTTGAAAATGTTTTGAAAGCATTTAAAACTCAAGATCCTAACGGTAATGGTAAAGCAGATGAAGTGCCAATGAATATTCGCGGTCTCAACTTTGGTTTGTGGTCTGCTCTTACTTTGATGAATTCAACCGGAGTAACCACTGCTTTTATGGGATCTTCTGCTGAATCTCAAGGTTACTATGTGCAGGATGGCAAAGTTAAAAGCTATTTGACAAGCAATGCGTTGAAAGACACAATCAAGTTCCTCAATAAGCTGCAGTCAGAAGGTCTTATCCCTAAGGATTCCTTAACCCGTGACGGATCGAAGTATGCTGCACAAACAACTAGCGATGGTAAAACAGCAATAACTGGTTTCTCCTTCGGTTGGTCTCGTCAAGGTGAGTATGGAACTTTGGCTAATCAATATGCATCTGTTCCTGTGCTCAAGCAAACCGCGGATCAATCTGATTCTCAGGTAAAGTGGGACTATAGTCAGGACTATACAGAACTTGCTAATGCATTAACAGTCAGCAAGAAAGCTCCTAATAAGGATGCAATCTGGAAGATTATTAATGCTATGTATGATCCAGAAATTTCCATCCAGCAGTATTATGGCGATCTCGATAAATATGTAACCAAGTCCGATAACAACACATACACTATCTCGGATAAGGTATACGAAAAGTACGTGGATACTCGCGAAATTGCCGCTCAAGATCGTTTTGCAGGATGGATTCCAGATGATTACACTATTCTCAACGACACCAATGCAGACGCAGTATCGGCGGATAATGAAGCCGTTCAGCCAGCACTCGATAATGTGAACGAAAAAACTGATGTGGTGTCAATCTATGCTACTCCAAGCGCTAAAGATCTTGATACCTTGTCAACGAATAATACCTCCATTTTTAACTACGCCGACAATATGTTGGCCACATGGTTCCAAAAGGGTGGTATCGATAAGCAGTGGGATGAGTATGCGAAGCAAGTAAATGACAAATCCCTCGGCTTAGATCAGAATATTTATATCTGGCAGAAGGCTTATGACGTAGCTGAGAAGTAAATCAGTGCTCGTCTAAACCTCTGTGCAACGTCCTAGGTGCTCTTTACTCTTCTCTCGTTTCTGGTAAACGAGCACCTAGGTTCCCCTTAGCTTGGCTGTATGGCATACATCAACGCTATCGTTCGCTTTATTCTCATGGTTTTCATAGAAGGAATTCACATGACACGTGCATTACGTAGTGGTGGAGAAAGCACCGCTTATCAGAAGAAAAAACTTTCACCCTTGGCGTCGTTTAAACGTCATACTGAGCTTTATTGGCAGTTATGGCTGTTAGCTGCTCCTGCTTTAATTTTTGTTCTTGTTTTTGCCTATATTCCTATGTGGGGAATTCAGCTGGCTTTCCGTGAATTCGATCCAGATAAGGGATTAACCGGTGGGCAGTGGGTAGGCTTTAGCTACTTTGAGAAGTTCTTTAACAGTCCGCTTTTTGGTGAGATTATGGGAAACACCATTCGCATCAGCTTGTGGACATTGGTTATGGGCTTTATTGCTCCAATTATTTTGGCTTTGCTGATTAACCAGATTTCCTCTCCAAAAATTAAAGGTTTCGTTCAGACTATTACCTATATGCCGCACTTTATTTCTGTTGTGGTTATTGTGTCCATGATTAATATTTTCCTGACTCCAAAAACTGGTATTTTAGGTCAGTTCTTTGGCGATACCAGTATTTTGGGTGACACACATGTTATTACTGCTGTCTATTGGATCTCAGAGATTTGGCAGCATGTGGGATGGAACTCCATTATTTACTTGGCAGCTCTTTCATCTGTGGACACCTCTTTATATGAAGCCGCAAAAATTGATGGTGCTGGACGTTTCCAACTCATTCGTTACGTTGATATTCCAGCAATTATGCCAACAATGACGGTTCTGCTCATTATGAGTATGGGCTCTATTCTTGGTGTAGGTTTCGATAAGATCTTCCTGATGCAGAACTCCCTGAACCTGCCTGCTACTGAAGTTATTTCTACCTATACCTACAAGATTGGTATTCTAAATAGCCAATTCTCTTACTCCACAGCTATCGGTCTGTTTAATACTGTGGTTAACTTCCTGTTCCTGATTGTGGCAAACTTCATTTCTAAGAAGGCCACTAAGTCGAGCATTTTCTAAGGATGAATCATGACTGTTATTTCTCAGCCTCAGACTTCTACAGCTTTACCACAGGTCGCTAAGGTGGCGTTGAGTTCAGCGGATGTTCCATGGAATCCAAAAGTGCGTTATAAGAAGAAGCCATCGGATCATGTAGCTCTCGTTATTATTTATGGTCTGCTTATTTTCACGGTTTTAGCGATGATATATCCGCTATGGTTTGTGACTATTTCTTCGGTATCTGATTCATCTGCTGTGGCTAATGGAGCTGTGAAGCTTATTCCTCATGGCGTAGCATGGAATGGTTATGCGAAAGTTTTTGAAAACTCGCAGATCTGGACGGGCTATAAGAACACTCTTATTTACTGTGTTCTGGGCACTCTGGTGAATATGGTCGTGACTATTCCGTGTGCTTTTGCTTTGTCTCGCAGTGAGTTTAAGCCACGTCGTATTATTCTGTTTCTCTTTACTGTTACGATGTTCTTCTCCGGCGGCTTGATTCCAAGCTATCTTCTGTATAAGAACATGGGCATCTTGAATTCCATGTGGGTATTTATTTTGCCAGGAGCTGTAAGTGTGTACAAAGTGATTGTAGCTCGCTCCTTCTTTGAAACATCCATTCCTGAGGAGCTTTTTGATGCTGCGAAGATTGACGGTATGAGCTATATCGGCTACTTTATGCGCGTTGTATTACCACTGTCGAGCGCTATTTTAGCTGTGATTGGTTTGTATTATTTCGTAGGACATTGGAACGATTATATGACCGGTTTGATTTTTGTGACTGACTGGGATAAACAACCGTTGCAAAACGTTCTTCAACAGTTATTACTCGTTAACCAAGTGAATGTAACAACCAATATTAATTCTTTGGATTTGATTCGAGCTGCCGATCAGATTAAATTCGCGATTATTATTGTCTCGACTGTGCCGCTGTTCATACTGTATCCATCCCTTCAGCGCTACTTTAACAAGGGCGTTATGCTGGGTGCAGTTAAGGGTTAACGCGACGATATTAACGAAAATATATAAAGGACGAAGGAATCATGGCTCAGTTTGCTGTTCTCTACGAGAAATTCTGCCGCACTATTGTCATCATTTTTACGGTTCATGTGGCTATTGTTGTGCATACACTCATGGGAGCTGTAGTTGTAGGATTTTTTCCCGCTATTGCAGCCGCACATAATACTTACCGAGTATGGTTTCTGAGCGATGACCGTTCATGGCGTGTGCGCGAAACATGGTTAGTTTTCCATCGTGAATGGAAGGCGAGTATGCGCAGCGCACAGGCTATTGGATGGTTGCAATTCGGTATAAGTCTGCTTCTAGCCTATGATTATTTCATTGTTAACTGGAATGTGCGCACGGGAATGCTGGGTGTAGTATTATCTGGCTTCTTCGTTGTTCTCCTCGCCGTTATGATTCTATGGAGTGCCATGTGCTGGGCAGTGCAATCGCATTTTAGTGAGAGAACAACGTGGATTATGCGCTATGCCTTCAGCATGGTGATTGCTCGTCCTTTATGCTCTGTTCTGTTGGGCTGTGCAATTTTTATGATTGCGTGGTGCTACGTACAGTGGCCAGGTCTTATTATTGGGTTCGGAACATCCGCTTTTGCTTTTGCTGCAGAAATTATTGTGTATTGCTTTGGCAAGTTACCTGGTTTAGACCCTCGTGAACACGAAGATTTAGCTCCCGTTACCCTCGGTTAGAATGGATGAAGAGAGTAAAATATGAAGCTTTTCATAGCAAAGAGGCGAGGTAGCAGTGGTAACGATTAAAGATATTGCGCGAGAACTCAATGTATCAACAGCTACCGTGTCTATGGTTCTCAACGGTAAAGCAGAGAAACGTGTAAAGCCACATATTATTGAGCAAGTTCAAGAAAAAGCCCGCGAATTAGGATATAAACCAAATCTCATGGCTAGAAGCCTAAAAACCAATAGCACGCGCATTCTGGGATTCCTGAGCGATCATATTGCCAGTACTCCGTTTGCTGGGCGCATTGTGGTAGGAGCGCAGCAAGCAGCACGCGAGTTAGGTTACCTCCTTGTTATTGTGAACAGTCAAGGAAATAAACAGCTTGAAGCCGAAGAAATTGAGGCGCTCAAACACTATGGAGTAGACGGTTACTTATACGCCTGCATGTATAACCAACGTGTGCAGATCCCTAAGAATCTTGCACATGAGCAGACGGTTATTATTGACGGCACTGATGAGGATGGGCGAGTCAGCTCTATTTGTCCAGATGAAGAAAAAATTGGATACATGGCAACTCGTGAACTTATCGATGCTGGCTGCACTCGCATAGCATTTTTTGACGCTCTTCCTGACCTTATTGCTCAAGAACTACGCTATAAGGGGTATGAGCATGCAATGTACGAAGCTGGTTTAGAACCTATCGATGAAGGCTACACAGATGAGGATGCCTTCTCCTACGGTGCAGCTCATGTTCTCGATAATATACAACCTGATGGCATAGTGTGTTTTAACGATATTCGTGCAGGCTTTATCTATGCAGAAGCAGAACGTCGAGGAATACATATTGGGCAAGATATAAGCGTCGTTAGCGTTGATAACCAGCCGCTGATTATCAACTCTCTACGTCCAGGTCTCACATCAATTGAACTACCACATTACGAGATGGGGTATTGGGCAGTCTACAAACTTGTTGAGCAAATTAGCCAGTCATCCATCATAATGCAGAAGATGACGCCATTTACCAGCGGAGTACAACTAACTCAACTAACACCATCAGCTACTGCAGTTGAATGCGCAATGATACGCAGACAATCAGTAGTAACAATCAATCAAAAACAATAAAATACACAGAGAGATAAGTATTATGCGCTATAACACCTCTAACTACGCTCGTATTGATCTTTACGGAGTACGTGAAGGCAATGATGCTCAGATTCTCCTTGACTATAAGAATGACACACATAATCTCACAATTAATAACTCAGATAAATACTTCCTCCCAGCGCTACAGTGCCACACGATACTCAGATTAGTATTACTGCTGAGCGCGCTCGCATTACGTTCGGCTATTTGAGTGAGTGCGAAAATATCTATGAACAAGGTATTAAAATGCTCGATTACAGTGCTGAACCTGAATTGCCTCGGGTTTCCCAGAGCTCAACTCATTTCGAGCCACCAGTCAATTGGATGAATGATCCTAACGGTTTAGTGCAGTTCAATGGAGTGTACCATATGTTCTACCAGTTTGATCCTTTTGGATGGGATTGGGGTCCAATGCATTGGGGACATGCAGTTAGCCATGATTTAGTACATTGGACGCATCTGCCTGTGGCACTCGATGCGCATGATGTTATTTATGCAGATGATGAATGGGTGGGAGGAGCTTTCTCTGGTTCCGCTCTTCCTGTTGATGCTGACGGTCAGCCATGCAATGGTGCTAATGCCATAGCAATTAATATTTTCTTCACATATCATCATGAGATTCCACGTATAACAGCAGAGACTGAAGTTGAATGCCAATATATGTGCTCTAGTACAGATGGTATTCATTTTACGAAGCCACAGATGATTATTGATCGTGAAGCTGATGATTTTGGAGTAGATTTTAGAGATTCTAAAATTGATGTTACTGCTTTGCGTGGGGTAGAAGGTGTGGAAGAAGGCTCGAGCTTTATTTCCATTGCTACCAATCTGCCTGCAGGTTTTGATAACGGATATTTCAGTGAAGCTCAGGGAGTACGCGCTTTCGACGTGGAATCAATGACTCCTGCTGGACATTGGTTTACTGAGTCTGCATGGGATAGTGCAGACTGCGAGAAATGGACTGCTTCTACTGAAATTGTTCCAGTTATTGCTGGTTATATTGCTTCACCAGGTTCCGATTTGGGAAACCAGAATCGTGGACATATTCAGGAGCTTTATTAGCAGAGTATGAATATGGTGTAGCAAAGACTTATGAATGTCCCGATACTTTTGAACCAGACGGGCGTAAGGTATCAATTGCTGCTCTTATGCATGTGCGCGATTCGCGTGGAGCATTCCAACCAGTGAACTGGTACGTAGGAAATATTGTTCAGCAAGGCACACAAGATGCACCTCTTCTACGCCTCAACGTGCAATCGCGTGGACTGTGTGATTTTGGCAGTGCATTCTATGCTGTGCAGTCTTTCGAAGACGAGCGGGGACGTCGAATTGCTGTGGGTTGGTTGGTAGAATGGTATGGTCAGCGTCGTAAAAGCACGAGTGCAAGCAATGGCACCATGACCTTCCCGCGCGAACTTCATATTGTGGATGGTACTTTAAGAAGCTACCCAGTTCAAGAAATTTTTGACTACGCAGTCAAAGATAAATTGAGCACTGCAGACGCGGATAGCCCATATTATGCTCGGATTGAGCTTGATGCTGACAGCAAAGAAGTTAAAAGTGACTTTGATGTGATACTTGCTGAAAAAGGCGATGCATCGGTTCATCTGGAACGTAGAGATGGAGTTATTGGTATATCTATTCGTGGCACAGGAATGGACGCATTGTTCTATTCCACTCATGTTGATTCCGTGCACACAGTGGAGATATTTATGGATGGAACGGTTCTCGAAGTCTTTATTAATAAGGGTGAAGATGCAGGTAGTTTTATCTTTGACGCTCCAGGACAGCTGGCTCAGTCTGTAACCTTCTTAGAGAGTTTCGAATTTACGACCTCTGCAGGAATAAAACTAGCTGCAATACGTGAGCTAAAAAACGTACATTAAGAAACTGATGGCGGGTATACAAGTACTCGCCATCAATGCTATGCAGTGGGTTTCAGTTTTGGAACGGAATGCAGGACCGGACGGTCTCGAGAGCAACATGTTTTTCATGTGGACAGAGAATGGCATAGCTCAAACTCTATCTGCTGCAATGGGAATCAGAGAAAACGCAATCCAAAAAAGCGCGGAAAAGCGGCTCTTCGGACTTAGCGGGGTTGTGTAGGCTGGGACGGCGTGGATGTTGTGAGCGTGGCACAACCCCAAGAACCAGTTAAACTTACATGTTGTGTTGAGTTAAGACCTGATAATAATGAAAATGCGGAACACTGTATCTGCAGATACGAGAAATAAAAAAGTGGAAGTAACCAATGGCTACTTCCACTTATCTGTATAAAAATGGTCTACTTATCGAGACCTTGCTGCTGAACATAATCAGGAATATTTTCTGGATACTCTGGCCATGCTCCAGCCTGAGTGCACACATAAGCGGCAACATTGCATGCACGAACATGAGCTTCGTGCAGTGGAGTTCCACGCAAAATTTCGCTGGTGAAAGTACCAGAGAAGGAATCTCCAGCGCCCACAGTATCGTTCACCTTTACGCGAGGTGTCTTTACGTGGGAGACTTCGCCATCCTTGTGCATAATAATGGAGAAGCGTGAACCGCCAGTTAAAATCATGTAGTCTAAATCATAGTTCTTAATGAACCATGCGCATGCTTCTTCATCAGAACCGTCAACATTGAACATAGGGCGCAAGAGCTCAAGTTCGTCATCGTTAATCTTGAATACAGTTGCAGCCTTAAGCTGTTCTTCAATAAGTTCTTGAGAGAAGTAATCAGCGCGAATATTAATATCATAGTACTTCAAAGCGCCTGGCTTGGTGTGCTTGAGCAGTTCAAGCAAAGTGTTGCGGCTTTCTTCCTCACGGCAAGCCAAAGAACCGAAACATACAGCATCTGCCTGTGCAACAACATCAATGAGTTCATCAGTCAAAGCAATATGATCCCATGCAACGCCTTCAACAATCTCATATGTCGGAATACCATCATTGAGTACTACGCCAACTGTGCCAGTAGGGAAGTCATTGCGTTGAATAATGGCATCAATGCCGGCATTCTTCACAGCTGCTACAAGCTCGTCACCTAAAGAGTCGTTTCCAACAGCACTGATGGAGCGTCCAACGGAACCATTGTGAGAAGCATGATAAGTAAAGTTTACTGGGGCGCCGCCTGCGCGCTTTCCTTCAGGGAGCATGTCCCACAGAATTTCGCCGAGGCTGACCACGATAGGTTGTGTCATGGTGTTCCTTTCTTCCTCTGGATAGTCTAGCGCTAACCGCAGAAAATATGCAACTTAATCGGTTGAGTCCGACACGCCTTAACTTGTATCGAGAGAGACGTTAAACGTTTAACGCTACCTACTTATTCAATGTACTATGCAGAAGGTTTGATGTCTATTCAGGGAAAACCCTGAAGATGGTGAGTGCTTTTCAGGGACAATGTGGGTGTGTTTGAGGGTGTAGTGAACAGATGCCGCGTGATTAAATGAAACCATGAACACTACATTGCAAAATCAATCAGTACCTGAAGTAAAGTCGCCAGTTGTTTCTTTGAGTGACGTAACTAAGATTTATGGTCGAGGTGACACGCGAGTTCGTGCACTCAAAGGCATCGACTTAGTCATTAATAAGGGTGAATTTACTTCTATTATGGGTCCTTCTGGATCTGGAAAATCAACCATGCTTCACGTTATTGCCGGTCTCGATAATCCAACGAAGGGTGTGGTAACTGTAGATGGCATTGATATTACGCATCTGAAAGATAAGGAACTTACTGAGCTGCGTCGCTCACGCATTGGCTTTATTTTCCAGTCCTTTAATCTGGTGCCAACCTTAAACGTGGAAGACAATATTTTGCTGCCTATGCAGCTGTCCAATCAAAAGATTAACAAAGAATGGATGTCTCGCGTTGTACAGGTCTTAGGTCTGAGCGATCGTTTGAAGCATCGCCCATCCGAACTGTCTGGTGGCCAGCAGCAGCGTGTGGCAGTAGCTCGTGCTTTAGTAGCACGTCCGGCAATTATCGTTGCTGATGAGCCAACGGGTAACTTGGACTCTAAAACTAGCGATGAAGTGCTATCTATCCTTCGCCAAGCAGTAGATGAGTTTGGACAATCAGTAATTATGGTAACGCATAATCCAGCGGTAGCCAGCGTATCTGATCGCGTTATTGTCGTATCAGATGGCTTCATTAAAGCCGATATGGTAGGAGCAACCCCGGATCAGGTTGTTTCCTTGTTATAGGTGGTACGAGGAAATAGGAGGGGAAGAAGATGGCTTCAGCTATTAATAAACTGATTGGCGCTAACGTGCGTCGTCATGCGTCGCGATATATTTCTACTGCTATTGCAGTTACTATTGCATCTACTTTTGTTGTGCTGGCACTTACTTTGGTGGGAGGAATGTCTCATCAATATACAGCAACGTATGAAAACTCTACTCGAGGAACGGCAGTAATTGTTGGCAAAGAGTATATAGATACAGAAGATGAAAGCAGCGAAGAGTCTGACAGTTCTTCACTGCAAAACTTGGCTAATCAAGCTTCAACCAATGATGAATCTCGTCTTCTGGATGCTTTGCGTTCAGTATCGGGCGTGAAACGAGTTGTTCCTACTACTGCAAGCGTGCAGGATAGGGGCAGTTATCTGCTTTTGAAAGGTTCCATAAATACGGAAGTTGCGTATGGCGATAAAACTGTTTTGCGTACTATGTCGTACACCCAACAGGCTCCTTTGGCAACTGAACAGTATGCATCTGGATATGCTCCGTCTTCGGATAAAGAAATTGCAATCGATAGTGAAGCAGCATCCTACTTTAATGTAAAAGTAGGCGATACGGTATCTGTGCGTTCAGCTGGTACTCAAGACGCTCATGATCTCAAAGTTTCAGGTATTACTGTAAGTTCGAAATTCGATATCAATACGGTTTTTGTTACTCTGCAGGGTGCTGAAGCAGTCGGTGGATCCTCTATGACAGACAGCTACAAGCTTGTGCCAGATGACTCTGCCTTACGGTCTCCACAATCGAGTGTTCAAGCGCAAAAAGAGTTAACTGCTAATGTGAAGAATGCTTTGAAATCTGTTAATACTGATGCAGAGAAAGCAGGCATAGAATATGTGGCTTACGAATCTCAGCAGTTTGTGGACTCAGGTAAGAAAGCTCAGCTCAATTCTGCAACATATATGACGTCTATGGCATTGCTTTTCCCTCTTTTGGCAGCCTTCGTTGCTTCTATTATTGTGGGCACAACCTTCCGTGTGATTGCATTGCAACGCCGTCGCGAACTGGCATTGTTGCGTGCTGTGGGTGCGCAGGCAAAGCAAGTGCGCACTCTCTTATTCCGTGAAACCTCTATTGCAGGTATGGTATCTTCGCTCATTGGTGTAACAGTAGGTTCTCTTGTGGGCTTGGTTCTGCAAGTTCAGCTCGGTGTAGCTGCTAGCTATGCAGAAAGTCTAACTATTTTGCCATGGAAGGGCATTCTTGTTACATGGATTGTTGCCAGCGTTTTGACCACTTTGATTGGTATTGCTCCAGCTCGCGATGCTTCGAAGGTCTCTCCTTTGGATGCTCTATCTCCTGTGCAATCAGTGCAAGAAACAAAGCGTAGCCACCGTGTGCGTCTGATTATTGGTGCTGTTATTTTGGCTGCTAGCATCGCAGGTATTGTTTATGGCTTGCGAATGCCTCATGAAGAAGAAAATGAAATCTACATGCGCTTCGGCATAGTAGTACTGGCTACTTTTATCTGCTGGATTGCAGCTATGATGATTTTCTCGGTTGTTCTTCCATACTTGATTCATGCAGTGGGTGCTCTTGTGCGCACTCCAGTAGGACGTTTAGCGCGCGGTAATGTGGTGCGCAATCCTGGTCGTACTGCATCTACGGGTGTGGCAGTAATTATTGGTGTGGTGCTCATGTCTACAATTTTCGTAGGTGTTGCGTCTGTACAAAGCACTCTTGATTCTATGCTCAGCATTGAGTATCCAATTGATATTACTGCGACGAGCTTGAAAGGTACTTTGACTCGTAAGGAGATTAAAGACTTAAGTAGTTATAAGCATGCTCGCAAAACTGCTCTGGTTACAGGTGCTAAAGCTACCGTGAACAATAAAGCTGATGATATTGTGCAGGTTCTTGGTTATCCGGATATGAAGGATATTGCACGCTCTTCTATGCCTGAGATTGCTTCGGGAACAGTGCACGTTAATCCTGACGAGGGCTATGATACTGCTAAACCAATGACTTTGTGCTTTATGCCTACAACTGGAGATAATACTTCTGCCTCGTGCAAGGATTATACGGTAGTTAAGGATAAGACCGTTTCTATGGGATCGGCGCGTTTAACTGCTGAAGATTTGAAGAGCTCTGTTCCTGATGCTCCAACAGTGAGCGTTATTATGCGGGTTGAAGATGGAACTAAGTTCGACGAGATCATCTCCTTTATGAATAAGAAGAGCTCTGATGTGTCGGTATCTGGTGGATATATTATGCGTGCTATTTATATGCAAATGCTTAATGTTATCGTCATGGTCTTCATGGTTCTCTTGGGTGTATCTTTGGTCATTTCGCTTGTCGGTGTGGCTAATACCTTAGGATTGAGTGTTGCGGAACGCAAGCATGAAAATGGCTTACTGCGTGCTTTGGGTTTGAGCCGAGGTCAGATGCGCCGATTACTTGTGCTTGAATCCTTCCTCACCTCTGCAGTTTCTACAGCAGTGGGTATTGGGCTGGGTATTACCTTCGGCATTATTGGCATGTATACTCTGCCATTTAATGGATTGAGTGGGGGAGTAAAGATTGTGCTTCCATATGATCAGCTTGGAGGACTGTTTGCGGTGATTGTGCTTGCGTCTATGCTGGGCGCATGGTTGCCTGGACGCCAAGCAGCAAAGGTTAGTCCTGTAGAGGCATTGGCTGAAGAATAAAATTGCGAGAAAAGTCCTGCGGTGCTGAATGCATCGCGGGGCTTTTTCGTTGGAATTACTTGCGAAACGCTGAGTTAGTTAAATGACTTTACAAACTATGTAAAGTTTGGTATTCTCATAAACAGCAGCTACGGCTGAAAGAAAACAGATAGTTTGGCAAAGGAGCTACATAATGGGTTTGTGGGATGTTGAAAAGATTCCATTCGTGGGCACTGACAATGTTGAGCAGGGTCTTGGTTTCCGTTACTACGATGCAGATCGTGTTGTTGCGGGCAAGAAGATGAAGGATTGGTTGCGTTTCGGTGTGGCATGGTGGCACACCTTCGATCAGGAATTGGTGGATCCATTCGGTACTGGTACTTCACATCGTCCTTGGTATGGCAAGTATTCAGATCCAATGGATGAAGCCTTGGCTAAGGTTGATTACGCCTTCGAATTCTTCACTAAGCTGGGCGCGGAGTATTTCTGCTTCCATGATCGCGATATTGCTCCAGAGGGCGATACCTTGCGTGAAACCAATGCAAACCTCGATAAGGTAGTGGATAAGATTGAAGAGAATATGAAGGCTACAGGAGTCAAGCTTCTGTGGAACACTTCGTCCTTGTTTACTAACCCACGATTTGTTTCTGGTGCATCTACATCACCATTTGCAGATATTTATGCATACTCCGCAGGTCAGCTGAAGCATTCTTTGGAGATTGCAAAGCGCTTGGGTGCAGAAAACTACGTATTCTGGGGTGGTCGCGAAGGTTACGAAAACTTGTGGAATACTCAGATGAAGCGCGAGCAGGCTCATATGGCTCAGTTCTTCCATATGTGCAACGACTACGCTAAGGAAATCGGCTTGGATGCACAGTTCCTCATTGAGCCAAAGGCTAAGGAACCGACCATGCACCAGTACGACTTCGATGCTGCAACTGCTATCGCATTCTTGCAGACCTACGATCTGATGGATGTAATGAAGCTCAACCTCGAAGGCAACCACGCTAACTTGGCTGGTCACACCTACCAGCACGAAATCCGTACTGCTCGCGAAGCAGGTGTGCTCGGTTCCCTCGACGCCAACCAGGGTGACAAGCTTATTGGGTGGGATATGGATGAGTTTCCAACAGATTTGTATGAAACAACCACGGTTATGTGGGAAGTTCTTGCAGAAGGCCAGATTGGTCCTCATGGTGGTTTGAACTTCGATGCAAAGCCACGTCGTACCTCATTCGTAGCAGAAGATCTCTTCCGCTCACATATCGCAGGTATGGATGCCTTTGCTGCTGGCCTGCTTATTGCAGACAAGATGCACGAAGACAAGTATATTGAGAACTTGCAGGCACAGCGCTATAGCTCTTATGATTCCGGTATTGGTGCAACCATTGAAGACGGTACTGCAACCTTAGCTTCCTTGGAAGAATACGCTCTCGACAAGCCACAGTCTGAGCTTATTGCAGCAACTCAGTCGGATCATCTTGAGTCTGTTAAGGCAACAATCAATAACTATATGTTTGAAGCCTTAAAGTAAGCTATTTATCTCTCTTTCCTTCTGTTTAAAGAAGTCAACACTGATGTGTTGGCTTCTTTGTTGTATGGCGTAGTTCTGAGTTCTTGGGATTTGAGCTGGGGGCTTTGGCTTGGTGCAGCTCGTTTTAACTGATTATTCTTGATGCAGGTAGGTAGGAGCGTGTGGACTGGCGGCTCGTGGAACGTGACTTAGTAGAGTGCTCTACGTTTTGCTCAACGAGGGCTTGGGATAGTCCGAAAATATATGCCTGTGTTACTGCGCTCGGATTCAATCTACAAAATTCGATGAAATGTTTATGGGGAAGGTTTTACTGGTTCTTCGGTTTTTAGCGGGGGTTTTAGGTTGCAGGTGTGTGATTAGCGGCTGTTCGGCACAATCAGGCTTCACACTGCGTTAAATTCGAAGGGCTATTGTTCTAACGCATTCTACCTAACCGATTCATACATCTGTTATGCCAGTTTCGATGGGTAAAAAATGGCTTCAAAACTGGCATATCGGTTGCGCGCGTCGACTTCACATATAAAAATAACCACATTCGCATCGGGGCGATGTCTTGAAACCTGACATTCTGAGGGATCAACTGGAACCTACTAAACAACATCTTCTGCTCACCCCCCCGCTAAGTCCAAAGAGTCGCTTTGCCATATAATCCTAGTTTTTCGGTCTGGTGAGTGGGTGGTGAGAAGAGAAAGAAGTAAAAATCCCTGCCTGAGATAGTGTTCTATCTACAAGCAGGGATAATCTTGCGGTTTTTATGCTCGATAACGAGCGTACTGTTCGTAAACCTCAGGAGTTGGGGAGCTGCTGAGAACTTCATCAATATTTAATTCCCATGCAGGAATATCATCGGTACTCAGTGCCACCCACGCCGCCTGACGTGCAGCACCAATTGCAACATACTCATCGGTGTGAGGAAGAATCACATCAGTGCCCCATATGCCTGGAGCATAAGCGCGAATTGCAGGAGACTTCGCTCCGCCGCCAATAAGCATAATGCGTTGAACATCAGCACCTAGCGCTTTCACATATTCTAAGCAGTCGCGTTGTGAGCACAATACTGCTTCTATAAACGCACGCGCCATATTTGAACGTGTTGTGTTTTCCAAAGTCAAGCCATAGAACTGTGCGGTAGCATTCGGACGATTTGGAGTGCGTTCTCCATCAAAATATGGAATCAAAGTAATGCCGTTAGCGCCTGGCTGAGCTTCATGCGCTAACGTGGCAAGCTCATCATAATCAACGCCCAAAGCTCGACGACCCGCATCCAAAATACGTGAACCGTTAATCGTGCACGCTAAAGGAAGCCAATGTCCTGTGCAATCAGCAAAACCTGCAATAGCACCGGTTAAATCATAAGCAGGAGAGTTGCTCACAGCAGCTGCAACGCCTGAAGTGCCCAAAGATACGGATACATCTCCAGCCTTCATGCCCAAGCCAAGAGCAGCCATAGCATTATCTCCGCCGCCCGGAGCAATAACGCAACCGCCTTCTACGTTCTTTCCAGCAATATAAGGATCAGCAATAGCTCCTACCTCATGAGGGTTCAGCACGCGCGGAAGAACAACGTTCGAGCGACCCAAAGCCATCTCTAATAAATCGCGACGATACTCATTAGTGACCGAATCAAAATACGCGGTACCAGAAGCGTCTGAACGGTCAGTAAAGAGAGCGTTCAACTGGGCGTCTCCACTCTCAATCGGACCATATCCGGCAATACGCCAGCTCAGCCAGTCGTGAGGCAAACAGATAGCGGCAATACGTTCGGCATTCTCTGGCTCGTTCTGCGCTACCCAAGCGACTTTCGTAATCGTTAACGAAGCGACCAAAGATGAGCCAACAGCCTGCACCCAACGCGCAACGCCTCGCGCTTGAATATCGGCGCTGTCGGCGCTGTCGGCGTTATTTGCACCGTCAGCGTTATCAGGTCTGCCAACCGAGTCAGAACCAGAGCCAGAACCCGAATCAGAATCAGTACTATCTGCGGCTCCCAATTCATTAATCAATGCTTCTGCCTGCACGCTACTTCGCGTATCGTTCCACAGCAAAGCATCTCGAATAACGCGACCTTGGTTGTCGAGCAAAACCATGCCGTGCTGCTGACCGCCCACGGCAAGAGCAGATACATCATCTAATCCGCCGGCTTGAGCAGCTGCTTCTTGGAAAGCATCCCACCAAGCTTGAGGATTTACAGATGTTCCATCTGGATGAGCAGCCTGTCCAAAGCGTACTAGTTCTCCGGTGAGTGCATCGGTAACGCGCACTTTGCATGACTGCGTTGAGGTATCGACACCTGCAACAAGAACTCGAGTCATTATGCCTCCTTGCAATCTCGTTCTCGGCTCTTTCCTTCTAGAGTAAGAGCAGCTATTTAGTTCTCCATACACAGAAGTATGTTAATTGACTTAACTAACTATTCCATAGTATCATTATTAGCGAACGGAGGTGTAAGATGGCACGACAAAAAGCATTAAATCAGGAAAATTTACGTGCGCACAATATAGGTGTGGTGCTCAGTGCAATTTTACGCAGTCGAGAGCCAGTCAGTCGTGCGCATATTGCGCGCACAACGGGTATGACGAAAGCGGCCATCTCCATTATTGTGTCCGACTTGATTGAGCATCAAGTTTTGCAAGAAGGCGAGCCGCAGCAGCTTGCGAGCACGGGTAAACCAAGTAATCCATTGGAATTTGTACCACAGAAATGGCTGGGCTTAGGTGTGCAGGTGCATACGGATGGTTACGGTTTTATTTTGCAAGATTTTAACGGAACTGTTGTGCATAAGCAGTGGATAGATAATGCCGAAAGCGTGAGCGAGCGTACGGATGTTTTAGATCAGTTAGAATGCATGATTGCTCCCGTTGTTCGCGATTATGAAGTGCAAGGTTGCCATATTTTGTGCGGTGGATTAGCTGTTCCAGGCATGGTAACCAGTGATGGCGTGCTCATTGATGCTCCCAACTTAGGTTGGAAAAATGTTGATTTAATGGCAACTTCTTTGGTGCAACGCTTTCATCTCACCCCTCTGAACGAAGCAAATGTGGCTGCTATTGCTCAAATTCCTGGCTATGCGGTAACTGCTTCAAGTATGAATAATGCTGAAAATACAACCTCGTTGGCTGATTCCTTTATTTATATTTCCACTGATGTAGGTGTGGGTGGAGCTTTTGTTGATCGCGGCACATTAGTTGCAGGCAATAATGGAGTCAGTGGAGAAATTGGTCATTTATCGGTGTCGATGGGAGGCCCGGTCTGCCGTTGCGGACGTCGCGGATGCATGGAAATGTACGCTGGTCGTAAAGCTCTGCTCAATGCTGCAGGATGCTCTCGAGCTTCTCATATGGATGCTGATGAGGGCTTTGCTTGGATTAGTCAAAAACTGGTCGGTTCAGATGCCAAGGTTGATGAAGTGATGGTTGAAGCCATGCGCGCTATGGCATCCGCTATTGTATCGACTATTAATATGCTTGATATTACGAACGTTATTATTGGCGGCTTCTGGACCCGCTTCGGCGCGAACTGGCTGGCTCAGTTATATACAAGCGTCAGTATGCAGTTAAATACGGTACATAAAAATAAGTTGACGATTACTTTTCCTGTTATTGATAATCGCGCTGCTTTACGCGGATCAGCTCAGTTAGGTTTACGCCATTTGATTGATGAAGCAGGCGAGTACCTGCTGTCTGACTAATATGAGGATGGGGAGAGCTCTTATGAACTCTCCCCATCATTTTGGTTTTTCGGCTTTTAGTTGCGAGCAGATGCTGCGGTCTGAGCCATCCAAGCTTCTACATCGTCAATTTCCTTAGGAATATCGTGAGAAAGCCATTCAGGACCGTTCTCGGTCATCAGCACATCGTCTTCAATACGAATACCAATGCCGCGGAATTCTTCTGGAATAAGCATGTCGTTCTCACGGAAATACAATCCTGGCTCAATAGTAAAAATCATACCAGGTGTAATCTGTGCTCCCTGATAAGACTCATAGCGTGCTTGCGAGCAGTCGTGCACATCCAATCCTAAATGATGAGCCACACCGCATGCATGCCAGCGGCGATGCTGCTGACCTTCAGGGCTGAGCGATTCTTCAACACTTACCGGCAAAATACCCCAATCATGGAGAGCTTCAGTCAGAACACGCATGCAAGCATGATGAATATCGGAATATGTAGCACCAACTTGAGCAGCCTCAAAACCAGCTTTTTGAGCTTTCAAAACCACAGAATAGAGCTCACGTTGGAGAGGAGTAAAAGTACCGCTCGTAGGGAAGGTGCGCGTAATATCGGCGGTATAGAGCGAATCTGTTTCTACACCTGCATCAATAAGCAACAGCTCTCCATTGCTGATAGTTCCAGTATTGCGCATCCAATGCAAGGTTGGAGCATGAGCACCTGAAGCAACAATCGTGCCATAACCCTCGGCATTTCCTTGCTCGCGTGCATTAGCGTTAAACTTACCTTCCAAAATGCGCTCGCCGCGTTCTTTACCGCGCGTCGCAGGTAAAGCCTCTAACATGCGAGTAAAACCGTCATGAGTGGCAGCAATTGCTTTGCGTATTTCGCGCACTTCAAAATCATCTTTAATCATACGAGCAGTAGAAGCGAACTCGTAGAAAGTGTTATCGTCAGACTCGGTAGCATCAGGATTATCAAAACCGCCTGCTTGACGTATAGCGTCAACAGTTGCAGTGACTTCAACATCAATATTGCGAATAATACGCACGCGGATGGCGCCTTGCTCAGTACCTACGTCTTTGGCTAAAGCGTCGTTTAAGCCTGCAATATCTGCAGTATCTAAACCAGTCATTATCTTAATGCCGTCCAAACCTGGACGAGCGCCCACCCAATATTCACCGTAGGCTGCAGAACGATAATAATCCTGCGTGCTTTGATCGCTACGAGGATGCAAATAGAGCACAGCGTTATGAGTTTTGCCACGAACAGCATCAGCGCTACCTTCAGCCACAGGATTGAGAACGAGGACCGCGCCTGCCTCATAATCTTGACCTAAACCAGTGTAGTAAGCAAAAGCACTATCTGGGCGGAAAGCGTAATCGCAATCATCGTTACGAACTTTTGCCTGACCAGCAGGAATCACCAAACGCTCACCAGGGAAACGCTCACCGAGGGCAGTTAAACGTGACTGAATATACTTACTTGACTCTAAAGGCTGTACATTCGCATTTTCATCGCCCCATCCGGACAGCATAAAGTCAGAAAATGTCGTGGATTCAGGGCGCAAAGTGCGATTATGCTTGCGATCTGCCATAGAATCCGCAGCATCAGCTTCAGCGCGAGTTTCAGGCGCTTGATCATTTACAGACACCATAAAGTATGCTCCTTAGCTAAGTATGGAAAACTCTGTTACATGTTGAGAACTAGTACATATTGAGACTCGGCAGAACCGAGGTCAATTCATGTGCTTAGCTCTACTCTAGAGCGCTCATATGACAGGGTTCACATAGATGGGATGGAGAGTTGCGGTTAATTGCATCAGTGGGGAGGCGGGTTGTGTAGGGGGATGGGCGGTTCTTGGGGAGTCCGCAGGCAGTTCTGGGTGCTGCTCGAACTGTTCTTCTGCAGCTTAACCGATTCATACATCCAATATGCCACTTGTGAAGCCATTTTTCCGCATCAAAAATGGCATAAGAGGTGCATGAAACGGTTAAGCGAGAGGCGAAGGGGTAAGAGCACACTAAACCGCACTACCAAACCGCACTACCAAACCTTCAATCAAGATCTTCGTGCAAGCCTCAGCTGCGCTCTATCGCGCCTCCAACCACGCACTCACCGTCCGCAATATCGCATAAAATGTGGCCTATGTCGTATGAAGTACCTGAAGTAGAAAACTTAAGTTTAGCGGATGTCTATCGTGAAATCATGATGCGCGCACCAGAGCATGATTTCGATCCTAGTCTTGAGCGCATGCAAAAGGTGATGGATTATCTTGGGCAGCCTGCGCAATCCTTCAAAGTTATTCACGTTACGGGTACGAATGGTAAAGGCTCTACAGCGCGCATGGCAGAGGCGATTTGCCGCGCTTATGGTCTGCGTACAGGCTTGTATACATCACCTCATGTGGAGAAGGTAACCGAGCGTATTTGCGTGGACGGTCAGCCGATTTCTGATGAGCGTTTTATTGATATGTGGCTGCAGGTCAAGGATTTCGTGGAGATGGTAGATTGCGAAAGTCTTGAGCAGGGTGGTCCTTGCATGAGCTTCTTTGAAGTTCTCACCACTATGGCTATCTGGACTTTCGCAGATTCTCCTGTGGATGTTGCAATTGTGGAAGTTGGTATGGGTGGCCGCTGGGATGCCACAAACGTTCTCGATGGTGATGCCTCGATTATTGGTCCTGTAGATATGGATCATATGCAATGGCTGGGCGACACCATTGAACAGATTGCCGGCGAAAAAGCGGGTATTATGAAGCCAACTTCTACGGTTATTATTGGGCCACAACCGCATGAACAGATTCCTGCTTTGTTAGAAGATTACGCGCGTGAGGTTGGCGTGCAGGCATTCGTGCGCGACGGTGTGGAAGCTGAGGTGAGTTCGCGTGCGGCTGCAGTGGGCGGTCAGATGGTTACGTTGCGTACTCCGCAGGGAGTGTATGAGCACATTCCAGTTTCGATGTTTGGTGAGCATCAGGCTCATAATGCGTTGGCGGCATTGTGTGCGGCGGAAGTAGTTATTCCTGTAGCTGGTCAATTAGATGCCGATGTTGTTACTCAGGCTTTATCTGCGGTAAAAGTTCCTGGACGTATTGAAGTAATCCGTCGTTCTCCAACTATTATTATTGACGGCGGTCATAACGAGAACGCAGTAAACGCTTTGCGTGCGGCTTTAGAAGAAAACTTCTCTTTTACTGATTTAGTGGGCATCGTTTCCATGATGAAAGATAAGGAAGTTGAAACAGTTCTGGGCATTATGGAGCCGATTTTATCGAAAGTTGTGGTTACCCAGAATTCGTGGACTAACCGTGTTATGCCTGTGGATGAGCTTGAAAAGATTGCTGTGTCTGTGTTTGGTGAAGACCGTGTGCTGCGTGCAGATACTATGCCAGATGCCATTCAAACCGCTGTTGATGAGGTGGATGCTAACGATGAACTTGGTATTGGTTTAGGACACGGCGTGGTTATTTTCGGTAGTTTTGTTACAGCTGGTGATGCGCGCATTCTGCTAAAAGAGCGTCACAATGCCGAGCTGAAAAATACGAAAGAAGATCGTGCAGCAGGCGTAGATACCGACTTTTCTCATGACGATGAGCAGGATTAGTTCGATTCCTTATGTATGTTAAAGAACTCACCATCCGCGGCTTTAAGTCTTTTGCTAATGCCACCACATTGAGATTCCAACCAGGCGTTACCGCTATTGTCGGGCCGAATGGTTCAGGAAAATCTAATGTGGTGGATGCTTTGTCGTGGGTTATGGGCGAGCAGGGAGCTAAAAGCCTGCGAGGAAGTTCCATGGAAGATGTTATCTTCGCCGGAACTTCCACGCGCGCTCCTTTGGGGCGTGCTCAAGTGAGTTTAACCATTGATAATACCGACAAAACACTCGATATTGATTATTCTGAGGTAACAATTAGCCGCACTATTTTCCGCAACGGCGGCTCAGAATATGCTATTAATGGTTCCCCAGTGCGTCTGCTAGACGTGCAAGAGCTCTTATCAGATACAGGATTAGGCGCTCATATGCATGTAGTTGTTGGGCAGGGGAGATTAGATTCCATCCTTAAAGCCACTCCTGCAGATAACCGCGCTTTTATTGAAGAAGCTGCGGGCATTCTCAAACATCGCAAAAGGAAAGAGCGTGCTTTACGCAAACTTCAATCAACACAAGAGAACGTAAACCGTTTAGACGATTTACTCACTGAAATTCAGCGTCAGTTAGGTCCTCTTCGCCGTCAAGCGCGTGTAAGCCGTTGTGCAGACAGTATTCAAGTCATTATTCGCGATGCTACCAGCAGACTGTTAGCGGATGAGGCTCAATCACTTATGCAGCAACGAGATAACGTGCGTCATGAATTAGCTAAAACGCGCGAAAAACTACTGACTGCTCAACGCAAACTCACCTCGACCAAGCTGAACATCGAGCGTCTTGAAGCAGATAGCAGTAAAACAAGTCCTGCTATTAACGCAATCAATCAAACATATCATTCTCTTGCCGGTCTGCAAGAACGTTTACGCTCACTGGCAGCTTTAGCAGGCGAGAGAGAAAAATCATGGCGCTCGCAGATCTCCTCTATTGGAGGTGACGATCCGCAGCTGCTGACGGCTCGTGCCGACGAACTGTCATCTCAGTTACAGTCAGCAAAAAAACAGGCTGATGAAGCGCGTTTATCTTTCGATAACAAAACGCAACATCGCGCAGGAATTGAGCAGGAATTAGCTGCTCTGCGTCAGATTATTACGCAGCTTCGTGCGTCTGCTCAGGAACAAGAGGCGCATAAAGCGAAACTGCGCGAAACTATAGCGCGTCAAGAAGCGCATATCCAAGGTATGTCGCAGCGTGTTGAGGATTTAGGGTATCAGAAAAACGAATATA
The DNA here is from genome assembly GCF_001813415.1 of Alloscardovia sp. HMSC034E08. NCBI lineage: Bacteria > Bacillati > Actinomycetota > Actinomycetes > Bifidobacteriales > Bifidobacteriaceae > Alloscardovia > Alloscardovia sp. HMSC034E08. The sequence goes on along the minus strand of NZ_KV812468.1, from coordinate 983,735 downwards.
CTGCTTCTGCTCAGCAAGCGCGTGCACGTTTAGATGAGCTACAGCAAGATGCAGATAATCAGCAGGATAATCTTGAGGACATAAAAGCTCAGGCTCAGGACGCTCTCGAACTTGCACGCTCAGAGCATGAGAAGATTGACTCTCAGATTCGTGACGTAGATAATGCCATTATTTCTTTGAAAGCGAAGGCAGATGCGCTCAACGATACTTTAGAAGCTCGCAGTTCTTCTGGTGATGTGGAACGCAGTAGCGTAACAACTGCAGGTAATTTGGCCGACTATATTTCTCTTCGTGAGGGCTGGGAAGAAGCCATTGCGAAAGCGTTGGGACCATTTGCTAATGCGGTGATTATTCCTGATGCTTCTGAACGTTCTGTTTTACTGCGTGTAGCGCGCGAGGAAAAAATGGGTCGGGCAGTGGTAATGAATCCGCTCGCGGCGTCTGAGTACGCGTCTAAGACTGCGTCTGGGGATAATGGGGTGGCTGAAGATGAAGCTGGAGACGAAGCAAGTGCTGCTCATGCTGTTGGTATTAATCCTTCACTGCGCGGAACTGAGCGTGAAGATATTGCTCAGGGAGTGGTTCGTTCTGTGCAGATGCTGTTAAACGATGTTGGTTTAGCGCATGATGTTGATGAGGCAGAAAACCTCGTTGAATCTGGTCGTTTTGTAACAGTTATGACTGAACACGGCGAGACTTTTAGTGCTGTGGGTGCTGTGGGAGGCACGTCGCGCACGCCAAGCGATTTAAGTTTGACTGCTCGCCGAGATAAAGCTTTAGCGCAGATGGAGAGAGATACGCTCAAAAAACAACAGTTATGTGCAGATAAGATTCAGATTGATGAGCGTTTTGATGCCGCGCGTGCGCATCTGCAGGTGGTGAATACGCAGATTACTGAGAATCGTGTGCGTATGCAGCAGCGTGAGAACGATATTACGGCGGCACGTAATAGTGTGGAGAGTTTAACGCGCCGTATTGCGCAAATTGACAATCAGATAGCTGATATTAGTGCTGAAAAACAGTCGCATACGGTCACATTGTTTGATCTTCGCAAACAGTTGGAGGCTGCTGAACATGCGGACGATGCGCATGTGGATATGGAATCTACTGTACAGCGCGAACACGAACTCGATTCCTCGCTGAACACCGCTCGCAATGACGAAGTAACCGCTCGTGTGGAATGGAATAATGCAACCTCGCATGCGCAATCTTTGGAACGGCAAATTACTTTGCTGCGGTCTCAAGCGCAACAGGCGGCACAGCGGCGTGAGAAAATTGAGCAGCGCAATGCTCAGCTGGAGCTTAAGGCGCAGGCTGCTGCGAGTATTCAAGGTAAGGCGCAGGCAGCAGCTGAGGAACTGAATGTGCATGTGCAGCGTGCGGTGAAGAAACGTGAGCAGATTCAGCAGCAGGCGAGTGAGCATGATAAGGAACTGTCGGCTTTGCGTAAGTTACGTAATGAGCAGGAGCCGGTGGTGGCTAAGCTGACGCAGATAGAGCATGATGCCGACGTTGTGCGAGAACGCATTGCAACTCAATGGGGGCAGCTGACCCAACGTATTATGGATGAAGTGGGGTCAACCGTTGATTCGCTGATTGAAAACTATGGTGCGCAGGTGCCTGTTCCAGTTTTTGATGATGCTGGTCAACTGATTTTGCTCAACCCTGATAATGAGGACGAGGGCTTTAAGACGCAGCAGTATGATCGCGAACGCGAGCAGAAGAAGCTCGATAAAGCACGGCGTGATTTGGTGGCGTTAGGAAAGGTTAATCCTTTGGCTACTGAAGAGTTTGATGCTTTAGAGGCTCGTCATAGCTATTTGTCTAAGCAGCGGCATGATGTGGTTACCTCACGCGATGATTTATTGGGTTTGATTAAAGAACTTGATACGACGATGATTGAGGTTTTTCGTAGTGCCTATGAGGATACTGCTGCAGCGTTTCAAACAGTTTTCGCTCAGCTTTTCCCTGGGGGTAAAGGACGTTTACGTTTAGATAATCCTGATGATATTTTGACGACGGGCGTGGTTGTTGAAGCCAGCCCAGCAGGAAAGCGCGTGAAGCAATTATCTTTACTCTCAGGTGGGGAGAGAAGTTTAACCGCTTTGGCACTGTTATTTGCGATTTTCACTGCGCGTCCTAGCCCATTCTACATTATGGATGAGGTAGAGGCTGCTTTGGATGACGTGAACCTGACGAGATTACTGAACGTGATAAACACTTTGCGAGAGCATGCTCAGATTATTGTGATTACACACCAGCAGCGCACGATGAGCATTGCCGATGTGTTGTACGGTGTAACCATGCGTTCTGATGGGGTGACTGCGGTTATTTCTCAAAAACTGACGCAGGGTAGTGCTGTCAATGATTAGTGGTTCTGGCAACCTGTGTGCCAGAACCACTATCTACCGCTGAATATGCGTTGAGCTCTTAACCGAGCAAACGCTGAATAATCTTATCGTCACCTTCAAAAGGAACGTGCTTGTTATGCACTTTAATCCAGCGTTCATCACCCTTACCAATAGCCAAAACTATAGCTAAACCTGGTTGAAGAGAGGCATCGCGCACAGCAGTTTCAAGAGCGGTCGTGCGGTCAAGAATAATCTCATGTTGCACGTGCTCGTTACTTACTGCTTCATTCATATGACGGCAAATATCTTCAATACTTTCCGTATTCGTATCTTCTGTGGTGAAAATAAAACGGTTAATACGGTTTTCAGCTGCTTTCACAATGTCTATGCGTCGGTTAATTGCTTTATCGCCGGCGCTTCCTGTAACGAGAGTAATATGTGGATGTTCGTGAGCATAAGCTGAATCTACGTAATCTAAAAGAGTGGTAACGCTAATGCCGTTATGAGCATAATCAACCACAGCAATGACGTTGGAATCATTCTCGTGTGTTCCCCGGAAAACTTCCATACGTCCAGAGATGCGCACATGGTTGACTGCTTCTACGCTTGAACTGGTAGATGGAACGCCAGCAAGTTCAGCGATTTTTACTGCTACTGCTGCATTATCATAATTAAACTCGCCAGGCATATCTAAATGAATACGCGAACGGTCAAGAATACTTGCATCCACGAAATACGCTGGAATGCCGGCGTGAGCAAGATCTGCATCGATCACATAGCGATGTTCAATAGCGCTACCAAATACCATAGCGTCACTATGATGAATAATTTGACGCTTGCATTTGAAATAATCGTCGAAACTTGGATGCTCTAGAGGGCTAATATGATCAGGGAAAATATTTAAGAACGCGCCCACATTAAAATGCAGGTTAAAAACGCGGTCTACTTTATATGCCTGAGACGATACCTCAATAACAGCATGTGTTAAACCATTATCTACAGCTTCGCGCAGCATACGATATAAGTCTAAAGATTCAGGAGTTGTTAAATCGGACTCCACGTAGGTCACGCCATCTGTGCAATTATCTACAGAGGAAATCAGCGCAGTTTTATGGGCAAAATAATCATTCAAAATGGCATGCGCAAAATATACAGTGGTGCTTTTGCCCTTCGTACCCGTAATACCTACAGTAAAAAGCTCACGGTCAGGATGACCATAAAACTCTTGCGCTAAAACAGCTAAAGCTTTGCGAGTATCTGACACAATCAAACCGCGGGCTGACCCTGCCACATCAGCGCTAAACTCGTGGTCAGAAACATACCATTGCACACCGCGCGAAACAGCGTCGCGCATATAATCATCCTTAAAAGCGCCTTTACAAACAAGCAGAGTAGAGTCGGTAACCTCATTGCTCGCATAGGTCATATGATCAAAGATTCGAACATCTGAACTGACAGAAGTACGCAATAATCCATACTCGTCTAATACCTCAGCAGTACGTGCCAGAGTAATCTGAGCCATTTATAACCAACTTCCTTTAATCTGCGGACGATTTTTCGAACGTAAATACTCATTAAAACCTGTTTGCCACTGTTCATACCAAAAACGCTGCCGAGGCATAAGGTCTGTAAGCTCTAAAGAAGCAATATCATCATGCAAACGAATAATCTCACGCATTACATCAACAGTAGCCACTGTATCGGCCAAAGCAGTATGAAAATCACCATGAGGATACACACCATAATATTGTGTGGTATCAATCAGCTTACGAGAACCTGGTCGATGACTTACAGCACGATCAATAACCAAAGGATCGAGCACAAGAAGTTCTCTTTGAGCATGCGCTAAAAAGTTTTCGGTATCACGGTCGCGCAGCTCAGTAGTGACATCAGCTAAACCAATCTTATGCATATCGCCGTTAAGCATAGCAATATCAAACGGAGCGTTATAGGCTAACACAGGAATATTTCTTAACTGAGCAGCAATAATAATATCGCTTATTTCATGAATACTGTCCACCTGATCAGCGCCGTGAGTAGCTAAAAATTCATCAGTAAAACCATTCACGCGGCTAGCAGCAGGATGCATAGGCATACGAGGATTAATAACCCATGATTGCGTTACGTCGCTCGTGAAATCTTTATGAGGATAACGCAAAACAAGTGAAGCAGACACAATAGAATCCTTACCAGATATAGTGCCTGTTGTTTCCGTATCAAAACCCAAAATAAAACTGTCAGCCAGAGCAGTATCCATACTCTGAACAGGAATCGCTTGTATCGTGTCGGCTAAAGACGTCATGCGTACCATTATTGTGCAACAATAAGACCTATGACAACACACGAAAAACGAGCCCAGTTTGAAGCACAGGCTATGCCCATTGTGGATCAACTCTATCGTTTTGCAATGAAACTCACGAATAATCCCGAGGATGCGCAAGATCTTGTGCAAGACACCTTCGAACGTGGGTTCAAAAATTACGACTCCTTCGAACAAGGCACAAATTTTGCTGCATGGATGACAACTATTGAAAGAAATCTCTATTTCAATCAATACAACAAAGCGAAAAGACGCCCACAACGCGCTAACTCCAGTACGGGCGAATACGATGACTGGGATATTTACGCAGCACATGAGCACTCATCAGAAGAACTTAAATCTGCAGAGCAAACTTTTATGGATGCTTTTGCTCCAGAAGAAATAATTGCCGCACTCAATAAACTTTCTCCAGAACGGCGAGAGGTCTTTATAGCCGCAGCTATTGACGGTAAAAGTTACGCTCAGGTAGCTGAAGAACAAAGCGTAAAAATAGGAACTGTTATGAGCCGTCTGAACCGCGCTCGCAAGCAGTTAAAAGAAGAACTAGAACAGTATGCGGCTGAGCGGGGGATTTACGCTCAGCGTGAAGAGAAGTAATGGCATGCGCTGTTTGTGGTTGATATGAGAAGATAGGATTTTTGGAGGAATAATGAGTACGTACGTACGGAGCAACCAAGTGGTAACAGTACGGTGTAATTTTAACTGTGGCTCATCTGTGATGATTAATCGCTACACGCGCATCGATTTGAACGATAGACCGAGTGCGATTGTATCTACCTGTTCTTTGGTGTCGGAAATGCGCTCAGGAATTATGCCGGAGCTTGAAGGGGAGTGCTTTGATCCGAATACCTGCTGCGATGCGCGCGAACGTGAGATGATTGCTGCGATTAAGGATTGCTTGAGACCTGTGCAGGCACCAGCATCGTTATATGAGCGCTTGCAGGAGTGTATTGACTGTTTATGTGAGTAGAGGAGTAGAGTTTGGCTGGTTTTATTGTTGGTCGGCTCCCATCAGCTTGTCATCGGCTTGTGAGGATTCTGTAATTTTTTAGGTTACTGGTGTTGGTATAATAGATGTCGTTGTTGCGATGGGGCGTCTAGATATGTGCATATGACGGTATGTATGGTATGCACATGATGGCGTCTCTTTGTATGTTCTAACGGTAGTGAGGAATAAATGGAGACGCATTCACTGTATACGAGAATGAAGCGAGCAAGCTTTATTGCTGTTTTTATTTTTGCAGTTGGATCTCTTGCCCTTGCTGGTATTGCCGCTGCTCATGCAGATGATTCCGCACAATGTGTTCAACCTAATAGCGTAGAACTTCCATCTGAACGTACTCATGATTCTGATGCTCATTTTTGCGATATGAATTATGAGCGATTTGCACAGCAGGTATGCTCTGCATAATTTTTCTTGTATTTTCTTCTTATTTTAAGCTTTAGCTTTTCGGTTTTTTATTGAAGTTTGATTTTGGCTTATTAGTCAGGTTGTATTGGTAGGAGCGCAGTTAAGAGTTCTTCTTTCTCAGTTTTGACTAAATTCAAGCGGATTCTGCAATTACGCACTCAGCATGGGGCTTGTCGGATTTTTGTGTAAATGGTTTTGATTATGGCAGGTTATTGAATCTGTTTGAGTAAAGAAACGGGACTTCGATTGAGTATTTTGGTAGATTACGCGGTTTTCAGTAAAGTATACGGGAGAGTTGACCCTAAACATGTGGGTTCTGCCAAGTCGTGTGTTGTAGATTATGACACGTTGAACGTGTCCTTTCTCACAGCAGTTAAAACCTTTAAGCCAAACCTTGCAAAAGCCATATCACGTATAACGGTTCTTCGGAGTTTAGAGGGGGTTATGTAGGTTTTCGGTTGTAGGTGCGTGGAGGTTGTGAGCGTGGCGCGCTGACAATGCGTGCGTCCTTTTTTAGGTGATAGCAGCTCTCATACGTTCCTGAAAGTTGCTAGCGTCGCACGCACACAACGCCAACGTCCATAATTACGGTGAAATCAGCGCTCAGGAGTGCGTGGAAGTTGCTAGCGCGGAACGCTAACAACACTCGCGTCCATCGTTGGGAGGGTGCCAGAAATTTTGTGTAAATGGTTGGTTGCCCTATGGTGATTTTATTGCTTGTTTTTCAGGGATTGTAGTAGTGGCGTGACCCTGTGATGTGGCTGATTTAGTGCTGGCTAGTTGACTCTGTCTGTAATGAGACAAGACGCGTTCAACGTGCCTTGTCTCATTACACATGCCGATTGACAAAACAGAGATGGAGAAGCAATCATCGCCTATAACCCCGACGCAATCAATCCTCCTGCGTCATCCAAAGGCAGATTCACCAATTAAACCACATACACAAAAAACTTACACCCTCGGTCTTGAGGCTGGTCGCAATGAGGTTGTGCTTGACCTGGCTATCTTGGTTCATCGCACAGTTGAGCAAAAAGGTTAGCCGATATACTGTGCACACCATAACCTTTCGTCTTTCTCGTACAGCACACACAACTATAAGAGGTATTGCTCTTCTTTAAGAGTGTCGCATGGCAGCACACTGCTCCCAGTAAGTCCGCGTTCAACGTGTCATGTCTGGGAGCATGCAAAACCGCATATCTCACAGAGAAACCTCGCTCATCAAGTGCCACACACAGGTATGACTTGCTGAAAGACCATGTCACTTACACTAGGTTACATAATCAAGCCCTGCTCCAGCGAGCCAAATCCAACAAAATCATTTACACAAAAAACGGGCACGCCCCGCGTTCATGCACGAATCATGAAGTACCCTAATATGACCACTCGCGCTACCTGTTATCAGAGAAATAAGCCGGTTCTTGCAGCACAATCCTACAATACTCCGACCAATGCGCCAGATCCTACGGCAGTCAATCGCAAGCAACTAAGCCCGACTAACCGCCTGCAGAGCTAAAAGCAACGGGAACTATCTCGAAAGAGATAATCCCCGTAAAGTATATGCTACGTTGAAAAAATCAACGAGGCTTATGCATTTGGCCTCTTGCCGTGGTTTGCAGCCTTCTTACGGCGTTCACGACGCATACGTCCGCGCTTACCCATGGTAAACTCCTTTTACTTGTAAATTTACTTTATAGAGTATGCCATATACTCAAGACTGGCTGAGCATATGGCATGCAAAGCGTGCGTGAACTTTACTTCACTTCTCGAGCTGCATAAGAGATAGTTGTGCGGCTACTGCGTCCAGGTTCAATCACAATCACATCTTTGCCACTCTTAAACGCATTCGCATATGCCGTTTGAGGTTCGATGGCAACACCTGCAGGTTTGTGCGATGCTTCCCAACCAAAACCATTGCACACCTGGAAGGACGTAATGGTCTCATCGCCGGTAATAAGCACTTCAATGCCATCTGGTCGCGTAAATACAGCCTGAATTGAGCCATCAGCCGCATAGTCAAGATCTGTCCATGCATCATCAAAGGATTGAATGCCCAGAGGGTTCCCCTCGCGCAGATCGTAACGAGTTCCGTCAACAGCTTCTAAACCTGTTGGCAAAAGACGGTCATTAACAGTAACATGTGTGCGCGCAGGAAGATTCAAACGGCATTCACCGTTTGTAGCGTCTAGCTTGGCGGTAGTTTCTGCCTCAGAACCGCTAGCAAACCAAGGATGTGTAGCTAAAGCCCATGGAGCATTGGTGTCCCCGTTATTGAAGGCTTCAATGCTTAACTGCAATCCGTCATCAGCGTGAACAGTGTAGGTAACTGTAACGAGCAAATCAAATGGATATGATGCCAAGTTTGGGGTACGCCAGCTTAGACTTACGCTCGAAGTAGATAATGCCTCTAACTTCCATGGATAGCGATACCCCAAACCGTGAATAGAGTTATGACGTTCGTGCTCGTCAATAGGGAAGGAGTAATCCTTACCCTCGAAGCTATATTCACCATCTTCAATACGGTTTGGATACGGAATAAGAATCTGCCCACTACATGCTTTTACTGGATAGTTAGGGTCGAAAGGAACAACAATATTCTTGCCATTTATGGTGAAGCTTTCCAATGCCGCACCCTGCTCAGTTACTACAGCTGTGTAGCTTCCGGCATGAATAGTGTATTCTTGTCCTGCTCGAGAGGGGAGAATGCCTGCCATATGTACCTCTTTCGTACGTTATATCCTCGTTAAGTTTTAACGAGGATGACTACCTCGATCGGCAACTTCTGTAATTTTAGCATTAAGCTGACCGATTAAGTCAATTGGTTTAACTTCTATGCTCAGTCCGCGTTTTCCTCCTGAAACGAGGATTGTAGTGTGCTGCTTAGCGCTTGTATCGAGAACTGTTTCGTGAGGATTTTTATGACCGAAAGGAGAGATACCTCCTACAACATACCCTGTGCTTCGTTGAGCCATCTGAGGATCTGCCATATGCGCTTTTTTGGCGCTGAAAGTAGAGGCAACTGCTTTGAGATTAACATGACAGGTAACAGGAACAATAACAGTAACCATGCGTTCGCCAGGTTTCTCGCCAACATCAACGAGGAGCGTTTTATAAATACGGTTAGCAGGAACATCAAGTTGAGTTGCTCCTTCTAAACCGAAACCATCCGCCATATGATCTGCATTATGTTCGTAAGTGTAGGTTGTGTAGGCTATGCCTGCGCTTTCAAGTTCTTGTAGAGCGGCTGTAGCAGCTGAAGCATGATTTTTCTTTTTCTTAGCCATGTTTTTAACTTTAGTCAGGCGATTGGAATAAAAAAATCAGGGTAGTGCGAGCGAAAAAACACTACCCTGAAGACTTAGTTTGTGAGCGACTACTCTAAGCCAATCGACTTGAGCTGATGTACTCGAACAGAGGAATAGGATGTAGACCCTGATTCGCTGACCAATTCAACTGCACGCTCACCCTCGCCAGCATAACTGTATGAGCTCAGAACCTGTTTACCGCCATTGACATAAACTTCTACGCAACCGCGATCAACGAAAATGCGCAAATCTAAACGACCAGTTGACACTTCAGCATCGCTAACAGGTGCTGCGCGGTATCCGCGGTCTCCTGCATAAGCAGTCTGACGGTCAATAACGACGCGCTTGGTCTGCTGATCATACGCAATATAAGTGAAGGAGCCGTCTTCTGTAGCGTGTACGCGCACACCGGTACGTTCTGCAGAAGTAGAAGTCAAATCAATGCTTAGCTCAAGTTCCACACACTGAGCGTCACGCTCAAGGCGAAGCACAGAATTGTGAGAAACGCTTACTGAACCCCAATCCTGAGTAGCGCTACGTAATCCCAGCATTTCTGCGGCAGGAGCAGTATGCACATCTCCATCAGCACCCAAGGTAATCTCACGAGGAAGAGTTAAATTACCGCACCAGCCGTCAGCCTGCATGGGAATAGGCTGTTCGAATGGACTCATCCAACCGTACATAAGCTGACGTGAACCGTCATTGAAAGATTGTGGAGCGTAATAATTGTGACCCCAATCCCACAAACGGAACTCAGTTTCAGGCTTAAAGGATTCGCCTGGCTTCCATGTTCCAATCATATAACCAGCATTATTTACGTTGCGGTTCATATAACCGTTTGCTTCAGCGCCCATAGCAGAGAAGCCAATAACCCACTTCTCGTTACCGTCTTTATCGATAAGAGGGAAGAAGTCAGGGCATTCGAGCATAAAGACGTTCTTATCAGGATGTTCGAATAGAACGCGATCATAGATCCAATGAACCATATCATCAGAGGTGAAGAGCCACATTTGACCACGTTTGTCTGCCGAGGAGACGCCAAAGGTCATGTACCAGGTATCTCCTGTTTTCCATACCTTAGGATCGCGGTAATGGTGGTCTACTTGATTAGTTGGGCAGTCAATAATCATGCCGCGCTTTGTAAAGCTTTTTAATCCATCGTCATTTGGCTGTGCAAGCATCTGCACCTGCCAATCGCCACCCGTATTATCTGCTCCATTTGCCCAACGATGTCCGGTGTAGTAGAAGTTAATTTCTCCATCATTGCCAATCACTGCAGAGCCGGAGAAAACGCCGTCTTTTTCTTCTTCAAGACTTGGGGCGAAAGCAATAGGTTCGCGCTGCCAGGTGAGCATATCAGCAGAAGAAACATGACCCCAGTGCATTGGACCCCACTGCGTGCCATAAGGGTGAAGCTGATAGAACACATGCCAGCGACCCTTATAGAAGCACAAACCATTAGGGTCGTTAATCCAACCGCCGTTAGAAGCGATATGAAAACGAGGATACCAGCGGTTATTACGGCTTTCGGCAAGTTGAGCAACTGCTTGTTCAGCGCGTGCTAGTTCTTCGTCATGCTGCGCAGTAGTATGAATAACTGGCTCGTCAGGAATAAAGTTTGTCATGATTGTACCTTTCAACAGTGAAATGGATATGCGTTTATGCGGTCTGCATAGCTTTGAGCTGCTTATCGGTGTAGAACGGATCTCCGCCAACCTCTTGATCATCCTTCTTCAAGATGAAGAAACCATAAATGAGTGCAGCCAAAACGATGGCAGAGATTGTTAAGAAGGTTGTGCGGTCGCCCAGAGCATCGTGTAATGCGCCCAATGGCGTGGAGAAAATAACCTGACCAACTTGAGAAGCCACCTGGAAACCAACCATGTAGAGAGTTGCAGACAGCTTCGTATCGAAGTGCAAGGTGAAGTAGCGGAAGGTTGGCAACACAAACAGAGGCACTTCAATAGAGTGGAACATCTTGACGATAGAGATAGAAATATGGTCGTGGAAGATGCCGCACAAACCGATACGAGCAAACATAATGAAAGCGCCGCACAGGAGTGCATTACGCACGCCAATTTTGCGCATAATAATTGGCACAACACCCATCATGGCGGATTCCATGAATACCTGAATACCGTTGAGTGTGGAGTAGGTGCTATTACCGATTTCTTCGGTTGGGAACAGGCTGGTGTAGTAGGTTGGGAACATCTGCTGATCGAAAACCGTATAGAACGTGTTAGTCAGCAGCATAAAGACGATGAGCAACCACAAGGTTGGCATAGTTAAGACGGAAAGCATATCTTTTATAGAAGGATTGCTTGGAGCTGCTTCATTATCTTGATTGCCAGATAGCGCTTCTTTCTGCTGAGATGGAACCCAGAAAGCGTAAATAGCAAGCATTGCCAGACCGAATACAGAACCAACCCAGAAGTTAATCATTGGATTGATGTTAAAGATGTGACCTGCTACTAAAGCAACAATAGCGTAACCGAATGAACCCCATGCGCGGGACTGTCCAAATTCGAAATCAAACTTACGGGAGTAACGTTCGGTTAATGCTTCAATAAGAGAGCAACCAGCCATAAAGCCCGCAGATAAGACAACAGATCCCAACAGAGCGCCAATGAAACGAACTGATCCGCCAGCTTGAATCATGGGAGCGTAGATGAAGTGAACGAATGGACCTACTAAAGCTGCAATAGCAGAAATTGCAATTGCAAGATGGCGCTTAATACCTAACTGGTCTTGAATAGCGCCGTAAGCAAACATAATAATTAGTGTCGCTAAGGAATTGATGGAATAGATTTGACCAACTTCAGCTCCATTGAGTCCAATGGTATTGAGCCAACGCTGGAAGAATGACCACCAGATGCCCCATGAGCAGAAGAACATAAAAATGCCAAAAGAACTTTGTAAATAGGAAGGATTCTTCCATACTTGAAAACGACTGTGTTCCATGTAACTCTCATTTCTGTTTTATTAGCGAACGATCATCTTTGTTCAATGAGCTAACAATTTTGTATACTATAGCGTCAAACGTTTGACGTCAAACGATTGACAAAGTTTTCCGAATAATGAACGGAAATTTTCTTGTATCTCAAAAAATGGACTGTTATTCCTGTGTGTATACTGAGTTTTTCTCTACTAGAGTGCAGTGAATAGTTACATCTCCATTACTTGATAAAGCTGGCAGGGGAGCAGTGGTCTCAGGTAGCTCAAAACTATGCGGATCTTTATTTTCGATTAAACTAATCAGCTTGCAAGCTGCCCAATATCCCATTTCGTAGTGAGGAAGCTCCACAGTAGAAAGTTGGGGAGAAAGAGTTTCTGCTAAAACGCGGTGGTTATCCACACCCACCACCTGTATATCTTTACCAATTGTCAGGCCTTTGCGTGCAGCAGTGTCATACACGTACCAAGCGCGTGCATCATTAAAGCAGAAGAATCCGTCAGGCTTGTGCGTATCCATCAAGGCGCGTACTTTACTTAACGCGTCGTCGTTGTGATGCACTTGAATAGCTAAATCCTTATCAAAAGGAAGTCCTGCTTCATGCAGAGCCTTTTTATATCCTTCTAATCGTAAACCTTCAGCAAGCATAGGCTCTTCACAACCAATATAGGCAATGCGCGTGCAACCTGCGGCAATCAAATGCTTTGTGGCATCGTAACCAATAGAAACTTCATCTGGAACTATGCCAGTGCGGTGCACAGAAGCAAAAGAATCTTTCTGTGCAGTTGAATCGCTCATAGCATCGGTAGCATTAACCAAAATCGTATGATAATCGCGTAGACTATCTGGAACGATTGCTCGGCGATTCGACATTTTAGCAATAAAGAATCCATCTACACCATAACGTTGAAGAGCGGTTATCTCTGTTTCTTCGTTTGATGCTCCGTCCGTAGACACGGTCATAATCACATATCCATACTTGCTGGCGGCATCTTGAGCGCCTAAAATCATAAGACCTGCATAGGGTGTGGTTGCTACCTCTTCGCTGAGGAAGCCTAAAATATGCGTTTGGCTGGTGCGCAATCCGCGCGCCATCAGGTTAGGAGAGTAGCCGAGATCTTTGGCAATCTTTCGGATTTTTTCCGCGATAGCAGGTTTGATACGTCCAGAATCACGATTATTCAAAACCAGCGAGACGGTAGAGATGGAAACACCTGCAATCTGTGAAATCTCTTTCATTGTCGTCATTGAATCTATCCTTACAAGGCTTGTCTCTTCGTTGAACTGGCGCTTCTGGTCAGACTCGTTACGAGTCTGCTTGAATATCCTTTTGCATGATACATGGCACTGAAAACCTTCACATGGGTGAGTCGCGTCCCGCACAGTTTCTTATATTGATTATGGGTGTCATCCCTTCTGAATCGAGGAATAACGCCCATAATCAAATACTTTTAGCCAATCAAGCTGTTAATCAAGCTGCTCAGAAGAAGCCATCTGAGCAGTCATGCCCTTGTTAATATGCTTCTTCAGAGGGTCTCCATCAACGTCCTGAGTATCTTTCTTAATAATAATCAAGCCGTAAACGAACGCTATAAAGGTAATAGCTGTCATAACCATAAAAGTAGTGGTGCTGCCTGTGCTATCGAGCAAGTAACCCAACGGGGTAGAGAAGATAATCTGACCGCCCTGAGAAGCAAACTGGAAACCAACCAAGTAGAGCGTAGCAGACATCTTCGTGTTGTAATGCAAAGTGAAGTAGCGCATAGCAGGCAAAACTGTAAATGGCATCTGCAAAGCGTGCATCATGCGGTCTGCAGAGAGCAGATAAATGTTATTTCCCATAAGAAGAACAAGACCAATGCGAGCAAACATAACGAAACCGCCCAAAAGCAGAGAGTTACGCACGCCAATTTTTTCCATAATGATTGGAGCCAAAGCCATGCACGCTGCTTCTAAGAACACCTGAACGCCGTTAATAACAGCATATGTATCCGTTCCCACAACAGAATCAGAGAACTGATCAACATAGTAGGAAGGGAACATTTGCTGGTCGAAAACGTTATAGAAAGAGTTCGTGAACAGCATGAAGGCCATAATAATCCATACTTCTGGCATGCGCAGAACGCCTAAAATATCATGCAAAGATGGGGTAGTAGCAGCCTGCGATGTTGAGCCTGCTTCCTGATGCATAAGCTCGCGCTGTTCTTGTGGAATCCAGAAGGTGTAAATAGCCAAAACGCCTACTGCAAAGAATGATCCTAACCAGAAAATAAGTAATGGATGAATGGTGGAAGCTACGCCAGCAAAAAGAGCTACGATAGCATAGCCTAATGAACCCCATGCGCGGGTTTGACCGAATACAAAGTTGAATTTACGTGAGCATTTTTCGCCGATTGCCTCGACGAGCGAGTTACCAGCAATAAAGCCTGCGGATAGTACTACGGCGCCCACAAGAATACCAATAAAACGTACCGCTCCAGGGGTGCTCAACATAGGCGCATAGATGAAGGTGACGAACGGTCCAATAAGCGCTGCAATAGTGGATACTGCAATAATAAGATGACGACGAATACCCAACTGGTCTTGAACTGCACCGTACACGAGGAGAAGGATAAGGGTGACTAATGAGTTGGTAGAGTAAATCTGACCAACTTCGGTTGCGCTGAGATGAACACTCTCCTTTAACCAAATACGGAAGAATGACCACCAAATTCCATAGGCGCAGAAGAACAGGAAAATGCCGGCCGAATTTTGCAAGTAGGACGGATTTTTCCACATGGGTAAACTACGTTGTTTCATTTTTCGCTCTCGTTTCTGTTTCATTTTAGCGAGTGTGAACACTTGTGCTAAAAGCCCAAACAGACTTTATACTAAGCATTCAAACGATTGACGTCAAACGATTGAAATTAGTTTTTCTGGGAAAGAAAACCAATATGGGGGATATTGCTGGAAATGGACATATGATATGTTCGTTTTGTGCTGTTATATATCTTTATTCGTGTTAGATTTCGAACGGGTTCGAAGCATGAAAAATAGCTGATTATAGGGAAAGGCTATATATTTGTTCGTTCGTTCACCTTTAGGGCAGTGAACGACTGTGATAAATTGCACATTTGACACATTGTGAGACGAAAATATGAGAAAGCAAGTTAACGGTGCTGACTTACGTGATATGGGGAAGTGATTACTGGCTAGTGTGATGCTGATGGGACTTTGCTTCACTACATCTGGAGAGAAAGCAAAGCTGATACAGTGCGTGTGATTTTAGTGGGTGTTTTATTCTTTGGATTCCTGTGGCAGGTCGGAGCGCTTGGTCGGTTCGTGAAATATGCTTTGCATTAGCACTTCACGATTCACACATGTATGAGGACTTTAATCACTCTTAAAAGTGCGCGTGTGCGTTGTTAGCGCTCGGCGCTAGCAACTTCTACGTAGTCGCGAGCGAGAATTGAGAGGGTTTTTCGAGCGCACATGTTGTCAGCGTTCCATGCCCACAACTTCCACGCACCTACAATCTACAAAACCTACAAAACCCCGGTAAATCGAACGAACCAGAAAAAGTAATTCCAGCAGCAACCAATCCCATATCTGATTCCAATATCCGATTCCATACCAATCCAGGGTTGTGCTTCCCAGCAAAGAAAACCTCCTTCATCTGCTCAAGAGCAAAAGAAGGAGGTCCCAATAAATCAATATAAATCAATAAACGTTATGCATAAGCTATATGCTCACCAATAACGCTTTTGCAATATTTACTCGTTAATCTCAGCGAAGTGCAAGAGAGTACGAATCATGTTGCAGGTGAAGCCATACTCGTTGTCGTAGAATGCTACGGTCTGAACGAGCTGCTTGTCGCCAGCAGTGTTTACTACGGTCTGAGTTGGATCGAATACGCCACCGTGGGTGTCGCCGATAATATCGGACGACACGATGCCGTCCTCATTGTAGCCGTAGTACTCAGTGTCGGAGAATGCTTCCTTGAATGCTGCGTTGATCTCGTCAGCAGTTACCTTCTCGCGAAGCTGAGTGGTGAGCTCAGTGATGGATCCATCTGGAACCTGAACGCGCTGTGCGTGACCCTGGAACTTGCCGTCTACGGAAGGAACAACCTTACCAATAGCCTTAGCCGCACCAGTGCTGTGAGGAATGGTATTCACAGCAGCTGCGCGGTTGTTGCGACCGTTCTTGTTGCGAGGGCCATCGAGGATCATCTGAGTACCGGTGTAAGCGTGGATAGTGGTCATGAAGCCAACTTCGATGCCCCACTTCTCATCGAGAAGCTTAACCATTGCAGCCATAGAGTTGGTGGTGCAAGAACCTGCGGAAACAATTGCATCTGCTGGGGTCAAGATGTCGTGGTTTACACCGTATACAACGGTAGGAGTGGTGTCGTCCTTAGCAGGAGCGGAGATAAGAACCTTCTTAGCGCCTGCATCCAAGTGAGCCTGGGATTTCTCAGCAGAAGTGTAGAAGCCGGTGCACTCAAGAACGTACTCAACACCATCATTCTTTACCCATGGGATATCCTTAGCATCGCGTTCTGCGTATACTGGATATTCCTTACCGTCAACCACGAGAGCAGTGTCAGTTGCGGAAATCTCATATGCAGTGCCATCGTCATGCTTGAATGGACCCTGGCTGCTGTCGTACTTGAGCAGGTAAGCGAGCATGGATGGGGTGGTCAAATCGTTGATTGCTGCAACATCGATGTCACCAGCTGCACCGCCACGGTTCTGAAGCTCGAGAATACGACGGAATGCGAGACGACCGATACGGCCGAAACCGTTAATACCAATCTTTACTGTCATTTAATACTTCCTTATTAACTGTGCCGTGATTTATATTCTGTTATATACATCACGAAATGAGGCTTATTGCCAACGTGTTTTATTTTAATGTGCGCTATGTACTGAGTGAATCGTGTCGCATAGTTTTACGCTGCGTGCTTACCTCGGCGAGGTGTTGAAACTGTCTGCATATTCAAATGTTCAGACTTCTGTGTCTGCACTGCTCCGAAATCGCCGTCCTCTATCACATGACTATCTACGAGAGGAGATGGTGCCTCACTCGGATACATAATAACGAGCGATCCACCATCAACAGCAATCAAAGCAGGAGTATCAGGTAAAAATTCGTTACTCAATCCTACAGGATTAATACTGCTCATTTCAACGTCATCAAGAGTGTATTTCAAACCTTCTAACGACACATGAGCACAGGTGCTGGAATACGAAAAAACAGACAGCGGTCGCCTACTCGCAACATATCCTGCAGGAAAACGCAAAACAGAGTCAGTAATAACAGTGCAAATCATATGGTCAGCATGCATAAAAGCAATCCCGCCATGCGCTGCAATTTTTGCGGCCAACTGAATGTTTGCAAAACTGTGGTCCATCCGACCGCCAAAAACGCCGTAAAATTCGAAACTACGAATGCCGAGCTGCCAAGCGTAACGCACAGCAGCCATCATATCGGAGTCATCTTTCTCTGCAGGCAATTCAATCATGCGTGTAGAAGCAGAAACAGAATAATCATCGACAACTGAATCCATATCTCCAATAAAAGCGTGAGGAGTAACGCCTAAAGCTGTTACGTGGTCGTAGCCGCCGTCAGCAGCAATAACATAAGCATTCGCTGGAATAAAAGGCATTTCATCGAAATACTCACCTGCGCCAAAAATAACTGCTTTTTTAGCTCTACGGAAACTCGACTGCTTATTGCTAGAAATGCTCATATGTCTAGTATACGGTGGGTGTATGAGTAATGAAGCAAATACAGTAGCAAGCAATGACGATGCAAACTCGCGCGTGGCTTATTTTGCAGGCGGGTGTTTCTGGGGTTTGGAGGAATACTTCAAGAAAGTTCAGGGAGTTATAACGACCCGTGTTGGATACGCAAACTCAAGTGTTGTGAACCCGAGCTATGAACAGGTCTGTTCAGGCGCTACGGGAGCAGCTGAAACTGTTGAAGTTCTCTACGATCCTGACCTCGTTAGTTTGCGCGTGCTTACCCTGTTATTCCTCGACGTGATTGATCCATGGAGTGTAAACCGTCAAGGGAATGATGTTGGTGCTCAATATCATTCAGGCTTGTATCTGTATGGTAGCGATGAACAGCAGCAAGAGCAGAAAGACGTTTTTCGCACCGCTATCGCTCAGTTAGAAGCTCGGGAGCAGCTCTCCGGCAAGGAATGCGCAGTTGAGGTTGTTCCTCTGCAGAACTTTTATGCTGCTGAAGACTATCATCAAGATTATCTTGACAAGAATCCTCAAGGATACTGTCATATTTCTGTGCAAGCCATGTTGCGTGTTCCTCAGCGACAGAAATATATTGAGCGCATTTGGCAGCTAAGCAATTTGAGTTATGCAGTTACGCAAAATGCAGACACTGAGCGACCTTTTGCGAATGCTTATGACCGCACTTTTGAACCGGGAATTTATGTTGATATTGTTTCGCGCAAACCGCTGTTTGTGTCGTCAACAAAGTTTGATTCCGGTTGTGGCTGGCCGTCGTTTAGTAAGCCAATTAATAACGATGATCTTGTTGAAGTTGCTGATTACTCGCTCTTTGGTCGTTCGCACATAGAAGTGCGTGCAAAAGATTCAGACATTCATTTGGGACACGTTTTTACTGACGGTCCGCAGGATATGGGAGGGCTGCGTTACTGCATGAACTCCGCTTCCTTGGAGTTTATTCCGCTTGAGGATTTGGAAGAAAAAGGATATGGCGATTTGATTGAGCTCGTGCTTCAGGGCGAGAACTGATTGCTGAGATAGCGCAGGATAGTAAAAGATAGCGCGAGATAGTACATAGCGCTTTTTCTGCTTTCTTCGCGTGCTTTTTTACTTTCTTTTTTGCTGCTTGGTATGACGGATAGGTACGTGTTATGCCTAGCAGCTGTTTTTGGACATTGATTCTGGTGATTTTTCACAGCCGCGCATGTACGTTCGCGCGCAACGTGCGTAACAGCGGCTTTCGTGAGTAAAAATGCGCTGTTCGGCGTTGTAGAACAGGACGGATGCGTACTCATCGTGTGCAATAGCAGATGAGCTAGGTAACATAATCGTTACATAAAAATTCTTGTAAGATAACAGCCCGTGTATAAAATAGCGTTTTACATGTTGAGATAAAGAAGAATTAAGGAGGATATATGGCTGCCAAAAGCGTTCATGTTGGCGAGAATATTGAAAATCCACTTGTTGAACTCAGCCATGTAGAGAAGCATTACGGCGATTTGCATGTACTTAAGAATATCAATCTTAAGGTAGGCAAGGGTCAAGTAATGGTGGTTTTGGGACCATCTGGTTCTGGTAAATCAACTATGTGTCGCACTATTAACCGCTTGGAAACCATCGACTCAGGTGTTATTCGTATTGATGGTGAACCTCTTCCAGAAGAAGGCAGAGATTTGGCGAACCTGCGTGCAGAAGTGGGTATGGTATTCCAGCAGTTCAACCTGTTTGCAAACAAGACGATTTTGCAGAACGTCGCTTTGGCTCCTATGAAGGTGCGTCATATTGCTAAGCAAGAAGCTGAAGATGAAGCTATGGAGTTGCTCGCTCGCGTAGGCGTAGATTCCCAGGCAGCAAAAATGCCTGCACAGCTTTCCGGTGGTCAGCAGCAGCGTGTAGCTATTGCTCGCGCTTTGGCTATGCATCCTAAGGTTATGCTTTTCGATGAGCCAACCTCGGCACTCGATCCAGAAATGGTGAACGAAGTTCTCGACACTATGACCGAGCTGGCACACGAAGGTATGACCATGATTTGCGTAACCCACGAAATGGGCTTCGCTCGCAAGGTTGCCGACAATATTGTCTTTATGGCAGACGGCAAGATTTTGGAAGCAGGCACGCCTGAAGAGTTCTTCGAAAACCCTCAAACAGATCGTGCAAAGGACTTCCTGTCTAAGATTCTTAAGCACTAAAGCGGGGCAGGAGTTATGAAGAAGTTTATTCATAAAGCTCTGGCAACGGCTTTAACCGTTGTTAGCGTGGCGTCGCTGGCTGCGTGCTCAACGTCCTCCAGCAGCGATGACCGCAAAATTACTATTGGTATTAAATTCGATCAGCCAGGTGTGGGCTTTAAGAAGGGTGGCACCTACACAGGTTTCGATGTGTCTGTAGCGCGCTATATTGCCAACTACATGGGCTACGAAGATTATCAGATTGAATGGAAAGAAGCCCCATCGAAGCAGCGCGAAGCTATGCTGCAAAATAATGATGTCGACATGATTTTGGCTTCGTATTCCATTACCGACGACCGTAAGAAAACCGTTGATTTTGCAGGTCCATATTTGGTCGCAGGTCAGGATTTGCTCGTGCGTTCCGACAACACCACCATTAAGGGACCAAATGATTTAAACGGTAAGCGTTTGTGCTCGGTAACCGGTTCTACCTCGGCTGTCGTTATTAAGGAAAAGTATTCCGATAAGGTTCAGCTTATGGAACAGCCTGGCTACGCTGAGTGTGCAACTGCTTTGTTCTCGGGCATTGTAGACGCCGTAACCACCGATAATATTATTTTGGCTGGTTTGGCTGCCAACTCCCGCGGTCGCTTAAAGCTCGTGAACGCGCCATTTACTCAGGAATATTATGGCGTAGGTATTCACAAAGGCAATACTGGTTTAGCTCAGCAAATTAACGCTGCTATTAAAGAAATGGTTAGCTCGGGTGCATGGCAGAAAGCTATTGAAGATAACACCCGTGGCACTGGTTTCTCTCCAGATAAGGAATATAATCCACCAAAAGCAACCGAGGGGGAGGGAAAGTAATGAACGACATTCTTAATCTGTTCACTGAATACGATGTCGTCGGCGCTTTCTGGGTGAATATTACGCTCACCTTCTGGTCGGCTGTTATCGCCACAATTTTGGGTGTTTTGCTCATTATGATGCGCATTAGCCCAATCTCGTCCTTGCGCGGTTTTGCAGCAGGATACACGGAATTCTTTAAGAATATGCCGCTGACCATCATTATGGTGTTTATGGTTTTGGGTGTGTTCGGTCAGCTCAAAGTGTGCTTCTCCGACACCTTCGCTATTAACTTCTTCTGGTTGTCTGTGGTTGGTTTGGGTGTGTATACGGCTGCATTCGTGTGCGAATCTTTGCGCAGCGGTATTAATACTGTGCCGGTTGGTCAGGCAGAAGCATCGCGTGCACTCGGTCTCACCTTTATGCAGTCTGCAACGCAGATTATTTTACCTCAGGCTATCCGCGGTTCCGTGGCGCCTTTAGGAAATACTTTGATTGCTTTGCTTAAGAACTCGACTGTAGCGGCTGCAGCGTCTGTAGCTACAGAAACATCGAGTTTAATGAGCAGTATGATTGAGTTCCATTCGCAGCATATTATTGCTATCTTCCTTATTTTTGCGATTGGCTATCTCATTTTGATTATTCCTATTGGTTTGCTCACCACATATTTGTCTAACAGATTGGCGGTGCGTCGATGAAAAATCAAGATACTTCTACAAAACTGCTTTTCGACGAGCCAGGTCCACGCGGTCGTCGCCGTATTCGTATCCTCAACTGGGTGGCTATTGTTCTTATTGCACTGTTCGTCGTCTCCATTTTGATGCGACTGCATAACCCTCCTCAGGGCGAAAACCAGCTGTCCTGGCAGCTGTGGCAGCCAGCTTTGGAACTCGAAGCATGGACGGATTTCTATCTGCCAGGTTTGGGCCTTACTTTGGGCGCTTCGGTTACCGGTATTATTGGCTCGCTTATTTTTGGCTTGTTCTTTGGTGTGCTGCGTTTGTTACCAAACGTTATTTTGCGCTCCATCGCCGGCCTGATCGTTGAGTTCTGCCGTGCAGTTCCAGTGCTTATTATGATGGTCTTCTTCTGGCGTTGGTTCGCCGGCATCGGCATTAAGCACTCGTCCTATTACTCGGTTGTGCTCGCTTTGATTTTGTATAACGGTTCCGTTATCGCAGAGCTTGTACGCTCGGGTGTAGGAAATCTGCCAGGAGGCCAGCGCGAAGCATCTTTGGCTTTGGGCTTAACACGCACTCAGGCGCTTATGAGCATTGAAGTGCCTCAGGCTATTTACGCTATGTTGCCAGCAACGGTTACACAGCTTGTGGTTGCTTTAAAGGATACCGCTTTAGGTTCGATTATTCTGTACACCGATTTGTTGCAGGAATCTCGCCGACTTGGCTCCATGTACTTCAATATTTTGCAGACGCTGACTGTTGCAGCCGTTGTCTACTTTATTGTGTGCTGGATCGTATCGCGTATTGCAGAAGCCTTGCCTCACTGGATGGCTAACCACACCTCGGGTGCTGTGGAAGAAGAAGTTGTGCCTCCAATCGCAGTTATGGATGCAACAAACCGTAACCAGATTAAGGCAGCAAAAACTCCTCGACCATTCGGTGGTACGCAATCTGTGTATCCAGATCACTTCCATGGTTCACACGCCCACAACGAGCACTGGGCTCATAACCACTACGTTGAGCAGGAGAATCTGGATCACCCACACCATTATCGTGAGGAAGCTAAGAAATACACGAAAGAGGCCATGCAAGCCCTTGGTTTAAAGAAGAAACCAAAGAAGGATGAGCCTAAGAAGTAACAGCTCCACGATGCTCCTGTTGTCTTGCTAAGCGCGAGAGGGCAGGAGCATCTGCTTTTGTCTAGGCTTATGGTAATATTGTCAAGGCTTGAGAAATCAAGAAAGTGGAATTTCCCACCTGGAAGTTTTTTGTGACTTCGGGTTCAGACTTAGGTCGCACTGCACGCAGGTGCTACTAAGAGCATCGGATTCTTTACAAGAATTTATATGCCGCATCTGTATGCAGGTAGACACAGGTCTCTGGGATGTACCCACGCATAGTTTTACGAATGGAGACATCATCACTGAACCGCGTATTAACGATGAAATTCGCACACCACAGCTGCGCCTGATTGGACCTAAGGGTGAACAGGTGGGCGTTGTTGCCACTTCAGTCGCTCTCAATCTTGCTCGCGAAGCAAATTTGGATTTGGTTGAAGTTGCACCTAATGCAAAGCCACCGGTGGCTAAACTCATCGACTATGGTAAGTACAAGTACAACGAAAAGATTAAGGCTCGCGAAGCACGCCGCAACCAAAGCACTGCTGAGGTTAAGGAGATTCGTTTCCGCCTTAAGATTGACGATCATGATTTTGAAGTGAAGAAGGGTCACGTTGAGCGATTCCTTAATGGTGGCGACAAAGTGAAAGTCACTATTATGCTTCGTGGACGTGAGCAGTCTCGTCCAGTTGGAGGCGTGGAACTTCTACAGCGTTTGGCTGACGAAGTTCAGGAGTCTGGCTCCATTGAATCACGTCCTCGTCAGGATGGTCGCAACATTATCATGGTGCTCGCACCAAAGGGCAAGAAAGTTCAGACTCAGTCTGAGCAGCGCCGACGTGGTGCAGAGTCTCGTGCAGAGCGTCAAGCACGTCAAGCCGCTCGTCTGAACGCGAAGCGTGAAGCTCAGACACAAGCTGTGGCTGAAGCAGAAAGCAAGCTGGCAGACGCAACTGCGAACAAGACTTCTTCCCAGAAGACGACAAGCAAGGAGGGCAGCAATGCCTAAGATGAAAAGTAACTCCGCTGCATCTAAGCGAATCCGCGTGACTGGTTCCGGTAAGCTCATGCAGGCAGGTTCTGCAATGCGCCACAACTTGGAGCACAAGAGCGCACGTAAGCGTCGTGCTTTGAAGGCAGACCAGGTACTCGCACCAGCACAGAGCAAGAAGCTCAAGAGCATGATCGCTAAGTAAGCGCGTGCTGGATTAGGATTTTTTAGAAAGCAGAGGAAATACTATGGCACGTGTAAAGCGCGCAGTTAATGCTCACAAGAAGCGTCGTGTTGTTCTCGAACGCGCTAGCGGTTATCGCGGTCAGCGTTCTCGCCTTTACCGCAAGGCAAAGGAACAGCTCCTTCACTCATTTAACTACAACTTCCGCGACCGTAAGGCTCGCAAGGGTGACTTCCGCAAGCTGTGGATTACCCGTATTAATGTTGCAGTTCGTGCTGAAGGCATTACATACAACCGCTTCATCCAGGGCCTTCGCCTTGCAGGCATCGAACTCGATCGCCGTGCATTGGCGGAGCTCGCTGTAAGCGATGCAGAAACCTTCAAGGCAATTGTGGAGCAGGCAAAGGCAGCTCTTCCAGCTGATGTGAACGCTCCAGTTGAGGCTTAAGTAGCACTCAAGAATTACTTGGCTTAACCTGTAAGTAAACGGAACCTCCGCACAGTTTTCTGCGCGGAGGTTCCGTGTAGAGTAGCACATATGAGTTTTGAGCAGCAGATCGAACAATTTAGCGTTCATATTGGCGTGGAACGCGGTTTATCGCCCGCAACAGTTAGCGCCTATCAATCAGATCTCAATAAATATATAACGTGGCTTACATCGCGAGGCATCGAAAAAGCGGAAGAAATTCACCGTGAGGATATAGAGCAATTTATCACCTCTCTCAGTGGCATGAGCGCTCGAAGTATTGCGCGATCTTTAGCCTCTATCCATGAATTTCATAAGTTCCTCAGCGCAGAAGGTATTGTTCCTGCAGATGTTTCTCAAGGAGTAAAAGCGCCAAAAGTAGGCAGTTCCTTGCCGAACGTTCTCACTATCGATGAAGTATCTCGCATAATCGACGTTGCAGCTCAGTCAGCGCAAACGGGCGATCCGGTTAGTATCCGTGACCGCGCACTTTTGGAGTTTATGTACGCCTCAGCTGCACGTGTTACCGAAACTGTTGGTTTAGATTTAACTAATCTCGATCTTAACGATCGTGTGGCTCGTTTACTCGGAAAAGGTGATAAACAACGCCTCGTACCGCTAGGATCATATGCTTGTGAAGCGCTCAGCGAGTATCTTGCAACTGGGCGTGAACAGTTAGCGCTGAAATCTAAAACAGGCATAGAGCAGCGCGCAGTTTTTCTCAATAAACGAGGTAAAAGGTTATCCCGTCAAAGCGTGTGGGAAATCGTTAAACAGTATGCAGCTCTAGCTCAGGTACATAAAGATATTCATCCGCATACGCTGCGTCATTCGTGTGCTACGCATCTTGTTCAGGGGGGAGCAGACGTGCGTACAGTACAGGAATTACTAGGTCACGCATCGGTTACCACAACGCAAATCTATACGCATGTTTCCCCGCAAACACTTATAGAAAGCTATATTTTATCGCATCCTCGAGCGCGCTAAAGTTCTGCAAAGTTGTCTGCAAAACTTTATTCATATCACTTATCTGCTCGCATATCCCACGAAAATAGTATGATGGAAAGTAAGAGATGAGAGAAAGTTACTGGTAGATATGAATACTTTTGTGAAAAAATGTGTAAATCTAGCGCCAGGTATGGCGATAAGTTTGGTGATTGGTCTTGCTGCGTGGGTTTTAGGCAAGTTTCTGCCAGAAATTGGCGGACCTATTTTTGCAATATTGCTCGGAATGCTTATTGCTTTAGCATGGAAAAAGAAGGGCGCTGCAGCATCCGGTATTAGTTTTACCTCGAAATACGTTCTGCAAACAGCGGTAGCTCTTCTTGGTTTTGGATTAAATCTTGCTGTTGTTGCTCAAACTGGATGGCAGTCTTTGCCTATTATTGTAGTAACGATTACGGTTGCTCTCGTTTTGGCATGGCTGATGAGTAAAGCGCTACGAATGACCTCTAATACAGCCATTTTGATTGGTGTCGGCTCCTCTATTTGCGGAGGTTCGGCAATTGCCGCCACAGCTCCCGTTATTAAAGCGCGTGATGAAGAAGTAGCACAATCAATTTCTGTTATTTTTCTTTTTAACGTTATTGCTGCTTTGCTCTTCCCGCTGCTGGGTATGGCGTGCGGTATGAGTACGACCTCGGGAGAGGTTTTCGGTATTTTCTCTGGAACGGCAGTCAACGATACTTCGTCTGTTACAGCTGCAGCGGCTACGTGGGACACTATGTGGCGCTTGGGATCTGCGACTTTAGATAAAGCTGTCACCGTGAAGCTCACTCGTACTCTAGCCATTATTCCTATCACCTTAGTTTTGGCTATTCTCGTGCAACGCAAACAAGCTGCGCAAGAGGGGAGTGAATCGAAGTCTACTTTTTCCTTAAAGCGCGCCTTCCCACAGTTTATTCTCTGGTTTATTGTAGCATCTCTTATCACCACTCTTGCAGGATTCATGGGTGTTGCTCCTGAATCATTTAACCTGCTCAAAGAGCTGTCTAAGTTCTTTGTGATTATGGCGATGGCTGCGATTGGCTTGAACAGCGATCTAGTTCATCTGATTAAGACTGGCGGAAAACCACTGCTTTTGGGCGCTGTATGTTGGATTGGTATTACTATATCGAGTTTGCTGATGATGATTGCGCTAGGATTACTATAAGAGCAAGTATTTAGCGAACGATTGCATATGCGGTCTTGTGACCTGATGGTTGGAGACCGCATTATTTATGCTGTTTTAAGTAGAACGGGTGACATAGATACGAAAATACAAAGTTTTTGCAACACGTTTCTGACAACGTTTGCAAAATAAAAAAATGTAGTGCATAATGGTGTTATCCGTTTTACGGTGTTCATCGCAGAAGATGATGACGGAAAGATATTCGATATGTGGCACGCATATCGGGAGGAGGATTCGATGATGAATCGAGTATTGAAGTCAACAGTAGCAGTAACTGCAGTGGCAGCAATGTCTTTGGGAGCATTGGCAGCATGTGGTAATTCGAGTGCTTCCGATAATGGCAAGGGTAAGGTGTACTTCCTTAACTTCAAGCCAGAAAATGCAGACCAGTGGAAGCAGCTTGCTAAGGACTATACCAAGGAGACTGGCGTTCAGGTAAAGGTTCAGAACGCAGCTTCTGGTACATACGAACAGACTTTGAAGTCCGAAATTGCAAAGAGCGAAGCTCCAACTTTGTTCCAGGTAAACGGCCCAGTAGGCTACCAGAACTGGAAGAAGTACACTGCAGACCTGTCCAAGACTTACTTGTACGATCAGCTTGTCGATAAGGACACTGCATTAAAGGATGGTGATAAGGTTGTTGGTGTTCCTTACGTAACTGAGACCTACGGCATCATCTACAACAAGGACATCTTGAACAAGTACTTCGCTTTGTCGGATGCAGCAGTGAAGTCCGCAGAAGAAATCAATAGCTTCGACAAGCTCAAGGAAGTTGCTGACGGTATTCAAAAGCACAAGGATGAACTCGGCGTAGACGGTGCCTTCACCTCTGCAGGTTTCGATTCCAGCTCTGACTGGCGCTTTAAGACTCACTTGGCTAACCTGCCTCTGTACTACGAATTCCAGAAGGATAAGGTAACCGAGCAGCCTGCAACAGTAAAGGGTACATATCTGAAGAACTTCAAGAACATCTTCGATCTGTACATTACCGATTCCACCACTCCAAAGACTCAGCTGAGCTCCAAGACTGGTGACGACGCAAACTCTGAGTTCGCTCTCGGAAAGGCTGCTTTCTACCAGAATGGTACATGGGCATGGTCCGATCTAAAGAAGGCGGGCATGAGTGCTGACTCCCTCGGCATGATGCCAATCTACATCGGTGTTGACGGTGAAGAAAACCAGGGTCTGACCACTGGTTCCGAAAACTACTGGTGCATTAACGACAAGGCATCCGATAAGGATAAGAAGGCTACTGAAGACTTCCTCAAGTGGGTTATTAGCTCTGACGAAGGTAAGAAGTCGATGACTGAAGACATGGGCTTCACTGTTCCATTCAAGACCTTCGCTGACTCCACTCCAGACAACCCATTGGTCAAGATTGCAGTAGAAGATGCTAGCTCTGGCAAGAAGCCAGTTTCGTGGAACTTCACCTTCATGCCTTCCGAAACATGGAAGAACAACCTCGGTAGCGCAATGCTTGAATATGCACAGGGCACCGGGAACTGGGATGCTGTGAAGACAGCATTCGTTGATGGTTGGAAGACTGAATACGATGCTTCGCACTAAATGTTGTGAGAAGTAACTAGCTCTCTGTTAAATCCTGAGTCTCCTTTTTGGGAGGGGGCTCAGGATTTTTTTATTGGTGAGGGAGACTTTGCGGGCTTTGGTAATTATTCAACCTCTGCGTCTGAGCATTAGAAACTGCATTAAAGGTTCTTTGTTTTTTGGGAGAGCAGGTGCGTGGAGGTTGTGAGCGCGGTGCGCTGACAATGTGTGCGCTCGAAAAACTCTCTCAGCCCTCGCCCATGCGTAAATCATGGAACGCTATACCAAGTCATGCTTCACGCATCACTCAAGTTCCTACGCACCGCGATAATAACCAAATGGAATAAGCCAACCCCAATCAAATCCCACGAAATTCAAAGCCCTCCTAAAATCCAAAGAACCGCTTTCGCGTAAGTCTACGAACTGATTATCTAAAGCAAAGCCCGTCCGCACAATACTGCAGACGGGCTATCTGTATGAGCGCTAAAATGTGTAATTACGCGCGAGGTCGGGAAGTAGAGGAGCGCACAATAAGCTCAGCCTTTTCTACTACAAAAGTCTCGTCAATCTCTTTGCTGTCAATCAGCTCTAATGCCATGCGTGCAGCCTTGCGAGCCATATCCACTGGGTTCTGGCGAATTGTTGTTAATCCCAAATCTGCGCTATACGAACCATCATCAAATCCCACAATCGACACGTCATGCGGAATGTGAATGCCACTACGTTCGAGTAAGAATTGCAGAGGGATGGCAATACCGTCTTCCTGACATGCAATAGCTGTTGGCAGCGGATCCATAGCAAGAACTTGAGAAGCCACATCACTAATATTGTATTGCCCATTCTCACTAATCTCGCATGCAATACTGCGAATGCGTACTCCGTGATCTTTGCAATAGTTCATAAACGAATCGATACGATTTTGCACAGAGAAGTGCAAAGAAACTTCACGATGTGTATTCACATACACAATCTCTTTGTGTCCTAGTTGAATCAAATGCCGAGCAGCAATCTCAGATCCATGAATATCATCAATGTTAATAGCGGCGGTGAAACCGAGCTCCTCAGAGTTGTCGGCATTAATACCAATAATAGGAACCCCGATGGAATTGAGCTGTTCTACCTCGTCGCGGTCAATACTGAAAGATGAAACAATAACAGCATCCGCATTGCGTCGCACAGGCAGAGTTTGGAAAAACTCTTTGCGCTCATCAATGCTACCAATCTGGAACACAGAAACGTCATAGCCGGCTTCATGAAAAATCTCGTTAAGTCCCTCAAAAACCGAAGAAATGAACCATAAATTCATTTTGCCGCTCATCAGCAGCGCAATGCGTAATGACTTCCCGGATTTCAAAGCTGCTGCTGAACGCGATAGAGAAAAATGCATCTGTGCAGCAATGGCAAGAATGCGGTCACGGGTTTTTGCCGATACTAAATCCGGTCTAGTGAACGCGCGAGAAACGGTGGACGTGGATACGCCTGCAGCCTCTGCTACATCCTGAATAGTGTGTTCCATGCTTCTAACCTCCGTACTAAAAGTAGCATATTGCACAGTGAATGCGAACGCACCCCAACGCGACTACAAACGTTTGCAATAATCTATCAATTAAGAATGTGCACAGTCTATGTGCATGTTATTTCTTTTATTATACGTCATAAACGCCGAAATATAGCGAAAATTACAAAGTCAATTGTATATGCTTCTTGCATTCATACGCAATTTTGTTTAAAATATCTTGCGCGACATATTGCAATAAATTTGACATTCTATGCAAACGATGTCTATTATAGTTTTACTGTTTAAATCTGCCATGCTTGACCACAGCGGAGTGCGAGCGGTGCACAATACTAATGCATAGAGGCAGGGCAGTATTTCGAAGGAGGAGAGCCATATGGCAGTAGATATGGTCGGAAAAGCAGTCAGAAAGTGGTGGGGCTTGTTTGCGCTTCCCACATTCCTGGCCTTTATTGTTGGCTTTATTGTGCCATTCATTATGGGTGTGTACTTAAGCTTGTGTGAATTTACAACAGTAACTGATGGTGAGTTTGTAGGCTTCAAAAACTACGCGAAAGCTTTAGCAGATAAAGAATTCCTTCACGCTCTCGGATTCTCTGCAGCCTTTACAGTAGTTACTACCATTGCTATTAATGTTATTGCTTTTGCTATCGCTTATATGCTTACTCGAGCAATCAAGGGTTCATCGTTATACCGTTCCGCACTGTTTATGCCAAACCTTATCGGCGGTATTGTGCTCGGTTATATTTGGTTGCTCTTACTCAACGGTATTCTTGCTCACTGGGGTCGCGCATTAACCTACTCAGGTGTGTACGGTTTCTGGGGTTTGGTGCTGGTGGTTAGTTGGCAGCAAATTGGTTATATGATGATTATTTATATCGCTGGTTTGCAATCCTTATCATCCGATGTTATTGAAGCTGCAGCAGTAGATGGTGCAACAGGAATGCAAACAATGTTCCGTATTATTATTCCTTTGATGATGCCATCGATTACTGTGTGCTCCTTCTTAACAGTAACCAACGGCTTTAAGCTTTATGATCAGAACTTAGCATTGACTAACGGCGCTCCAAGTAATATGTCTGAAGGCTTGGCAATGAATATTACCCGCACCTTCTATGGACGTATGGGTTGGGAAGGTGTAGGCCAAGCTAAAGCGGTTCTCTTCTTTATCTTGGTTGCAGTTATTGCCTTGATCCAAAACAGACTCACCACAAGCAAGGAGGTGCAGGCATAATGAATAGCAATAATACGGTCAAGCACAGTGGATTCTGGTCTGCATTCTTCGCTGTTCTCAGCTTATTGTGGATTTTCCCTATTGTTCTGGTATTCATCAACTCCTTCAAGCAGAAGGCATATATTTCCGAAAACGCTTTCTCTCTCCCTACGAGTAAATCCTTTGTGGGGCTTGAGAACTATACGCGCGGTATTGAAACCACGAACCTCTTCACCTCGTTTGGATGGACCTTCTTTATTACAGTGGGAGCGGTTACGCTGATTCTTCTGTGCACCTCCATGTGCGCATGGTGGATTGTGCGCGTAGACAATTGGGTAGCTAAACTGCTCTACACCCTGTTCCTGTTCAATATGATTGTGCCATTCCAAATGGTGATGTTTACTCTTTCGAAGTTTGTCGATATGCTTAAGCTGAACACTCCTTGGGGTTTGTGGTTCATCTACTTGGGTTTCGGAGCTGGTCTCGCGGTATTCATCTTCACTGGTGTTATTAAGGGTATTCCAAAGTCCTTGGAAGAATCAGCAATGATTGACGGAGCATCAGTGCCACGCACATTCTTCCAGATTGTTGTGCCAATTATGAAGCCATCGATTATCTCTGTAGCAATTTTGGAAGCTATGTGGATTTGGAATGACTACCTCTTGCCATACTTGACCTTGGATATTGAAAAATACAAGACTATTTCGGTAGCAGTACAGTATCTCAAGGGAGGCTACGGCTCGATTGATATGGGCTCAATGATGGCATGCCTCGTTTTGGCGATTATTCCAATTATTATCTTCTACCTCGCTTGCCAGAAGTACATTGTTAGCGGTGTTATGGCAGGTGCAGTTAAGGGATAAACTAGATTATTGCATCACGCTCAGGAGCGTAGGGAGAGCTATCCTTACGCTCCTGAACATATAGGGCAATGCATAACGAAGTACAGTTACAAGAGCAGTGAGCTAAGAACCAGAAATCCCAGAACTAGAAGTATTAGAAGCAGAGGAGATAGGCAATGAATTGGTTATCGCCAGATTCCAAGTTTATGGAAGCATGGAATAATACTACAGACGGTATTCTTATTAATCTGCTTATGTTACTGACTTCAGTTCCGCTTGTTACCATAGGAGCTGCCTTAGCTGCAGGTAACGAAACTGCGCGCAAAATGCTGCAAGGAGAGGGAAACTCGGTGGTGCGCACTTACTGGGCGTCATACAAATCCAACCTCGGTAAAGCAACACTATTATGGTTACCATATTTACTCACTGGCATTACTTTGTTTGGTATGTGGGCTTTTTTGCATGAACCTTGGGCTATGGTAATAGAGATTTTCCTCAGTATTATGTGGGTTCTTGGTTTTGAATGGACTTTTGCTGTTCAAGCCCGTTTTGATAATACGGTTGCGCGCACATGGCTTAACGCTTTTGTTTTTGCATTGAGCAATCCGCTTTTTACTGCACTTTTGATTATTATTGACGTTGCTTTTATTTTTATTATTGTGGGAACTGTTATGTATCTTTCTCCTGTACTCTTTCTCGTGATTGTTTTTGGGTACGGAAGTATGCTCATGCTTCATGTGCCCTTTACTGAGCGAGCTTTTTCTCGCTATATTCAATAAAATGTAGTGTTATTAACATATCTGAGACAATCACAGTAACAACCACAAGAGCTTTCGCCTAGACGTGCTAATCTAATAACATGCCAACAGATCTTTTGGGTCGAGAGTACGAAACTTTCCCCGCACCGAAAACACTGGAACAACACGGTCCTGCTCGAATTATTGCTATGTGCAATCAAAAAGGTGGAGTGGGTAAAACAACCAGTAGTGTCAACATTGCTGGTGCGCTTAGTCAGTATGGTAGGCGAGTTCTTGTTGTGGATTTCGATCCACAGGGTGCGGCATCAGTTGCATTAGGTGTGAACGCAAACAAAGTGCCTAATACTATTTATACGGCTATGTTTAACTCGAGCATGGATGTGCATGACGTTATTCAACACACCCGTTTTCCAGATTTGGATGTTATTCCAGCAAATATCGATTTGTCTGCTGCCGAAGTTCAGCTCGTCACTGAAGTAGGTCGTGAACAGGTGTTGGCATCTGTTCTACGCCAGGTGCGTAACGAATACGATCTGATTTTAATTGACTGCCAACCATCATTAGGTTTACTTACTGTTAACGCTCTCACAGCCGCAGACGGAGTCATTATTCCTGTAGCTGCAGAGTTCTTCGCCTTACGTGGTGTAGCCTTGCTGATGGATTCCATAGAAAAAGTAAAAAGCCGTATTAATCCTCAACTGGAAGTTTACGGCGTTTTAATGACCATGTATACGCGCACTTTGCACGCTGAAGAGGTAGTCCAGCGAATTTATGATGCCTTCCCAGGTAAGGTTTTCCACACAGTTATTTCGCGTTCTATTAAAATTGCTGACGCATCGGTGGCAGCAAAACCAATAACCATGTTTTCTCCTCAGCATGCTACAGCGAAGGAATATCGTGAAGTAGCTCGCGAAATTGTGGCTCAAGGAATTGTTGCCTAGTTTTCAGGCTGTGCGTAGGTAAGGTAAGCGGTGGCTGAAAGTTTTCACGTCGATCTTGAGGAATATCAAGGTCTTTTTGACGTACTTCTCAGTCTCGTCAGCCAAAGGCAGTTAGAGCTTACTCAGATCTCATTATCTGCTGTTACTGAGGAATTCGTAGCCTACATTAAACAGCTGGATATGCGCGATAATGCTGACCAAGTCAGCTCATTTATCGATGTTGCATCGATTTTGATTGAAGCGAAATCCGCGCAGCTTATACCTCGTGAGCAAGCGGATGAAGATTTTGAAGCACACCTTGAAGCCTTGCAGCAACGCGATTTGCTGTTCGCTCGTCTGTTACAGTATCGCGCCTTCAAAACAGCAGGCGAGGAGTTCCGTCGCAGTTTTGCCGCTCATTCAGGACGCTTCGCTCATCCGGGAACGTTGACTCAGGCTTTGGCACAGCTTATACCAGAAGTAGAGATGACGTTGTCTCTTGATGATTTAGCCCGTTTAGCAGCTCATGTTGTTGCCGATGCTCCTGCGAGTGAGGTATCTGTGTCCCAGCTACACGTTCCTCTGGTTGATTTGCGGATGCAAGCAGGTATTGTACGTGAACGTTTGCGTTTAGCAGGAGATAGAGCAGATGTTACTTTTGCTGAACTGATTAGTGATGCAAAGGAAAAGATTGAAGTAGTGGCTCGTTTTCTTGCTATTTTGGCTTTCTTTAAGCAGGGAGTTGTGCAGCTCAAACAGGCACAACCTTTTGATGATTTGCATGTTCGTTGGCTTAACGAGATGGATACGGCCGAAACAGTGGATGTGGTGGCGATTTCTGAAGGAGATTTTGCATGAGTACCGATACCTCTACCGCACTTCATACCGCCAGCGCAGAGCGCTCAGAACTGCATAGTGCCCTAGAAGCAGTGCTTATGGTTACTGATCATCCGTTAGAATCCGCAGAACTTGTAAATATTATGCGTGATGCAGGTTTTATTAGCGGAACGGATAATGATATTGCTACTGCTATCGAGGAGTGCTTCGAGTACTTAGCACAGGAATATACACAGCAAAACCGCGGTTTCGAATTGCATCATAATCTACAAGGCTGGCAGTTAGTCAATGCCCAAGAATTTGAGCAAGTCGTGGCTCATTTTATTGCTGATGGTCAAACAGCACGTCTATCTCAAGCAGCCTTAGAAACCCTCGCTATTATTGCCTATAAACAGCCGATGACGCGCGCTCAAGTCAGTGGTATTCGTGGTGTAAGCTCAGACGGTGTTATTCGTTCTCTAACTGTGCACGGTCTTATCCGAGAGCAGGGAAGCGATGAACAAAGTCATGCAGCCCTGCTCGTAACAACCGGTCTTTTTCTCGACAAAATGGGCATTCAATCTTTAGAAGAATTACCAAGTTTAGCGCCGTTCTTGCCTGAATCTGTTCTTGCACAAACTGAACAAGAATAATCACCTTCTTTTTATCTTCTCTCTATCTTTTCCGTATCGCGTGCTGTGTCTGCGTGAAAGCGTACACTTGTAAAGGTTTGTGTCTCGCGCACGAGCGCTTGACTCTCAATAAGCTTTTTCAATCAGCTAATAAAGAGGTAATGAATGGCAATTCGCTCTAATATCCGTAATGTGGCAATTGTTGCACACGTAGATCATGGTAAAACTACGCTGGTGAACGCAATGCTTCAGCAGTCTAACGTCTTCTCTGAGCGTGAAGAAGTTCCAGATCGCGTCATGGATTCTGGCGATATCGAGCGCGAGAAGGGTATTACTATTCTCGCGAAGAATACCGCTATTCATTACAATGGTCCAGCAGCTCAGGCTTTGGGCGAGAGCGATGGTATTGTTATTAACGTAGTCGACACTCCTGGTCACGCCGATTTCGGTGGCGAGGTAGAGCGCGGTATTTCTATGGTTGACGGCGTTGTTCTGCTCGTCGACGCTTCGGAAGGTCCATTGCCTCAGACGCGTTTTGTGCTGCGTAAGGCTTTGGAAGCTAAGCTGCCAGTTATTTTGGCTATAAATAAGACTGATCGTCCAGATGCTCGTATTAGCGAAGTCGTATCCGAAGCAACAGATTTGCTGCTCGGTTTGGCTCAGGACGTTGTCGAAGAGGGTGTGGATCTCGATTTGGATTCTCTGCTCGATCTGCCAGTTATTTACTGCGCTGCTAAGGCAGGACGTTCCAGCGTGAACCAGCCAGCAGATGGTGACGTTCCAGATAACGATAACCTCGAGCCTCTCTTCGAAATGATTGTGAAGAACATTCCTGCTCCTCACTACAACGAAGATACTCCTTTGCAGGCTCACGTCACCAATATCGATGCGTCAGATTATTTGGGACGTTTAGGTTTGGTTCGTATTTACTCCGGAGAGCTGCTTAAAGGTAAGCAGTATGGATTGGCACGAACAGATGGCAAGATTGTTAACTTTAAGTTGACCGAGATTTTGCGCACCGAAGGCTTGGACCGCGTTCCAGCAGAAAGCGCTGGCCCTGGCGACATCGTTGCTATTGCAGGTGTGGACGATATTATGATTGGCGAGACCATCGTCGATCCTCAAGATCCACAGCCATTGCCACTCATTCACGTGGATGAGCCAGCAATTTCCATGACTTTCGGTACAAACGATTCGCCTTTGGCTGGTACTGAGGGCAAGGATCACAAGCTGACCGCTCGTATGCTCAAGGACCGTTTGGATAAGGAACTGATTGGTAACGTGTCCATTCAGGTTATCGATACTGACCGTCCAGATGTATGGGAAGTTCGCGGTCGCGGTGAATTGGCTTTGGCTGTTTTGGCTGAAGAGATGCGTCGTGAAGGCTTCGAACTGACTGTGGGTCGCCCACAAGTTGTGACGCGCACTGTTGACGGCAAGGTTATGGAGCCATTCGAGCACTCGACTATCGATGTGCCAGAAGAGTACATGGGCGCTGTAACCCAGTTGATGGCTGCGCGTAAGGGACGTATGGATTCTATGACGAACCACGGCTCTGGTTGGGTGCGTATGGAGTTTACTGTTCCAAGCCGCGGATTGATTGGCTTTAGAACCCAGTTGCTGTCAAGCACTCGTGGAACAGGTATTGCATCCTCGATTTCTGCTGGCTACGATGAGTGGGCTGGCGAGATTGTGGTTCGTCAGAACGGTTCTATGGTTGCCGATCGTCAGGGTAAAGCTAGCCCATATGCTATGCAGAAGTTGCAGGCTCGCGGTAACTTCTTCGTGCAGCCACAGTCCCCAGTATATGAGGGTCAGGTTGTGGGCGTTACTGGTAAGCCAGGCGACTTGGACATTAACATTACGCTGGAAAAGCATATGACGAATATGCGTTCTGCAACAGCAGATGTTCTCGAAACCTTAACTCCGCCAATTCAGATGAGCTTGGAAGAGTCCTTGGACTTTGCGAACGATGATGAGTGCGTAGAAGTAACACCTGAATCCATTCGCGTGCGCAAGATTATTCTTAGCCGCGATGCTTGGTACAAGTGGCATGCTCAGCAACGTCGTCAGTCTAAGCAGAAGTAAGCACAAGTAAAGGTTGATTATAAAGTGTCTACCCAGCCCAAAAGCCTCACATCTTGGCTCACCACTATCGCTTTTGCGATAGTGGTGGCTGTGGTAGGCACTTTTGCATACCGTTTGGGTGCTGCCTACAATATTCCCTATGGTTTGTTCTTAACCCTTCTTGCTGTGGGCATGTCGAGCTTTATGGCAGGAGTGCGCGGCAATATTTGGCATATTTTTGCGCATGGAGCTGTGTCTATTGGCATTACGTGGGCAATGGCATTATCGAGTACGAGTACGGTGGTGGCTTTAGGTGGTTCCTCGCTGATTACCTATTGGTCGCAGCATTGTTCGCTTTACTGGTTGTATGGCATTATTGTTGTACATCTGGTCGTTATGTTTTTACCGGCTCGATGGACGAAGGCTTTCCAAGACTAAAAACCCTTAGACACAAAGGATGCTTATGCGCTTGTACTATTTAGGTCCGCACGGTTCGTTTACGCATCAAGCAGCACAAGCAGCAGCGCAGCGGTACAGTAAGAGCGGCGACAGCGTTGAGCTGAGCGCCTGCGCGAACGAGCGAGAAATTGTGTCGCATGTAGAAGCCACTGATGGCTGGGGCATTATCGCTTGGGAAAATAATGTCGAAGGCTATATCGCTCAAAATCTCGACCGTCTTATCGACGCGCATAATATTGCGGGCATCGACCGCCTGAGCGTAAATGTTGAGTTTGACGCTTTCGTGCGCAAAGATCACACAGAACTGATTGAAGTGAGCGCTCATCCGCACGGTTTAGCGCAATGTACTAAGTTTATCGCGGACAATCAGCTTCGTTTAGTTCCCGCGCAATCAAATACAGCGGCCTGCGAAAACCTGCAGCCGCATCAAATAGCTTTAGGACCTCAAAACTCGGGGGAGCTGTACGGTTTAGACACCTATAAACGCGCGGTTCAGGATTATAGTGGCGCACACACAGATTTTCTCGTTCTCGCACCGCGCGAAGCCGTTGTAGAGCGTAACCGCTTGCGCTGCGCTTCGAAGGCTTCCTGCGAAAGCATTATTACTGTTATTCCGCTGTTTACTGGTCCAGGCGTAGTAGCGAATCTGTTGGACGTGTTCCGCGATAACGGTTTAAACATGACCAGCCTTATTTCTCGCCCGATTAAGGCGGTGGACGGTACGTACAGTTTTGTGATTACTTTAGACGCGGCACCGTGGGACGCGAATATGCAGGCCGTTTTACGCGAGATAGAAGAGCACGGTGATTGGGTAAAGATTTTAGCCGTCTATGAGCAGCGCGATATAACGCATGTGCCGGTGTCGCAATGGAATTTGCCGCAGGTGGGAATCAACCCGATGTTGGTGGAGGAGTAGACAGTGAAGATTGGTATTGCAGGACTCGGCTTGATTGGCGGATCCCTCGCATTAGCCTTGCGCGAGAACGGTTTCGACGTTGTGGCGTGGAATCATCGTAGCGCTCCTTACGAGGCTGCGCGCACAAACGGTATCGAATGCGCTCGCCGTATAGAAGAGCTTGCCGCGGCTGAGCCGGATGTTCTCGTTTTGTGCACGCCTTTGAAGGCGATGGATTCGGTTTTGCAGCGTTTAGCGCCGGTATTATCGCACAAGACAACGCTTACCGATGTGGGCAGCGTAAAGCGCGAAGTATTAGACAGTGTATCTCGCCACGGTTTGCGCTCGGTTTTTGTGGGTGCGCATCCTATGGCTGGCAATGAGCTCGCAGGTTTTGACGCTGCAGATGCACGGTTATTTGATGGTGCAACGTGGGCGTTAACTGTAGAAAAAGATACTGACCGTGAGCGTTTTATTCACGTGGGACAAATGGTGTGCGATGGCGTAAAAAACCGTTTTATCGTAACCACGTCCGTTGAGCACGATAAAGCAACGGCTCAAATTTCTCATATGCCCCATGTGGTGGCTACCGCCTTGGCTGCACAGTTGGTGGATAATCCTGTGTCGAACGTGGCGTTGGCTTTGGCTGCAGGCTCGTGGCGCGATATGACGCGCGTAGCTCTGACCACTCCTGATCGTACGCAGGCGATGGTGGACGAGAATCCCGATAACGTGGCAGTTTTGTTGCATGGCATGGCGCAGCGACTTGAAGAAGCGGCAGAGCTTATCGAGAAGGGCGCGCCTTTGGCGAGCTTCTTTATGCGCGCGCAGCCGTATCGCGAGGTGAAGGCAAAGCTGAACAAAAAGATTCCAGAGGGAGTCTTTACTGTGCGCTGTGGGGAAAGCGACGATTCCTGGGCTTCGGATTTAGTAGCAGCATCGCGTCGTGGCGGTCGCGTTGAGCATATTGATGTTGTTGAAGCTACTGTGCGTCATTTCCCGCATTTGCGCGAGGAGGAATAGGTTTTAACCGCACAATCTTGCTGACTTCAATCCGCACAATCTGAGAGGGACGCGAACCGTTCGCCGCTGCATCGCGCTGCAAAACGAGAGCATCAGAGTGTGTCTCGAGAACGTGGCCCACGAAATCACGGAACTGCGTACGCCCTGTGAAACTATCGGTACCATCGGCAGTGCGCACAACAATGCGCGCACCCAACGGTATAGACTCTAAAGACACCATAGTGAGTATTATACTGAACACAGTTGCGCGAAGGAGGGTGCATGGACGAGGCGTTGGAGCAATATCTCAACTATATTCGCACGAATAAAGGCTTAAGCCCAGCAACTTTGCGCGCCTATCGGAGCGATCTTTCCGAAGCTTTCCGTGTGTTCGCCTTACGAGGACTTAACTCTCTCGAGGATATTACTCGCGATCATATCCGCTCTTGGATGGCACACGAAATGCATCGAGGAGCCACAAAATCAACAGTAGCGCGCAAAATCGTGGCGCTGCGCGGCTTCTTTTCCTACGCGTATACGCACGGCTTGTGCAGTACTAATCCTGCAGAATCAATCTCTACTCCCAAGCATTCCTCACGCCTGCCGGAAGTCTTAAGCAAAGACCAAGCAGAAGCTTTTATGGATGCGCCAAGTGGGGGAGAAGTAGAGGAAGATCCCGTCGCTCATGCGCATACTCTGCGTGATTCGGCCATGTTGGAGCTTCTGTATGCCACAGGAATTCGTGTGTCTGAGCTGGTCGGGCTTAATCTCGAAGATATCAACCTGAGTGAGCGGCTCCTAAAAGTAACGGGTAAAGGAAATAAGCAGCGCGTTGTTCCTTTCGGTCTGCCTGCGGCGCGCGCCTTAGAAGCGTGGATAGAGCAG
This sequence comes from Alloscardovia sp. HMSC034E08, assembly GCF_001813415.1. Lineage (NCBI taxonomy): Bacteria > Bacillati > Actinomycetota > Actinomycetes > Bifidobacteriales > Bifidobacteriaceae > Alloscardovia > Alloscardovia sp. HMSC034E08. Next base: position 943,490 of record NZ_KV812468.1, on the reverse strand, counting down.
GGGCGTTCTCTCGTGGCGAACAAAAAAACGCCGAGTGGAGCAGTGTTCTTGGGAAATCGCGGTGGTCGCATCGATCAGCGTATTGTGCGCGCGATTGTGCATCAACGTGCTCAGACTGCTGGAGTGCCCGATATTGCGCCGCATGCGCTGCGTCACAGTGCGGCCACACATATGCTCAACGGGGGAGCGGACCTGCGCGAGGTACAAGAGATTCTTGGCCATTCCTCGCTGTCTACGACGCAACGTTATACGCATGTGTCTATGGATAAGCTCAAAAAAACCTATGCGCAGGCTTTTCCGCGCGCATAAAGGCGTATTCCATATTCTGAAACGACAGTTGCGGTGCATAACTATAAATTTCTTTACTCGCAAAAACACTCGTTTTGCCTGTATTTATGCAATGTTTTATACATGACTATGCATAAATATATAATAATAAATATCAGATTTCTTTGATTTGGTATCCAATTCGAAACAATTTTCTGATACATTGATGCGGTATGTTCATACGAGTAATCGTGTGAGTGTACTTCGTGCATAATATCCGCCAATAAGCGGAGATGAAGAAAGAGATAGACATGAAGAAGTCGAAGTTAATGATGATGACCGCGGCCGTTGCTGCAGCTGTCATGACATTAGGCGCATGCGGCGCCTCCAAGGGTGGCTCTTCTAACAGCGCCTCTAGTGATTCTGTAATTACGGCTTTCGGTTCCGAGCCAGAAAACGCATTGATTCCAGCAATGACCAACGAATCCGGTGGTTTCCGTGCCGTTGATTTGCTGTTTTCCGGTCTCGTAGGTTTCGATACTAAGGGTAACGCAAAGAACGAAGTTGCTAAGAGCATCAAGGCTAACGACGATAACACTAAGTACGACATCGAAATTAGTGGCGACTGGAAGTTTACTGACGGTACTAAGGTAACCGCCGAATCCTTCACAAAGGCATGGAGCTACGCTGCTGTTGCTGCAAACTCGATGCTGAACAACTCTTGGTTCTCTAATATTAAGGGTTACGACGAGCTTCAGGCAGACGGTACTGCAAGCGATGCTCAGTTGAGCGGTTTGACTGTAACCGACGATACTCACTTCTCTGTAGAGCTCAAGAACAGCTCGTCCACCTTCCCAATTCAGGTGGGTTACCAAGCATTTATGCCATTGCCAGAATCCTTCTACAAGGATCCAAAGGCATTCGGTCAGAAACCAGTAGGTAACGGTGCATACAAGTTCAAGTCTTGGGAGCACAATCAGTCCATTAATCTCGTAAAGAACGACGATTACAAGGGCAACTTCCCAGGTAAGGCAAAGGAAATCGACTTCAAGATTTACACCGATATGGATACTGCATATGCAGATATTCAGGCAGGTAACTTGGATGTTATGGAATCCGTTCCAACCTCTGCAACCACTACTTTCGAGTCTGACTCTTCCGTACAGGCATACAACAAGCCTGGTTCTGTAATTCAGACTCTCACCATTCCAACCGATATGGATCACTTCCGCATGGACGACGAAGGTCGTTTGCGTCGTGCAGCAATCTCTCGCGCAATTAACCGCGAACAAATTGTAAAGAAGGTTCTCGGTGGCACTGGTACTCCAGCAGTAGACTACGTAACTCCAGCAATGCCTGGCTACTCCGAAGACCTTAAGGGCAACGAAGTACTCAAGTACGATGCTAACGAAGCTAAGAAGCTGTGGGAAGAAGCTAACAAGATTAGCGACTGGGGCAACACTAAGCTCACTTTGAGCTACAACGCAGACGGTGGTCACAAGGACATCTTCGATGCATATGCAAACTCTATTAAGAATGCTTTGGGCATCGATGCAGAAGCAACTCCAGTTGCAACCTTCCAACAGCTGCGTCAGGAAATTAACAACCGTTCCCTCAAGTCCATCTTCCGCGCAGGTTGGATGCCAGATTACCCATCCCCAGAAAACTACTTGCAGCCATTGTACAGCTCTGCTGCTGCAGACGGTAACGGTTCGAACGATGGTGACTACAAGAACCCTGAATTCGATGCTCTGCTCGTAAAGGCTAACGCTGCAGCAAGCGTAGAAGATGCAAACAAGGTATACCAGGAAGCAGAAGAGATGCTGCTCAAGGATCTGCCAAGTATCCCGATCTGCTATGCAAACAGCAAGGGCGTAGCAGCTCAGGGCGTTAAGGGCTTCACCATTGGTTGGAACTCTATGCCAGACTATCGCGCTTTGACTAAGTAAGTAAAAGAAAGTTATCTTGCTCAGTTAAGTATTAGCGAAACTCAAGAATTGGTGCTCATCTCGGGTAATATACCTGAGATGAGCACCTTCGAGGTGTAAAAGGGGTCTCACAACGTCCCGTTCATCTCGAAACGCGCAGTTCACATTGCGCGGTGTACTATGTCTAACCGATTAACACAAGTACACGTAAAACATGAAGAAAGATTGTGGGAAAAGCACAAGGAGATAATATATGTGGAAATACTTTCTACGCCGTGTGCTACAAATGATTCCAGTTGTTCTGGGTACCACGTTGCTTATTTACGCGTTGGTATTCGCACTTCCTGGCGATCCAGTTGTAGCAATGTTTGGCGATAAGCCAGTAAACGAGGCTATCGCTCAACAGATTCGAGCTGAGTACCATCTTGATCAGCCCTTCATCGTTCAGTATTTATACTTCCTTAAGAACGCCTTAACCTTGGACTTTGGTAACACCTTGCGCGGTGGCCGTCCTGTTATCGATGTTATTGCTTCTGCTTTCCCAGTAACCATTAAGCTGGGTCTTATGGCTTTCTGCTTCGAAGCTATTTTCGGCGTTATTTTCGGCATTATTTCCGGCTTAAAGAAGGGCAAGTGGTACGACTCCGTAATTCTTATCGTATCCTTGCTGCTCATCTCGGTTCCAACCTTCGTTGTTGGCTTCCTTATGCAGTACTTCTTGGGTGTGAAATGGGAAATCTTGCCTGTAACCGCAGGTGCGAACCCTGGCTTTATCGATTTGCTCATGCCAGCAATGGTGCTCGGCTCTGTATCGATGGCCTACATTATTCGCTTAACTCGCCGCGAAGTGTCGTCTAACCGTACTCTCGATTATGTGCGCACTGCTCGTGCTAAGGGTTTGAGTAACCGCAATGTTATTGTGCACCACATTTTGCGTAACTCCCTTATTCCAGTTGTTACGTATTTGGGTGCAGATTTGGGTGCTCTTATGGGTGGTGCAATGATTTCCGAGCGTATCTTTAACATCAACGGTATTGGTAACACCTTGTACAAGGCTATTTTGCAGGGCGAATCGAACCTCGTTGTATCTATTGTTACCGTGCTCGTGCTCATCTTCGTTATCTGCAACCTGGTTGTCGATATGATTTATGCTGTTCTCGACCCACGTATTCGTTACGCTTAAAGGAGACGAACGATAATGACTCAGAATTATTCACCACTTCCAGGTCAAGAACGTTACGTCGCTCCACTGGAAGAGACACCACTCAAAGCAGTTGATTCCGTCGATGCAGATGCCCCAGCAACAAGCATGTGGGCAGATGCATGGCGTAGCCTGCGCAAGAATCCGCTGTTTATTATTTCCGCAATTTTTATTCTCTTTATCGCCTTCGTAGCACTGTTTCCAAAGGTGTTTACGAATCTCAATCCTAACTATTGCGTGCTCGACAACTCGGCTGAGCCAGCAAGCCCCGGTCACTTCTTCGGCTTCGACCGTCAGGGTTGCGATATTTACGCTCGTGTAATCTATGGCACGCGCACCTCTCTGTCCGTTGGTATTCTCACCACTCTTATTGTGGTTCTTGCTGGTGGTCTTATTGGCGCTATTGCAGGTTACTTCGGCGGTTGGGTAGATGCTCTGCTGTCCCGCATCGTCGATATCTTCTACGCTATTCCGCTCTTGCTTGGTGCAATCGTAGTACTCCAGATGTTCACCACCTCGTCTTCTATTTGGAAGATTATTCTGGTTATGGCCATGTTCGGTTGGGTATCTATTGCTCGTATTGCGCGAAGCTCCGTTTTGGAAACAAAGAACCTTGAGTTCAATACTGCATCGACCGCTTTGGGTTCAACTCCAGTGCGTAACCTCTTCCGCCACGTTATTCCAAACGCTTTGGCTCCAGTTCTTGTTGTAGGTACCACATCGCTGGCAAGCTACATTGTGCTGGAAGCAACCTTGAGCTTCTTGGGTCTTGGCTTGCCATCGAGCAGCGTAAGCTGGGGTGGCGATATCTCCACCGCTCAAACCATGCTGCGCACCAATCCAATGGTTCTGTTCTGGCCATCTGCTGCATTAGCGATTACCGCTCTCGCCTTCATCATGTTGGGCGATGCTGTAAGCGATGCCTTGGATCCTAAGAGCCGTACAGAGTAGAGTAGAGGAGATTTACGATGACTGAAAATACAAACATTCCATCCCCTCTTCTTGAGGTTAGCAATTTAAACGTTGAGTTCAACACCTCCGTGGGTTCCGTAAAGGCTGTGCGCAACGCCAGTTTTAACGTGTACCCAGGCCAGTGGGTAGCTATTGTAGGTGAATCCGGTTCGGGTAAGTCTACGTCTGCTATGGCTGCTATGGGTTTGCTCGCAGGAACCGGTCATATTACCTCCGGCTCCATTAAGCTCGAGGGTGAAGAGATTTCTGGTTTCACTCCTAAGCAGTTTGAGGCTATCCGCGGTTCGAAGATGGGCTTGGTTCCACAAGATCCGATGTCGAACTTGAATCCTGTTCACCGCATTGAGCGTCAGATTAAAGAAGCTCTCGTGGCCAATAACGTCGATATTAAGCGCGAAAAGCGTATCGCTCTTACCGATGTTTTGGAGCTGTCTGAGCGTGAGCAGTCTGCTCGTCAGTTTGTGAAGGACGATGATGATGAGCTCTTCCTTGGTTCGGCTCAGCGCGGCGATTTGATTGCTGCAGCACGCGCGGCAGGCGGTTCTGCTGTGTCGGAAGAAACGTACCAGCAGTGGGAGCAGGAGTGGATTCCTGGTTCTATTACCCGCTGGCTCGTTCTGCAAGATATGGTTACGGCAGGCATTAGCGAAGACAAGGCCAGCGAAATCGTAACCAAGTATGTTATTGGTTCTACGATGAGCGACCGTATTGCTGGTTTGCTCGACGAAGCAGGTATGCCAGATGCTGCTATGCGTGCTCGCCAGTATCCACATGAGTATTCTGGTGGTATGCGTCAGCGTGCGTTGATTGCTATGGGTTTGGCTGCTCGTCCTCGTCTGCTTATTGCCGATGAGCCAACTTCTGCTTTGGACGTTACTGTTCAGAAGAAGATTCTCGATCATTTACATGATTTGACCGATTCGCTCGGAACTGCAGTACTTTTTATTACCCACGATTTGGGTTTGGCTGCAGAACGCGCTCATCATATTGTGGTTATGTATAAGGGACAGGTTGTAGAGTCTGGTCCAAGTTTGGAAGTTCTCCAGCATCCTCAGCATCCATACACCAAGCGTTTGGTATCGGCTGCTCCATCGCTGGCTTCCAAGCGTATGGAATCTACTGTTAAGCGTGCAGAGGTACACGAAGAGCAGGCTGCAGCAGGGCATCCAGAAAACGTAAACGACACTGTTATTTCTGTAAAAAATCTGGTGCGTGAGTTTAAGGTTCCAGGACGCAAGGAAATGTTTAAGGCCGTAGACGACGTGTCCTTCGATGTGAAGCGTGGCACCACTTTGGCTATTGTAGGTGAGTCCGGTTCTGGTAAGTCTACTGTGGCGAACATGGTGCTCCATTTGCTCGACCCAACCAGCGGTACTGTAACTTACGAGGGAGAAGATATTCACTCTTTCGATAAGAAGCAGTTGCTCGACTTCCGTCGCCACGTACAGCCAGTCTTCCAGAACCCTTATGGTTCCTTGGATCCAACGTATACAATTTTCCGCTCTATCGAAGAGCCTTTGCGTATTCACAAGATTGGCAATCCTAAGAGCCGTGAAGCTCGCGTGCGTGAGTTGCTCGATATGGTAGAAATGCCACAGTCGGTTATGAGTCGTTATCCAAACGAGCTTTCTGGCGGTCAGCGTCAGCGTATTGCTGTGGCTCGCGCTATGGCTTTAAATCCAGATGTTATTGTGGCCGACGAAGCTGTATCTGCATTGGATGTGCTGGTGCAAGATCAGGTTCTGCATCTGCTCAACGATTTGCAAGCAGAACGCGGCTTAACCTATCTGTTTATTACGCACGATTTGGCAGTAGTTCGCCAGATTGCCGATGATGTTGTGGTTATGCAGCACGGTAAGCTCGTCGAACATGCTTCCACCGATGAGGTGTTTAACAACCCTCAAACCCAGTACACGTGCGATCTTTTGGATGCTATTCCAGGTGGCAAGCTCGAACTCGGATTGGACGAATAACTCTATGGTTATTTCGATTACAACATCGAATTTGAATGGTGTTCGTGCTGCAAAGCGCAAAGATATGTATTCTTGGGTGGAGCAGCACACGCCAGACGTGTGGGCTATTCAGGAAGTGCGTGCGCCACAAAGCGAGATTGACCCGATTTTTAGCGAAATCAGTGGTATCTATGTGCAATCGCCGAAAGGCGCCAGCATGAGCGAACCGCTCACGTGCCAGAACGAAATCTGCCGTATTAAAGGACGCGCAGGTGTCGGACTCCTGAGCGCTCTGCCAGTAGTGGAGCAGCGTTACGGTCTGCTCGATCTGGAAGAAGACGTCGATTCGGGTCGTTGGATTGAATCCGATATTCGCACTCCAGAAGGCTATACGATAACGGTAGTCAGCGTTTACGTGCATGCGGGTAATGTGGATCATCCCGATAAAATGGAGCAGAAGTTCCGTTTCCTCGAGAAGATGACCGAGCGTATGCGCCAACTGCAAGATATCGCTGCCGCTGGCGGTAATCAAGCGGTTCTATGCGGAGACTTTAATATCGCGCACACGCCTATCGATATTAAAAACGCAAAGTCGAACGAGAAATCAGCAGGTTTCTTGCCAGAAGAGCGCGTCTATATCGATAAATGGCTTGATGAGCTCGAGTATGTGGACGTTATGCGCGACCTGGCGGGCGAGATTCAAGGTCCGTACACGTGGTGGTCGCAGCGCGGTAAAGCTTTCGATAACGATACAGGCTGGCGCATCGACTATCAGTTTGCAACACCTGAGTTAGCGCACACAGCACGCGGCTTTAGGATCGACAAAGCGCCGTCCTACGACACGCGATGGTCCGATCATGCGGCCTTGACCATTACGTACGAGGTGTAAAACCCGCATAAAGCAAAGCCATGAGTGGAACAGAAATGTTCGACTCATGGCTTTCAGCATTTTTTAAGGTGCGTACCCTAATGTATTCTTGAGTTTCGTAACGCTTGCGAAAGGATAATTATGGGATTCTTCGGCTTCAGTAAGAAGAAGACAGAGGATGTCGAGGAGGAAGTCCTCGACCAGACCAGCGACAGCACTCAAGAAGATGCGCAGGATATTGAACTTCATGGTCCATGGGATATCAATGATGATGACGCCCCAGACTACGATGAATACTTGAATATGGGAGCTTTGTATCTGCCATTCCTCTTTGGCATTGAATTGCGTTTGAAGGCTTCAAATGCTGACGGCAATATTGTGAGTACCACAATCACCTATAAGAATTCCTCATTGGAAATGGAGGTCTTTGCTGCTCCAAAGTCAATGGGTATTTGGGATGAAGTGCGTCAAGAGTTCCTCGATAATCGCGCAAAAGCAGAAGAAACAGATGGTTTCTTTGGCAAAGAAATTTTGCTGCCTGTAACCGTTCAAGGCAAAGAAGTAATGTCTCGCATTGTTGGCGTTGACGGTCCTCGTTGGATGGTTCGCGCGATTTTTACCGGTCCAGCAGCCACTGACGATAGCTCAGAAGAGAAGCAAGCTCTCGATAAGTTCCTTTCTGACGTAGTAGTGAACCGCGGTTCCGAGCCTTTGGCTCCGCGCGATCGTGTCTTCTTAAGCCGTCCTCTTACACCGTCACAGGTTAAGGAAATGGAAGCTGCTGCTGCCCAAGCTGCAGAGAATGAAAACGATCACAACCAATTCGAATTACCTGAAGATCCAGATGGCTATGGTCAGCAAAGTCAGGTGCAGCACACGTTGCGTCGCGGTCCGCTTTTCTCTGAGATGCGCTAATGTCTACCAGCGAAAACGGAAAGGATAAAGGTCTTAAATCTTTGGCAGATTCCTCCGATGACTTCTCCGTATGGGAAGCCATCAGAGGTTGGCGTGGTGTAGCTGAGGCGGTTGTGCCATTCGTCGCTTTTACCGTGAGCTACATTTTCACTCAAAACTTGATTTTGTCACTGATTTGTGTGGGTGTTTTGCTCACCGCAATTATTGTCGCCCGTCTTGTTCAAAAGCAAACGCTTATGGGCGCTCTTTCTGGAACCTTCGTTACGTTTATTTCTGTGGCTTTTGCTGCACTACAGAATTCAGCTCGTGATTTTTACAGTCCAGGCATTTTTATTAATACTTTTGCGGTTCTGATTCTTATGGCTTCTCTCATACTGAGAAAGCCGGGTATTGGTTGGATACTTGATCAGTTTACCAGCGAATCGACGATGCAGAGCTTATATAAGCCGTACGTGCGGACCACGTGGGTATGGATTGGCGGCTTCGTCTTGCGCTTAGCTGTGGAAGTGCCACTGTATATTATGCATAACGTTGAAGCTTTGGGAGCGGCACGTATTATTACAGGAGTGCCGCTTTTTGCTTGTATGTTGCTTATATCTTGGCTGATTATTGCTCCTGCTCGTAAGAAAGACAAAAATGACTGATAGCTCCACTGAGTCACAGCTTAAGAACGTGGGCGATGGACGCCTCGAAGCTAACGTTGTTATTGAACGTTTTGCTGATCAGGGACGTTGCATAACACATATTGATGGTCGCGTAGTTTTTGTGCGCTTTGCTTTGCCTGGCGAAAAAGTACGTGTACGTATTGATGAACCGCATAATCGCAAAGACCGTTTTTGGACTGCTGAAGTAACTGATGTGTATGAAGCTAGCCCATATCGTGTTGAGCCTTCATGGACTCTTGCTGGACCTCTGGCATGGGGTGGAGGAGTAGGTGGAGCAGATCTCACCCATGTGTCTTTGGAAGGGCAGCTAGCGTGGAAACAAGCCAGCATTGAGGAACAGATAAAGCGCATTGGCAAGATTGACGGCATACATGTTCCTGTTCTTCGCGTTCCAGAGGACGAGGGTGCTCAGGGACTGCATTGGCGTACGCGCGTTGAATTTATTACAGATGACAATGGGTTTGTGTCTATGCGTCGCCGTGAATCGCATGATCGCGTGCGTGTTACCGATATGCCTTTAGCATCCGCGCAGGTTCTCAAGGTTACTGAACATCTAGATTTGTTTAATCGTCGTTTTGAGCCAGGTTCACATCTTCGTATTACGACCCCGGAGCCACGCGAAGGGCAAGAAGATGTTCTAGCTTCCGGCAACTGGGCTCTTATGATTAACCAGGAACTGGCAGAAGGTCGCGAATACGTACGTGAGCGCGTGCAGTTGAATGATGGCAAAGCAATGGAATACAGTGTGCTTGCCTCCGGATTCTGGCAGATGCATCGTATGGCTCCACAAGTTTTAGCTAACGATGTGCTTGATCTTGCGCGTGAATATGCACAGATAGACGATAAGAGCGTGATATGGGATTTGTATTCCGGCTCGGGACTGTTTACTATGCCTCTTGCTTCTCGTATAGTACCGAACAGGGAAGTGCTCGCGATAGAGGGCGCTGAACAGGCGGTTTCTTCAGCAATCAAAAACGCGAAACGTAATAATATTAGCAACGTAACCGAGGTTGCGGGCGATGTGCTTCAGTCTTTACGTCATGTGAAGAAAAACTATGCGAACCTTGATCAGCCGGATTTGGTTGTTCTCGATCCGCCGCGTGCAGGGGCGGGCAAGAAAGTTGTGGAACAGATTGCTGCTTCTGGCGCTTCCAGCGTTATTTATGTGTCGTGTAATCCTGCTTCTCTAGCACGTGATTTAGCTGTTTTCACTGCGCAGGGCTATGAGCTGAGCTTTATTCACGCACATGATATTTACCCGATGACGCATCATGTGGAGTGTGTTGTATTGATGTCAAGGGCAGATGTGAAATGACCTCTACGCCTATTGAAATCAATAAATTGAGTCCAAGATTTAATTGGGGAGGGGCACAATTTAGATGTGGCGGGTGTATCATTATCAATGATTGGAGTTGTATGACTTATTCATTTATAATGAAAGATGTAAAAACACTCAAATGTGGGATTGATCAAGCTGATTGGAAACGTCAGAGAAAGGAAAATCCAACGCTATACCGTAGTTAGGTAAGGTAATTATGAAAACAAAAAAGCATAAAAATGTTATCAGAGTTTTTTCGCTTGTATTGATGTCCTTGATGCTTATGTTTATGTCATGGGCACCAATGGCATATTCCGAAAACTTGCAAGACAAACCTCAATCTGAAACGCAAATTGTTCCTCCTGTAAAGGAAGAACAATCAAGTATCAAATCCAACGAGGAACAGAGTAATGGGCTAGAGATCGGGCCGGAGATTATTGATCAACCAGTCCGTCAAATAGCTGTACAGACACCAACCATTAACCCTGTTTATCACGATGCCACAACTATTTCTGGCGCTAATGTACAACGAGCAAGAATTAACAACACGATTGTAAGAGGTACTATACATGTGACCCTAAAAGATAAGAATGGTGTAGTTAAAGCTGATCTTTCCGTTACCCCTAGGAGTGGAACACGCTGGACTGTAAATCTACTTGGCGGCCTTACTGTTGCAGAAGGCGATACCGTCACTGCCTATCAAACTTTGGGTGAAGATGTATCTCCTGTGGTGACCGCAAATGCTGAGAAAGGCTTAAACCGTAAGCACAAAGATGACCTGGAGATGCCATCCGGTGAAATCTGGATTGAACAGGCGGGAGCCGCCAATATAGTCAATGCAGAAGAACAAGAAGAAGCTTTGAGATTAGTAAAGGCCGCAAATCCTGCAATAGCTAAAGATATAAAATCTGTTAAACTAAACATTTATGGAACTACTCAACCTAAGACGGCCAAGATTAATGTAACTTATACTGATGGCACAACATCAGGTGAAATTGAGGCGCTCGATTTAATAGTTAAACCAGTAACCGAAACCTCAAGAGGAACTGTCCTTAATAAAATTACAATTGTAGATAATGTTATTAAGGGAAAATTAGAAGGAGATGGACCTTTTGATGGCATAAAAGTACAATTAGTCCTTAAAGTTAATAAGAATGGATTAGATCAATATTGCAATAAAAATAAGTGTAGAGTTGACAAAGACTCATCTGATCCAATAGAAGTAACCGTAGATTCAACTACAGGAGAGTTCACGTACACTCTTACAGGTAGGGAGAAATTAGAAGCTGATCAGGTTGTTGGTGTTTCCGTAAAAGAAAAGAACAAGTTTGTATCGTGTGGAACCTTTACTGTTACGTTGCCAACACCAAAGAAAACAGATGTTCGGGATCCTAAAAAACTAACAGAAGATGATAAAACAGCTATCATTAATGCTATTAAAGAAGCATATAAAGCGCCAGATGGCACATCTAGATTACCAAATGGAACCGGATTCTATGATGGAGCACCTGCAGTTATACAAATTGATGATAGGGGCAATGCCAAGATATTTAATGGAAATGATGTAAAAGGTAATTGGGACAATGACGGAAATTTTGTTCCAGAAAAAAATGAAGATGGTTCATACAAAATAAATGATGGGGCTAAACCAACAACAGCAATCCCCGCCAAAGATCTAGTGAAAAATATTGCGCCTAAATCTCCAGGGATTGTGGTAGATACGGATAAGGGTGAAGTAGCTATTACCCCGCCTGCCTATGAAAAAGCAGGTGATGATACCGACTTGGCATCCTACACGATTACCTATAAGGACGCGTCAGATGTCGAGAGAACCCTCAAATTAACCAGAACCGTAGACGCTAATACTGGCAACACTACCTGGACATCAGATGGTATGACCGTTGATGCGAATACTGGGGTAGTAACCCTACAGATTAAAGATTTAGCAGTCGGAGCCACCATCACGGCAACCGCTAAAGACAATGGTGGTCTTGAGGGAGACAGCGATCCTCTCACATCCGATCCAGCAAGTAAGAAACTGGAAACGGCTAAAATAACCTATGATGCTAATGGCGGTACCGGAGTCGTTGACGGTGTGGAACTTAACAAGGGAATGAAATATAAGCTTTCCGCCAATGCATTCATCGCTCCGGAAAATCAAGAATTTGACACCTGGGAAGTGGGTGGCGAAAAGTTAGCGCCTGGCACTGAAATTACGGTTGACAAAGATACACAAGTCAAAGCAATTTGGAAGAGGATCAAGCTAAAAATCACTACATCCGTAATAAACGGAACCATTGATCCGAGCTGTGATGCGTATAAGGGAGACAACAAGACCATAAACTATGCACCAAAGGATGATTACAAGCTGAAGAGGGTAACCGTTGATGGTGAGGAAGTGGATATAGCTAAGTATCCAAGTAGCTATACCTTTACGAATCTCGATAAAAACCATGAAATAGACGTTGTGTATGAACCCCCTACATACACAGTGACCTATAGCTGGGATGGAGAGGCACCGGAGGAAAAGGCTGTTCCGAAAGATACAGGCACCTACCACAAGGGTGATCACTACACCGTAGATACCACCTACAAGCCGGGCGATACGGTAAAAGGAGAGAAGGACGGTAAGAAAGGTACATGGACCTTTAGCGGTTGGACTGATCCGAACAACGGCACCATGGGTGACCAGAACGCAACCATCACGGGTTCCTGGACATTTAAGGTAGAACCGGCCAATCCGAAAGATCCACAGAACCCAGGAATGCCAGGTTCTGTAAATAAAAATACAGGACATAAGAAGGTCAATTCTCGTATACGTGCTCTACCAAAAACTGGCGATCCAACGAGTACATCATTCTATGTAGGTGTTATCGCACTAATTGGATCTGCTCTTTTGGCACTAGCACTGGGTCATAAGAAAAATAACAACCAATAAGCTAGGCAGTGCAACTTAGGGAGTTTGTAATCCCGAAAATTACGGTATAGTCGTGAAATGCGACTATACCGTAATTTGTCTTTCTTTTTTGCGGTGGCATAACTCACCTGCAGTTCCGTACGATACGCATCCTCTGCACCCTGTACTGGAATGGTATTGGTCTTAACGCTCGCGGTCATAACTTTTGTCGTCGCGCATGAAAGTGCCATCCATGTCCACGCCTATAACAGAAATCATTGCTCCTCCTTAAGCTATTGATTATATGGTATTAAAGAGGCTGTGATGAGTTACTGTGGCTGGGAGAGCGCGTTTGAGCTGGGCCGCGCGTATCGCGACAGCGAGTGGGGTATTCAGGTGCGCGACGACCACAAACAGTTTGAGTTTTTGATGATGGAAGTTATGCAGTGCGGCTCTCGAGGGAACTGATGCTTAAGAAGCGCGAAATTTTCCGCGCGTGCTTCGCTTCTTTTGATTTCGATACGGTCGCCGCTTTCACTGATACAGATGTTGAGCGGATCTTGGGCTATGAGGGGGATGATTCGGTCCGAGCGTAAAGTTCGTGTGGTGATGAATAACGCGCGCTGCTTCTAAAAGATCCGTAGCGAGTTCGGCAGTTTTACTAATTATCTGTGGGCTTATACCGATAATAAAAACGTGGTGTATAAAGGGCACGGAGACGGCGCTATTCCTGTGAGTAATTACCTGTCGGATAAAGTGAGTAAGGACTTAAAGCGACGTGGCTTTAAATACGTGAGCAGTATTACGATTTACTCGCATTTGCAAGCGTGAGGGATTATTAATGACCACGATTACGACTGCCCGTGCTATAGGGAGGTTGTGGAGAATTATCCTGTTGCGTTAAGCGTAGGTATGGGGAGAGTATGTAAGCTTGGAGTGAGAGAAGAGGGGACTATGTTCATGACCACGCAAAAACACACTCGTCTGTACGTCTGTATTTCGTTAGCTGTGGCGCTTGCTTTAGTTTTTGTTCTGTTTAAGACTCATGAGGCAAAAGTATCTGATTGTATTGCAGTGAACGATGCGTATGCTCGAGCTTTTCGAGCATATAAGGATGAGTTACGCAGCGCTGCCGACGTGAAGGAATGCGTTGAGAGTGACGATGAGGTGCTGGATAAACGAGCATATTCACAGCTGACTACAGAAATGAGTAAGAACGTGATTCGCGCAACTGCTCTGAACTGTGATATTCCATGGTGGAGAACGTTTAACTCATTTACAGGAACTATGAAGGCCCAGACTGAAGATCTGAAAGATCGCAGGCGAGAAAGCGAAGAATTGAGGCGTACAGTTGAGAATTCTCGCACGTCTCAAGTGATCCTCAAAGCGCGGTGTGCTGCACAAACTGTTCTTGAAGAAGCGAAGAAAGTACTAAACCTTAGCGACCAGGATCTTGACGCTGCGAGTCGCGAGGCTCGTGCCTCGCTCAAACGCGCTGTGGATGCGCTCACTAAGGTGTTGAACGAGAAGAAGCCAAAGCTTGAAGCGATATACAAAGCTACGCAAGCTGTGGCACAGTCCGAAGAGATGATGAATCTGAAACAAGAAGTGAGCAGTCAAGCGCGCGACGCCGGATTGAGGAGTACGTGCAGAAGTTGGGGGGAGTAAGTTTTTTTAGATGGTGTGTCGTGAGAAAAGTAACTATATCCCGTGCTATTGGGCGTTTAGTAGATAGTCTGTAATTAGGTTTGTATATCTTCACGAGTATTACCAAAGGAATTCGATATGTTTTTGAAGAGGGTAAAATAATTGAATATCTTTTATCGATTGGTTTGGCTTGGCCACTTGTATCGGTTCTACATATTTGTATTATCCTCCTCGATACGTATTGAATAGAAATAGTCAAATGGCGACTAAAACCATAGAGAAGGGGATATCATGGTCTCGGAAAGTATTGATCAGATGAATTCTTCAATAAATATTGAAGAACCGAAGAAATATGAGTTGGTGATTACAGCTGATTCCATTAGCTGTAATCACCAACAATTCTATTCAGAAAATCCGCAGCGCAGAACCGGTACAGCTCTAATAGATATATATTTTCGCTCAGGACGTGGCGAAGAAACCCATCGGGACGTTCCAAGAGAACAAGGTCGAGGTTTCCAAAATTTAGTTTGTCAAATATTTGAGAATCAGTTAGATGCCTTATCCCGTGAAGAAAAACGCGAATTTCCTATTGTGTGGGATGGTAATCGCCGTATGGTTAGGGGTTTATTCCTCGAAAGCAGAATTTGCGCAAGAGCCAAAGAATAAAGGTCTCGCACGTGATAATCATCCTCTTTATCATATTTATGAGTATGGTGACGGGCGCCAATTTGTATTTTTATTGTTCGAGTATGTTTGCAGCTACGAACCTGGCTCAAAGAATGTTTGAATCGGTGGGGTAATCCTGGGGATAGTTTCGTTGTAATTTATCGTGATCGGGCTACAAGGAAATCAAGTAAGAGTTAACACTCTTACTAATTCATATGCTTCTTCTGAAAATAAGTCTATTGATATGAAGATTAAAGACTACGCTAAGATTATTCGTAAGTCCGGCAACGCAATTTTCCGTGGTGTCCCTGGAACGGGTAAGTCATACTTAGCTAAGCAGATTGCCGCGTACATTGTTAGTGATGGATAAGTGTCTGACATGGAGGATCTGTCTGATAATCAGAAGAAGCAGATTGAGTTTGTTCAGTTCCATCCAGGCTACGATTACTCGGATTTCGTAGAAGGTCTGCATCCACGAGTCAACGAAGATGGTTCTATAGGATTCCAACTGCGAGATGGTGTCTTCAAGCAGTTCGTTTCAGCTGCACGAAAGAGTGTAGGAGCCGGGGAGACTCAGAAGAGCTACGTGTTTATTATCGATGAGATTAATCGAGGAGAGATCTCCAAGATCTTAGGAGAACTCTTCTTCTCTATCAATCCGGGCTATCGCAGTCCTTCTGGCGTAATTTCTACTCAGTATTCAAATATGCATTCCGATAACACTGAGAAGTTCTATATCCCCGAGAACGTCTACATTATCGGTACTATGAACGATATCGCCCGCTCCGTAGATAGCTTTGATTTCGCAATGCGTTGTAGGTTCCGTTTTGTCGAACTTACAGCAGACAGCCAGAAGTCTATGCTGAACGGTTTGGTGGACAAGTCGATACGTGGTGAAACTGTGACACGAATGGATAGCCTGAACGTAGAGACTGGGAAGACTGAAGATCTTAACGAGAACTACCATATTGGTCCTGCGTACTTCTTGAAGCTCAATGACTTCGGCTTTGATGACCTATGGAAAGACTATCTTGCTCCATTATTGTAAGAGTATGTTCGTGATCTGCCAGAAGAAAATGTGACGTTAGAAAAGTTCAAGAAGACATATAAGTTGCCTGAAGATCCTGCGTCTGGATCTACGGAGGGAACGGAAAATGAAGATTCAGAAGCTTAAGGACAATTCAGGTTACGAAGCTGCTGGATTACACGATATTCCTGAATTGTTGGAGCGTCTTTCTAATAAAACACTCCAACAGTTGGAAGATGATGGTGTGTTTATTTTCCTTCCGTTTATTGGTGATGCAGAAGACGTTGGCAAAACAGACATTGTTCTTTCTTACGACAAATCGAAGAAGCAATATTGTACTAGCAATGTGATGGGCTGCTTAGGGTATAAGGATGAAAGATTAACGATTGTATCTAGTTTCGGAGAAGATCAAGACTATTTCTTCTAATATTTGTTCAAGAAAGTGTTGGATATTCCGAACATTGTCAATTTGAATATCAGTGCGAAATACGGATAATCAGGTATTTAATTACTTGTTATTCCTTTTCCCATACTATTTGAAGAACGCTATGCGAAAGGGATTGTATAAGCAGTATATTAGTCGAGAATATAACGATGCTAACGTAAAGGAACAATCGATATTGCTCGCCATATTAAGAACAATACCCCGTTTATCGGGAAGATTGCGTATTCTCAGCGAGAGTTTTCATACGACAATCATGTTCTGGAGTTTGTTCGCCAAACGATTGAATTCATACGAGGTAGGAGTGACACCCGAGTGTTACTGTCCGCTATAAAGAATGAAGTTCGTCTGGTCGTCGAGGCAATACAATCGTATGAGTTTCACGATCGCCGTAAGGTTATCGCTCAGAATAAGAAGTTTTCTGTTCAGCATGCGTATTTTAACGAGTATAAGTATCTGCAACGGTTATGTTTGTTAATCCTGCAATACCGACAGTACCAGCTCGGTATTGGTGCGAGAAAGATTGAAGGTATTCTTTTCGATGGCGCATGGTCGTGGGAAGTATATGTGAGCAGTCTTATCGCCACGGAATTCTATCATCCGAGGAATAAGAATGGTGAGGGAGTTCGGCAACTTTTTACCAACGATTTTGGCAGTAAAGAAGGCCTTATTTACCCTGATTTCATCGGTACGAATCCTGACGAACATGTTATCGCTGATGCGAAATATAAGCCAAGCGAGAATATTTATGGTCGCGATTATCTTCAGGTTCCGGCTTATATGTTCCGCTTCGATGCGAAACGTGGATATTATTTGTATCCACGCGCTATAGGAGATGAGGATCAGCTTCTCAAGCTGAATCGAGGAGTAACTGTTGGAAAAGAGCTGAACCAAGGAATAGTCGATGAGAGCCCTGTACAGCCTCGTGGAGACGTTGAGGTGCGTAAGTTGGGCTTGGCAATCCCACCTGAATCCGGATCATTCTCCGATTTTGAGCAGCAGATGGAATTAAGCGAACGGCAGTTTCGTGATAAATTCATCGGTCAACTCGACCAATAGATTTACGTAGCATCGTGCATTGGGTACTTTTGTATCCGATGCACAACTCTAAAATGTACTTACTCCAGCACCGTCAGTGTTCTCTTATGTAACAGCTGTGCGTGCTGACCACGAACGTTTTTATCTGGCCACGTCATATAGGCGTAGACCTTACCGTTCGCGTAGTCCTGGATCTGGGAAACAATGAGACCTGTTTCCCAGATCCAGTTAATCATGAACTTGTCGTCGCCTAAATCGTAGGCTTCGTACGGCTCACTCTCTGTCTCGGGAACACCCTCGGCACGCTTCGAGGGCACATGCCAGGTGAGCTGTGTTTCCGAGTCGAAAGTAATTTCGAAATGATACCCAGTCTCGTAGTTCACATCGATCGTGCGACTGTGAAGTTTTCGTAAACACTCATGATTATCTTCTTAACTTTTACTCGTTAATACCGAAACCGCCGGTCCAGTTAATCTGTTCGCTGGCAGCCAGGGTCATTTGCAGGAAGCCAGTAGCTTCCATTTCGCGAGCGCGCTTTAGAGCGCCTGCATCCAGGACGTTGAGAGTGGAACCGTTCAAAGTGTCAATCAAAACCTGCTTAGCAGCCTTATCGTCGCCTGCTACAAGAACGGTTGTTGTGGTGTCGCCCACCTTGCCGCTAGCGAGGGTCGCTGCGAAGTTGGTGTTAAATGCCTTAAGAACCTTGCTGTCTGGCAACTGCTCCTGCAAGAGCTGCGCTGCAGAGCTATCGGAAGGAACGACAAGCTCGTCTCAGGTTTCGAAGTTGAGTGGGTTGGAAATATCTACAACAACCTTGCCAGCAAGCTGCTGCTTGTACTGCTGAGCGATGGAAGCGATAGTGGGGAATGGTACTGCGAGAATAACGAGGTCGCCTAACTGTTCAACAGTGTCTGCAGAACCGTAGTAATGTACAGTGTGGTTTATCTCGAGGTTGCCGCCGATAGCCTTACCCATGTTATCCTTGCCGAAAATTGTGATGTTCATAATATTCCTTTCTTAACCTCTGGTGTATGATGTTATTCATGTTACACGTTAGTATCTTTTGGTAAGTAGACACTTTTAAGTGCCTAAGAGGTGTGTCGGTGAGCACTTGTGAAGGAGAGATAATGTCAGCTGTGTTATTAGATGCAGGTTTATGTCCGGTAGCTACCACGATAGAACTGATTGGTGGCAAGTGGAAGATTTTGATTTTGCGCGAACTGCTTAAAGGTCCACAGCGTTACCGCGATTTAAAGAGCAATGTGCGCGGAGTGAGCCAGAAAATGCTTACCCAGTCTTTGCGTGAGATGGAAGCAGATAACCTGATTATTCGTACCGTTTATGCTGAGGTTCCACCACGCGTTGAGTATAAGCTCAGTTCTGTGGGGGAGAGCATGGGCACGATGATTGAAAGCATGCAGCAATGGGGACGAAGCTTCCTTGATAGTGCCGATGATGAGTATTTGCAGGATAGGTTTGGTTGGAGTGGTAAGTAGAATAGCCGTTATGCAAGAGGAGGTTTGCTATTAATTCTTCTAAGTCTGTATCTGTGTAATTGAAAGATTCGCTTGGCTGTAGACAAAGCATTTTCGAGAAAAATTTACCGAATCGATGCTTACGCTATAGTGGACTATCTTAAACAATCTTGAATGTACTTGCAAAGTTGCATCCGAAAATAAGAGGACTATACTGGGCTGAACCGTTAAGGTAAAAATTTCAGGCACTCACTCAAAAAAGAGGAATAACTATGCTAGATCAGCGCCTAACTAACAAGCAGATTGCAAGTTTTTCAAGGATAAGGAAGAAGTGCCTGCTCCAGTAACTGACGCACTTATTGCAGGTGTCCATGTTCAGCACAGTGGTGGTTCCATTGAGTGTGCGCAGGAAGAAGGTATTGAGAATCCTACTCAGTACTGGCATCTCATGGAGTCGTGGAGTGCATGAAGCAAGGATGACCAGGTCTTTGGAAAGACTATCCGCTGTGGCGAGCTCATTTTGTGGGTGACTGAAGTATCTCAAGCAGTTCCAAATGAAGAACTACAGAAACCTGTTGACGACGTACTGCGTCTGCACAATGAGCTCGGTTATGACCGTGCATATGTACAGGGAAATCAGTTAATTCAAGACGTATGCTTCGATCGCATGATTGAAGTTGGGCTGAAGAATACTGCAGAATAATCACTGTCTTACTATGAATTAAGGCTCTTGCAATTGCAAGAGCCTTTTACTTTTGAATGGAAATAAGTTAGTATTTCCATTCAAAAGTAAAATTCATATGAATGGTAATACAATGTATCGAACTGCAATAATCCAAAAAATGGAAGAGAATAATAATATTCTTACTGCTTCACAGCTGCTAGAGCTGGGTATGTCTAAGATGGCCCTAACTAATTATGTGCGAAGCGGCTTTCTTGTTCGTCTGGCTCATGGATACTACGCTCTTTCGGAAACGGTGGAAGACGATATGTTCTTGCTAGGACAACGGTTTTCATATATTGTGTTTTCTCATGAAACTGCGCTGTTTCTTAACGGTTTATCGAATCGCGCTCCATTCGTTCATTCGGTTACAATCCCTAGTAATACGTCGCTACCATCGTCGATGAATGGTGAATATAAGTGTTACTATGTGAAACCAGAACTGCATCGTGTAGGTGTGATTAAACAACAAACAACGTTTTCTCACACTGTTACCTGTTACAATCCAGAACGCACGATGTGCGATATTATTCACAGTCGCCACCGTATGGACGATGAAACGGTAATCGCTGCACTGAAAAATTACGCGCATTATTCGCATAAGGACCTAATAAAGCTAGGTGAATATGCTCAAATGTTCAACGTTGAGAGAAAACTAAGAGAATATATGGAGTTGCTGTTATGACGGCGCAATCAATGAGTTTCAAAGCGAAAATTCGCAATGAGGCTAAGCTTAAGGGAATTCCTGTGCAAGTGGTGCTTCAGAACGTTATGTTTGAGCGCTTTCTCGAAAGATTGTCGTTATCATCGTATCGCGATAAATTTATTATTAAAGGAGGTATGCCTATTTCTACCCTGGTTGGTCTAGATACTCGCTCAACCATGGATCTCGATGCAACTGTTCGCAATATGTAATTACAAGAAGAAGAACTAGAAACTGCTCTTCGTTCCATTATGTCTATTGACGTTGGAGATGCTGTCAGCTTCAAAATTACGTCAGCTAAACCAATTCGAAAAGACGATGTTTATGGTGGATATATGATGAAGATGAATGCCGTATTTCAAAACATCATTACCCCTTTATCAATCGATATTTCCATTGGAGATATCGTCACTCCTCATCCAATGGTGTGTGAATTCTGTGGCATACTGGATGAATCTGTCAGCTTTCAGATATTGGGGTATAGCATCGAAACCATTTTGGCAGAAAAGTGTGAGGCAATACTGAGCAGAGGAATAACAACTACTCGTCCGCGTGATTATTACGATGTCTATGTTCTCACGTCCACAAAGGATTACAGCCAGAGTGTGTTTCGGCAAGCTTTAAAAGCAACCGCTCAGCATAGGGGAACATGGGAACAGATTCAAGACATTCAAACGATCATAAATTAAATAGAGCAGAGTAAGGCTTTATCCGATGTGTGGGCGAGGTATAGTCGCGAGTTCTCTTATGCGAACAACATCTCGTTTCAACAAATCATCGATGCGCTCAGAAAGTTACTTGCGGAATAGAGCCTTCTCCTCCTCCTCCTCCTCGTACACTTCCATAAACTCGCTCACAAAATCTCGAACCTGCTCAAGAGTCAGGGAACTATATTGCAGCACAAAACCATCAGCAGTTTGGGCATGCTTATGGCGCACATATCGCTCGATTGGCTGCAATACAATCTCTCGCTGAGCTAAACGAGCAGAAATGTTACGTACAAAACTTTCTGGCATGCGCTGGCTATCAGTCAGTTCAAGAACGCAGTGCAAACCCGCGTCAGCGCCAACGAAACGGAAAGAACGAGCCAGAGGAGAGCTCTCGAAAGAGTCAATCAAAGTGTCACGTACCTCGCGATGATGTTTGCGCAAACGGTTCACGTGCCGCTCATACGCTCCCGAACGCATAAATTTCGCTAAAGTCAGCTGCTCTACGGTTGAGACAGTAGAAGAATAAAAACCCATTTTCTCGAAAAACTCGTCACGTAGAGAATCGGGCAAAACCATATAGCCCACGCGGAAAAGCGAACCGAGCGTGTGTGAAAACGTGTTCATATAAATAACGCTCTGCGTAGTATCGATGCTAAACAGGCTGACCAGTGGCGGTCCGGAAAAACGAAACTCTGCATCATAATCGTCTTCAATAATCAAGCGGTTCGGTGCGCTCGCAGCCCAAGCGAGTAGCTCATAACGGCGCGGAACCGAAGTGATGCGGCCGGTAGGAAACTGGTGCGAGGGCATAACGTGGGCGATGCGCGCGCCTGTCATGTCGAGAATGTCGGTGCGAATGCCATGCTCATCCATGGGAATATGTGCGGTGTGCACTTCGTGCGCGGAATATATATCGGCTAAACGTGGGTAACCTGGATCTTCCACGGCATACATGGCGGAGCGACCTAGGAACTGAATGAGCAGATTGTACAGAATTTGTGAGCCGGCAGCCACCACAATATTGTTGGCGGATACGTTCATTCCGCGCGTGGTGTGTAGTTGTTCGACAATCGCCTGACGCAGTGGTAAACAGCCAAACGGCTCAGAGTCAGGTGGTCCTTGATGGTCGAGGTCAGCAATAACCGAACGCATGGTGCTCAACCATGTTTGGTAAGGGAAAATTCCTTGAGGGAGAGCATTGGAGCTGAGGTTAATACGCCAGTTTTTTGTGACGGTAACTGGCGTGTTTGTGTGGGTAGTTGTCTGATTGTGTAAAGTTGGCGGCGCAGAAATCTTCGCCACATAAAAGCCCTGACGAGGTTTCGAATAAATATAGCCTTCGGAAGCAAGCTGCACGTATGCGTTCTCCACAGTAATAACAGAAACGCCCAGATGCTGTGCAAAAGCACGCTTGGCTGGCAGTTTCGTGTGTGCAGGCAAAAGACCGTGTGTAATATCGGCGCGAATTTGCTCATATAAAAACATGTAGCGCGTGCAATCGCCACGCGCAGATAAATCGTAGGTGAGCATGTTCTTCCTGACCTTATTGTGACCTTATAAATATTTCATAAATTGAGTATTTTCACAAAGTCACAAGGCTAATAGTCTGAATTGTGGACGGAAAAGTTCGATGCATAAGAAAAAGGTGGGGAAAATGACCGACAATCACAACGATACTCAATCACGTGTGGCTCTCAACAAGCAGCTGGCTCAAATGCTTAAAGGTGGCGTCATTATGGACGTTACCAATGCCGAACAAGCTCGTATTGCTCAGGATGCGGGTGCTTGTGCGGTTATGGCGTTGGAGCGTATTCCAGCAGATATTCGCGCGGCGGGCGGTGTTTCGCGCATGAGTGATCCACGACTGATTAAAGAGATTCAAAATGCTGTGAGTATTCCAGTTATGGCGAAGGTTCGTATTGGTCATTTTGTGGAAGCGCAAGTTTTGCAGGCTCTTGAAATTGACTACATTGACGAGTCTGAGGTGCTTTCGCCGGCAGATAACGTTTTTCATATTAATAAGAACGATTTCGATGTTCCATTCGTCTGTGGTGCTAAGGATTTGGGCGAGGCTCTGCGCCGCATTAGCGAGGGTGCGTCCATGATTCGTACGAAGGGGGAGCCGGGCACGGGTGATGTTGTGCAGGCTGTAACGCATATGCGCCTTATTCAGTCGCAAATTCGTCACGTTGTTTCCTTGCGTGAAGATGAGCTGTTTGAAGAAGCCAAGAAGCTTGGTGTGCCAGTAGATTTGCTGCGTTTTGTGCACGACAACGGCAAGCTGCCAGTCGTTAATTTTGCCGCCGGTGGAGTAGCAACTCCTGCCGATGCTGCATTAATGATGCAGTTGGGAGCTGAAGGAGTGTTCGTTGGCTCGGGCATTTTCAAGTCGGGTAACCCTCGCAAGCGTGCAGCGGCTATCGTGAAGTCTGTAACAAACTATACGGATGCAACGCTTATTGCTGAACTTTCTGAAGATCTAGGTGAAGCAATGGTGGGTATTAACGAGCAGGAGATTGAGCTGCTCATGGCTCAGCGCGGCGAATAACGCGGTCGAGGGAGAAAGCATGAAGAAAGTAGGAGTTCTTGCTGTTCAGGGCGCGTTCGTCGAGCACGAACAGCGCTTAGCTCAGCTCGGCGTTTCTGCTGTAGAACTGCGCCAAGCAAGCGATATCTCAGGCGATCTAGACGGTCTTATCTTACCGGGCGGTGAAAGTACGGTTCAATCAAAACTGCTGCGCGAACTGAATATGTTCGAACCGTTACGCGAACTGATTGACGGCGGTTTGCCCGTTCTGGGTACATGCGCGGGTTTAATTTTATTAGCTCGCGAAATAGAAAACGATGCGGTTGACGGTTTTGCGAGCCTGCCCGTGCGTGTGCAGCGCAATGCATACGGCCGTCAGCTTGGCAGTTTCCATACGCCTGCGCGCTTAAACAGTACTGATGGTTCGCGCGACATACCGGCAACGTTTATCCGCGCGCCGCGTATTGAAGCTCTGCTGGATAAAGAGGTGCAGCCTCTTGTTGAGCTAGAAGATGGAACTATTGCGGGCGTGCAGTATAAAAATATGCTTGGTCTCAGCTTTCATACAGAACTCGATGATGATATGAGTATCTATGAGCAGTTCTTGAGCTATGAGTAAACTGTGAGGCACCATAATTACAAGAAGAGGGGTAAAAATAGCTCGACAACCTATGGGATTCTTTGGCACTGGCGGGTATAAAGGATATCTCGGTATTGCCATAATGTCTTTGCAGGCATTTGCTGCTATAAACAAGGTGAAAGTGAAGCCAGAAAATATCGCAAATTATATTGAGAAAAATGGTGAAGAGCTGACTTCTAAGGACATTGAGAAACTTTACCGCTTCTGTGGCTATGAACCGCCAGAACAGTAATAGTTTTCTATGTGAGATATATTTACGCGGTAATATTCGTTAGGGTATTCTATAAAGTTAGCTTAATTGGGGAGGAAGTATATGGTATCAGTAGCAATTAACGGTTATGGAAACTTGGGTCGAGGTGTAGAACGTGTCCTCGCGCTGGCTCCAGACATGGAATGTGTGGGCGTATTTACGCGCCGCGATCCAGCAACCGTTACCACATACGGTGCGCCAGTATACGCTCTCGATAAGCTGAGCGATTTTAAGGGCAAAATCGATGTTGTCATTAACTGTGGTGGCTCTGCAACCGATTTGGAAGTGCAGACTCCAGAAGTTGCCAAGCTGTTTAACGTTGTCGATTCTTTCGATACACACGCTAAGATTCCACAGCATTTCGCTACTGTAGACGAGGCTGCTCGCGAAGCAGGTACAACTGCAATTATTTCTGCAGGTTGGGATCCAGGTCTGTTTTCTATGATTCGTGTGCTTGGTGAAGCAGTTTTGCCTCAGGGGCGTTCAACAACCTTCTGGGGACGTGGTGTTTCTCAAGGCCATTCTGACGCTATTCGCCGCATTGAGGGCGTTCTCGATGCTCGCCAATACACAATTCCTGTAGAAGAAACAGTAGAGGCTGTGAAGACGGGTAAAGATGCAGAACTGACTGCACGTACTATGCATACTCGTGAATGCTATGTTGTGGCAGAACAGGGTGCTGATTTAGAGCGTATTGAACGCGAAATCGTGACTATGCCAAACTATTTCGCAGACTATAACACTACTGTGCACTTTATTTCTGCTGAGGAACTCGCAGAAAAACACAACGGTATTCCTCATGGCGGTCAAGTGATTCGCACGGGAAGCACTGCTGAAGATGTTAACCATGCAATTCACTTCGAGCTGGCTTTGGATTCTAATCCAGAATTTACTGGTTCTGTGCTTGTAGCAACCGCTCGCGCTTGCGCTAAGAAGTCAGCAGCAGGATTGACTGGTGCATACTCTGTTTTCGATCTGAGCTTGGCAGAGCTTTCTGCACGTTCTGCAGAAGATTTGCGTGCACATTCCTTGTAAAAGCTAAGTAAAGTATTAATTGAGTATTGACTCTGGCTCGAAGTTGTTTATGCGATTTCGAGCCTTTGCTTATTTAGGTTTGATCGGTGAGATGCAGATGTGCATGTTATACTCACTATTACATGTTGAGTAAGGGAGTCTGCTGTGCAATTTTCAAACCGCTTTGCCGTTGCTATTCATATGTTTGCATACATTCATACATATGAAGGCGAAGAAAAAATGACGAGCGCCAATCTTGCTCGCAGTGTTAATGTTAATCCAGTAGTGATTCGTCAGATTCTCTCTAAGCTCAAAGCTGCGGGGTTGCTTAATAGTAGTCAGGGAAGTTCGCACATTGAAATTGCTAAGAATCCTGAAGATATTACACTTCTCGATATTTTTCGTGCTCTCGATATGATGCGCGAAGATAGACTTTTTGGATATCACAGTAATCCTTCGACTGAGTGCCCAGTGGGACGCAATATTCATGCGGTGCTTGATGATCAACTTCTTGATGTGCAACGGGCGATGGAAAATAGTCTGCAATCTGTGACTTTGGCGGATGTGTTTAAAGATACTGCTTCTTATGTGTGGCGCTGAAGTTTGTTTTATCTATACGGCTCTTACCTTTTAGGTAAGAGCCGTTGTTTTTATGCGAAGTATCACGTAACACGCCGAAAACATGTAAGTATTGACGTTACAAGAAAAAGGGTTTATAAATAGACATGTAATTATTATAGTTACATGTATGAAATGGAGATACTGAGATGACAAGCGTAGTAGTAATTGGTTCGAATGGTAAATCTGGACGTCTTATTGTAGAAGAACTTGTAAATCGTGGCTTCGATGTTACAGGTATTAGCCATGGTAATGAGAACAAGTCCCAGGCACAGCATTATGTAAGCAAAGATTTGTTTGACCTCACTAAGGAAGATGTGGCACATGCAGATGTAGTGGTCAGTGCTTTTGGTACATGGACTGAAGGAACTTTGCCTTTGCATGTAAAGGTTGTGAATCATATTTCTGATTTATTGTCGGGCACAGATAAGCGTTTCTTGGTTGTAGGCGGTGCTGGTAGCTTATATGTTGATGATGCTCATACCGTACAGTTGCTTAACACTCCAGAATTTCCAGTGCAATTCCGTCCTTTGGCTCAAGCTCAAACTGATGCTTTAGAGCAGTTGCGCAAGCGCGATGATGTGCGCTGGACTTTTGTGAGCCCTGCGGCTGATTTCCAAGCTGATGGTGAACGTGCGGGACGCTATATTCTTGCGGGTGAGAAGTTTACTGTAAACAGCAAGGGAGAAAGCGTGCTGAGCTACGCTGACTATGCTATTGCTTTTGCTGATGAGATTGAAAAGGGTGATCATATTCGCGAGCGTATTAGCGTACTAGGTGAGTAATCTAGAAAAAATACGCCATTATTGCTGGAGCTATCATGAACACTGCATATATAAAATCGTATGCGTGAACATGAATTATTGTGTAACGAGAGCGAGATGCATCTTCATCAAAGCCTTTGGATTGCATGGCTTCAGCAAGTAGTTCCGACGTTCTCATGGAATGAACGAGCATAGGAACAAGCGGTTTCAAAGAAAGCTTGCTCATGCGTATGCCGCGAGCGCGCATAGCAAGCTTTACTTGTTTGTAATCACGTTTTATAAGTGGGGCAAGATTGAAAGCGGCTAAAATCGAATATGAATAAGCAGTAGGAATATGAAGATTATCGCGTAATGAGTAAATAAATTTTTCGGGTGTGATGGTCAATGCAAATACAAGCCCTAGTCCAGCAAAAGATAAAATACGTGAAGATAGTATAAGACCTGAAGTCAATCCGTTGCTATGAGCTGAATAGAAATATCCAGTCAAAAACATTCCTGAGGCGGCTATTGCTGCAGGAATGGATGTGATAATAATACGACGAAGACGGGCATGACTGGTAAAGATAAGTAATAGGACCGAAGTGACAAAATATCCAATATGAAGGCTAATATTCGTATGCGTGGATAGCAAAAGTGCACTGATAATAGTTGCTATCATTTTCACGCTTGGGTTAATTCGTTCGAGTATCGCACAACGCATACTTATCGCAGGCATGCAAAACCTCCATCGGCAACTCGGTAAATACGATGAGCATAAGCTGTCGCTAGAGCGCGGTCATGTGTTGTCATAATAACGCTTAAATTACTTTGTGTGCATGCCTCTAGGAGCAGCTTCATAATGGCCTGTGTATGTGCACAATCTTGACCATAGGTCGGTTCGTCTAGCAACACAATATTCTGCTCGGCGGCAAGAGCAATAAGTACTGCTAAGCGCCTTTGTTGACCTTGAGAAAGTGTAAAAGGTGATTGGTCAGCATATTCTTCGAGCGAAAATGTGCTCAGTAGATCGTTAATATCTGCTGATTTGCCAGCACAATCCAAAGATGCCGTAAGCTCTTCTTTCAGTGTTTGGCAGAAAAACTGATCCGCAGGGTTTTGGAAAACTATTCCAATACGCTCGGTATCAATATGCTCCGTAAGTAGTTGAGTAAGAAATGTTGTTTTTCCTGCAGCTGAGTTACCAATAATGCAGGTAATTTGAGCATATGGGAAATGTGCATTCACAGTGAGCTGATTACCATTTCCTAGAGGAACAATCATATTTTTGAGAGAAAAAATTGACTGAGAGTTTGTTTGCGCCAACGGAGGCGCAAAATCTTCGTAGTTTTCTTGCGGCAGGAATAATCCGAGCTCCTGCATTTGTTCATGGTGTAGCTTTATATCTTCTACAGGTATTGCAGGAGTTATCTGACACGTATTATCCATAAGGTACACGTCATCAATAAGCGGTAACCATATATCAGCGCGGTGGTCAATAATCAAAAAATCTAAAGAACGTCCTGCTGCTCGTCTTTCTTGCTGAACCTGAGTGAGCAAAGCAGCTAAATCATGAGCAGAATCCTCATCAAGATTGGCAAATGGCTCATCTAGGATCCATAAGCGTGAATCAAAAAGCAGTAAACAAGCTAAAGAAGCGCGTTGTTTCTCTCCTCCCGATAAAACGCTCAGAGAGGTGTCGAGCAGATGCTCTGCATGAACTAATCGGGCTGCTTCGCTTACTTGTTCCATCATCTGTTCAGGGCAGGTATTCATATTTTCCAAACAGAACAGCATCTCATCACGTAGCGTGCGCATACAAAACTGTAGATGAGGGTTCTGGAACATCATCGACACGAGCCGACAACGGGAAGATGCAGACAGCTCTGATATGTTATCGCCATGTACTAATACGGTACCGTGCTCTATGAATCCGCCATTTTCAGGTAATAGTCCGGCAATAATACTGGCTAATGTTGATTTACCGCATCCAGACGGTCCCATCAGTAAGCAGTTGCGATTTGCAGGAACTTCAAAATTAATACTCTGAAGAACGGCATGGTGTTTACTAAAAGAAAAATCAAGATTTTTTACCTGAATAAGCGGATTCATAAAGCGTTAATACCTAATCCTTCAAATCGTTCGAAGCGTAAGAGTTTAAAATGCCAGCCTTAGCTAAGGTCTTGGTGAGTGTGTGTACCACAAAAGTGGAGAAGAACAAAGCAGATACTATACGCACAGCCAGCATCAATGCCAAAATTGGAATACTAATCTGAGAATAACCACTGACAAACCAGTTATAAACTAAAGTGATGCTGGACGCGGTAATGCTTGAAATCGCTAGCATAGTTGGAGTGAATTTCTTATAGCGTGTGAGTGCAAAAGGTAGTTCAAATCCCAAACCTTCCACTAATCCGGTAACAATAACCATCGGTCCGAAGAAATTACCCATAAGAGTTTCGAGAACTGCAGCAATAACTTCGGCAATAAGTCCAACACCAGGCTTGCGAATAACATAAATCGCGAAAGCAGCTGCCATGTACCAAATACCGAAGAATGGTTCGTATCCAAAGCTCGCCAAACCAAAAGGAGTAAGAGCTGTTGTTACGGGCACAGCAGCATAGACAGCGGCTAAATAAACCACGCCAAAAACAACGGCAGTAATCGCCATCATAAGAATATCTTTGAGTTTCAAAGTCATAATAGTGAGTCTTTCTACAATGAGTAGGAAAATTAAGTACGTGTCTTTACTGCTCGTCATCGCTTACGCTTGGGGAATGAACAGATAAGGTTACTTCGAAAATGTAGTGGTGAATATTGGAACCACAGTAGTTCACAGTCCATGCAATGTAATCGAAAATATCTTGCACGTCACCTGCTAAATATGTGTTGTAATGAGCGGTGCGTGAGTAGATACCTGCATCGATAGCATGATTAACAATGTGTGCGATATGATGCATATAATCATCAACCCCCATAGGGTAGAGAGCAATTTTCGCACGTACAGGGAAATGCTTATTGCGCATATGAGCGTTGGCAAGCTCATCATTTTCGTCTAAATATACATCGGCATCACGGTCGCCTGGGCAGCCTTTGGAGAAGGTTGCCTCCATAGTCATGTGAACGTTTGGCTGCTCGGCACCTGTGAAAAATGCTCGAACTGCATCTACTACATGAATATCGCGACCACGATAAACAGTAGACATCTCATCTGTATCTGACCAGATCTTTGAAGTATCTGTCTGAGCGATAGCGTTCATAAGAATATCAACGAAATTATCGCACATCGGGGAGGCTGAAAAACGACAGCCAGTAATCTGCAAACTTGCTCCATCGATACCGCAGACAGTATTGCCATACGTAACATGTTCAGTGGAGGTGGTCATGGTTGTAGTCTCCTTTTCTAGACCTTCTATGGTCCAGGAGACTCGTTGCACTCCTTGAGCGGTGTACACTCGTTTTGTGCTCGTCACTTCCTTCGCTGGTATTAACCAGATCAGGTTCAATGGGTTTTATTCTCAGCCACGCGACTCCCCAGGACTCGGTAAGCGTAACATAGAAAGACGACATGAGTTTGTTTTCATAATGTATTAAAGGAGCTTTCGTTTGGATATTATCCCACCGCATCATCGCCGAAATATAGCTATAACCCTAGGATTTATCGGTGGCGCCATTGACGTCTATTGCCACACTCAATTCAAAACTCTTGTTGCCACGCAAACAGGGAATGTTGTGATGATGGCAAGCGATATTCTTGATAAAAAGTACTCGTTTTTATTGCTAAACTCGTTGCTATTATCCTTTTTGCTATTGGTTTTGTAGCGGGCATATACATAAAGCAGCATGCTCGCACAGCATTATGGCGCATTTACGCACTTATTCCTATGACAGTTGCCACTGTTATTTTGCCTTTTATTCATTCGCATACCGTACTGAGCATAATGGTATTGTCTTTTGGTACCGGAATTGTAATGAATTCTTATGCTGGCACAAAGATTGAAACCGTTCCCTATACCATCATGATGACCTCAGGAAATTTCCGCCGCATGCTCAGCAGTATCTATGCTTTCGTCACTACGCCAGCAAAAAACGTAGTGCACAAGTTCGTCGCGATGTGAGTAATTATGTAATTATTGTGCTTAGTTTCTTAGCAGGAGCTTTTGTTAGTGCTGTTGCAGTGCATGTATGTGGAGCGTATGCCGTATGGCTTGTAACCCTTGCATTACTTGTTGTTTCATATCTGTATGCCACCTCGGTTTTGCGAGAAAATTTGAAGGATAAGGTATTCTAAGAGTTTCATACAGTTTGCCAGTGGGTAGCACTCTGGTTAGTATAGCTATGTGATAAAGATGGATTATTCCAAGGAAATGGTATGTGCGGTTTTGTAGGATATCTCAGTTCAAGCGTTACTGATGCTCAAGTTATTAAGACTATGAGTGACGTTATTGCTCATCGTGGGCCGGATGACTGCGGTTATTACGATAACGGATACGCGCATTTCGGCTTCCGTCGCCTCAGTATTATTGATGTGCAAGAAGGTGCTCAGCCTATTTATAACGCTACAAACGATATTGTTATTATTTTTAACGGCGAAATTTACAATTACAAAGAACTGCGTTCAGAGCTGATTGAAGAAGGCTACACTTTTAAAACACATACTGATACAGAAGTTATTCTGCATGGTTACGAAGCATGGGGAGAAGAAGGCGTCCTTTCCAAATTACGCGGTATGTTTGCTTTTACTATTTGGGATGATAACGAGAAAAAACTGTTTGGTGCTCGTGATCATTTCGGCATTAAACCGTTCTACTACACGCAGATTGGTGATGACTTTGTATTTGGTTCCGAAATCAAATCTTTCTTGCCATATCCTACGTTTAAGAAGGAAGTAAATCCTCAAGCTCTCAAAAATTATCTGGTATTCCAATACAATCCTCTGGGCGAAACCTTCTTCAAGGGAGTTCACAAGCTACGTCCAGGTCACTACTTCATCTTCAAAAACAACAAACTGACTATTAAGCAATACTTTAAGATTGAACTCGACTATAAAGACGAGGGCTTTGAGCAAACGGTTGCCAATATAGATAAGGAAGTTGAAGATTCCATTCGCTACCATAAGCGTAGCGATGTGGAAGTGGGAGCTTTTCTATCTGGTGGAGTGGACTCAAGCTATGTTGTAGCTAAAGCACATGTTGATAAAACCTTCTCAGTTGGTTTTGAGAATAAAGGTTTTGACGAAACGATGTATGCGCGCGAGCTCTCAAAAGATTTGAACATCGATAATTTTACGAAGATGATTACGCCAGATGAGTTCTTCGAAGGTGTTCAAAAAGTACAGTATTATTCCGATGAGCCACATGCCAACCTGTCTGCTGTACCATTGTATTTCTTAGCTCGTATGGCAAGAGAGCAAGTGAAAGTGGTGCTTTCAGGTGAAGGTGCAGATGAGCTTTTTGCTGGATATAACGACTATGAGATGCCATGGTTAAACCGAGCATATCGTGTTTTGCCATTCTGGTTGCGCAACTGGTTGTATAAGAAAACCAAGGATTTACCGCATTTCCACGGCAAGACGATTATTACCAAGTTTGGTGAAAAACTCGAGGATTCCTATATTGGTTTAGCAAAGATTATGAGCGATGACGAAGCAAATGATATTGTGACGTCACAGTACAAGAATCCTGTGAAGGCAAGCGATTTAACTCGTAAATATTATGACGATGTTAAAGACATGGATGAAGTATCTAAGCGTGTGTACTTAGATATGAATATGTGGATTGTAGAAGATATTCTTCTTAAGGCCGATAAAATGACCATGGCTAATTCGCTTGAGCTTCGCGTTCCTTTGCTCGACAAGGAGATGTGGAATCTTGCACGCCGTATTCCACCAAAGTATAAAGTGCATAACACTACAACAAAGTATGCCTTTAGAGAGGCTGCTCGTCGAGCATTACCTGAAGCTTGGTCGAAGCGCCGTAAAGTTGGTTTCTTGGTGCCGTTTATTAAGTACATTGAACAAGACAAGTACTATAACATCGTTAAGAGCATGTTTAATGAGCCATTTGTGGGTCAATTCTTCGATATAGGCAAGATTAATGCCTTGCTTGATGATCATTACCATGGTGTGAAAAATAATGGACGTAAAGTCTATACAATTTATACTTTCTTAGTGTGGTATAGCATTTACTTTGTTCATAACACGGTAGAAAACTCTGTACAGAACGCAGGAGTAAGCCATGAATAAAGCCGTTGTTTTAGGCTGTAACTACTATATTGGTTTAAGTATTATTCGATGCTTAGGTTCCGAAGGTGTGCCTGTGGTCGCATGTGATTACGACTTTAAGAAGGCTTATGCTGCCCGATCGAAGTATGTGAGTGAACGTTTGAACGTGCCGAGCTTGAATAAGTTCGACGCTCAAGCATGTGCTGACCTCATAGAGTATGGCAAAAAACAGTCAGAAAAACCTGTGCTTTTTCCTACTCATGATAAATATGTGGAGTTTATCGACACATATTATGATCAGCTGTCTGAGTATTTCTTAGTAAGCCAAGCAGAGAACGGTTTGAACTCTCGTGTTCTTGATAAGTGGACTTTAGGTAAGCTTGCTCAAGAACATGACGTGCGTATTCCGGCAACTATTAGCGTTAACGATGAGCAATTTGAGAGCAAAGTGCTCGGTATTGGTTTTCCTTGCATGATTAAACCAGTAGATACGGTTGTGTTTACGAAAGTTTTTAGACAGAAGATTTTCTTATGCAATGATATGGAAAGCCTGAAAAGTAGGATTGCTGCGTGTGCTGAACATAATATTGATGTTTTCGTTCAAGAACTTGTGCCAGGTTTTGATGATCATATGTTGACATATGATTTTTACATTAACAGAGAAGGTAAGACCACACATTACATGACTGCTCATAAGTTTAGGCAGTGGCCGATTAATTTCGGTGCCTCTGTTTTTACGGAGCAGAAGTATGACAAGCGCTTAGTGGAAATTGGCAAAGACTTCGTAGAAAAAATTGGCTATCGTGGTTTTGGCGAGATTGAGTTCAAAGAACACGAGAACACCAAAGAAATCTATTTGATTGAAATTAACGCGCGAACAACCAACTTTAATAATCTTATTTATAAAGTTGGTCTCAATATGCCGTATGTAGCATACCTAGATGTAACGGGACAACTCAACGAAACAAAGTTCCTTGAGCACAATACAAATTATGCCTTTATTTATGGTTTAGAAGACTTCTTTGCTTTGCTTGCTTATTCGAAAACAAAGCAGCTGTCTTTCTGGAAGGGATTCTTCCAGATTTTCACGAAGAAACTCGCACCTGCAATATTCTCATGGTCGGATCTTAAACCGTGGTGTGCTTTTAACGCTATGCTTATGGGCAGGGTGTGGCGCAAGATAACAAGGAGATAATGCATGTATAAAGGTGGAGTTATTGGTGGCATGGGTCCTTTAGCTACGGTCGAATTTTATAACCGACTGGTGCGTAAGAGTCCCGCAAACTCTGATAATGAGCATGCTGATGTAATTATTCTGAATCATGCAACCATTCCTGATCGCACACGATGCATTATGAATCATCGTGATGATGATTTTCTCAATGCAATTCGTCCTGATTTTGATTTGCTGAATTCTTTAGGTGTTAAGGTTATTGCTATTCCATGTAATACCAGTCATTACTATTACGATAAGCTGTGCGAATTCACAGATATTCCCATTGTCAATATGGTGGAAAGTTCCATTATTGAAGCGAAAAAACGTGGGTTCACTCGTGCTTGTGTTTTCTGCACAGAAGGAACAGCATCGTCAGGTATTTATGAAAGGTATGCGCTCAAACATGGTCTGACTATTGTTGAGCTGGACGAGGCTGATCGTACAGCTATGATGGATACGATTTATTCCATTAAGGCAAAAAATTCTACAGAAGGGGAGAAGCTCAACGATGTTATCTCCCAATACTGTGACGCTCAGACTGTGGGTATTATTGCGTGTACCGAGTTAAGTTTGATTGATTTAGACGAGGCGAATAAGCCTTTGGCGTTGGATGCTCTCGATGTGTTGGTTGCACGCACATTAGAGTATCTGTATGAAACGAAGTAGATTACTACTTTATCTTTCATGCTGTGGCTTATCTTGTGAACATGACGATAGTCACAGCATGAATATTTTGCTGTTCCCCCCCCCTAATATTTTGCCCTGAGAATATTCAGGAATTTTTCAGCTTGCTTATGTAAGAATGCTAGTCTGAAGAAGTCAAGACGTTTAAGGGTAAAATGAAAACGGATTTACCAAGTTTTTGACCGGTTGTTGTCGGTAGCGATACGAATGCATACGATGTGGCACGATCTTTTCACTCTGTATATGGTGGGGTAACGAAGGTTTTCTGCAAATCTGAACTGCTTATGGTTGCTCACTCCAAGATTTGCGATGTGAGTGTTATTCCTGATTTCGCTGATGACGCTGTGCTTGTGCGTACTTTGATTGAATACGCACAGCAGCATGCTCAGGCGCGTTTGGTTCTTTTTGCTGCGAGTGAAGAGTATGTGCATCGGATTTTATCGGTTCGTGATGAGCTATCACAGTATTACATTATTCCGTATGCTCAGAAAGACCTAGGATTACGTATTTCCGATAAGCCACAGTTCTATGCGATGTGTGAGCAATACAATCTGCCATATCCTAGAACAACAGTTGTTACGCGAGAATGCTACAACGAGATTGATTCTATGGATTTTCCTTATGGATATCCAGTGATTATTAAACCTTCTGAAAGTACGAATTACTTCAACACGCGATTTATCGGAAAAGAAAAAGCATTTATTATTCACAATCGTCATGAATATCAATCAACTTTGCGTACTGTCTTCGATTCACAATACGCATACCCGATGCTCGTACAAAAATATGTAAGCGGTCCTGTATCGAACGAATACGTTATCAATATGTATGTTGATCGTTAGTCACATGTGCGCACTATGAGCGTTGGTCACATTCTTATTGACGAGCCAGATCCAACGTTGCGCGGTAACTATGTGGCGATTGCCAGTGCAGAGATGACTCCACAACTGCAACATCTCTGTGACAGTATTCGTGCCTTCGTTAAGCAGATAGGCTTTGCAGGTATTTGCAATTTTGACGTGAAGATTGATGAAAATGATGGCTTATTCTATATTTTTGAAATGAATTTATGCCAAGGTTTTTCAAGTTTCTGCTCGACCTTGGCAGGCGCGAATTTGGTGCGCGCTGCTTTTAATGATCTTGTGTGCAATCAGCCTGTCGAATCGCAGACCGTGTATGGAACTCAGAAGTTTGTATGGCTCAACTGTGGGCAGAGATTATTTAATCATGTAGTGAAAAAATATCATTCACAGCTCGCTGAACATGTTCCTTCTACCACGAATATTGGTAATACCTTGGATTACCGTCGAGATGGGCACTGGAAACGCAGAATACTAATTAGACGCTATTTGCGTGGATATAATAAGCACATACTTGCTCAATATCGTCAGCAATCTTAGTCGAAACGTTTTCAACGCGCAACGAGCACGGTCTGCACGGCTATATCAAAACTATCGGGCGTAAAATCGCATACCTGACAGCCATATGTCGTGCTGATCGTTGAGCCAGCAAAACCGCTCAAAAAACGATCGTAATACCCGCCGCCATAGCCGATACGAAAGCCGTTGTGATTGACGGCAACGAGTGGCACATGAATCATGTCAATCGAATCAATGCTCACTATACTGTCTGCAGTATGCGCAAGCGGCTCAAGAATTCCAAAAGATGAGCGCACTAAATCACTGCTAGTTATATCGCAAAACTCCATACCTCGGTGAGCTAAGGTACGGGGGATAAGTACCTGCTTGTCATCCTTTAACGCTCGTTCAATAAAATCTTGCGTATTATATTCGTGAGGCAGAGCCATATATGTGGCTATAACCCTAGCATGCACATATTCAGGCGTGTTGCACAACTTCTCGAGAAGATACTTGTCGTCGCGACCTTTCTTCTTCCTATCTAGCGCTTTCATAGCCTGTAAAACATGGGCGCGAATTTCTTTTTTGCTCATACCTATGCTCATAGTGCTAGTGTACTCTGTGCATTCTCGTTAGAATGGGAAAAGAGTAAATGAGGGCACTACTGTAAAGCATGCGCATAAAGGAGCAGAGGATATGACTAATCGCGACAAATCCGACAAAACACAGGCATCGTTGCATAATAAACGCGCCTCATTGTCGGAGGTTAATCGCAGTATTACCGTTACGCAGTCACGGTCGTTCTGGCGAAACTTTTTTACTTTCTCTGGTCCGGGTGCTCTTGTGGCAGTGGGATATATGGATCCAGGAAATTGGATTACCAGTGTTGTAGGCGGTGCAACTTATAAATATGCTTTGCTCAGCGTTATTTTGCTGTCATCTTTGGTTGCTATGCAGCTTCAGCATATGTGCGGGAAACTGGGATTGGTAACCCATCAGGATTTAGCTCAGCATCTGGCTGCACGTTCTCCAAAATGGCTGCGTTGGATACTTTTCGTTGTGATTGAACTTGCTCTGGTTGCCACTGATTTAGCAGAAGTATTAGGCTCGGCTATTGCTCTTCATCTGCTTTTTGATATTCCTATATTGATTGCGATTATTATTACTGTTCTCGATGTGATTATTTTGCTGGGGCTTATGCATTTGGGCTTTAGAAAGATAGAAGCTGTTGTGTCGGCTCTTATCTTTACGATTGTAGTTATTTTTGGTTATTTGGTTGCTTTGTCTGGACCAGATTTTGGCGATATTATGCGCGGATATATTCCTAATCCTGGAACTTTTATGAGCGGTAAGGATTCAGCAACAATTTTGGCGCTGAGTTTGGGTATTATCGGTGCAACAGTTATGCCGCATAACTTATATTTACATTCTTCGATTGTGCAGACACGAGATGTTGATTCTCGCAATGAGCAGGAGCTGGATAAAGCTGTGCGTTTTATGACTTTAGATTCAAACGTACAGTTAAGCATGGCTTTTGTAGTTAATTCGCTTTTATTGATTTTGGGAGCTTCTGTTTTTTATGGTCATGCTCAGGATGTTATGGCTTTCGAACAAATGTACAATGCTCTGGCGAATCCTCACATCGCGGGGGTTATTGCTAGTAAATTTGTGGCAACTCTTTTTGCAGTCGCTTTGCTGGCGAGCGGTCAGAATTCAACAATTACGGGTACTTTGACTGGTCAGATTGTTTTAGAAGGTTTTATGCATATTAAAGCGCCACAATGGATTATTCGTTTACTGACTCGTGCTATTACTCTTGTGCCAGTTATAGTTGTAGCAGTTCTGAGCAATGGTTCCGAGCATAGTTTGGACGATTTAATTGTGTATTCTCAGGTATTCCTTTCACTTGCTTTGCCGTTCTCTATCTACCCGCTGATTTATTTCACGTCTAAAAAGTCTATTATGGGGCATTATGCTAATGCACGATGGAACACCATTCTTGGCTATGTGGTGGCAACAGTACTTACTATATTAAATCTTCAGCTCATAGTGTCTGTGGTGATGTAAGATGCTTCGCGGAGTAAATTTAGGTAACTGGTTGGTTCTGGAAAAGTGGATGGATTCCACGCCTTTTCACGGGAGTGAAGCTGCAGATGAAGTATGGCTCCATCGTGACTACGGTCACTCTGTACATGATGTGCTTCGCAAACATCGTGACACGTATATTACTGAGGAAGATTTTGAATCTTTGCATGGTGCAGGGGTTGGGCTCGTCCGTATTCCTGTTCCATATTTCGTTTTTGGCGACCGTGATCCATACCTTGGCTGTATTGAATATATTGACCGTGCTTTTGAATGGGCAGAAAAACGTGCTATGCGTATTCTTTTAGACTTGCATACCGTGCCAGGCAGTCAAAACGGTTTTGATAATGGTGGATTATCTGGAGTAGCACGATGGCATAGCAATGAAGAAGAAGTGCTCTTCGCCTTGTCTGTTATTGAACGTTTGGGCATACGCTACGGTAAACGGGCTGGCCTCTATGGTATTGAAGTTTTGAACGAACCTGCGAGTTGGAGTGTATGGCGTGCGAATAAGAAGACATATGTGGCGCGCGATCCTCAAGAAGCAGAAGGTTCAGCGCATGTTCCTATAAAGTTTCTCATACGTTTTTACAAAGCGGCATACAGCAGGTTGCGTCGTGTATTAGGAAACGATAAGGTCATAGTTTTTCATGATGGTTTTCGTTTGATGTCTTGGCCGTGGATACGCATAACACGCTTGAGAACAATGCATAATATTGCTTTCGATACGCATATTTATTCTACCTTTATAGAACGTTCAATGCCTGCATGGATTGCGCGGCTTGTGCAGTATGCGTCATGGCGGCGTAATTTTTATCGGTTCTTTTATGATATGCAACAGTTACGTATTCGTTGTGTGCGTGCAGCCGGTGCAGATGTGATAGTGGGCGAGTGGTGCGTAGAAAATCAAGAAAGTTTAGTTCTTGAAGAA
Source organism: Alloscardovia sp. HMSC034E08 (assembly GCF_001813415.1). NCBI lineage: Bacteria > Bacillati > Actinomycetota > Actinomycetes > Bifidobacteriales > Bifidobacteriaceae > Alloscardovia > Alloscardovia sp. HMSC034E08. The sequence continues at coordinate 903,796 of NZ_KV812468.1, read as the reverse complement.
TATACGCATGATTTTGAGGATATGCAGTTATCTGCGTATGAGTCTGCAGGCGTGAGCGCTGAATTTATGTGGAGCTACCAGACAGAAAGAGATGAGAAAAAACGAGAGCGATTAACAACATCGTGGAAGAGATTTTGGGACTGGCGTTATTGGCATAGGGGAAACGAGAACTAGAACGAACATATAGTATGGGGAGAACCGATAGCATCGGTTCTCCCCATCATCCTTTTCATATCTTGCTGTTGAGTTTTCCTATAGTTTTAATCGTGGACTGCGAAAACTGCTCGCTGAAGATCACTTCGCCGAGAAGAATGACCAATAAGAACTTCAAATTCGCCATTTTCTACAATTCGATGACCTTGAGCATCTACAATAGAGCAGTCAGACACCGGAATATTGAACTCCACAGTGCGAGTTTCTCCGGCTTCTAAAGTAATGCGCTTAAATGCTTTCAGTTCACGATCTGTCCAGCTCACTGACGTTACAATATCGCCAATATACAGCTGCACGATTTCCGCGCCTGAGCGTTTACCTGTATTGGTTACGTCAATCTGTGCATGAATTACTTCTCCATGAGCATACGCAGGAACAGTTACTTGTGGAGTATTCTCATCTGGCATAGCCCATACAGTACTCGAAATATCTTCGACACTTTCTTGAGTACGATGAGTGTCCAATAGGGTAATATCGCCATATTCAAAACTCGTATACGATAAACCTTCTCCAAAAGCGAAAGCTGGGTCTTGCGTCAAATCCGCATAACGGTTACCATGCTGACCGCGAATCTGGTTGTAATATACAGGCAATTGACCAGCATGACGAGGGAAAGTAATAGGTAAACGACCTGATGGATTAACCACACCATAGATGATTTCGGCGAGCGCTTGCCCACCCTTCATGCCCGGACTTGGAGCCCATAACAGAGCGTTAGCTTGTAGAGCGCTGTCAGGCAGAACTTGAGGCTTACTCGACATAAGAACAATAACTGTTGGAGTGCCGGTAGCAGTTACTGCATCAATGAGCGCGTTTTGACCGCCTAACAGTTCTAACGTGGCTGTAGAGCAGCCTTCGCCAATAAGCTGTATAACGTCGCCAACAACAACGACGGCAACATCAGCGTTCTTCGCGTTCTCTACGGCTTCATCAATAAGATGTTGATCAATTGCAGCGCTTTGACCTACAAGAGGACGAGGCTGCCCATCAGGATAAAACTCGCCATTTGGATCTGGAACGAGGTCAATAATATTCGCCCCCTGAGCAGTGGTCATGCTCCAACCTTCAGGTAGAAGTTTTTCTAAACCGTCTTTAATAGTTGTGATTTTCTCGCGTGGATGACCATCTTTAATCCACTCAACTTGACCTGAGTTTCCTGCCCAATCGCCCAACTGTGTTTGAGCATCATTAATCAGCGATCCAATCAAAGCGATAGAACCAGATGCAGCTTCAAGAGGTAAAGTACCGTCATTGTGTAACAGAGTAATGCTTTCGCGGGTTAGTTCAAGATTAGCTTGAGCATGTTCATCGTTACCAATAATACGAGCAGCAGCATCCGCATCTGGCAGACGAGGATCTTCAAATAATCCCATACGGAACTTCAAAGCCAAAATGCGGCTGACTGAACCATCTAACTCACTTTCATCGAGCAGACCTCGCTGAACAGCCTCATACGTAGCTTTAAAGAACTCAGGGGAAGTCATAATAAAATCATTGCCTGCACGTACTGCTGCAACCGCTGCTTGCACAGGATTTTGCATTACGCGCTGCTCCCATACTAAACGACTCACATTAGCCCAATCAGTAATAAGCGTGCCCTTATAACCCCACTGATTGCGCAAAACATCGTTGAGTAACCATTTATTCACGGTAATAGGTACGCCTTCAATCGACTCGTAACCCAGCATAAACGTGCCAATACCTTCTTTTGCCACACGTTCAAAAGGAGGAAGGAACCATGAGGCGAGCTTGCGGTGAGATAAATCTGCTTCAGAAGCATCGCGTCCACCTTGAGTTTCGGAATATCCAGCAAAATGCTTTGCAGTAGCCAAAATCGAGTTCTTTCCCAGCGGCTTGTCGGAGTTGGTCATGCTGCCGCCTTGGTATCCGCGAGTCATAGCAGAAGCTAATTCGCCGATGAGATAAGGGTCTTCTCCGAAAGTTTCTCCTACACGACCCCATCGTGTGTCGCGAGAAATACATAAGACAGGGGAGAAAGTCCACTGCACGCCAGTCGTCACAGCTTCTCGCGCAGTAATGCGAGCAGCTTCCTCAATCTTTTCGCTATCCCAGCTGCACGCCATACCAAGCTGTTCAGGGAAAATCGTTGCACCAGGATAGAAAGAATAACCGTGAATAAGATCATCACCCACCAGCAGAGGAATTCGCAAACGAGTGCGTTGAACTAAATCGTTTGCTCGATATAAGTCAGCGGGAGATGTATGCAAAATAGAACCAGCGGTTTTGCCAAGAACTATATCATCCAAATCATCCTGAGCATTGAGTTGCAACATCTGACCAATCTTCTCACGCAATGTCATGCGTGAAAGGAGATCAGCCACACGCTCGTCCACACTGAGCTGAGAATCCCAATACGCTTCTGTGTTGTTTGCTTCTGTTGTGTTAGGTGCGTCGTTGCTAGTCATTTAAGTCCTCTCTGAATTAAATGTTTGCGAGTACTACTCTAAGCAGTGGCGTTGAAAAGTTGAGTATGGTGTGTTGATATTCCCTGCGAACTCATACCTACGACACACGGTATTCCCATATCGTGGACGACATGATTTTTATTTTCCTAAGGCTTATGGTAACTTCATAGCAACGCACAAACAAGAAAGGAGCATGGCATGCGTAATCTGTCCCTCATCGCATGGCGTAGCTGGCGTGCTTGGCGCACCTGGCAAGGATAGATTGCATGTATGTTCCTCACATAGATGCATATTCCTCAGCAGGACCTGTATCTATGTGAGATACTCGAAAGCTACACTCCACTGTTTGGCTCAGCAGAATTCTCATCTAGATAGACGATGAGAATTTTTTATATGTTCTCTCTAAATGGTTCTGATGAATCCTTCACTCATACACAACCAATACATAACGAACAGAAAGAACATAAGATGACCACTACAGCAGCTCAACCAATCACATCAGCAGGATACTTCGGCGAATTTGGAGGCAGTTTCGTTCCTGAGCCAATCCAAAAACTGCTCGATGAGTTAGAAACAACTTTCAACGCTTCCAAGGATGATCCAGAATTCATTGCGCAATATCATCAATTACTTGCGCAGTATGCTGGTCGTGAAACACCACTGTATTATGCTGAGTCTCTCACACGCTATCTTGGTGGCGCGCGCGTGTACTTAAAGCGTGAAGACCTCAATCATTTAGGTTCTCACAAACTTAATAATGTTCTCGGCCAGATTTTATTAGCGAAACGGATGGGCAAAACCCGCGTTATTGCTGAAACTGGAGCAGGACAACACGGCGTGGCAACAGCCGCAGCGGCAGCACGTTTCGGCATGCAATGCGATATTTATATGGGAGCAGTCGATGCTCAACGTCAGCAACTCAATGTTTTCCGCATGGAACTCATGGGCGCAACCGTACATGCTGTTGAGGATGGAACAGCCACACTGAAAAATGCTGTAGACGCAGCATTCGCCGCATGGATGAACGATCTCGACGCCTTCTATGTGCTCGGATCTGCAGTAGGTCCACATCCTTACCCAAGCATTGTGCACGAGTTCCAAAAGATTATTTCTGTGGAATCACGCCGTCAAATTCTTGAACAAGAAGGTCGCTTGCCAGACGCTGTTATTGCCTGCGTAGGTGGAGGCTCGAATGCCATTGGCGCATTCTCGCAATATATTGACGATGAAAACGTTAGCCTCATTGGTGTGGAAGCAACAGGTAAAGGTTTAGATACTCCTCTTCACGCTGCAACCATGGAAAAAGGACGCATTGGTATTATTGACGGCATGAAAACCTACTCACTGTTTGACGATAATGGTGAGATTGCAGAAGTATATTCCATTTCTGCTGGATTAGATTATCCAGGAGTAGGACCAGAACACGCTTTCCTTAAAGATTCAGGTCGCGTTGAATATACAGGAGCTACCGATGATGAAGCTGTGGATGCTCTTGTTACCTTGAGCAAAACTGAAGGTATTTTGCCAGCCATTGAAAGTTCTCACGCTTTGGCAGAAGCTATCAAACGCGCGCCACACATGAGCCCTGACCAGATTATTATCGTGAACGTTTCAGGGCGTGGCGACAAAGACGTACAGCAAGTAAAAGATTATTTGGCTCAACGCGCATAAATCCTAAACCTACAATACGAAAGACACTACTATGGCTCCTACTATCGCTCTGGCTGCATTAATGATACTATTCGCCTTCAGTGAGTATATTGCGTCCAAAACTCGGGCAACTATTTCGAGCGTTCTCGCTCTAGCTGTGCTCATGCTAGCAGGATTTTGGACAGGAATATTGCCAAAAGATATTTTTGAAACGACAGGCATTAAAACTTTTGGTACGTTGATTGCCGGTTTATTAATTACATCACTTGCTACCACGCTTGATTTTGCGGAAATGAAACGACAAATCAAGGTTATTATTATTGCGCTAGTAGGAGTTGCGGGTGGAACAGCTTTGATTTTTGCTGCAGGTTACGCTTTCCATATGTTTGATTTTGCACTGGCGGGAAGTCCGATTTTTGCGGGCGGAAGTGCGGCAACACTGCTGATAACTACTGCTTTAGATGGAAAAGGGTATGAATTAATTATTACTTTCTGCTTGGGGCTACTTATTTTCCAAAAGTTCGTGGGTATTCCTATAGCATCATACTTCTTAAAGAAAGAAGCACGCGCTTTTATAGCTGATAATAATGCTGTTGCCCAGTACGCGCATGGTAACCAGTCAGACAGTGCAACAAAACCTAAACTGTTACAGATTCCTGAAAAAGAACAGAAAGCTTCTACATATTTAGCAAAACTTTCATTGATCGCAGTAATCAGTTATGTGCTTGCAGGCTTAACACATGGGGCAGTGCACTATTTTGTGATGTGCTTGATTGTGGGAGCAATCGCATACGCTCTAGGTTTTCTCGAATCCGGTATTCTGCAGAAAGCACAATCTAATGGGCTAATCATGTTCTTGGTCACAGTGCTTATCTTCTCCAATCTGGCATCGGTAACCCCAGCCGTGATTGCACATATTGTTGGTCCCCTCATCCTTTTTATGAGCATGGGTGTTATCGGGGTGCTCGCACTCAGTTACCTCACAGGTAAACTCCTGCACGTCAGCCCATATCTCGCCATGGTCCTAGGTATCAGCTGCACATTCGGATTCCCAACCACACTCGTGATGCCTCAAGAAGTGGCATCGAGCGTAGCAAGCAACGACACACAGAAACAAGCTATCGAAAACTATCTCGTACCAAAAATGCTGGTAGCTGGAATCATTACCGTCACCATAGCCTCAGTACTTATGGCTGGCGCAGTCGTCAACTATTTCTAAACCTATAGAAAGATAAACCAATGAACGGAACAGACGCAATCATCAGCGCTTTTCTTCACGAGCGCGAACAAGAAATCATCGATACTGTTGAAAACATCGTCAACATAGATAGCGGATCGAGGAATATTGAAGGAACAACCGCGGTCGCCACAGTTTTGAGCGAACGGCTCGCACAGTACGGAATTGAGGTACAACTCGAACCAAGTCAAGGAGCAGGGCCTCTACTTGTTGCGCATATTAATCAAGACAACACGAGCCAAGCTCCCATCAGCTTCCTGGGACATATGGATACTGTTTTCCCAGACGGCACAGCAGCTGAACACCCGTTCAGTATCGACGATAATGGCAATGCGCACGGGCCAGGCGTTGTCGATATGAAACCAGGCGCAGTCATCGCCGTCTATACACTGATTGCTCTGAACCAACTCAGCACTTTTACACAACCAGTGCAGCTCGTGTTAGTCAGTGATGAAGAAAACCTTCATATGTTTTCTAACGCTCGAGAAATCATCCAACAACACACACAAACGAGCCAATACGTGCTCAACTTTGAAACTGGACAGCTTGATGATGGCATTGTGCTCAGCCGAAAAGGCGGCATGATTGTAGACATTGAAGTTTTCGGTAAAGCAGCACACTCAGGTATGGCAGTGCGCGAAGGACGATCAGCCATTCTCGATATAGCACACAAAATCATCGCTATAGAAGCACTCAACGATATAGATAATGGCATACTTCTCAACTGTGGGAAAATAGAAGGCGGAATTGGCGAAAACGTCATACCAGACTACGCAAAAGTTAGTATCGGCGCACGATTCGATACGGTAGAACAACGCGATTACGTTATTAACGAGCTTACACAACTATCTGAGACTGCATACGTAGAAGATACGCGCGCACACATGAATATTCGCACCATTATGGATGCCATGATGCGCACAGACGAAAGCGAAAAACTCTTTGAGAAACTTAGTGCAACAGCACGACGTATAGGCTACGGCTCAATCCACGCTAGCCATGTGAATGGTGTATCTGACGCAGGTATTACCAGCTCATTAGGTATTCCTACATTATGCGCTCTCGGCGCTCGCGGTACAGGCGCACATAGCAGTACAGGAGAATACTCTCAGGTGGCATCTTATGTGCAGCGTGCGCAATTAGCTGCGTGTTTTGTGGCGCAGCAGGGGGAATAGAGTGAACAGCGGGAGTAGCTGGTGTGCCGGTGAGTAGCGGCGTAAGGGGAGCAGCGGGAGTAATGCCGCTGAGAAATTATATAGCTACGTTGTAGTTGACGACACGTTGAACGGGTTCTCTCTCGCAACGGGTAGAACACTGAAAGTGGCGTGTTCACTGTTGTAGTTTATGACACGTCCAACGTGTCATAAACTACAACAGCCAAAACCTTTAAGTCAGCCCTAGTAAAAGCAATAGCACACGCAACTAGGGTGTGTCAGGAATTTTGTGTAGGTGGTGGGTTGCCCTATGGTGAGTTCTCTTTAGGGCTATTGAGGCTGGTCGCAATGAGGTTGTATTTGACCTTAGGATATCTTGGTTCATCGCACAGTTAATCAAAAAGGTTAGCCAGTATGCTGTGCACACCATAACCTTTCGCCTTTCTCGTGCAACACACACAACATATAAGAGATATTGCTCTTATTTAAGAGTGCTACATGGCAACAAACCTCTCCCAGTGATGCTGCGTTGAACACGTTATGTTTGGGACAGAAAAACAAACGCTAATCAGTCTGAAATATGCTCCCAGTGAAGCCGTGTTCAACACGTCATGTTTGGGAACATACAAAACCACATACACAAAAAACCTGACACGCACGTGTGCGCCCATCTATGTGCGACTTTAACCTAAAACCCGCGATTTTAACCTAAAACTCACGCCTCATCCTACAATAAAAACATGATGAAAATCAAAATTATTGCAGTGGGCAAACTGAAAGAAAAATATTGGGAACAAGCTATCGACGAGTATGTGAAGAGACTGGGTGCTTACTGCACTATAGATATTGTGGAGCTGACAGACGAAAAAACACCTGATAAAGCCAGCGCTAAAGAAGATGAACATATTCTCGCAACAGAAGGTGAACGCATTCTAGGCAAAATCGGTCATGACGATTATGTTATTGCTCTCGCGATTGAAGGCACACTGATTACAAGCGAAGCTTTAGCATCCCAACTAGAAAAACTCAGTGTGCATGGAACAAGCAAAATTACTTTTGTTATTGGTGGGTCACTTGGTTTATCTCCTCAGGTCAAGCAACGCGCCAATGAACTTATTTCTTTCGGACGTATTACTTTGCCTCATCAGTTAGCTCGTGTTGTGCTTAGCGAGCAGATTTATCGCGCATACAGAATCATGAATCATCAGGCATACCATAAATAGGAAACACGCAGTTAGTATGCTTAGCAAACAAAGATAATTAGCATGCAACTCTACGGAAACTTAACAAAGTACTACTCCTATGACCACTCACACAACACATGAAATCAACGCGCACGAAGAACTATCACCCTCAAACCCTCATACTCTAACCATCGGTCTGCTCGTCAGCTTGAAGCGTGGTGAAGTCGAGCAGATTGCAGAGCGTTCGGGCATAATAGTGCGTAGTTTTATGCCTGTTCAAGACGATGAGAACGCGCGTACACCTCGTGCAGTTTCATCCGTGCAGCTGGACGTGAACGATTTAGCACACTGCGATATTATTTTTGGTTGGCATCCCCATCTTGCTCAGGCTGTTGCTATGCCTGGCTCTCAGATTCGCTGGATACAGTTGTTTAGCGCAGGCGCTGATTACGTTCCTTTGGACTGTATGCGTCACAATAACATCATAGTAACCACGGCAAGCGGCGCAAATGCTCCAAATATTGCACAGCAAGTTCTTGCATATATGCTGATGTTCGAGAGGCGCTTGCACTTACATGTGCGCGAAGCTCAGCTGGGTTTATGGACGCAGTGGGGCGGTTGGGGTGAGTTGACCGGTAAAACCGTCTGCGTTCTTGGAACAGGAGAAATTGGCACAGAAACAGCACGTTTATGCCATGCTATGTCCATGACAACCATCGGCGTTAATAGGTCAGGGCATAGCAGTGAGAATTTTGATTCATGCCTAGACCTTACACATATGAGAGAGACGATTGCGCAGGCTGATTATGTGGTGAACGCTTTGCCTTTGACTGCCGATACAGCAGATTGTGTGAATGCTCAGGTATTTCAAGCGATGAAAAGTAGCGCATATTACATCAACGTAGGTCGTGGAAAAACTACTGTGAGCCGTGATTTAGTAAGCGCTATCCAATCGGGCAATATTGCTGGCGCTGCTTTAGACGTATTCGATACTGAGCCATTACCGCACAACGATATTTTATGGACTCTGCCTAATGTTATATGCACTCCACATACAGCTGGTTATAGTGATATGTACACTCAGCGCGTGTTGAATTCTTTTCTTGATAATCTTAATTCGTTTGCATGCGACAGACAGCCGAAAAAGCATATTCTTAACCTCAACGCAGGCTATTAGGAAGACTTCAGGCTTGCACATGTAAGCGCAGCGGTAGAGAGCAGAACGTAGCGAAAGAATACCACGGACGTTTAATATGAACCTTTGCCACGAGCTATCGCCACGAACGAGAAGAGAGCATGAAAGTGTGGATGAGGTCTGATGACACAACACCTGAGCAGCGAGCCTGAAAACATTGAGATAGGCGAGGGAGCACAGTTAGTACACGCGCGTGATTCCTCACACATACTGTTTTCGCTGTTTCTTATGCTCGCAGGCCTCATCATGCGAGCACCCATAGTAGTTTTGCCAATTTATATTGAGCCTATGGCAGAGCACATGCATCGTGATGTGGGAAGTTTCGGTATTATTACGAGCCTTCCTTTAGTTATGTTTGTTGTGGTCTCACTTCTTGTGCCATGGTTAGTGCAAAAGATCAATCTCACGCGCACATTGCAAGTAGCATCTGTTTTTATTTTTGTTGGCTCTATGCTGCGTGGAGTACTAACATGGAATACCATGCTTGCTGGCACGGTTTTAGTGGGCATTGGTATAGCTATTTTGAACATTGGTATGCCAACTTTAGTGTCTGAGAAATTCTCACAACAGCCTGGGCTGTATACCATGCGATACTGCGCTGCCATAGTTGTGGGCGCTATTGTCCTCGTTCTTCTCTCACCTTTCGTATCTGCAACGATTGGCTGGCAAGCTATGCTGTGGGTGATGGCTGCTATGACCGCGTGTCCGATGCTTTTGTCGTTCTTTTTACCTCAACTAACAGTAGAAACTCCTGAGGCAACGGACTCTGAGAACAAAGGGACGCATAACTCGGTTATTGATCTGAGCCTTCTTCGAGATGTGCGCATATGGCTTTTTATTGGCATGTTCGCTGGTCAATCGTTCTTGAGCTATACGATGAGCGCATGGCTTCCCAGTATTTTGAACGCAGGCGATGTTCAGTCTGTGCATCACACCATTATTATGCTTATTTTTAATGCAATCGGTTTACCTATTTCTGTGGGCATTCCATTCTTCGTAGCACGTACTTCACGTCATTATCATATTATTGCGGTAACGGCTTTAACAGCTTTACAGGTTGGCGTAGCTGCTCTTTTCCCTCTGCACTCAGTTTTGGGCATCTCATACTGGTACGTTTTTGCTACGGTTACCTGCGCCTTCTTTACGACTATTTTCGTGATGGTTTTGACCTTTTATCCGATTAAGGCTGCTACTGCTGCAGATGCTGCAGAGATTTCCGGCATGTCTCAATCAGTGGGCTATCTTATTGCAGCAACAGGTCCTGTTTTATACGGCTGGATGTATGGAGATGCTATGCCAGGCGTATCCTTCGTTTTTGCCATGATTTTAGTTGTCGTGATTAATGCGTGGTGTTCATGGCATGTTATTCGTATGAATGTGTTCAACGTTCGTAACACACAGGAGAAGCACTAATGACTCGCGAGATTCAACTGTACAGTGTATACCGTCATTTTAAGGGTAATTATTATTACGTAGAAGACTGCGCTACAGACAGCGAAAGCGGTGAAACGGTCGTGATTTATAGGCCTTTATATGGTGAGCGTCGTCTGTGGGTGCGTCCGTTAAGTATGTTTTTATCTGCTGTTGATAGGCAGAAATACCCTCATGCTGAGCAAGAGTATAGATTTGAACAGATAGATTTGTGACATTTCCTCTATTTTGTCATCTTTATTATTGAGTAGGAGTTCACTCGCATAATATCGATGGCAACGATTCCATAACGGGATGGGATTGAGAAAGACGTGCAGCACACTGTAGTGCATAGGGGGATTATTATGTTATTCCAAGTATATGGGGCACATGCCGCCACCCAATGGTTGGGTTGGATTATGGTTTTTGTGGCACTGATTGCTTTGAACGAGTTATCTCGCCGTTCGAAAGCTGGCGGTTTGATTATGTTTGCCGCTTTACCAGCAGCAATGACCGTCTACTGTATAGCTGTTATTAGTGGAGCAGCTATGGGAGCTGACTGGGCTGTGAACAATCCAACGAATGTTTTTGCTAATGGATGGTTCCACTACGCTAAAGTTTACGCAGCTCTAGCAGGATGCCTCGGCTTTATGGTGATTAAATATCGCTGGGGAAAGCTTGGTAAAGCCCGTTGGTTTAGAGCTTTTCCTTTCGCTATCGTTGCGTTAAATATTTTAATTGCAGTTATCTCTGATTTTGAATCAGCAGCGCACTTCTTTACCGGCAACTACACCATGATGAACGGTTCTCCAGTATGGACCACATCCGAGCATATTACCGTGGTTACTGGCTGGCACAATGTATTTAATGGTGTGGCAGGTTTGATTAACATCATGTGCATGACTGGCTGGTGGGCAGTCTACTCGTCAAAGAAAAAAGACGATATGATTTGGGCAGATATGACATGGGTATTCATCGTATCTTACGATTTGTGGAACTTCTGCTACACCTACAATAATTTGCCAAATCATTCTTGGTATTGCGGTTTTGCTTTATTATTGGCTCCAACCGTGGCAAATATGCTATGGAATAAGGGAGGATGGATTCAAAATCGTGCTAATACCTTGGCTATCTGGTGCATGTTTGCTCAGGTCTTCCCACAATTCCAAACATCCATGCCTGAGCTGGGAGTAGATAGTCCATTCGCAGTTAATTCCACAATGAATGCTACAGCAAATCTGTGGATATCTGTTCTTGCCTTACTCGCAAATATTGCAGCCATTGGTTATATTGTCTACCGTGCACACAAGTTGCAGGTTAACCCGTACACGCATGAAGTCTTTACGGGAACTCGTGACTTTGAAAAGGCGAATGCTCGCGTTGATGAATTCGATCGAGAAGCAATTATTGCTGTGAAGTAAAAAAGTTGGTCGGCATGTGAACTGCCGACCAACTTCTGTATTTACTCTGATAAGAAGTGTTTCTCGTCTGGCAGTACCCAACTAAGGATGAGCGCTACCACAAAGGCAATAGCAATCGCATTAGAGAAGACTGACTGGAAGAGAGCAGGGAAGTACTGGAAAATACCCTGAGCCTGAGTAAAACTAATACCGATGGTTAAAGCCAAAGTCACAATAGTAATATTGCGTTGCGTAAAACCGGCTTTAGCAATCATCTGAATGCCTGCCAACACAATCGAGCCGAACATCATAATCGTGCAGCCGCCCAAAACAGCCTGAGGAAGCGAATTAAATACTGCAGCTAAACAAGGGAAGAAGCTTGCCAGAATCAAAATCAAACCACCGGTCAAAATAACTTTACGGTTTACTACCCTGGTAATAGCCACCAAGCCAACGTTCTGCGCAAAAGAAGTTAATGGCAAAGCGCCAAAGAAACCTGCAACAGAAGAGATAAAACCGTCACCGGCAATAGCTCCAGCAGTTTCGCGGTCTGTTGGTTCACGGTTAAAACCAACCTGAGTTAAAGACGAGGTATTACCCAAAACTTCTACAGAAGAAACTACATACAGCAAAGTGAAAGATACAATCGCATTCACATCAAACTTAATACCAAAAGACATAAGAGGAGCAATATGAGGTAAAGATACAATGCTCAAGCCTTGGAAATTACTAAAATCTACCATATGAGGAGCAATGCCGCTGAGAGTAAAAATCAAAGCAATAATATAGCCAACAACAAGACCGAAAAGCACGGATAATTGTTTAGCAATACCTCGAGTTAAAACTTGGAAAGCAAGGCAAGCAACCAAAGTGATAGTAGCGACGGTGAGGTTCTGCCACGAACCAAAATCTTTCGCTCCAGATCCGCCACCAAAAGAGGTAGCGCCCACAGACAGCAAAGAAAAACCAATAGTTGTTACCACTACTGCAGAAACAATCGGATTAATAAATGGTTTCCAATATTGTGCGGTAAGTCCCAAAAGCAACTCAACAAAGCCGCCCACAATCACAGCACCAATTACTGCTCCATAACCTAACTTAGGGTCAGAAGCGACTAAAGTTGCTGCGGCTACATAGGTAAAAGATATGCCCGTAACGATTGGCAGACGACCGCCAATTCGCCATAAAGGGTAAAGCTGCAAACATGTGCCCAAACCGGCCACAAGCAGAGCGGAACTAATAATCCATGCACTTTGCTCTGCGGTGAGTTGAGCAGCAGCAACCACAATCGCAATAGGCGCAAGGTTGGCAACGAACATGGCAAGCACATGCTGAATACCAAAAGGAATGCCAGTCCATAGGGAAATCTTGCCATCGAGCTGACGCAAAGCAGCTTCAGTTGAGCCTAAACTCGATGGAGGAGTAGTGCTGTTTGTCTCAGCAGAAGACGTACTCGTCATCTGTAATCTCTCTTTCTCTCTTACAGTTCTTCTTGACGTGTAGCACGTAGGGCGAGCCTGAGTTGTTACCTTGTGTTGTCACCTGAGTTGCGCCGCACATCAAGAAGATAAATAGTTAAGGCTGTGCGATTGCTTTCGTGTGATTGCGCTCGTACAGCCTTAGCCTACATTTTAATAAAACTCAATGCTTCCATCGGTGGCATCCATAGTGCGGATTCTCGCTAAAGATTCCACGCGATACCCACGTTGACGTAACGCATCGCCACCGCCTTGGAAGCCTTTTTCCACAGCAATACCGAAGCCTTCAACAACAACTCCGGCGCTTTCGCAAATATGAAGTAAACCATTGAGAGCATTACCATTGGCTAAGAAGTCATCGATAATAAGCACATGCTCACCTTCAGTAAGGAACTTCTTTCCCACAATCACAGGGAATTCCTTTTGTTTTGTAAAGGAATAAATTGACGTGGAATACTGCTCGCCATCAAGGTTAATGGACTGAGCTTTCTTTGCGAAAACAACAGGGACGTTCTGGAAGTGACGTGCAGCCATGCACGCGATGCCAATGCCAGAAGCTTCGATGGTCAGAATCTTATCGATGCGCGTGCCTTCGAATAAACGCGCCCATTCTTCGCCCATTTTATCGAATAACGTAATATCGCACTGGTGATTCAAAAACGCATCTACTTTGAGCACGTCGCCAGGCTTAACAGTTCCCTCTTCGCGTATGCGATCTTCAAGAAGCTTCATGGAAAATCCAATTCTTCATACACTTGTCTGGCGTCAACATGGCCTGCTTAAAGCGAACTGACCCGCTGAAAGCAAGCACGCGAACAGCGCTAACAAGTTGTGTCGGATAGTGTGTACGCAACATAAGTATGCGTCCAAATAGCATAACGCGCGCGTGTGACGTGAGCGGGGTTGTGTGGCGAGGTGGAATTGGGGGTGAGGTTGTGTTGACCGGGGCTGGGCAGTCTGCGGTGGTGGTAATCGGATTTGGCTGGTTTTGGGGCGCGGTCGGGCGCAAAAGCGAATGCATGTTGTGCGCAACGCCGCTTTAATCCGTGATGAATAAACATGTACACTTCTGGTCTGTAAGCCGCGTGTGCTAAAAAAGAGCAATGAGTTTTTCGCAGTCAGGTTTCGATTTTGATGGTTATGCACACGAAGGCACGAACAATACGCATACTAATGCTGATAGTCAGAGCCTTACAGAAACAGGAGTGTATGCTCGCACAGCTCAGGATCTGCTTGGCGGTCTGAACGCTCATCAGCTCGAAGCCGTACAATACGAGGGGCCTGCACTGTTGATTGGTGCGGGTGCTGGTTCAGGTAAAACGCGCGTGTTAACGCGCCGTATTGCATGGGCTTTAACGCAATGGCGTGCTTATCCAAGCCAAATTCTGGCTATTACCTTTACGAACAAGGCTGCAGCTGAAATGAAGGAACGTTTGGGTTCTCTTATTGGCCCGGTTGCACAAAAGATGTGGGTATCGACTTTTCACTCCGCTTGTGTGCGTATTTTACGCCGCCATGGAGAATCTATTGGTTTGAAATCAGGTTTTACCATTTACGATACTGCTGACTGCCAGCGCTTGGTAAACCTGATTGCAGGTGAACTCAATATTGACACGAAGCGTTATACTCCGCGCAGTATTTTGGGCGCTATTTCGGATTATAAGAATCAGCTGATTGGTTGGCGTGAAGCTTTAGCACATGCTGCCAGCGATTATGTGCCCGGAAAGCGCGGTCAGCATATTGCTAATTTAGGCAATAAAGAAGAAGTTTTTGCAGTGTGCTATGCAGAGTATCAGCATCGTTTGAAGGTTGCAAATTCTGTTGACTTTGATGATTTACTTGTGCGCACTGTAGAACTTTTCCGCACAGATATGCAGGCTTTGGAGTTTTACCGCAGGCGCTTCAGCTTTATTTTTGTAGATGAGTATCAGGATACCAACCACGCTCAGTATGTGCTTATCCGTTTATTGGCAAGCAAGGAATTACCTGACGCTACGCCAATGGCTCGTCCTGCGTGGGTAACAGTTGTGGGTGATTCTGATCAGTCAATTTATGCTTTCCGTGGCGCAGATATTTCGAATATTTTGGATTTTGAGAAAGACTTCGATAATGCTCGAACTATTATGCTCGAACAGAATTATCGGTCTACTCAAAATATTTTGAACGCTGCCAATGCAGTGATTTCTCAAAATTCGAATCGCACGCCAAAGAAATTATGGACTGATTTAGGTGAAGGTGCTTTGATTACTGGCTATGCTGCAGATAATGCCCAGCAGGAAGCACAGTGGATAGCGCAGGAAATTGCGCGTATGGAAGCTGAAGGCGAATTCCCATATTCCCAGATGGCTATTATGTATCGTGCGAATGCTCAGTCGCGTTCCTTAGAAGAAGGGCTGATTAATGAGCATATTCCATATCAGATAGTGGGAGGAACACGTTTCTACGAGCGTGCTGAAATTAAGGATGCTATGGCTTATGTGCATGCCATTGCAAATCCAGCTGATGATGTGAGTACGCGGCGTATTTTGAACGTGCCTAAGCGAGGTTTGGGTGCGCGCGCGGAAGCGTTACTTAACGAGGATGCTGCTTCACGTGGCGATACGTTTTGGAGTGCAATTGAGTTTATTGAGCGCAATAGTGCAATTTCTGCGCGTAGTAAGAAGGGGATTGTTGCTTTCCGTGATTTAATGCGTTCGTTGCGTGCTTTTGCTGTGGAACATGACAATAAGCCAAGCGAAATTATTGCTGAAGTGCTTAACAAGTCAGGATTGCTTGAGACTCTAAGACAATCAGAAGACCCTCAGGATGCTACGCGCGTAGATAATCTCAGTCAGTTGCAGTCCGTGGCTGCTGAATACGAGCAGAACACGCCTGACGCTACTTTAGCTGGTTTCTTGGAGACTACTGCTTTGGTTGCTGATTCTGACCAGTTACCGGGAGAAGGCGAAGACCACGGCACTGTTACTTTAATGACTCTACATACCGCGAAAGGATTGGAATATCCTGTGGTCTTCTTGCCTGGTATGGAGCAAGGAACCTTCCCTCATTCACGCAGTATTGAAGACGAAAAAGAGCTTTCTGAAGAACGACGTTTAGCTTATGTGGGTATTACTCGAGCTCAGCGAAAACTGTACGTGACGCGTGCAGCAGTTCGCTCGCAATGGGGGCAGGCTAGCGAAATGATGCCAAGCCAGTTCTTAGATGAAATTCCTGATAATTTGATGCGCTGGGAACGCCGTGAAGCAACGGTAGAGAAGATGCGTAGCAGCTGGGCAGGGGGAGATGAGTTCGGCAGCGATGATTTCGATGATTTTACTGATTACGGTAGCTGGTCGTCACGTCCATCACCGAAATCAACTTATGGATCTGCGCGTTCTTCTTCACGCTCGACTTTCGGAGGCGGATCATCATCCCCACACATGCATTACGGTACGAGTTCTGTGGGAACACGGTCAACGTCTCGACGTAATCAAAGTTCTGGAGCCTTCTCCTCCGCGCGTAGCGGTCAAATAACAACGAAGCGTGTTAGCGCAACGAAAACCGCTGCGTCTTCTTCAGTCAAGGAAAACTCCTTTACTATTGCTGACTTTTGTGTGGGTGAAAAAATCATCCATGAAAAGCACGGCTTAGGAACAATCGTTTCTATGGAAGATAAAGGAACAAATTCCGTTCTCGTGGTGAACTTCGGTTCTTCAGGAACAAAACGGTTGCTTATTCGTTTATCACCTATCGAAAAACTCTAATCCTCAAGCTTTTGTAGATATGCAGGTGTAGACTCATGAACGTTGTGTGCGTAATGCTTCATGCTTTGCGTGCATAACTCTGGAGTCTTGGCCCATCTGCGGGTCGGCAGTGCACAGCACTGTTAAACGTTGAACGAGTAGACGATGTTCAGCGCTAAGCGCAGGAGTGGCTGACTCGGTGAATAAACAGACGGTTTATCCACCTTGCATATCTACAACAGAAGGAAATTAAATGACTAAGGTACAGCGTGCACGCCGTCAGGTGCGTCTTTCCCGCTCCCTCGGCATCGCTTTGACCCCAAAGGCTCAGCGTATCTTCGAAAAGCGTCCATACGGTCCAGGTGAACATGGTCGCGATCGTCGTCGTGCAGAGTCCGATTACGCAGTACGTTTGCGCGAAAAGCAGCGTCTCCGCGCACAGTACGGCATCTCTGAAAAGCAGATGCGTGCGATTTATGAAAAGTCACGTCGCGAAGCTGGTCAGACCGGTAACGCGATGTTGGTTAACCTCGAATCTCGTCTTGATGCTCTCGTGCTTCGTGCTGGCTTTGCTCGCACATCTGCACAGGCTCGTCAGTTCGTTGTTCACCGTCACATCCTCGTTGATGGAAACATCGTGGATCGCCCAAGCTACCATGTAAAGCCAGGTCAGACCATTCAGGTTAAGCCAAAGAGTCAGACCATGGAGCCATTCCAGGCAGCAGCTGAAGGCGTACACCGCGACGTTCTCCCAGCAGTTCCAGGCTATCTTGACGTCAACTTGGCAGCTCTCAAGGCTACCTTGACACGTAAGCCAGAAGTAGAAGAAATCCCAGTAACTGTTAACATTCAGTACGTGGTCGAACACTACTCTCGCTAAAAAGAACTGTGTTTCTGCTGTTTACACGGCAATACACGCAGCAGAAACGAAACAATTTACGGCATACATACACGAAACCATCGCCACATGGCATTCTCTTCGAAGAGAGCGTCATACAAGGCGGTGGTTTTTCGTTTGTAAATTCATGTGTTGTAGATTATGACACGTTGAACGTGTCCTCACTTACCACAGTCAGAACTCTCAAAAGCAACGTGGTGAAGTTTTTCAGCATACATCTATCGAATACGTCACGTCTTACAGCTGTTTGTCCATGTAAATCAGTGTAAATCAGTCCTGGTGAGAGTGGAGCGGTACAGACAAGCGAAGATGTAAAGCCTAAAACACCGTAACTGCGTCAATCTCAATCAGAACCTCGCTCATAATTGTTTGGAATCTTGCTCGTCCTGTCTGCACAGCATTGCTCAACCCCGCTAAGCCCCAAGAGCACAGTAAAAGTTAATCAGGATTAATCCATTGCCAACATATTCAAAATATTCGAAACAATGGAAACGACTATCGCGCCAAGCAGAGACCATCCGAAACCGTCTGATATAACGCCGGTGCCGAACAAAGAGTGCGACATGAGCGGGGCGATTTCGAAGCAAAAAGTGTTGACAATCAAAGCAGCCAAACCAAAGGTCAGCACCGTGAGCGGCAACATAAAAATATGTAGGATAGGTTTAATCGAAACGTTAATAAAGGCCAAAAAGAGCGCGAAAGTTCCATACGCAACCCACGAATAATCGCCGATAATATGCAGACCAGGAACGAGCCATACAGTAACACTTGTAGCAATGGTGAGAACAAGCCAATTCAACAGAAATCTTTTCATATGTACAGTATAAACGAGAGGGCGTAGGCTTTGCAGAGAGCTTAAGCATGGTAGAGCGGAACTAAACAGCCGGAAGAAAGTTAGCCAATGAACTAGAGTAGTAGCATGACTATTCATTTATATCTGGTACGACATGGTCAAACCTATTTTAATCTGTATAACCGTCTGCAAGGCTGGTCAAATTCACCGCTGACCGAGGCTGGCCGAGCAGACGCAGTGAAAGCTGGCAACAAGCTAGCAAAAGTTCCGCTCAGTGCAGCATTCTGTTCAGATACGACGCGCGCTCAAGACACCGCTCGCGCGATTTTGCAGCTTAATACGCACTCACTCGATGCGAACATAACTGAGCCAGAAGCGCATATGGAGTTCCGCGAGCAATTTTACGGGTATTTCGAAGGGCGCGATATGAGCGAAGCATGGTGGGCAGCTGGAGCGCCACACGGAGCATCAACCTACGCTCAAATCCTAGAAAAATTTGGTCCGCAAGCGACGCGCGACTTTTTGAAGGAAGCCGATCCCTTCCATCACGCAGAAAATAACGAAGAGTATTGGCAGCGTATCGAGCGCGGCTTTAAGATTATTGCTGATTCGCCTAATGTTGACGATGAGAGTCACGTTTTGTTAATTTCTCACGGTAACACGCTACTCAGTCTTATGCAGCGCTTAACTGTTAACACAGATGCCAACAGTTCACACAGTTTTGATTTAACGGTTCGTCCGGCAAACGGTTCTGTGACGCGCATTGATTGTGATGCAGATAAGCTCGGCTCTGATTTTGAGGCGGCGCTAACAGTTGTGGGATATAACGAGTAAGTATCGTTCAAGCGCACATGTTGCGTAGCGCGAATACAGACGCTTGCGTGGCGTGCGAACACGAGCGTTTAGTAGTGCGTGAGCGCAAGTACAAATACCTACGCCTACGCCTACGCCTAGTGGTAGCCTAGTGCCATATGTCTTTTATGCGGACATGAGGCTACAGCACATAATTGCACATAAAGGAGAGACTATGGATTTAGGACAGGTCGCGAGCCTGATTGCGGCAATCGTTTTTGCTATTCTTGCAGGCTTCCTTATTTATCCGCTCATTCGTTTGGGTAAGCTGTTCGATCAGATCGCGCAAACCGTAAAGGAAACAGGCGATCACGCTATTCCTGCGCTCGATGAGAGCGTTACGACTGTGC
The DNA here is from genome assembly GCF_001813415.1 of Alloscardovia sp. HMSC034E08. Taxonomy (NCBI): domain Bacteria; kingdom Bacillati; phylum Actinomycetota; class Actinomycetes; order Bifidobacteriales; family Bifidobacteriaceae; genus Alloscardovia; species Alloscardovia sp. HMSC034E08. The sequence continues at coordinate 883,834 of NZ_KV812468.1, read as the reverse complement.
AGAAGGTAAATCAGTCTCTCGAGGATGTGAACCAGATTTCCTCGGCTGCCTCCACAACAGCAAATAATGTGGGCGCTTTAACGGATTTGTATGGTGCTGTGCTGGGCAAGCCGCTCATTAAGGTAGCCGCTATATTTTATGGCGCAAAGCAGGCAGTAAGCGGTTTTGTGAAGAACAGCGACGGTAGCGCTTCTGCAAACACAACAAGCAACAACAAGTAGGAGAGTAGATGATTAAGCGAATCTTCTGGTTTTTAGTAGGCTTCGGAGCCGGACTTGTTGTGGCCAGCAAAGCGCAGGCTTATGTTCGCGCGCATACGCCACGTATGGCTCGTGAGTTTGTGCTTGGACCAGACCAAGATAATGTAGCGATGCGTACTTTAGGCTCTTTGATTGCTGACTTTAGAAAGTATAGCAACGAAAAAGAAGCTGAGATGAACGAAAAGTACGCTCGTAAGTTTGGAGAGAACTAAGACGAACTTAGACCAACTAATACAAGTTTTTTAGACAGATAGTAATTCAAGGAGTAATGCGTTTATGCGCACGTCAGAAATTGCACAGAGATATACAGGATATTTTGAGAAACATGGTCATTTGGTTGTTCCATCGGCCTCACTTATTTCCCCTAATCCAACCACACTGTTCACTATTGCAGGTATGGTTCCTTTCGTTCCTTATTTGCTGGGTGAACAAACACCTCCAAGCAAGCGCATTACCAGCAATCAGAAGTGTGTGCGCACACTCGACATTGATGAAGTAGGTAAAACAACACGACACGGTACCTTCTTCCAAATGTTGGGTAACTTCTCCTTTGGTGATTACTTCAAGGAAGAAGCTATTCACTACGCATGGGAGTTGCTCACCACGCCTCAAGACCAGGGCGGTTACGGCTTTGACGTGGAGAAGTTGTGGGTGACCACCTTCACCGATGATGAAGAAGCACGTGCTATTTGGCGCAATGAGGGCATGGATTCAGAACACATGCAGGTTATGGGCATGGAAGACAATTTCTGGACTATGGGCGGACCTGGTCCTGGTGGTCCTTGCTCGGAGATTTATGTTGATCGTGGACCACAGTACGGTAAAGAGGGCGGTCCGATTGCCGATGAAGACCGCTACACCGAGATTTGGGACTTGGTGTTCGAAAACTACGAAGTCGATAACGTGAAGTCGAAGACCGACCTGCATATTGTGGGAGAACTGGCACACAAGAATATCGATACCGGCATGGGATTGGAGCGCGTGGCTTACTTGCTGCAAGGCAAGGAAAATATGTATGAGACCGATGAGCTCTTCCCAGTTATCGAAGCTGCCGAGAAGCTCTCTGGTCTCACGTATGGCGAGAACGAAGAAAACGACGTGCGTTTCCGCGTTGTAGCAGATCATGTTCGTTCTGCTTTGATGATTATGAGCGACGGCGTGCGTCCATCGAACGAAGGCCGCGGCTACGTTTTGCGTCGTTTGCTGCGTCGCACTATGCGTTCGATGAAGACCTTGGGTGTGCAAGAGGAAGTTCTTCCACACTTGCTGCCAGTATCCAAGGGCTTAATGAGCGCAAGCTACCCAGACTTGAATGACTCCTTCGCAGACATCGAAAACGCTGCGTACGGCGAAGAAGATGCTTTCCGCCGCACTTTGGATAATGGTACAACCATTTTGGATGTTGCTGTGTCTAAGGCAAAGAAGAATGGTACTGCCGTTTCTGGTGCAGACGCTTTCTCCTTGCACGATACTTATGGCTTCCCGATTGAGTTGACTCTCGAAATGGCCGCTGAACAGGGTGTGCAGGTTGATGAGGTATCCTTCCGCTCTCTGATGGCTGAGCAAAAGGCTCGTGCTCGTGCTGATGCTTTGAAGAAGCGTGGAAACGTTGATCTGAGCGTTTATGATGATGTGAAGAAGGAACTTGAAGCTCCTATCGACTTCTTGGGATATACAGACATGTCTGCACGCGGTCGTGTGTTAGGCATTATCCAAGAGGGCAAAGGTGCTGTTCCAGCAGTTACTGCTCCTGCTCAGGTTGAAGTTATTCTCGACCGCACACCTTTCTATGCAGAAGCTGGTGGTCAGCTTGCTGATCAAGGTGAGATTCTTTCTGATGACGGTGCAGTACTTGAAGTAGATGATGTGCAAAAGCCTGTTAAGGATTTGATTGTTCATCAGTGCCGTTTGGTTGAAGGTACCTTAACTGTTGATGCTTCTGTTACAGCTTCTATTGATGTTGAACGCCGTGGAGCTATTGCTCGCTCTCATACTGCTACCCATATGGTGCATAAGGCTTTGCGTGAAGAACTGGGGCCTCAGGCTACACAGCGCGGTTCGGAAGATGCTCCAAATCGTTTGCGTTTTGACTTCCAGTGGGCATCGGCACCGTCAGATCAGGCAATGAATTCCGTAGAAGCTCGTGTGAACGAGAAATTGCGTGAGAATTTGTCTGTAACCACTGAAGAGATGAAGTTTGACGATGCTCTCGCTTTGGGTGCTATGCATTTGTTCGGTGAAAAGTACGGCGATATTGTGCGCGTCGTATCTATTGGCGAAGATGGTTGGAGCCGAGAACTATGCGGCGGTACTCACGTAGACCACGTGGGTAAGCTTGGTGTTGTAACCCTGATGAGTGAGTCTTCTGTGGGTACTGGTGTGCGCCGAGTGGATGCAGTTGTAGGTCAAAAAGCTTACGATTTCCATGCTCGCGAGCATGCTTTAGTATCTCAGTTGTCTGACGTATTGCATGCTCGTCCAGACGAGTTAGCAGATCGTATTGCAAGCTTGATGGATAAGCTCAAGGAATCTGATCGTAAGCTTGCTGCGCTTTATGAATCACAGCTCAAAGCACAAATTCCTGCTTTGGTGGAATCTGCCCGCTTGTCAAGCGATGATGTGGTTGTTGTGGCTTCTCATGTAGGCCAGTTCGGCTCCACAGATGCTTTGCGTTCAGCAGTAATGGATGTGCGCGCACAAATTGGTGATAACAAGCCAGTTGTTGTTGCATTGGCTGGTGTAGGAGAATCTGGTAGCCCATCGATTATTGTGGCCACTAACGACCCAGCACGAGATAAAGGTTTGAAAGCTGGAGATCTTGTGCGCAATGCATCCAAGATGCTTGGAGGTGGCGGTGGCGGTAAGCCTGATTTCGCTCAAGGTGGCGGTCAGGATGCATCGCGCATCGACGCAGCACTTGAAGATTTAACTGCTGCAGTACAGTCACGTTAAGGCTTAACGTGACGAATAAAAACGTGTGGATGGGAGTAGATTTAGGAAACGCTCGCGTAGGTATTGCGCTGAGCGATCCTGATTTACTCCTGGCACATCCAGAAGATAATATTCATGCTTCTGGAGACTATTTTTACGTTCTTGATGATGTTATTGCATGTGTAGACGACTATGATGTTAATCATATTGTTGTCGGTTATCCTCTACAATTAAATGGGGAAGAGGGCAAAAGTGCTAAAAAAGCGAAGCGCTGGACTCAGGCACTACGGAAAAAACTCGACCTCTATGGTTTGAATGACGTAACGATAGAATTAAAAGATGAACGATTGAGTTCTGTGGCAGCTCATGATCAGTTGCTTGATGCAGGTATTTCGATGCGTCACCACAGAACAATAATTGATAGTCAGGCCGCTGTAATCCTGTTACAATCGGCATTAGATGATCATAGAGCTCGTATGCGGAGATAAACTCAATGACCAACGATAATGATTTGTTCGATATGTTCACCAATGGTGGTGAACATCAAGACCAAGAAAAAAATGCGAGACAGATTGCATCAGATATAAGTATCCAATCTGATCCTTCTGCACCTCCATTGCCACCACATCGTCGCCGTGAAGCACGTTTAGCACGTAAACGTGCTCGTCAGAAGAAACGCCGCCGTTTATATGCGCTTCTTCTCATCTTGGCTTTGATTGCCGGCATAGGTTTTGGCGGTTATAAAGTAATCAACGTTATTAAACGCGCAACGCAGAGCACCGTTCAAAAAGAATCTCAATCTCTTGACTATCCAGGACCAGGAGAAGGAAATGTTCTCTTCGTAATTAACGAGGGCGACGATACCTCAGTTATAGCGAAAAATTTGGTGAACGCTGGCGTTGTACGCAGTGCTGGAGCTTTCCTTAAAGTTGTGGAGCTTGCAGATGCATCGAAAAAATTGCAAGTTGGTTCTTTCGAATTAAAGAAGAAGATGTCTGCCGCTCAAGTAGTCGCTATTATTACTGATCCGTCGCAAATTAGCGGCGCACTTGTTATCAAACCGGGTGAACGCAATACGGATATTATTAAAGCTGCAGTGCAAATTACAGATTTCTCTCAAGAAGACTTTGATGCTGTGCTCAATGATGCTAATGCGGGCATTCTGCCTGCAGTGGCTCAGGGCAACTATGAGGGCTGGTTTGAACCAGGCACCTACAATGCAAAGAATGCAAGCTCTGCTCGCGAAATTATTAGCCAAATGGTAGCTAAGCGCATTGCTAAACTAAAGGCGTTGAATGTAACAGAAGATCAGTATCGCACAGTGCTGATTAAGGCATCAATTGTGGAAGCTGAAGTTAATAAGTCGGATTATTACGGTAAGGTATCTCGCGTTATTGAAAACCGTTTAGCACAAGATATGAGTTTAGGTATGGATTCTGTGGTGGCTTATGGTTTGGGAATTCGCGGCACAGAACTGACTAATGCTCAGCTGAACGACTCAAGTAATCCATATAATGTGCGTATCCATAAGGGATTACCACCAAGTGCTATTGGCAATCCAGGTGATTCTGCTATTAAAGCCGTACTGGAGCCTGAAGAAGGAAATTGGTTGTACTTCGTTACTGTCAATCTCGATACTGGTGAAACGAAGTTTACGGATTCAGATGCTCAGTTCGAGGAATACGCGAAAGAACTTCGTCAGTGGGAAGTAGATAATCCACGATAAAACTAACTAAGGGCGTGGCATAGCTGTGCCCTTAGTTATATGCAAAGAAATATAATGCTATGGTCAGTAACGCGCAGAAAAATTGAGTGGGCACACACGCTATCGAGGTTTTCCTCTTTCTCAGCAGTAAAAACATAATTTGAAGCAAAAGAACAGCAGACATGAGCAGCCACCAAATAATCAGCAAAACCCAAGATCTCAGTCCTGTCGGTACAAAAAATAATACGCTGACGGCAAGAGCTGTCACATCTCCCAGACCTAATCCTCCTCGAGCAATCAGGAATAAAACGAACTGAGTGCCACACGCAATCAGAATAAAAACTGAAGCAGTACGCACAGCTGTAACGCCTAGAAAAACATAAAACCATATCAACTGAATGGACACAGCACTGAGTACTGCCCAACGAGGTACTGAACGCGCCAAAAAATCGTAAATACTTAAGAAAAGTCCGCCTAGTAAACAGGGAAGCACATAAAAGCTATATAAAAGGTAGTCCATTCCGTAAGATATACCCTAGAAAGTTCAGCCAAACAAAAAACAGTACTGATACTGTGCATAAGTAGGTACGCTGTGAATAACTTCAGCTACTTGAGCGAGAAGGCTGACCATACGAGGATAGCGAGGAGCATACATGTTACGGTGGCAGACAGCAGGCGAATCTCACGGTGAGGCACTTGTTGCCATGATTGAAGGTCTTCCTAGCGGCGTAGATATTACCAGTGAAGACATTAAGCAAGCTTTAGCTCGCCGACGTCTGGGATATGGTCGCGGAGCACGCATGAAATTTGAACAAGATCAAGTACGTTTGCTCACGGGTGTTCGTCACGGTTCAACCTTAGGTTCACCGATTGCTATTGAAATTGGTAATACGGAATGGCCAAAATGGACGCAAGTGATGAGCGCGGATCCTCTGCCAGACGATGTAGAACTTCCTGACAACGGACGCAACGCAGCCCTGAGCAATCCTCGTCCTGGACACGCTGATTTAACAGGTATGCGCAAATACGGTTTTACTGATGCTCGACCAGTTTTGGAACGTTCCTCGGCACGCGAAACCGCATCACGGGTAGCTCTTGGCCAGGTTGCTGCGAACTTTTTGAAGCAAGTTGCTGGCATTGAAACTGTGGCTCATGTTATTTCTATCGGCGGTGAATACGTAAGTGAAGACGCTCCACTGCCAACTCCAGCAGATGTAGAAGCTCTTGACGCATCCGCCACACGTAGTTTAGATGCTGAAGCCGTTGAGCGTATGAAAAAGCGTATTGATGAGGTAAAAAAGCAAGGAAACACTCTTGGTGGAGTAATTGAAGTTATTGCCTATAATGTGCCTGCAGGAGTAGGAACCTACGTGGAATCCGATCGTCGCTTGGATGCTGCTTTGGCTGCTAATGTGATGAGTATTCAAGCCATTAAAGGTGTGGAAATCGGTGATGGCTTCAAAGAAGCAGACCGTTTAGGTTCAGAAGCACACGATGAAATTGCTCGTGAAGATGGCAAGATTTACCGTTTAACAAATCGTGCTGGCGGTATTGAAGGATCGATGTCTAACGGTGAACCTATTCGTGTGCGCGCAGCAATGAAGCCGATTTCTTCCTCGCCTCGCGCTTTACGCACTGTTAATGTGCTCACTGGGGAAGAAGCAACAGCAATCCATCAGCGTTCGGATGCTACCGCAGTTCCTGCTGCATCTGTAGTAGCTGAAGCTATGGTGCGTTTAACCTTGGCACAGTTTATTATCGAAAAGTTCGGTGGAGATAGCGTAGCGGAAACACGCCGTAATATTGAGTCATATCTGGCAAGCTGGCCTGAATATTTGCAGTAGTTGAGTTTCGAGGAGTATATATGGCGCGTGTTCCGCAAGTAGTATTTATTGGTATGCCTGGTTCGGGCAAAACTCGTATTGGTAAGGAAATTTCATCTCTGATGTCTGTATCTTTTAATGATTCAGACGATGAGATTGAACGCAGCGAGGGCATGCGCATTCCCGATATTTTCGAGGAGCTGGGTGAGCGCCGTTTCCGAGAGATAGAACGCGATATTATTGCTGATTTTGTTGATGTATCTGACGCGGTACACAAGGGTGAGCGCATTATTTTTGATGGAGTTCTTTCTTTGGGCGGCGGTGCTCCTATGCGCCCAGAAACTCAAGAAAACTTGCGTATGTATATCCAGACAGGTGGGCACGTTGTGTATTTGAATGCACAAGCTGATGAAGCTATTGAACATGCAACCCGCTCAGGAAATAGACCTTTGCTGGCGCATAATCCAGAAAAAGTGTGGATGGATTTATATGCTCAGCGTCACGACACATATATGGATTTAGCCAGTTACGTTCTTTCCACACATGGTAAAACTCCTCGACAGGCAGCTCAAACAGTTATGGATATGCTCAACGAACACGTTATTCACGTCAGCGGTGCTCAACCTGAATATGATGTGCGTATTGGCACATCGACTATGCGTCATTTACCAGCAATTTTAGGTGAAAATACAGTACGTGTGGCTCTTATTCACACCACTCAAGTGCAACGACACAGCGATAAAGCACGCGCTATTTTGCGTCGAGCAGGCTACGAGGTTACAGAAATCGTTATTCCTGATGCAGAACACGGCAAAACTTTGCCTGTCGTTTCCAGAGCATGGAATACTCTGGGCGAAATTGGCTTTACCCGCTCAGATGCCATTGTTGGCTTAGGTGGTGGTGCGGCAACTGATGTTGCTGGTTTTATTGCTGCTACATGGTTACGAGGCATTCGCTATGTTAATTGCCCAACATCGCTTCTCGCTATGGTTGATGCCTCAACCGGTGGGAAAACTGGTATTAATACGGAAACCGGTAAAAATCTCGTGGGTAGTTTCTACACGCCCGCAGGCGTTTTGGCTGATGTTGATACATTGCGCACACTCGATCAGCGTATTTTTATTGAAGGTCTTGGTGAGGTTATTAAAGCAGGCTATATTGCTGACCCACAGATTATTCGTATTGTGCGCGCACATGCTGATATGCTCAAAAATCTTGATCCCGCACAGATAAGTGATGATGAGATGGATGTGATTATTGAACTGATTGATCGCAGCGTGCGCGTGAAAGAACGTCATGTGAGTGCAGACCTTAAAGAGCAGGGCTTGCGCGAGTTCTTAAATTATGGGCACACCTTGGGTCATGCTATTGAAAAGATTGAACATTTTACATGGCGTCACGGTGAAGCGGTTGCAGTGGGCATGGTATTTGCTGCCGAGTTAGCTCGTATTCATGGCATTGTTAATGATGATTTTGTGCGCGATACTCGCAACATATTGGAATCAGTAGGATTACCAACCGTATGGGACGCTCCTGATGATGAGACTGTTTTGCAAATTATGCATCGCGATAAGAAAGCACGCGGCAATATGCTGCGTTTTGTAGTTGTCGATGAGATTGGTCATGCTCGCCGTTTGGAAGATCCAAGCGAAAGCAGTGTTTTAGAAGCCTTGCATGCAGTAAGTAGCCATCATAATAAATAATCGCAACGCACACTAAACGCTCAAAGTGTGACAAGAGAAACGATATAGAGACGTAAAGGAAGCGGTATGGTAAAAAGGGCAAAAGTTTCGAAAATTGTAGTGATTAATGGTCCTAATCTTGGTCGTTTAGGGGTACGCGAGCCAGAAATCTATGGTAGTGCTACTTTAGAGGACTTGCGTGCAGCTTGTACCCAGTGGGGGCAGGAACTGGGCATTGACGTAGAAGTGCGTCAAAGCGATAGCGAAGCAGAAGTTATTGGTTGGATGCATCAAGCTGTTGATGAGAAAACTCCTGTTGTTCTCAATCCTGCCGCTTTTACGCATTATTCCTATGGTTTAGCTGATGCTGCGGCTCAGGTTACAGACGTTCATATTCCGCTGATTGAGGTGCATATTTCTAATCCTGCAGGGCGCGAAGATTTCCGTAAGCATTCTGTTATTTCACCTATTGCTACGGGAACTATTACAGGCATGGGATTTTATGGATATAAGTTAGCGCTTGACGCTGCTGTTCATGCTCTCGAGGATTAAATTGAGGAATGATATGCTCGCTTTTCACAACGATTACCATGCAGGCGCACATCCTGAGGTTTTGAAGGCTCTCGTAAGTACGAATGGTGCTGCTCAGGATGGTTACGGAGCAGATGAATACAGTGAATCCGCACGTGCGCGTATTCGTCACGCAATAGAGGATGAGCAAGCCGAAGTTTTCTTTGTAACAGGTGGTACGCAAACGAATCAGCTGGTTATTGATACCATGCTATCTGCTTGGGAAGGCGTTATTAGCGCAGATACCGGTCATGTGAGCGTGCATGAAGCAGGTGCTATTGAGTTTTGCGGGCATAAAGTTTTGACTGTGCCAAGCGAAAACGGTTTGATGGATCCGAACGATGTTCGCTCGTTAGCACGTAACTTTTATGATGATCCTAATCATGAGCATATGGTTTTTCCAGGCATGGTGTATTTGAGCTATCCATCGGAATACGGCACGCTGTATAGCGCTGACCAGTTGCATGAGATTCGTGCTATTTGTGATGAGTTCAATATGCGCTTGTTTATTGATGGCGCTCGTTTAGCGTATGCGCTTGGCTCTGCAAGTGAGCATCTCAGTTTGGCTCAGTTGGCGCAGATAGCTGACGCTTTTTATGCGGGCGGGACAAAAGCTGGAGCGCTGCTAGGTGAAGCGGTTATTTTCCCTGCAGGGCGTGGTGAGCGTGGTAGCTCTCCGGCACATTTTATTACTCGAATGAAGCAGCATGGCGCTCTACTTGCTCAAGGGCGTGCTATGGGAGTACAGTTCGACGCACTGTTTACCGATGGCTTGTATGAGCGCATCGGAACTCAGGCAGATGAGTTGGCACAACGTCTGGTAGGTGTTATGCGTTCTCATGGTTTTGAAGAGTATTTGATTAGCTCCACGAATCAACAGTTTTTTGTGATGAATAAAAAGCAGTTTGAAGCGTTAAGCGCAGTAGCTCAGGTGAGTTTATGGGAGGCTCCTAGTAATGGGCGCTATATTGTTCGTATGGTGACGGGCTGGGATACGACTGAAGAGATGATTGACCAGTTGGATAAAGCTTTATCGATATAGTATCGATAAAGTTGGGGAGCGGGCGTGTCAGGCTTCTCCGTGGGGTTTTAGTGGATTCGTGTGCCCCCCAGACATGACGTGTTCAACGCAGTCTGACTGGGAGAGGTTTGTTGCCATGTAGCACTCTTAAATAAGAGTAATACTTCTTATGGTTGTGTGTGCTGTAAGAGAAAGACGAAAGGTTATGGTGTGCACAGTATATCGGCTAACCTTTTTTGGTTGACTGTGTGATGAACCAAGATATCCTAAGGTCAAGTACGGCATCATTGTGAACAGCCTCAAGACCCTGAAAAATAACTCACCATAGGGCAACCCACCGCCTACACAAAAACCCTGACACTCTCTGGGGAGTGGTAGTGAGGAATTCTGCTGTAACGGAACTCCTCACTATACAACCTGTTAGTCGCAGCTATTAGATACGTCTTGCAAAGTTGAATCGTGTAAAAATTGCATCGGCAATAATTCCTGTAATCAGTAGAACACTTGTGCTTATCGGAATACTATCGATAAAAATAAAACCAATAATTTCTCCTGCAATAATGGTTATGACAATTGAAACAGAGGTTACGCGATCGAGACGATGGATTTTCTTATTAAAAATCGTATGTAGTAGCACGCCAATATAAAACAGACCGACTCCACTAATCAAAAACATATGCGCGCTACGTGGATGCGCAATATTTATGTAATCATAAGCAATCGTCACGAGATTAATGCCGAACCAAATCAAGTAATGAAAATGTACCATAATTGTTGCTTTACGACCATCTCCTTCTTCATCTATAGGATGGTCAAATTCAGCAAAAATAGAACACAAAGAGGTTCACAATAATCAGATAACTAAGCACATTAACAATGGAGAAAGATTTCACATCGAAATAGAGCGAAATGCCTACCAGAAGCTCACCCAGCGTAATAATAGTTAATAATCCTAAACGTTCAATAAGATGCGGAACATTAATCGGCACGATGGAAACACGGTTATTCATAATGAGTGGATAGATTAAGAAAATCGTAACCGATATACATACAATAATAACTCCTGCAATGCCGCCTATAGCTTTGCCAATAACTAGCCCAGCAAGACGCATAGCAAGCATTTTTAGGAAGACTAAACTCACCTGCGCATCAGGGGTGTGCGCACGAGAATAGGCAATAAAAGTATATTGAGCAATATGGATAACTGATAAAGCAATTAATCCAAAGGAAAAGAGCTTAAAGTCTTCGAAAGATTCAGAGGTTGCGTAATGTCCCATAAAAGCAGAAGACGCATTTGCAGCACAGTCATAGAAATAATATCTTTCAGATTGTGCTCGCCGAAACGATTAAAATAAATATTTTGAATATTCCATGATCCAATGAAGCTAATAAATACTGTGATATACAGTAAGACCGTTATTCATGTGACGGCATGGTGACGTAAAGGTTCAAAAATCTCAGTTATTTGAGATACGGCGTAGACAAAAACGAGATCATAGAAAAGCTCAGTAACAGAGACTTTCCTTGCTATTTTTCTGGCATATGTATGTCCTCGCGTAGATTCAGTTGATTTTATGAGTAGTTGTGCAACACAGACTACGATTGAACGTTTTCTTAAAGCTCTACAATATAGCAAAAAATGATGAGAGTGAATGGTTGAAATACGCGGTTAAATAAATTTTTTTACTGCTGAAAGTAAAATCTAAACGAGCATAATATAAACTTATTGTCTATTGAACAGAGAATGAAAGTATGCTGAAAAGTTGCAGCGTGTTTTAGGCTTTGAATTCGTCATGTGAAACTGATATACTTAAATCCCATGGTTAATGAACATGGCAATAATTCTGAGCATATTACAAAGCATATTTTCGTCACTGGCGGCGTTGTTTCTTCTCTTGGTAAAGGTCTTACAGCTTCCTCATTGGGACGCTTATTACGTAGCCGTGGTTTAAGCGTTCTTCAGCAGAAGTTGGATCCATATATCAATGTAGATCCAGGTACCATGAATCCGTTCCAGCACGGTGAAGTATATGTTACTGAAGATGGTGCGGAAACTGATTTGGATATTGGTCACTACGAGCGTTTCTTGGATGTTCCTTTAAGCCAGAGTGCTAATGTGACCACAGGTCAGATTTACCAGAACGTGTTGCGTAAGGAACGCGCCGGAGAATATTTGGGTCAGTGCGTGCAGGTGATTCCACATATTACCAACGAGATTAAGGAACGTATGCGTTCCCAGGCTGGCGACGATGTGGACGTTATTATTACCGAAATTGGTGGCACGGTTGGCGATATTGAGTCGCAGCCATTCTTGGAAGCGGCTCGTGAGGTACGCACTGAGCTTGGTCCAACAAACTGTATGTTCGTGCACGTCTCTTTGGTACCATGGATTGCCTCCGCTCATGAGCTCAAGACCAAGCCAACTCAGCATTCTGTAATGATGTTGCGCCAACTGGGTATTCGCCCAGATGCGTTGGTTTTGCGTTCCGATCGTCCACTCAACCAGGGTATTAAAGACAAGATTTCCTTGATGTGCGATGTGGCAGAAAACGCAGTGGTCAACTGTGTGGATGTGCCAAGCATCTACGAAATCCCAACCATGTTGCACACCGAAGGTCTCGACTCCTATGTTGTCGAGCATTTGGAGCTTAAGTGTGGCGACGTTGATTGGGCTGAATGGGGAGACCTGCTCGACCGCGTGCACCATCCAAAGGACGAAATTACCATCGGTATTATTGGCAAGTACATTGATTTGCCAGATGCATACTTATCGGTTACTGAGGCTATTAAAGCTGGTGGTTTCGGCAACTATGTGCGTGCCAAGATTGAGTGGATTTCTGCCGATAATTGCGAAACCGACGAGGGTGCACAGCGCTACTTAAGTAACTTGGACGGTATTGTTATTCCAGGTGGTTTCGGTATTCGCGGTATTGAAGGCAAGATTAACGCATTGCGTTACGCGCGTGAAAATAAGCTGCCTGCACTGGGTATCTGCTTGGGCATGCAGTCTATGGTTATTGAGTACACCCGCAACGTTTTGGGTTATGCTGATGCGAACTCTTCGGAATTCGAAGATGGCACCACGCATCCAGTAATTGCTACGATGGAAGAGCAAAAAGATATTGTGTCCGGTCACGGAGATATGGGTCACACCATGCGTTTGGGATCCTATCCTGCAGTGCTTAAGGAGAAGTCTTTGGCTGCAGATCTGTACGGTTCTACGAAGGTTGCCGAACGTCACCGCCATCGTTATGAGGTTGCTGTAGCTATTAAGCCAGAACTCGAAGCTGCGGGCTTGTCTATTTGCGGTTCGAGCCCAGACGGTCAGCTTGCAGAATTCGTTGAGCTTCCTCAGGATGTACACCCATTCTATATTGGTACACAGGCACACCCAGAGTTTAAGAGCCGCCCAACCAAGCCACACCCACTGTTCGCTGGTTTGGTGAAGGCTGCCGTAGATCGCAAGCATAAGAACGCTTAATTAAGTGTTTTTAAGTGTTCGAACGAGCCAAGCGCCACGGTTGTGAGTATTGTCACATCTGTGGCGCTTTGTGTTCGCTTATAAGAAAAAGACTTCTCAACGCCCGTACAATGGGAACTTAGAGGATGTTTTAAGGAGGTGACGCGTGTCTCACGAAGATGTAGAGATGAATAAATACATCGATGCCCGCGGTGGTGTAAACACAGAGAAACTTCAGCAAGATGACGAGCTGATTTCTCAGTTTGGTGAATACAGCTACGGTTGGCATGACTCTGACGAAGCAGGTAAAGCTGCTAAAAAGGGTATTGATGAGAACGTTGTTCGAGAAATTTCAGCAGACAAGGGTGAACCTGATTGGATGCTGGAGATGCGTTTGCGAGGCTATAAAGCTTTCGTAGACAAGCCAATGCCAGATTGGGGAGTCGACTTATCTGGTTTTGATGCCGACGATTTTAAGTACTATGTGAAGCCTATTGAAAAGCAGGCGAAGAGCTGGGAAGAACTTCCCGACGATATCCGCACCACATACGATCGTTTAGGTATTCCAGAAGCAGAAAAGAATCGTCTGGTCTCTGGCGTGGCAGCACAGTACGAATCAGAAGTTATCTACAACTCCATTCGCGACGATTTGGCTGCCCAGGGCGTTATTTTCGTCGATACCGATACGGCAGTGCGCGAATACCCAGACCTCGTAAAGAAGTATTTCGGTACGGTTGTTTCTCCAGAAGACAATAAGTTTGGCGCGTTGAATACCGCAGCATGGTCGGGTGGTTCCTTCGTATACGTGCCAAAGGGTGTGCATGTAGAAATTCCTCTGCAGGCGTACTTCCGTATTAATACTCCTGCTATGGGTCAGTTCGAACGCACGCTTATTATTGCCGACGAAGGCTCCTACGTGCATTATGTAGAAGGCTGTACGGCTCCTATCTATTCTGAGGATTCGTTGCATGCTGCCATCGTGGAAATTATTGTAGAAAAGCATGCTCGCGTGCGCTACACCACGGTGCAGAACTGGTCGAATAACGTGTACAACCTGGTTACCCAGCGTGCGTACGTGCGCGAAGGAGGCACCATGGAATGGGTGGATGGAAATATTGGTTCCAAAGCCACCATGAAGTATCCGGCATGTATTTTGGCAGAACCTTATGCCAAAGCAGAAACCATGTCTTTGGGCTTTGCTGGTAAGGGACAGTACCAAGATACAGGTGCGAAGATGATTCACCTGGCACCTCATACCAGTTCCACGATTGTTGCGAAGTCTATTTCGCGCGGCGGTGGTCGCTCTGCTTATCGTGGTTTGGTCAAGATTGTGAAGGGCGCCGAAGGTTCGAGCTCCAACGTTGTGTGCGATGCTTTGCTCGTAGACGATTTCTCTCGTTCCGACACCTATCCACACGTGGATGTGCGCGAAGACGATGTGTCGATGGCGCACGAAGCAACCGTGTCGAAGGTATCCGAAGATCAGCTGTTCTACTTAATGAGTCGCGGTATCGAAGAAAAAGAAGCTATGGGCATGATTGTGCGCGGCTTCGTCGAACCAATTTCGCGTGAGCTTCCTATGGAATACGCTTTGGAGCTGAACCGTTTGGTCGAGCTGCAGATGGAAGGATCGGTGGGATAGTGGCCACACGTAAAGAAATTCAGATTCCTGTTGCAGACCCCAATAATCCGTATGCGATTCCTGCAGCAATGCCGTCGAGCGCAGACCGCAACCCTCGCTCTTTTGAGATTGTTGATTTTGCTGTGCCAACGCGCAAGCAGGAAGATTGGCGTTTTACCCCAGTCGAGCGCATCGCTGAGTTTGCTGAGGTTTTCGAACCTGCAGGTCAGTTGCGCTATGAGCTTAGCTCGATTGATGGTTCGGCCGCGCCAGCAGGCGTAACGCTCGAAACAATTAGTAAGAGCCAGGCTCCAGCCGGTAGCGTGTCGAAGCCAAACGACCGCGTTTCTGCAGTTGAGTGGAACAGTGGCGAGAGCGCCGTGCACCTGCATGTTGCCGAAGATACTGCTGTTCCAGTTCTGCTTAAGATTACGAGCTCCAGCTTCGATCTCGATAGCTTCCACTTGGTGATTACCACGGCTGCCAATGTGCATGCTGACGTGGTTGTGGAGCACTTTGGTGATGCACACATCGCTGAGGGTGTGGAGATTTCTACTGGTGATTTCTCTGAAGTATCAACCACATTTATTCATGAATGGTCTGATAAGTCTAAGCATGTGGGTAATCATCGTATTCATGTGGGTAAAGCTGCTACCTTGCGTCACAGTGCTGTTACCCTCGGCGGTGATGTGGTTCGCATTCGTATGGATCAGGATTTCGGTGGTGAGCAAGGTGATTTAACCATGCTTGGCATCTACTTCTCTGAATCTGGTGAGCATATTGAGCATCGCACTATGGTGGTACATAACCATCCTGAATGCAAGTCTCGCGTTATTTATAAGGGAGCTTTGTCAGGCAAGGATGCACACTCCACGTGGGTGGGTAATGCTTTGATTGAGCCAACTGCTCCAGGAACAGATTCCTACGAGTTAAACAGAAACTTGATTTTAGTGCCGGGCGCTATTGCAGATTCGGAACCAAATTTGGAAATTGAAAATGGAAATATTGTGGGCGCTGGACATGCCAGCTCGGTAGGACGTTTTGATGATGAAGAGCTGTTCTACCTGATGAGCCGCGGTATTCCAGAGAAAGAAGCACAAAAACTTGTGGTTGCGGGCTTCTTCAACGAATTGATTGAACAAATCGATATTCCAGCGATTTCCGAGCACTTAATGAACACTGTTCACGCCCGTCTTGAAAGGTAATCATGTCTGTTATTGAAATTAAAGATCTTCACGCATCCGTGGAGACAAACGAGGGTCGCAAGCAGATCCTTAAAGGCGTTAACCTAACGATTAATTCCAACGAAACTCACGCTATTATGGGACCAAACGGTTCCGGTAAATCCACTTTGGCATATACCTTAGCTGGTCATCCTAAGTATGAAGTAGATTCTGGTGAAGTTCTGCTCGATGGCGTTGATATTTTGCCAATGACTCCAGATGAGCGTGCACAGGCAGGCTTGTTCCTGGCTATGCAGTATCCAGTAGAGGTTCCAGGCGTGGCAATGACTAACTTCTTACGCACTGCTAAAACCGCTATTGATGGTGAAGCACCAGCTATTCGCCAGTGGACCAAGGACCTTAACGCAGCGATGAAGAACCTTCGTATGGATCCTAAGTTCGCTACTCGTTCTGTGAACGAAGGCTTCTCCGGCGGCGAGAAGAAACGTGCAGAAGTTCTCCAGCTTGAACTACTTAAGCCGAAGTTCGCTATTTTAGACGAAACAGATTCTGGTTTGGACGTGGACGCTTTGCGCATTGTGTCTGAAGGTGTGAACCGTGCAAAGGACAATACAGGTTTGGGCATTATGATGGTGACCCATTACACCCGTATTCTCAAGTACATTAAGCCAGATATTGTGCATGTATTTACCGATGGTCATATTGTAGAAACAGCAGGTCCTGAACTGGCTGATTATTTGGAAGAGCACGGTTACGACAAGTATCTTCCAGAAGGTACAACCGAGTCTGCTCAGGCATAAACACCCAGAAACTGTTCAGCTTATGGCGATGTTCCTCATAACGTCGTCATAAGCTGTATTGTTATTTTTACGTACGTTATGAGGAGTTATCCATGTCATTTAATAGCAACACTATTCGTTCTCAATTCCCTCTTCTTACACAGGAAGTGCATGGATATCCGTTAGTGTACTTAGATTCTGGAGCTACTTCTCAAAAACCTCAGGCTGTTATTGATGCTGAATCCGCGTTTTACAACACAATTAATGCAGGTGTTCACCGCGGGGCACACGAATTAGCATCATTGAGCACGGATGCATACGAAAACGGCCGCTACGCAGTGGCACGTTTAATCGGTGCGCATTATGGAGAAGGTTCTGATGAAATCGTTGTAGCTGGGGGAGCGACCGCTGGTTTGAATATGCTTGCTAATGCTTTTGATCATGCCAGTCATGACGGTATAGGACCTTTTGCTGTAGGACCTTCAGATAGCATTGTAACTTCTCGAGCAGAACATCATTCAGTTCTTTTACCTTTCCAAGAGCTTGCTCGTAGAACAGGTGCGCGTTTAGACTTCTTTGATTTAGATGATTCAGGACGCATTGTTACTACTTCTGAATCTCTTGCACGTGTTATTACTGAGCATACGAAAATAGTGGCTGTTACTCATATATCGAATGTGACGGGAGCTACCACCGACATTCCAGCTATTGTGCGTAGGGCGCATGAAGTTGGTGCAATAGTTGTACTCGACGCCTGCCAAAGCGTTCCTCATCTTCCTATCGATGTACATGAACTTGATGTTGATTTTGCCGCTTTTAGCGCGCATAAAATGTATGGACCTACAGGTGTTGGTTTCCTCTATGGCAAACGCGAGATGCTCGAAAAACTACCTCCGATGAATTTCGGAGGATCCATGGTGGAGCTTGCATGGTTAGATAAGCCGGCACAATATATGGCTCCTCCAGCTAAATTTGAAGCGGGTACACAGCCGGTTGCTCAAGTTGTGGCATCAGGAGTTGCTGCTAACTGGATGATGGACTTAGGTATGGAAAACCTAGCCGCACATGAACATGAGCTTGTAGAACACCTTATGCAGATTCAAGATATTGACCATGTGCGTATTTTAGGGCCAACAGATACAACAGATCGCATAGGCACAGTAGCGTTTGAGATTGACGATGTTCATCCTCATGATGTGGGGCAGTTTATTGATTCTCGCGGTATTGCTATTCGTGTGGGACACCACTGTGCTCAACCAATTCACCGTCATTTCGGCGTGTATGCGTCTAACCGTGTGTCTCTAGGCGTGTACAATACGCATGAGGATATTGACCGTCTTTTAGAAGCTGTTGCAGAAGTATACGGTTTCTTCCACCGCTAAACGAGGAGTTGTATGTTCGAGTCAATGAGTAATGCTGAGCTGGAACAGATGTATCAAGAGGTTATTCTCGAAGCATCGAAAGCGCCTCATGGTAAGCAGAAGTTTGCAGCGGACATTACCAGTGCTGACGCAGAAAAATCAGATAATGCTGTAGCACATGCAACTTTGAGTGCAGAACATGAGTATTGCGTTACAGCACAATCTCATCAATTCAATCCAACCTGTGGAGATGAAGTAACTGTGCGGGTAGAGCTTACGAATGGAAAAAACGACGAACCTATCCGCATTGAAAAACTTATGTGGGACGGACAAGGATGCTCTATTTCTCAAGCAAGCCTATCTATTATGTATGATCTGGTTGCTGGAAAAACTCTCGACGAGGCTATGGAATTGTTCCGAACCTTCCATAAACTCATGGAATCACGTGGAGCAGGTCTAGAAAATGAAGAAGAAATCGAATCGCTCGACGATGCCATAGTTTTTCAAGGCGTATCGCGCTATCCGATGCGTATTAAATGCGCTCTTTTAGGATGGGAAGGTCTTAAAGATTCAGCCGCTCAAGCGCTCACTCATATCAATCAATAAAATCAGGGAGAAACAAGATTATGGCAGCCAACAATCTGGTTCCACAACCTTCGGGCAGTATTCTTGATGCAGTGTCACGTGTTTTTGATGACTCACAGCTTGCACAACAAATTGCCCAGAATCCTTCCTCAGCAGGTATGCTAGAAGAATCATATAAAAAAGCTCAGGTCAAGGAGGCATCCCAAATGACTGAGGCACAAAACACAGAGGAATTTAAAGGCGTTACCTTAACATTCATTGATGAAATCGGTAGGGTAACGGCTAAAGATGTAAAGGAAGCTCTCCATCAGGTTACTGATCCTGAACTGGGTGTGGATGTTGTTGATCTCGGTTTAGTCTATGGCATTGAAATCGATGAACTCGGCCGAGCTATTTTAACTATGACGCTTACCACACCAGCATGCCCATTAACCGATCTTATTGAAGATGAATGTGCTGCTGTTCTTGCTGGATTAGTAGAGGAATTCCGTGTTGATTGGACGTGGACACCTGCATGGAATGTGGACATGATTACAGAAGAAGGTGCAGCGCAACTCGCCGCTCTGGGCTTTAATCTCAATAATTTACCGCGTGCATACGCATAAATTCTCATGCTCGCGCTACAATAAAATCTCAACGATGTAGTAAAGACGCTCCTAGTGAGCTTAGGCTAATAACATAATGCTTGAGCTGATTGGGAGCGCTTTTTTGAGAGAAAGATTGAGAGATTATGTCGTTGAATTTCACATGGCAACTCCATGGAGATGGAAAACATATTGCTCCAGGCGAAGTAATTGAGCCTGAAGAACGTTTAACTATTATTCGTACAATGAGCGTAGGCGCTCAGCATGTGATTGCAATGTTTGGTGCAACATTCCTCGTTCCAATTTTGACGGGTTTTGATCCATCGACAACATTGTTCTTCACCGCATTGTCGACTGCACTATTTCTTCTTATTAATAACAACAAGCTACCTAGTTATTTAGGTAGCTCGTTTGGTTTTATAGCACCTATTGCTGCGGTAACTACTGCTCATAAAGGTTTGGGCGTAGCTAGCTTTGGTATTTTATGCACAGGTTTAGCTTTAGCCCTTGTTGGTGCTATCGTGCACTTCGCAGGCTCTGCATGGATTGATAAAGTCATGCCTCCTGTGGTCAATGGTGCTATTGTAGCGATTATTGGCTTTAATTTAGCTCCTTCAGCATGGAATAACTTTAAGAGCGCTCCAGATACTGCTCTCGTAACTCTGCTTGCTGTTATGCTGTGCGCAGTTTTGTTTAAGGGTATGCTTGGTCGCTTGAATATTTTGCTCGGCGTTTTGATTGGTTATATTTATGCTGTTGTACGTCAGCAAGTTGACTTCCAACCGGTAAAAGAAGCAGCGTGGATTGGTCTACCTAAATTCCATACTCCTGAAGTTGATTTCTCCATTTTGCTTATGTTCCTGCCAGTAGTACTAGTGCTTATTGCTGAGAATATTGGTCACGTAAAGTCTGTGTCTTTGATGACTGGTCGAGACTATGATCCACAGATTGGTCGCTCATTGTTTGCTGATGGTTTGGGTACTGTGCTCGCCGGTTTGGGTGGCGGTTCCGGTACCACAACATACGCAGAAAATATTGGTGTTATGGCAGCAACGAAGGTATATTCCACATTGGCATACTGGTTTGCTGCAGGATTCGCTCTTATCTTGAGCTTGTGCCCTAAGTTTGGCGCTATTATTAACACAATTCCAACCGGCGTTCTTGGCGGCGTAACCACATTGCTTTACGGCATGATTGGTATGCTCGGTGTGCGCATTTGGGTAGAAAACAAGGTTGACTTTGGTAAGACCGTAAACATGATGGTGGCAGCAGTAGTCATGATTGTGGGTATTGCAAACTTTACCTTCACAGTTCAAGGCGTGAGCTTCAATGGTATCGCTATCGGCTCTTTTGCAGCTTTGATTGTTTACCACGGTTTGAAGAATCTCGGTAAGCTCACCGGAGCTGTTGTGGACCAAGATGATTATATTGGAGAAAATCCAGATACTCCTTACTCCGTCCACGAAAACTAAAGACATGAATAAAGCCGAGGCACAGGTCTCGGCTTTATTTTTTTACATGGTTGCGTAAAATGCTACCGCACTTGAAGCTGCTACATTCAAACTATCTACACCGTGACTCATAGGAATTTTTACTGTAAGATCTGTGGCAGCTAAAGTATATCGGCTCAATCCGTCACCTTCAGTACCAAAAATCAAAGCAACTTTTTCAATATGTTGCGGATCTTCAGGCGCGCTATGTATACGTGCAGATAATTCTTGCATGCTTATAGAATCATCGGTCAAAGCCATAGCAACAGTAGTAAAATCTAAATCTTTAAGCTCCTCAATAGAGGGATTTGGCCAATTCTTACGATTATCTCCGCCAATGCGCGTCCAAGGAACTTGAAAAACAGTTCCCATAGATACCCGGATAGCACGCCTATATAACGGATCTAAACATGATGGGGTAGCGAGCACAGCATCAACACCTAAAGCAGCTGCTGAACGCATGAGAGCACCAACATTTGTAAAGTCAACAATATTTTCCATAACAGCTACTCGCCGAGCATGCGCACAAATATCAGAAACACTTGGCAACTCCCAGCGACGCATCGCACACATAGCGCCACGGTGTAAACGGTAGCCAGTCAATTGTTTAAGTAAAGCTTCAGAAGCCACAAAAACGGGAATATTCATGCCCCAGCGAGCATCGACTAGCTCAAAAGTTGAACGCATGCCTTCGAGCCATGCCTCCTCGACAAGGAAGGAAAGCGGCTCGCGGTCGGCTGCTAAAGCTCGATCAATAACTTTAGGACTTTCTGCAATAAAAATACCCTCATCTGGCTCTAAACGATTACGCAGCTGAACTTCGGTTAAATTGATGTAGGCGTGTAAACGCTTATCTTCTAGGCTGTCAACATGGATTATCTGCATGGTTTTGATGGTAGCGTGAGGAGGGGAGGATGCTGGAAAAGGTACAACCCGTGATACTCATCAAAGATTAATTTCTTTTTGAACGAATATTTTTGATACGCTTTTGCATGTGATGAAGTCGGACATTGTTCGATTCACAAAGGGCTACACATTATGTTGTAGCCCTTTGTGAATAAGGGGAGATGATGCGTCAGTTGCATAAACTGTTCATGTCAATTCCTGAGCAAATAAATATTCTTAGAAGACGTGGTTTAATCTGTCTTTTGGGGTTTTCGTGGGGTTTTGGTTTGGCTTATTTGGTTATTATTGCGGTGTGTAGGAGTCTTTGGGTGGTTCATGAAGCGTGACTTGGTAGAGCGTTCCATGAACCACGAGTATTCTAATCATGCTAACAGGGGTAAAACGTAGCGTGAAACATGACTTGCTCTAGAGCAGTCCATGATTCACGCATAGCACGAAGACCGAAAACACTCTCAACGATGACCGCGAGCATTGTTAGTGTTGTGCGCTCACAACTTCCACGCACCTGCAACCTACACAACCCCCGCTAAAAACTGAAGAACCAAATCAGGCTTATCAACCAGACTAACTAGGGAAAAAAGAAAAGGACACACCGTGAATGTATCCTTGAAATTGTGTCCGGAGCGGGACTTGAACCCGCACGCCCGTATAAAATGGGCACTAGCACCTCAAGCTAGCGCGTCTACCATTCCGCCACCCGGACAGTACTTTACGCAAGTGCATTAAGCAACAGTTAGAAAGAATACCACAGAGTTTCAGACTATGCATATTGGCGTGTCGAATATACATTCTGAGAGTCTACCAGCAGGGCAAATGCATTGAAAAATCAGGCGAAACGCCGCATTTAAGAAATAGCTCGAACATATAGATACACCCTCATATACTTGAGGCTGGTTCGCGAAGGATGAGCGAAAATACAAAAATCGGAGGATACCAATGTTGCCAAAAATCGTCGGTAGCGCAATGGTTCTTACAGCTAGCATCGCGTGGGGCATTTCTGGAGTCAGTGGTCAATATTTACTACAACGCGGTATTTCAGTAAACGCGGTAACCTCCCTGCGCCTCGTTATTGCAGGCGCAGTACTTGTTGCTATCGTTGCTTTGTGTAACCCGAAAAGTATTGTTCAAGCAATGCGAACACCTGCATTCCTCAAAGACATGCTGCTGTTCGCGATTTTCGGTATCGTTGCCAATCAATTCGCCTATTTGCAGGCCATCCACTACACGAACGCTGGAACAGCAACAGTTCTGCAGTATCTCACACCCGTTACCGTTTTGGCATACACCTGCTTTAAAAACCGCATTCCGCCAGCACTCCTCGAAATCTTGGCTGTAATTCTGGCTATGAGTGGCACGTATTTACTCGCCACGCACGGTGAGCTTAACTCTTTGGCTATTAACCCAAAGGGTTTGTTCTGGGGAATTTTCTCCTCTTTCACCTACACAGCTTATATTATTCTTCCCGTCAAAATTGTGCAGCAGTGGGGTAGTCTTCTCAGCATTGGCATGTCTATGCTTGTAGGTGGTGGTCTATTTTCCCTTGGCTCACACGTGTGGACAGAAAAGTTTATCTGGGATGGTCCAATTATTCTTGGTTATCTGGGCATCATCGGCATTGGTACTATTATTGCGTACACGCTTTTCCTCACAGGCGCTGCCTACACAGGGCCTGTGCAAAGTAGTTTGCTTGCTTCATTAGAGCCAGTAGCTTCTGTTGTTTTTACGGTAGCAATGTTTCATGCTAGCTTCTATCCAGCCGATTTTGTTGGCATGATTACTATTGTTATAGCAGCTCTTATGATCTCGCTGAAACACTATATTGCCCGCTTGTTCACACATCCGCTACGCCACAGAAAGGCTTAACATGACTTTACCAATGTTCGTTGTGCGTCAAGATACCGATAAGCCTGCTGATTTTCCCACTCACAGTGGCGAGCAGTACATCTTACCGTCCGCGATTTCCATGCACGCATTAAAATCGATGCGCTTGGGTGAAGGCGAGCAGTTATGCTTAACCGATGGCTTAGGTCGTGTAGCTACAGCAAGGGTATCTGACACAGCTGCAGGAACTGTGATGATTGAGGCAATAGACCAGATAGAAGTTCCGTGCGTAAAGCTCGGACTTATTCAGGCTTTAGCGAAGTCAGGACGCGACGAACAAGCTATTGAAATGGCTACAGAAATCGGTGTTGATTCTGTTATGCCATGGCAATCTCAGCGCTCTATTGTGCAATGGAAGGGAAATAAGGCTGAGAAAGCATTGCGTAAATGGAAAGATGTTCTCGTCTCCGCCACAGAACAGTCACGACGAGCTCTCTTGCCGCAGCTTGAATCAATGAAAACAACAAAACAGCTGGTCGAGTGGACTAAACAAGCAACTGAAGCGGACGATATAGTGGTTGTTTTGCATCAAGATGCCACAGATACGTGGTCTCGCATCGAGGAACATGTCAAATCTCTGAATACCGAATGCACTATCTGGGTTGCAGTAGGACCAGAAGGCGGCATCAGCGACAACGAGGTAGCACAGCTAACTGCAGCAGGCGCTCATGTCTGCGTAATCGGTAGTAATATTTTACGCGCTTCAAGTGCAGGAAGCGTAGCTCTCACCTTGCTCAGCCGTGTGTTGGAACGATACGCATAATATGGTGCGATATTGCTAGAATAAACACCAGTACATTGTGGGTAAAGTAAGGAGCAATAATGACACTCGACAGCAACTGCATTTTCTGCAAGATTATTCAGGGAGAAATTCCTAGCACAAAAATTATGGAAACCGAACGTACATACGCTTTCGCAGACCTGAATCCACAGGCAGAAGTTCATGCTCTAGTTGTTCCTAAAAATCATTTTGCTCGTGTGAGCGAGGTGGCTCAGGCAGACCCAAGCTTGCTGGCTGAAATCGTATCTACAGCTCAAAGCATTGCTAACGAAAAATACAACGGTCAGTTCCGTTTGATCTTTAATTCTGGGGAAGATGCTGGTCAAACAGTGTTCCACTGCCATGCTCATGTGCTGACTGGTCAAAAATTAGAAGGAGAATAAAGTTTGGCACAATCAGGTACTACTACTCGCACAGTTACTATTCCTGCTGAACTTAATCCTGTAAGCGTATGTGGTCCAGAAGATCAGATATTACGGCTTATCGAAAAAGCATATTCGGATCTTACTTTCGTAGTGCGTGGCAATACTATTGCTATCGTATCTAGTTCTGCGCGTACTGAGGCAGACGCTTTAGCTGCTCAAGATTTTCTCAATAATATTATTGATACCGCTTATACGAACCCGCTGAGTGTGGACGATGTTGAGCGTTTACTTTCGAATAAACTCAGTCAGAAAGCTGACCGTAAAGAGCGCAAAATAAAGCAATCTGCTCCGCGTTTCCCAGATGAACGTCCACACTTTATCGGTCGTCCGCACACAGAAAATAACGTAAAAAGCTCTGTATCTGGCCAGCGCACAACAATAGGCGGTCAACATATTCCTCGCGTTATTACGATGGCTCACGGAGTCCCTATCCGCCCGAAAACAGCTGGACAGGTTGACTATATTAATGCTATTGAATCGCATACCATTACTTTCGGTATTGGCCCTGCCGGTACGGGTAAAACCTATCTGGCTGTAGCTAAAGCAGTCCGCGCGTTTGAAGACGGCGCTATACGACGTATTATTTTGACCCGTCCAGCCGTAGAAGCAGGCGAAAATCTCGGTTTCTTACCTGGCACGCTTAATGAGAAAGTCGATCCGTATTTACGTCCGCTTTATGACGCTTTGTCCGATATGCTCGGAAACGAGCGTATGCAACGCTATATTGCTGATAATACGATTGAAGTAGCTCCTTTAGCGTATATGCGCGGTCGAACGCTTAACGATGCGTACGTTATTTTAGATGAGGCACAAAATACCACACCTGAGCAGATGAAAATGTTCCTAACACGTTTGGGATTCAATACGCGCATGGTTATTACTGGGGATGTTACACAGGTTGATTTTTCTGTGTATCGTTCAGGATTATTACAGATTGAAAAAGTGCTGGGAGACGTTGACGATATTGCTTTCGTGCATCTCGGCTCTGACGATGTTGTGCGTCATAACCTCGTAGGACGTATTGTGAGTGCATACGATGCCTTTACTGCTGCACAGCAAAAACACAAGACACAGAATAAGACAGAATAAGTAGGACAAGAAGTACAAAATGAGCGTAGATGTTCTTAATGAAAGTCGTTGGAATATTGATCCAGAAGTGTTCTCACAACTTGGTTTATGGGTGATGGATCAGTTGCATGTGAGCACACATAGCGATTTAACGATTATTTTTAACGAACCAGATGCCATGGAAGAGCTTCACCTCAAATGGATGAATCTTGAGGGACCTACGGATGTGATGAGTTTCCCTATGGATGAACTGCGTCCAGGAAACGGCACGGAACTCGTGGAAGGAATGCTGGGCGATATTGTGTTGTGTCCGGCAGTAGCGGCGGTTCAAGCGCAAAGTGCAGGACATTCCACTATTGAGGAGCTGCTCTTACTGACCATTCACGGTTGTTTGCATTTAACAGGATTTGATCATTCTACTTCTGAGGAAGAGCGAGAGATGTTTGGTCTGCAACGTCAACTGTTATTGACCTTCTTGGCTGCTCGTCCAGGAACTCTTACAGAAGTTTTGCCTTATGAACTTTCTGAGCAGGAGGACGAGTAATGAGCGTAACTTCCATTATTCTTGCAGTCAGTTTATGTGTTATTTCGTTGGGATTGCTATGGTTTTCTCTGATTATGGCGTCAAGCGAATCTGCTATTTCACGAGTGACGCGCTCTAATTTAAATAATTTGATTTTGGAAGTGCGCACTAATGAAGAATCTGATTTTGTGCGCAAGAAAACTTTAGCGCGCATCCGCCACGCCCAAAACATCATCATCCATCGCCACCGTGCGGCGGTCACCTGCACCTTTTGGCGCGTCGTCTCTAATGTGCTCATCGGCGCGCTCATCGCCACCGCCGCGGGCGTCTTCGGCGTGCGTATTTGGCTGCAAATCACTATTGGACTAATCTTCGCCCTTATCAGCGCTGGGATTGCGGCACTCATCTCTCCGCGCTCATCTAATCAGCAATCAGTCACAATCTTGCTTAACTATGCACCATTTATTGCACGGGCTATGCATCTAATGCCGCGCGTAGCTGCAGAACGTAGCGAGCGCAATCAGTCACGTCCAACTCTCTCAGATGACGAAGAGCTCGAACAAATCCATCACGAGCAAGCGCGTTCTACAATCGACCGTCTGATTGAAGCACATATGTTCGACCCGGAAATTTCTGAAATGCTGCGCAACGTGCTTATTCTTACCGACACATTAACGCGCGAAATTATGGTGCCACGAACAGATATGTTTTCTCTCGAAAAATCAACAACTCTCACCGATATGCTCAAAGATTGCTCAAGATCGGGCTTTTCTCGCGTGCCAGTCACAGGTGAAACTATTGATGATTTGAGGGGAATTGCCTACTTAAAAGATGCTGTGCGAGCAACAGCATTTAATCCCGCGGCTGGAGAGCGTACAATCGACACGATTATGCGCGAACCAATGCTTGTTCCGGAGTCCAAGCCAGTGGATGATCTTTTCCACGACATGCAAACAAAGCGTCAGCACGTGGCTATTGTTGTGGACGAATATGGTGGTATTGCGGGTATGGTCACCATCGAAGATGCTCTCGAGCAGATTGTGGGAGAGATGGAAGATGAGCACGATAAAGTGCAGCGTCACGAACCAGAACGCATGGAGAATGGTGGGTGGCGGGTGCCCGCGCGTACGTCTATTACCGATATTGAGGAGCTGTTCGAGATTGACCTCGACGAAAATGACGTAGATACAGCCTATGGTTTACTCACTAAAGCATTAGGAAGAGTCCCAATCGTCGGTTCAAGTGCACAAACACGCGGCTTGGAGTTGAAAGCTGTCGATTCAGCTGGGCGAAGAAAGAAGGTGTCAACCATCGAAATTCAACGTATCGCGGATACCATGGCTGATACAATCGAAAAGAACGAGACAAGCTCGGACGATAATGCGTCGCAGGAGCGCGTTACAAAAGAAGCGTAACAAACCAACCGTAAAATATAAGCAAAAGTAACATAACAAACACAAGAAAATAACAGGCGCAGAGTAAAGTGTTTACATAAACGCTTAAAGTACGTGCGATTTTAATATAGTAAAACTGTAGTAAAACCGCAGCAGGAATTAGAACCGCAGTAAAACTGTAGTAAGAGTGCACGAAGCGCTTCACGGCGCAAACTAGGCGCAAACTATGTGAAGGATAAGAGATGAGTGAATCTGAGTACCGTTCCGGTTTCATTGCTGTTGTAGGTCGTCCAAATGTGGGCAAATCTACGCTGATTAATGCTCTTATGGGAACTCAGATTGCTATTACCTCATCGCGTCCTGAAACGACACGTAAAGTTATTCGCGCAATCCTCACCACAGATGAGTATCAGATTGTGCTGGTGGATACGCCGGGTATTCACCGTCCGCGCACTTTGTTGGGACAGCGTTTGAACGATATGGTTGATGAGTCGCTCTCAGATGCTGATGCAATTGCTTTCTTGCTTCCTGCAGATCAGGAGATTGGTTCGGGAGATAAGCGCATTCTATCGCGTCTGCGCTCAGTATTCTCGCGCAAAGATGAGAACGGTCAGTGGCAATGGACGAAGCCAGTCATTGGCGTGCTGACTAAGATTGACGGCTTGAACCGTTCCGAATTAGTGGAAAAGCTTATTGAAATGGATCAGTTCGGAAACTTCACCGAGATCGTGCCTGTGTCTGCTCGCGAATATGACAATGTGGATGAGGTTCGTGCTGTTTTTGCTCAGCAGATGCCGGAAGGTCCGCAAATGTATCCAACTGAGCAGAAGAGTGAGGAAACTGCACAGGATACTATTGCTGAGCTTATCCGTGGCGTTTTCCTTGAACAGTTAGACGATGAGCTTCCTCATTCTTTGGCTGTAACTGTGGACGATATTGTGTATCCTGCTGATAACGATGATTCTGATGGAGACGGTCGTGCTCAGGTATATTCTTCGATTTATATTGAACGCAGCAGCCAGAAACCGATTATTTTGGGCAAGGGCGCGGAAAACCTTGTGCGTGTGAAGAAAAAACTGCGCACGCCGATTAACCGTATTGTGGGTATGAAGTCCACGTTAACTTTGCATGTGAAGATTGCGAAAGACTGGCAGAGCGATCCGAAGAAGTTGGAGCGTTTGGGCTTTAACGGTTAGTTTGCATTTTAGATTTTAGGTTTTTTGAGGGGACGCCTTGAGGAGACGTTTAGCGCCGTAAGAAAGTACAGTACTACCGAGAGGATAGGACAGTGACGTTCACAACGAATATCGCTATTTTAGGTGCGGGTAAGATCGCTACAAAAATGGCTACAACTGTAAAGATGATGGAAAAAGATGAGCGATGGTTCGGCCGCGTAAAACTGTATGCAGTGGCTACGCGCGACTCACTCGAACGTGCGCAGGCTTTTGCAGATGAATACGGCGTCGAAGTTGCCTACGGTTCGTACAGTGAGATGCTTGCCGATGCAGACGTAGACGTAGTTTATATCGCCACACCTCACCGTTTCCATGCTGAGCAAGCTATTACATGTATGGACGCTGGTAAGCATGTGCTGATTGAGAAGCCTTTTACTGTGAATGCTCGTGAAGCACGTGAAGTGATTGCTAAGTCACAAGAGACAGGGCTGACCTGTGCTGAGGCTATTTGGACTCGTTATGTGCCTTCGCGTGGTATTATTCAGAATATTCTTGATTCTGGTGTTATTGGTGATATTACCTCGATGAGTGCAAATCTTTCGTATCCGATGATGACGAAAGAACGCATGACGAATCCTGAGTTGGCTGGCGGTGCTTTGCTCGACGTTGGTATTTATCCGTTGAACTTCATTAGCATGTTTATGCCTGCTCAGGTAGAGAAATTGGTTACTTCGGCACGTTTATCGGATCAAGGTATGGATGAGGTCTCACAGACTACTTTATGGTTTGATAATAAGGCGATGGCCGATATGACTTCTTCTTACTGGGAGGTAGGAGACCGCTGCGGTTTTATTCGTGGAACGAGGGGAATTATTCGCGTGGAGAACGTGAATAATCCTTCAGATATTGTGGTGATGAACAAGGCTTATGAGGTGCTTGATCATCCTGAAATTCCGGAGCAACTCACTGGTTTTGAGTATGAGGTTGACGCTATGATTGAGGCTATTGGTCGCGCAGAGATTGAACCGGAAGCGATGCCACATGCTGAGAGTTTGCGCATGGTGAATATCATGGATCAGATTCGGGGCGAGTGGGGAATGACTTATCCATTCGAAAAGTAAGCAACTGAGTTACTATACCAATAAAGTTGTGGTGGTTCATTCTTAAGAGTGAACCACCACAATTAAATTAATACATTAATATGCACACAATACATATGATTATTGCAGCTAGACCAGCTAATATGTAGGTAATTATTTTATTAAAACCATGACTCATTCCAAGACCAAGAAGAGTACCAAAGGTTCCTACTGTGAGAAGGAAACCAGCTAATAAATATGACCATGGTAAATGGGAAGAGCTTATGACGAGATAAACCTGTAGACATGCTCCTACAATCAGCTGACCTAGCATAACGTATTCTAGACCTTGCCAATTTTTTCTTTTCATTTTTTTCCCCCCCCTGGAGACCCAGCGCCTGTTCCTGTCTGGAATATACGCATACCTCGTAGCGTACTCGCTTTTTGTGAATATGAACAAAATAACATACAACAGGGCAGTTCGTTGTGGAACAGCGTATCGTGTTCTTGGATTGTATCCGAGTTTTTGTTTGTTTACTTATTCTTGACGCAGATGGGAGCTTGAGCGGTTCGTGAAACGTGACTTGGTGTATCGTTTCACCATGTGCGTGAATCATGTCTTACTCTAGCACTTCACGATTCACACACAAATGAGGACTTCAACCACCCTTAAAAGTGAACGCGAACGTTGTTAGAGCTTGACGCTAACAACTTCTACGTACTCATGAGCGAGAATTGAGAACGTTTTTCGAGCGTACACATTGTCAGCGAGTCACGCTCACAACTTCCACGCACCTGCTACCTACAAAATCGAGCTACAATCTATTGAATCCATTGTCTTCAACTTGTCTTGGGAACTATCGATATGTTTACAATTGTGTTTCTTCCACACACATCCAGTACATATAAATCTCCCGTTCCTCGAACAATTTATATTGAACAAGAAACGGGAGTTATCAATTTTATAGCTGGCAGTTACTTCTTGCGAGGCTTATACATCTGCGTATCAAGAAGATTTTGATAATGAGCCAAAACCTTCGGACGAATCACTTTCATTGAAGCAGTAAGCAAACCATTATCCTGTGTAAAGTCTTCTGGCAAAACAATAAACTTACGTACAGATTCAGCGCGCGAAACGCCTTCATTTGCCTCGTTCACATATTTTTGAATTTCACCGCGCACAGCCGCATTATTGGCAATCTCTTCCATCGTCAAAGAAGTATCAAGCCCTTCCTGAGCCATCCATACACGTGTTGCTTCTTCATCTAAAGTAATCAGTGCAGAAATAAACGGACGTTTATCTCCCAAGACCAAAGCCTGCGAAACAATGCCGCAACGCTTAATAGAGGCTTCAATAGGTGTAGGATAAACGTTCTTACCACCTGCAGTAATAATCAAATCTTTCTTACGTCCGGTAATGTACAGCAAACCATCAGGAGTTAAAGCGCCTAAATCGCCTGACGCAATCCATCCATCCTCAGTAAAGGAAGAAGCAGTAGCTTCCTCGTTCTTATGGTAAGCCTTAAAGCAGCCAGCACCCTTCACTTGAATCTCACCGTCTTCAGCTAAACGAAGAGTGAAGCCTGGGAAAGCAATACCCACAGAACCAGCGTGGAACGGAACGCTTAACGGAGTGAAAGCGCATGGAGCAGTAGTTTCAGTCATGCCGTAGCCTTCATAAACTGGAAGACCAGCACCACGGAAGAAGGAGAGTAATTGCGGATCCAAAGGCGCACCGCCGCACACCAGCCACTTAGCGCGGCCGCCCAAAGCCTGACGCAGGGAAGAGTAGACAATTGGGTCGAAGCTGGCACGACGAGCGGTAGCCAAAGCACTAGCATGACCAGATTCAGAAATCTGATTCATGTAGTCACGCGCAGCGTTAGCTGCGGCGTTAAATACGTGTCCCTTAACGCCGCGACCTGCCTTCTGAGAGGCAGCGTTGTAGACCTTTTCGAAAACACGAGGAACAGCAATCATAACTGTTGGACGAGCTACAGCTAAATCTTGCAACAAGGTCTTAATGCCGGTGGCAATATAAATGCGAATGCGTGAATTTACCACACCGTAGTTAATAGCACGAGCGAAACTATGCGCCTGTGGCAGGAAGAGAAGCACAGTATGAGTATCGTTCTCTAACAAATCTGGAATGAAAGCACGCAGATTCAGAGCAAAAGCAAGATAATTGGCGTGCGTCATTTCCACGCCCTTAGGAGCGGACGTAGAGCCAGAGGTATAAACGATGGAGCACAAATCGTCTTTATGAATAGAGGCGATGCGTTCGTCCAGCTCCTCATCGGAAATGGAATGACCATATGCCTGCAGCTCTTCGAGAGCACCGTTTTCGATGCAGCCAATGTACTTGAGGGTAGGGCAGTCGTTCATTGCGCCCTCAGCCTTCTTGTACATATCCTTTGTCTGGGTCATGAGCAGCACAGCGTCTGAATTATTGACGATAGTGCGGATTTGTTCAGCCGAATCAGTGTCATAAATCGTAGCGAGCACACCGCCCACAGCTAAAACAGCGGTATCAAAAATATCCCACTCATAGCTGGTCTGACACATAAAGGCAACAGCATCGCCCTTCTTCAAACCACGCTTGAGCAAACCTTTAGCAGCATTACGAATATCTGCTAAAACTTGGTTAGCAGTACGGTCAACCCATTCACCGTTGACCTTAAAGGTGTACATAACCTCGTTACCCATATCGTGTGCACGCTGTTCATACAAGTGGTACACAGACATATTCTCTGGAGTTTCGCGCACACCTTCTGTAGAAGTGGTCAGCAAGCCAGATTCAGGGTCGATATAGGTTGTTGTAGGAAATTCTGGAGACGACCAGTTCATAATGCGTGGATCGCCAAAAGCAGACTTATCGAAAGCAGTTGGTGCACCGAAAGTCACGAATTGGTCGGAGTCCGATGGAGAAGCAACGGATTTCACAGTGGATTTTACGCTTTCCACTGTTCGATTAAATGCTGCGGATACTGTGTTCAGAACGCTCATGAGCTACCTCTCTGCAATCGCCTCTGTAAGTGTGGGCATGTATTCGCTTTATTGAATACGCCATATACAATTCCCATATTTTACGGCGTGGAGTGGATAGGTGTGCGTGGAGTGAAAAGAGAAGGGCATAGAGGGGGATAGGGAGGCGACAGGGAAGATATAGAGAAGTGCCAGAGAGGAACGGGCATGAATAGATAGCGGGGTAGAAAGCGTGCACAGGCAGGAAGACTGAGTAGGAACGGATAGGGATAGAAGCAAGCACTAGACAGGCATGAACGGATAGTGCGGGTGCTGCTGTGTAACCCGACGTGCGAGAACGCGACCAGCTAGACAGCATTGAAGAAAAGACCGTTGCTCACAACGCGAGAGAAAGACCACGAGAAAACCGCACATTTTCGCACAAACTGTTCAATGCGTGGACTTTGAGTTGCATACGTCACATTTAGTAACACTGAACCGATAGACTAACACATGTAAGACAGAAGCTTGGCGCTCGCACCGCACGTACTGCATACACCGCATGTACCGCAAGCAAGCATGCCAAGCATGAGGAAACATGAGTTGAGGAGGACTCGTGACAGACAAAGACATTGTGATTACCTATGGTGTGCTTTCGGAGCGCACTGAGGTGGAGAAGCGAACAGGTTTAACGCCTGATATCGTTACTCGTCTCAAGCGCAGCGGTGTTGCTTGCGTAGTAGAACAAGGTGCAGGCTTAGATGCACACTTTACAGATGCTGATTTTGAAAAAGCTGGAGCACGTGTAGCTTCTAGAGGTGATGTCATTGCATCCAGCGATGTTCTTGGCTTCGTTGGTCGTCCAAGTGAAGAAACGCTCAACGCCATCAGGCCTGGCACATGGGTTATTGGCGCTTTGCAGTCGTTTACTGACGAAGCATATGTAGACTCGCTCAAGCAACGCGGACTCACCGCTGTAGCTATGGAGCGTTTGCCTCGCCAGCTTTCGTCCGCACAGTCCATGGACGAGATGACCTCGCAGAATTCCGTAACAGGTTACAAGGCAGTGCTCAAGGCTGCCGATGCCTATGGATCGTTCTTCCCTATGATGACCACTGCTGCGGGCACTATTCGCCCAGCTAAGGTTCTTGTTTTGGGTGCTGGTATTGCCGGTTTGCAAGCGATTGGTACTGCTAAGCGTTTGGGTGCAGTTGTTACTGCATACGATGTGCGTCCAGCAGCAAAGAGCGAAGTTGAGTCTTTGGGCGCTAAGTTCCTTGACCTCGAGGTTGATTTAACCAAGGGGCAGGGCGATGGCGGTTATGCTCGTGAGCTGACTGCCGAAGAGCGTGCAGCTCAGCAGGCTGCAGTCGATAAGAAGGCTGCAGAATTCGACGTTATTATTACCACGGCTCAGGTTCCTGGCCGCAAGCCTCCAATGCTGCTCACCGCTGCTGGCGTTAACGGCCTCAAGCGCGGTGCTGTTATCGTCGACTGTGCTGCCAGCGAGTTCGGTGGCAATGTTGAGGGCTCTATCGCTCGCCAGCGCGTGGTTACCGAGTCGGGCGTCACTATTATTGGTGATCCTGATTTGGCTAGCGGTGTTCCAGTTACTGCTTCTCAGCAGATTGCGCGCAACTTGGCAGATATGCTGGTTCACTTCGTGCGTGAAGCACAAGCCGAAGGTGCTCCAGCTGCTTTGACGGTTGATATGAATGATGAGATTGATGCAGCCATGGTTGTTGCAGGAGGGGATGAGTAAATGCCAAGTTTGGTTATTGCTATTACGCTTTTTGTTCTGGCCTTGCTTATTGGCGTGGAAGTTATTGGTAAAGTGCCAGCAACTTTGCACACTCCTTTAATGTCTGGCGCTAATTCTATTCACGGCATCATTATTGTAGGTGTTGTTATTGTGGCAGCTCACGCACACACACCGTTAGCTTATGTGCTCATCTTCCTTGCAGCAGTGTTGGGCACTATGAATGTTGTGGGCGGTTATGTGGTTACCGATCGCATGCTCGAAATGTTTAAGTCCTCGAAGAAGGATGAGAACAAGGACGACAAGAAGGACGGTGAATAAAGCATGACAGCTTCCACTTTGGATATTATTACCTGGTTCGTGTATGTGTTCTCCGCCGTCTTGTTCGTTATGGGCTTGCACTACATGAACTCTCCAAAAACCGCGCGCAAGGGTAACTTCGTGTCTGCAGCCGGTATGGTTGTGGCTGTTGTTATGGCTTTCGTGCACATGTTTGCTACCGAAATTGCAGACATGACCGCTGTTTACGTTCTTATCGCAGGTATTGTGTTGGGTACGATTGCAGGCGTGTGGTCTGCTGTTAAGGTGCAAATGACCGATATGCCTCAGCTTGTGTCTGTGTTTAACACTGTGGGCGGTGGTGCTGCAGCCCTCGTTGCGCTCAACGATATTTTGACTGCAAACATGAGCGAGCTCACCCTCGTTCTGCTCATTACCGCCGGCCTCGGCGTTATTATTGGCGCCGTTACCTTTACCGGCTCGCTGATTGCTGCTGGCAAGCTGCAGGGAGTTATTCCTGGTAAGCCAATCGCTTTGCCAGGCCAGAACCTCATTAACGTTGTGCTGATTATCGGTACGCTCGCTTCCTTCGTTATGCTGTGCATTCAGCCACAGCAGCGCGTGCTGTGGAGCATTGTAACCGTTGTTGTTGCCTGCGTCTATGGTGTGCTGTTTGTTCTGCCTATTGGCGGCGCAGATATGCCGGTTGTTATTTCCGTTCTCAACGCATGCACTGGTACAGCTGTAGCTATGAGCGGTTTGGCAATCGATAACGTCGCTCTGATTGTTGCTGGTGCTTTGGTTGGTTCTGCAGGCGTAACGCTGTCTATTTTGATGGCTAAGGCGATGAACCGTCCGTTGTCCTCTGTTCTGCTCGGCGGTTTCGGCGATACAGGCGCAGCAGGTGCTGCAGGTGATGGTCCAGAAGGTACCATGCGCGAAACAACTGCTGATGATGTTGCGGTTCAGCTTGTATACGCCGATAAGGTCGTATTCGTTCCTGGCTTCGGTCTGGCTCAAGCTCAGGCTCAGCGCGAACTGGCAGATCTCGGTCAGCTCCTCGAGGAGCGCGGTATCGAAGTATCTTATGCTATCCATCCGGTAGCAGGTCGTATGCCTGGCCATATGAACGTGCTCTTGGCAGAAGCGAACGTGCCGTACGAGCAGCTTATTGATCTGGACGATATTAATCCGCAGTTCCCGTCAACCTCGGTTTCTCTCGTGGTTGGCGCGAACGATGTGACTAATCCTGCCGCGCGCAAACCTGGTACAGCAGTATCCGGTATGCCTATCTTGGACGTGGATAAGTCGCAAAGCACCGTCGTTATTAAGCGCGGTCGCGGTCGCGGTTATGCGGGCATCGAAAACGAACTGTATTTCGATCCGCACACACAGATGCTGTTTGGCGACGCAAAAGCTCAGCTGCAATCCATTATTGCGGCAGTAAAAGAGCTAATCGCTGACTAGGCAAAACGGGGCAGTGGACTTTAAGTTTTCTGCCCCATATGCTATCTTAGAAAAGCTGCTTTGGCGAGGGGAGTAGTCCCGTAATCGACTTGGCCCATCAGAGAAATTCTTTATGCTTTTCTCCTGCTGGTTTTCGAGTGTCCCAAAGCCAGATATTACAAGGAGAAATATTATGGCAGATATCACTTTAACTGGTGACGTACGTACTGAATTCGGTAAGGGTGCAGCTCGCCGTATGCGCGTAGCTAACCTCATTCCTGCAACCGTATACGCAGGTGGCGAGGAACCATCCTTCTTGCAGCTTCCTGCCAAGGAAACAACCTTGGCATTGCGTCACACCAACGCTTTGTTCGAGCTTAAGTTCGGCAACGAAACTAAGACTGCAGTTGTTAAGGATGTTCAGCGCAACCCAGTAAAGCGCACTGTTGAGCACGTTGACTTCTACGAAGTAAAGGCTGGCGAAAAGATCGTTGTTAACGTTCCAGTATTCGCAGAAGGTACTCCAAAGGGTGCTGCAGTTGCATTCGTCGATATTCAGGAAATGGCTATTAAGGCAGACGTTGCAAACCTGCCAGAGCGCATTGTTGTTTCTGTTGAAGGTTTGATGGATGGCGACAAGGTTCTCGTAAAGGACGTTGTTCTTCCAGAGGGCACCGAGCTCGCTATGGACGATTTGGACGAGCCAGTTGTTACCGTTTCTGTTCCAGAAGGTGACGACGAAGCTGAAGCTCCAGCTGCTGATGACGCTGCTGCAGCCGCAGAAGCTCCAGCTGCTGAGTAAAGTAGCTTTTATATAAAGAGATTGCCTCGTAACCTGTTTTGTACGGGTTACGAGGTTTTCTTTTATCAATATTTGGAAAAAGATAGCATTTGGCGACGGTGTGTGTAAAGTATGTAGCAGGCGTCACAAGCGCAAAACTGAATATACACAATCAATGATCGAGAAGAAGAATGACGAATACACATCACGATCCTGAATATATTAATACTCTGGCAGATAAGTTCACCGTACTGCCACACAATAACCGCATAGCAGATGCAAAGCGTGAGCAACTTATTGATAAGCCTGCATTTGGTCAGATTTTCTCTGACTCCATGGTGCACATGACTTGGACTGAGGGCGAAGGCTGGTCCGACCGTCGCGTAGAGCCATACGGCCCATTGAAGATGGATCCAGGCGCTTCGGTTCTGCATTACGCTCAAGAAGTTTTTGAAGGTTTAAAAACCTATCGTCATTCTGATGGTTCTTTGTGGCTGTTCCGTCCAGATGCGAATGCAGAACGTTTCCAGAACTCTGCTCAGCGTTTGGCTTTGCCGAGCTTGTCTGTAGAAGACTTCATTGGTTCTGTAGCTGCTCTGGTCAAGGCTGATAAGCAGTGGGTTCCAACACGCCACGACTACACGCTTTACATGCGTCCATTTATGTTTGCGTCTGAATCTTTCTTGGGTGTGCGTAAGGCTAAGGAAGTTGAATACTGTGTTATTGCTTCTCCTTCTGGACCATACTTCCCACAGGGTGTAAAGCCAGTAAACATTTGGGTAGAAGATACTTACTTCCGCACAGGTCCTGGTGGCACCGGCTTCGCTAAGTGTGGTGGAAATTATTCTGCATCTCTCGTTGGCGAATACCGCGGTATTGCACAGGGTTGTGAGCAGGTTTGCTTCGTTGATGCTGCTACCAAGACGTATTTGGAAGAACTGGGAGGCATGAATATGTTTGCTGTTCATAAGGACGGCCACTTAGAGACTCCTAGCTTGAACGGCAATATTCTTCCTGGTGTAACTCGTCGTTCTATTATTCAGATTGCTCAAGATGAGGGTCGCGATGTTGTTGAAAAGATGATTAAGCTGGACGATTTGCTCGACGATATTCGTTCTGGTGAAGTCACTGAAGTCTTTGCGTGCGGTACTGCAGCAATTGTAACTCCAATTGGACGCTTCAAGTCCGAGAAGTTCGATGTAGCTGTTAATGGTGAAGCAGTAGGCGAGTACACTGCTCACTTGCGTGAACACCTTATGGGTATTCAGTGGGGCGAAGTCGAAGACAAGTACAACTGGATGTGGAAGGTTTCCGACTAATTCCATTTCTGGTGGTAATGCTTTTAAAGCGCCTGCTCGGTTTAGCTGTTCAGCTAGTAAATGCCGGGCGAGCGCTTTTTTGTTGTAGCGTAGCGTGGTGTCAGTGTATGAGTTGGTTTTTCCGTGGGATAAACTCCGTCGCAACGCAGTTTATGCCACGGAAACTGGAGTAGATGCCGTAGCTTCCAATCGCCACGCAAGGTTTGAGAAGAACAGTCGAAATCAGTCTCTCAGAGCGATCCATTTTATCTGTATCGCTCAATCCTTAAGAACGATATGAGTGTTGCAGTTGTTTCACACGCGGTGTGAACGTTCCCAACAGCAGTAACACTCAAATCGTCAGCAGCGTTTGGAAGAAACAGTCACAGAACCCCTTAAAATCAAGCCTCTCACAGCAGTAACATCCAAACGCTACGAACCGATTGAGAGATACAGCCGCTTAAATCAAAAGACCGCGCCATCCCCAGCAATCCTGAGGAAAGACGCGGTCTTGTAAGTAGTACGAAAACTACTTAAAGCCTATTAAAGCTTAGAGTGCGTTGATAGCAAGAGCCAAAGCAGACTTACGATTTGCTGCCTGGTTCTTGTGAATAACACCGCGACCTGCAGCCTTATCGAGCTTCTGAGAAGCAACAGCGAATGCTGCCTGAGCAGCTTCCTTGTCGCCAGCTGCAATAGCTTCGCGAGTAGCGCGAATGGTGTTCTTCAACTGGCTCTTTACAGCCACGTTACGCTTATGAGCCTTCTCATTAGTGAGAATGCGCTTCTTCTGCGACTTAATATTTGCCACTTTTATTTCTCCAAACGTTTGTTACACGGCATACAAGCCATAATCATACCATGAGTCATGTAGAATTGAATGCAGTTTAGCAGCATAGACCAAGGAAGAATTCATAATGCCTCAGATGACGGCTCATAATCAGCCAGGTTCTACAGATCAAAAGTTGGTGCGTAACTTCTGTATTATCGCACATATCGATCATGGAAAGTCCACGGTAGCCGACCGAATTTTGCAGCTCAGCGGTATCGTTGAGCAACGTGAAATGCGTGACCGCTTCCTTGACCGCATGGATATTGAGCAGGAACGCGGTATTACCATTAAATCGCAGGCTGTGCGCGTTCCATGGACTGTTGATGGCGTTGAATACACGCTCGGCATGATTGATACTCCAGGACATGTCGATTTTTCGTATGAAGTTTCGCGCTCACTGGCTGCTTGTGAAGGAGCAGTTCTACTGGTAGATGCAACACAAGGTATTGAAGCACAAACATTGTCGAACCTATATATGGCCATCGATAATGATTTAGCGATTATTCCTGTTCTTAACAAAATTGATTTGCCATCTGCAGACCCAGATAAACATGCAGACGAGATTGCAGGTCTGCTCGGTATTGATTCCAGCGAAGTCTTGCGCGTCTCAGGTAAAACAGGCGATGGGGTAGATGAGCTTCTTAACCGTATTGTAAGCGATATCCCAGCTCCAACCGGCGAAGCAGATGCAGAACCACGCGCTTTGATTTTTGATTCTGTCTACGACTCTTATCGTGGAATTGTGACTTATATTCGTATGGTTGATGGCGAACTTAAGAGCCGTCAAAAGATTCGTATGATGGGCTTAGGAACAGTACATGATCCGATTGAGTTAGGCGTTATTTCTCCTGAAATGCAGCCAACAAAGGCTCTAGGTGCTGGTGAAGTTGGTTATATTATTACCGGCGTAAAAGATGTGAGCCAATCTAAGGTGGGCGATACCATTACAGCTCAAGATAATATGGCTCAAGAAGCTCTGCCAGGTTATCGCGATCCACAGCCTATGGTGTATGCCGGTTTATTCCCGATTGATAATGCTCAGTTCCCAGATTTGCGAGACGCTCTCGATAAGCTCAAGCTCAATGATGCAGCACTCGTGTACGAGCCAGAAACTTCGGTTGCTTTAGGCTTCGGTTTCCGCTGCGGATTCCTTGGCTTGTTGCATATGGAGATTGTGTCGGAACGTTTACGCCGCGAATTTGGTCTTGATCTTATTTCTACTGCACCATCGGTAACCTACGATGTGGTAATGGATGATCGCAGCGAACATCATGTGACCAATCCAAGTGAATTCCCAGAAGGGAAAGTACGCTCTGTTACCGAACCTATTGTGTCTGCAGATATTATTCTTCCTAAAGAATTTATTGGCGCTGTTATGGAACTGTGCCAAGACCATCGCGGACAAATGGGCACTATGGAATATATTTCGCCTGAGCGTGTTGAAATGCATTACACCATTCCATTAGCGGAAATCGTATTCGACTTCTTCGATCAACTCAAAAGTCGCACGAAAGGTTATGCAAGTTTGGATTACCATGAGTCCGGTGAGCAGACCGCAGATTTGGTGAAAGTCGATATTCTTATTCAAGGTGAAACGGTTGATGCTTTTAGTGCTATTGTTCACCGTGATAAAGCCTATTCGTACGGTGTTATGATGACGAAGAAACTGCGTGAGCTTATTCCTCGTCAACAGTTTGAAATTCCTATTCAGGCGGCAATCGGTTCTCGCATTATTGCGCGTGAAACTATTCGTGCTTTGCGTAAAGACGTGCTGGCTAAATGCTACGGTGGCGATATTACACGTAAACGTAAGCTGCTTGAAAAGCAGAAAGCTGGTAAGAAGCGCATGAAGATGCTGGGGCATGTTGAAGTGCCTCAAGAGGCATTCATTGCTGCACTGTCTACTGACGAGCCAACAGATCGCGATACTAAAGATAAGATTCGCGCGGCTCAGAAAGCTAACTAAGGTGGTAGAACACACTCCGTTTGAAGTTTATGTGCATGTGCCATTTTGCTTACGCCGGTGCGGTTACTGTGATTTCAACACATATACGGCCGTCAATTTAGGCGGTGGTGTGAGCCGTTCCTCATACGCAGATATGGTCATGCGCGAGATGGAGATTATTTATCGATGGCAGGAAGAGCAAAATTGTGTGGAGCTTGCTGCTCATACCATTTTCTTCGGGGGAGGAACGCCAACGATTTTGCCGGCATCAGATTTGGTGCGCATTGTTGAGCGAATCCGATCCCTGTGGGGTATTGAAGATTATGCGGAAATAACAACCGAGGCTAATCCAGATACCGTTAACGCGCAGTATTTAGAAACATTAAAAGAGGGCGGTTTTAACCGCGTATCTTTTGGTATGCAATCTGCTGTTCCTCATGTTTTAGCTACCCTTGGTCGCACGCATAATCAAGATAATGTGGTGAGTAATGTGGCAGCAGCGAAAGAACTGGACTTACGCTCAAGCGTTGATCTTATTTATGGCACTCCAGGAGAGAGCATTGAAGACTGGCGTATATCTGTTGAAGCTGCATTAGAACTCAATGTGAATCATATTTCTGCGTATGCCTTGGCATTAGAACCAACCACAAAAATGGGGCGTATGATAGCTGCTGGAAAGCTGGAGCAGCCTGACGATGACGATGAAGCAACGAAGTATGAAATAGCAGACGATATGTTCGAACAGGCAGGATTGCAGTGGTATGAAGTATCCAACTGGTGCCGGCCTGGCAATGAGTCTGAACATAATCTGGGATATTGGCGCAATGTTGATTGGGCGGGTATCGGTCCGGGAGCTCATTCTCATTACAATGCTGCACATATACGATCATGGGATATTCATCATCCAAAACTGTGGGGTAATGCTATTCATGAAAATCGCGTACCATGGGCGGGAAGCGAAAGCATTGATGAGCAGATGAATATTGAAGAGATGGCACTGCTTGGTTTACGTATGCGCGATGGCTTAGATATTGCCAATTTTGAAAGCGCTGCAGCTATGACTATTCCTGAAGTCACCTTGGCTGAGTTTGAGCGGGAAGGGCTTGTCACCATTGAGAATGGTCATCTCATTGCCACACGCCGTGGTCGTCTACTCAATGATTCTATGATTGCGCAAATTTTAGCGGCTGTTGGGCGCTAACAAAATACATGGGCATATGATTGAGTACAATATGCACTCAGGTCGTGAATATCCTGCCTGCACCGTTATACTAGGTGCAGACTAGAGATTGCTCGGTGAGAAATCATGCATATAAAGGAGTAATGATGCCGAATAGAGCAGAACGTCGTGCACAAGATAAGCGTCAGCGTCGAGGTCAAGCTGAGCCAGAACAGAATCAGCGTTCCCGTGCTGGTTTGTTAGATGAACAAACATTGCAAGACCGTTCTGTTCGTTTGAAAAACAAGCGTAACGGCGCATGGGTTCCAACCAGTTCCACTATTGAGGCAGAAGAATCCGATGATGTTATTCCTTCTGCAGATCCAAAACTACGCGGTTCAAGTGCGCAGGCTAAGGCTGCTAAAAAAGAACGCAGACTGCGTGAACGCGCTCTTAAAGAATTGCAGCGCCAAGAGGCAGAACGTGAAAAAGAAGCACAGCGCAATGCGAAGCATCTGCTGTTTGCTCGTTCACCTCGCTGGTGGACGGCTCTGGTCGCTTGGGTTGTAGCTGGTTTGTCAGTCGTAGCAGCCATTGTTCTTATGGTTCTTCACACGCCAACATGGAGCTACGGCATTCCTGTTATTCCGTTTGTTATCGCCTTTATTGTTTTGGCTGTATTAGCACGTTTAGAGCCAGAAAATCAGTATGAAGAGTTGGCTCGTCTCGATCGACTCGAAGATATTCGTGATGCTCAGCGTCAAGGTCAGCACACACCTACAGCTCATCCGTTGAAGTGGTGGGTTCGCGTGCTCAACTGGATGCTCATTATTATTGCAGCAGGAGCTTTGCTGTCGTTGCTCTTCTGGACTCCTAATATTTGGGTGATTATGGGCATTGTTATTGCTCTTGCCCTCGGTGTGCTCAACTTGTTTATTGTGGCTGATTCTGCAGAAAATAATCCACACTTGGATCAATATGGCACAGCAATCTAAATAATTGGTTACAATCGATTCCATGACAGCTGCTGCGGAATTGAAGAATGTAATGTTTCGACGTCAGCGCAGAACTATTCTCGCTGACGTCAATTTATGTGTGCAACCAGGTGAAAAGTGGATTATTTTTGGACCTAACGGCATAGGTAAATCCACCTTAATTTCCATGATGGCAACACGTCTTTTCCCCAGCGAGGGCACTGTAGACATTCTGGGAAATCGTTTGGGCAAAGTCAACGTTTTTTCTTACCGTCATCGTATTGGTTTAGCATCTGGTGCCTTGAATCAGGCATTCGATCCGCTTGATGATCCTCTCGATGCTATTGTATCGGCTTTAGACTCAAAAATCGGTCGTCGTGGAGAACACTATTCCACTGAGCAATATGCTGCCGTGCGTGAGCTGAT
The DNA here is from genome assembly GCF_001813415.1 of Alloscardovia sp. HMSC034E08. Taxonomy (NCBI): domain Bacteria; kingdom Bacillati; phylum Actinomycetota; class Actinomycetes; order Bifidobacteriales; family Bifidobacteriaceae; genus Alloscardovia; species Alloscardovia sp. HMSC034E08. Next base: position 839,683 of record NZ_KV812468.1, on the reverse strand, counting down.
GCGTCACTACGGTATTGAATACTTAGCAGGAAAGAAAATGTTTAAGCTTTCTGAAGGCGAGCGCACACGTGTGGGCATTTGCCGTGCTCTTATGACTAATCCTGACCTGCTTATTCTTGACGAACCGACCGCAGGTTTAGATTTGGGTGGGAGAGAACTTGTAGTGAATGCTTTAGCCAATCTTGCTACAGAAGAATCTGAGCGTAGTGCTCTGCTTGTTACGCATCGTCTAGAAGAAATTCCTGAAGGGTTTAATAAAATAGCTATTCTAGGGCATGTATCTCAAAGCAGGGCTGATGATATTGCTGCGCATGTACTCGAATCGGAAGAAGCTCCAGCAGATGGTTCTGCGATTATTAATCTGCGTCCAGGAAGTATTCTTTTTACAGGATCTCTTGAAGAAGGCTTAACGAGCGAGCGCCTCAGTAATCTTTTTGAGTTGCCGGTTAGAGTAGTGCATGAGCAAGGTCGTTGGTCAGCTTTTGCGCGCTAGCGGAAACTTCGACACGCCAGTATTATTTATTTAGCTTAAAATTTGACAAACTAAATATCTCGTCTTAATGTTTAGTTTGTTCAAATGGAAATAAACTAAATAAGGTGATGGCTATGTCGGATTATGCAATTTTCCACAATTTAGCTCGTTTGCACCAGTATCCTTATGTTTTGTTCGTAGCGCATTTCTATAACTGGTCAGATAATAGTATTAATACGCTGCGTATGTTGAACACTCAAGGCAGCCTTACAGCAGGACAGATTTCTGAACAGCTGGATATTAAACCATCGAGTGTTACGCAAATTATTAACAAACTGGAGCAGGTGCACGCCATCAAACGTGAGAAATCGTCAGAAGATTCACGTGTCACTATTGTGAGTATTACTGATGATGGTCTCAGTATTTTGCATGATTTGGAAGATGTTGCTACCTCGATAGGGGATGAACTTCTTGAAGGTTTCAGCTCAGAAGATGTTAAGACGCTCAATACTTTACTAGGACGTTTAATAGAGAATGCATCACAAGAATCGATGCGAGATCATGTACGTTCCATCTTGGCTGATAATGAGCATTGGAATGTGATGGATAGTCTGGTACCAAACTTTAAACGTTCACGTTCGATAGTTTTGGCACATACAGATCCGGAGATCTTTAATAAGAATTTAACTCCTGAGCAAGTTCGCATGCATATTCATAAGAAACATCAGCAACTCTTCCGCTCATAAGTTTTATCGTACAGAAAGGTTTCCCATGCTTAAGTTATGGAGGAGATTCCTCTCCAGGCATTGGTTGCAAGTATCTATCTTGGTACTTGTGCAGGTGGGGCAGACCGTGCTCAACCTGTATTTGCCTAATCTTCAGGCAGATATTATTAATGACGGTGTAACAGCAGGCGATGCGGATAAGGTATGGAGCATCGGCTGGACAATGATTTGGGTAGCACTTATTCAAATTATTACCAATATTATTGCCGTCTATTATTCTACGCATTTAGCTATGCGAGTTGGCTATGAGGTGCGTAAGGATTATTTCGCGTCGGTAGAGAAGTTGTCGTTACACGATATTGAGACTTTCTCTGCGTCTTCGCTTATTACACGTGCAACCAACGATGTGCAGCAGGTTCAGATGGCAACTATGCAATCCATGCTGATTATTTTGCAGGCACCAATTATGTTTATTGGTGGCGTGATTATGGCCGCACGTGAAGATGGTCCATTAACGTGGTCTATCGCCATTATTATTCCTATTGTGCTTCTTGTTGCTTTTATTATTATGAGCCAGATGATGGGCTTGTTTAAGAAGTTCCAGAAGAAGCTCGATGAAGTCAACAAGTTGGTTCGCGAACAGATTAGCGGTGTGCGCGTTATCCGTGCTTTTACGCGCGAAAATACGGAACGTAAGCGTTTTGATGACAGTAACGATGCTCTTGTGCATCTTCTGCTCAATATTGGCCGATGGATGGGTCTCATGATTCCAACCATGTTCTTCATTATTAATGTATCGAATGTGGCTATTATGTGGTTCGGCGGTCATCGTATTGAATCGGGCGAGATGGGAATTGGCTCCTTGCAGGCCTTCATTCAATATCTCATGATTATTATGATTGGCTTAATGATGTCTGCCATGATGTCCGTGATGTTACCTCGTGCATCTGTTTCAGCTAAGCGCATTATGGAGGTAGTAGATACTCGCAGCACTATTACAGCCCCAGCACAGCCGGTGCACAACGATAATCCACAGGGTGTTATTGAGTTTAAGAACGTCAGCTTCACCTATCCAGGTGCGGAAGAAAAAGTACTGAATAATATTTCCTTTGCTGCTCGTCCAGGGCAAACCGTGGCATTTATTGGTGCAACTGGTTCAGGTAAATCAACTATTATTCGTTTGGCATCTCGCATGTTCGATGTAACTGATGGTGAAGTGCTGCTTGACGGTCATAATGTTAAAGAGTACGACCCAAGCGATCTAGCTGCACTTTTCGGCCCTGTTCCTCAAAAGTCAGTGCTCTTCTCAGGTACTATCCGTTCAAACCTGCTCTACGGTAATCCTGACGCTACTGATGAGCAGCTGTGGGAGGCTCTGCGTATTGCTCAGGCTGAGGATTTCGTGCGTGAACTACCAGATGGTTTAGAAGCTCATGTAGCTCAAGGCGGTACGAACTTCTCAGGTGGACAGAAGCAGCGTCTATGCATTGCACGTGCTGTAGTTCGTCGCCCATATATTTACTCTTTCGATGATTCCTTCTCTGCATTAGATATGGCAACCGATAAGAAGGTGCGCGATGCTTTGGCTCCAATCACTCGCCAAGCAACTCAGCTTTTGGTAGCACAGCGTGCGTCTTCTATTCGCCATGCAGACATCATTATTGTTATGGATAACGGACGTATTGTAGGTCAGGGTTCACACGCCGAGCTGATGGCTACTAACGAAACATATCGAGAAATTGTGGAATCTCAGGGCGGTCAAGGTCCAGATATTGAATCCTTGAGCTTGGGAAAGGAGGACTAACATGGCAAGAAACGACACATCTCCTGTAGTGAAAAAAGGAGAGAATTTACGTGTTATTAGTCGTCTTGTGCGCTATTTAGCTGCCGACCGTGTGCGCATGACCATAATGATTCTCAGTGGTCTTATTGGCGTTACTCTCATTGTGGCCGGACCAAAGATTATGGCGCAGGGCACAGATATTCTCTTCACCGGTATTTTGGGCGTTATGCTCAAGAATACGATGCATATTCCTGAGGGAACATCTATCAATGCGGTTATTGATATGCTCAAGCAGAACGGTCAAGACAAGATTGCTTCTATGCTCTCGAGCTATAACGTTGCAGTGGGTAAGAGCGTTGATTGGTCTGCTTTCGCCAAGATTATGCTCATTACCATTGGTATCTACGTTATTGCAATGACTTTGCGTGCCGTACAATCCTTTATGATGGCTCGCATGACCAGTAACTTGGTTTACCGTTTACGTAACGAGATTATTGAGAAGATTAACCGTCTGCCATTAAGCTATTTTGATCGTATTCCACGCGGCGAAATCATGAGTCGTACAACAAATGACGTGGATAATGTGCAACAGTCGTTGCAGCAGATTTTGGCTGAGTTCTTCTTCTCTACCTTCCAGTTCGTTGCCACCATTATTATGATGTTGACGATTTCGCCAACTCTTACTGTGGTTGCCGTTATTGTTATTCCTGTTCTGCTTGTGGTTATTGCAGGTATTTTAAAACTGGTTCAACCTGAATTTATTAAGCAGTGGGAACACACCGGTAAGGTGAACTCGCATGTGGAAGAAATGTTCTCAGGTCATTTGGTTGTGCGCGCTTACGGTCAGGAACATAATGCTGAGCAGACTTTTGAAGAATATAACCAGGGTTTGTATAAGTCCAGCTTTATTGCAAACTTCTTCTCAAGCCTGATGAATCCGTTGACTTCTTTCGCTGGTAATGTTTCATTCGTTATTGTTGCTATTTTCGGTGGTTTGCGTGTGATTAACGGTCATCTCACTTTGGGTGATTTACAGGCCTTTACTCAGTATTCACGTCAAGCAACGCAGCCTTTGGGTCAGCTTGCTTCTATGGGTTCTATGCTGCAGTCTGCTGTTGCGAGCGCTCAGCGTATTTTCGAATTCTTGGATGCTGATGAGGAAGAACGAGATAATCAGGATGCTCCTCGTTTGGCTGAGCTTACTGCTGCAAACGGCGGTGTGAAGGGTCATGTTGAGTTCGACCATGTACAGTTCGCTTATACTGCAGATAAGCCGCTTATTCGTGATTTGTCTTTGGAAGCTCAGCCTGGTCAAACTATAGCTATTGTTGGCCAAACGGGTGCTGGTAAAACCACTTTGGTGAACTTGCTCATGCGCTTCTACGAGATTAATGGCGGACACATTCGTTTGGACGGCGTAGATACGAAGCAGCTGACACGTCAGGATTTGCGTAGCCATTTCGGTATGGTTTTGCAAGATACCTGGCTGTTTGAAGGAACGATCCGTGAGAACTTGTTCTACGGTGTGCATGATGCGTCTGCCCGCACAGAAGAGCGTCTACTTGAGGCTACTCGCGCTACACATGTTGATGAGTTTATCCGCCGCTTACCTCAGGGTTACGATACTGTTTTGAGTGATGATTCCACAGAACTGTCTCAGGGTGAAAAACAGCTGTTGACTATTGCACGTGCATACTTATCTGATCCAGATATTTTGATTTTGGATGAAGCTACGAGCTCGGTTGATACCCGAACAGAGGTGAAGGTTCAGGAAGCAATGAATACATTGAGAACTGGTCGCACAGCCTTTGTGATTGCTCACCGATTGTCTACGATTCGCGATGCTGATATTATTCTGGTCGTCAATCATGGCGATATTGTGGAGCAGGGCAGCCACGACGAATTGTTAGCGTTGAATGGTGCGTACGCGAATATGTATAACTCTCAATTTGCTGGCAAAAGTGACGATAATTAAAAGTTGAGAGCACGGGGCGCGCTTGTTCTAGTGAGCAGGCGCGCCTTTGCGTATACAATAGTTGTTCGATGACGTTTGGAAAGGTGAGATGATGACGTATACACGAGGAGTTTTACGTGCCGGCCAAAAGGTGCAGTTAACCGACCGTAAGAGCAATATGCTTACCTTCCAATTGGTTGCAGATGGCGTAACCGATACAGCGCATGGCCAGATTGCGCATAACGATATTATTGGTGAGGCTGAGGGTCGAGTTATTGAAACTCATGCTGGCAATGCTGCTGCCAATACGAATATGTCGCAGACGCCACAAGGCAAACCGTGGAAGGAATCTCGGCGTATTGGTGGATGGCAATATACGGTTATGCGTCCACGTTTAGCAGACTATGTGCTTTCTATGCCTCGCGGTGCGCAAATTATGTATCCGAAGGATATTGCAACCGTTATTGAACTTGGTGATATTCGCCCTGGTATGCGCGTACTTGAATCCGGTGGTGGTTCTGGTGCTATGAGCTTGCATCTGTTAGAAGCTATCGGTGAGCAAGGTGAGCTGACAACAATTGAGATGCGCCCAGATTTCGCGAAAATCTGTGAAGCAAATGCTACGTTATTTTATGGTTATGCTCCTTCATGGTGGCATATGATAGTGGGCGATTTTGATACGCAGATTACACACTGTGAATCACATTATTTTGATCGTATTGTGCTCGATCAGCTCGACCCATGGAACCGTCTTGAACAAGCTCATCGAGTTATTGCCCCAGGCGGCGTATTGACGTGTTACGTCACCACAACAACTCAGTTAAGCCGTTTGGTTGACAAGCTTCAAGAATCGGGCCAATGGACTGCGCCGCATATTCAAGAGAGTTCGGAAAGGTCCTGGAAAGTGGATGGACTGGCTGTTCGTCCTGAGCATTCCATGATTGGTCATACCGGTTTCCTTGTTTTTGCTCGTGCTATGGCTGACGGTTTTACTGCATTGAAAAAACGTGAACGCCCGAATAAAGATACAACAACAGATATTGATGAGAACGGCGTAGACTTGGCAAGTCTGGAGCTGCGCGATATGTCTGATAGAAAATTACGTAAGGTATTGCGTGATTTAGATGCTCAACTATCTCAACTGTAATGTTTGGTAGGATAAGACTATGGCTGTAAACCTAACAAAAATTGGTAAATGTGCACGCGATTATGAGTATGTTCTTATTCTTATGCGTCACGCTAAAACCGAGAAAAATGCATCAACAGATGCAGAGCGTGAATTAACTGATAAGGGACGCAAACAAGCCAAGCATGTGGCTAAAGCATTAGATGGAATCAATTTAGTTCCTGATGTTCTTGCGGTCTCGGGTGCTAAGCGAGCGCGTCAAACCGCAGATAAAATGCTCAAAGTTTTTGGCGATAAACCGGACGTTTCTTATCATAAAAAACTGTATACAGACGGATTATCAGAAATCTCTGAAATCATATACGGTCAAAAGAAAAAGCATCATCTGCTCATGGTAATCGGTCACGAGCCAACAATGAGTGAAGCTGCCCAATGGTGGGCACGCTCAGCAGATAAACACGACAGCACGTATGATTTATTGCAGTTAGGCTTATCCCCAGCTGCCTGCGCTATCTTAGGCTCGAACAAGCCTTTCCATGAGTGGGATGTGCATGAAGCAGACGTTATCGCTGTTATTTCTGCGAAGGATTGTAACTAATATGGATGATTTCTCGCTATCGTCAACGCAACTCATTCGCACAGGATTTCAACAGATTAATTATGCGCTCAGTGATGCGCAACGTTTGCATCGCTGTCTCGATGCAGTAGCATCGCGCTATACGTGTGCATGGTCTGTGGTCGATATTTTAGGTTATGCCTCGAACGCGGATAATCCTGATACAGCAATGCGTTATGTTGCCGATATTGCTGAGAAATTAGCAGAGCAGAAGAGCGATATCAGCACAATGTTTTTTACCGCCCGTAGCAGTGAAATGTCACGGCTTGTAGCTTTGTGTGGTGCCTCCGATGGACTAGGGCATTTTCTTAGCTCTCAACCTTCTTTGGTGACGGAAGTTTTTCAGGCAGCTGAACCTCAACAGTCTTTTTATGTTGATGAGAGCGCCAGCTATATTGAGCAAGTGCAGGCTTTGCGCATAACCTATTGGAAAAACTTACTGCATATTGCCGCTGACGATGTAGCAAGCGATTATCCTTTGGACGTGCAGCCTGTTATTTCTCAACGTTTAAGCGCGTTGATTGATGATACTTTACGTGCAGCTTTGAAGATTGCGCAGTATAAAGTTCCTCAGGCAGCAGAATGTCGTTTTGCTGTTTTTGGTATGGGTAAGCTGGGCGCTCAAGAAATTAATTACGTTTCCGACGTTGATTTGGTCTATCTTGTAGACAAAACAGATGATTTTCATGGCGATCTTACTGTTGTGGGTACCCAGATTGGCTCGGTTTTACAAGCTGTCTGTTCTGCTGTTATTCCTGGAGTCAGCGTTCCCGCTCTGTGGGAGATTGACACTGCTTTGCGTCCCGAAGGTAAGGCTGGAGCTTTGGTGCGCACTGTGCAATCAGCGCGTATATATTATGAAAAGTGGGCGGAAAACTGGGAGTTTCAAGCTCTGCTTAAGGCGCGTTTTATTGCGGGAGATATGCAAGTTGGCGCTGATTTTCTCGATATGATTACACCACTTGTGTGGTCTGCTTCTGCTCGTAAAAACTTTGTATATGACTGCCGCGCTATGCGCACGCGCGTTGAAGAACATATTCCGTTGGATCATAAAGACCGTGAGATTAAGCTGGGTAAGGGTGGTTTGCGCGATGTGGAGTTTACTGTGCAAATGCTACAGCTTGTGCATGGTCGCACCGATGAAACTTTGCGAACGAAAGACACATTGACATCGCTGAAGCATTTGGCTCAGGGCGGTTATATTAACCGTCAGCAGGCTGAAAATTTATCGCAAGATTACAGGTTCTTGCGCGTATTAGAGCATCGTCAGCAGTTATGGAAAATGAAACGCACTCATTTATTCCCACAGATTTCGAGTGCTCATGAAGATATTTTTACGCGAACTCGCCATATGAGTGAACGCGATATTGCTGAAAATCCCGATATTGTGCGTTTATCGCGAGCTGTGGGATTAACAGCTGTTCAATTGGTGGAGCGTTTTGATGCTGTGCGTTTGCAAGTGCGTTGCTTGCATATGGATATTTATTATCGTCCTATGTTGCCGCACTTGTCGACTCTGTCTGAGGATGATATTCGTTTATCTGATGAGGCTATGCGTCAGCGTTTTGAATCTGTGGGCTTTGCCGATCCAGATGCTGCTATGGTGCATGTTCATGCGTTAACTTCAGGCATTTCGCGCGCTAGCCGTATTAATCATATTTTATTGCCTCAGATTTTATTGTGGGTGGGCATTGGTCAAAACCCTGATATGGGGTTGATGATGTGGCGACGTTGGGTGGAAACTATTGGAAGTTCCGGTCCTTATCTTGGTTTTGTGCGTGATTCGCCTACGGCTTTAGAACGTTTATGTCATATTTTTGCTAATTCTCGGTATTTGAGTGAAGCCTTAATGAAGTCGTCTGAATCTACCACATGGTTGGGCGATGACAAAAGTTTGCAGCCACGGTCACACGATAGTCTCGCCACTCGTACGTCGGTGATGTTAAGCCGTTTTGCTGATTCTCAAGTGGAGTTTTCAACCTTGTTGCGTGCGATGAGACGCCGCGAGATTGAGCGCGTGGGCTTATCGTGGATGAGTGGCGTTATTAATTCTCAAGAAGCTTTACGCGCTATGACGCGCGTCTATGATGCTTTACTGGATGCTAGCTTACAGTGGGCAACCACTCATTTAATGAAGCAAGGCGACTATGACGAAGCTCCAGCACGGATGGCTGTTATTGCGATGGGACGATTCGGTGGGGAAGAAGTCAATTTTTCTTCTGATGCCGATGTGATGCTTGTTTACGAAGCCGCAGACGGTGTGAGCGATAATATTGCACGGTCTTTCGCTAGTTCTCAAGCCGATGTGATTCGCTCTATTTTGACTGATTTAGCGGGAACTGAACAGAAGCTTGATGTAGATATGGATTTGCGACCTGAGGGGAAGAACGGTCCACTTGTGCGTTCTTTCGACTCTTGCCGCGAGTATTATGCTTCCTGGTCGCAGACGTGGGAGAGGCAGGCTTTGCTGCGTGCTCGTGTGGCTGCCGGTTGCCAGGAGCTGGGCGCGCGTTTTATTGCGCAGATAGTTGATCCGCTCAGGTATAGTGCGGATGGTGTGACTGCTGAAGAAGCGCATAGTATTCACCAATTGAAGGCGCGTATGGAGGCTGAGCGCTTGCCGCGCGGAGTACGCAATGATCGGCATATTAAGCTGGGGCGTGGCGGATTGTCCGACGTGGAATGGACTGTGCAATTACTGCAATTGCGTTATTCCGCTCAATGGGAAGACGTTCGCACCACGCATACTATTGATGCTTTAGACGCTTTAGAAAAACATGGTGTTATTCGTGCTGATGATGCCCAGATTTTGCGTCATTCATGGCAGTTGTGCACTGATTTACGTAATGCCTCTTTCTTATGGTCAGGGCGTGCCCAGCAGGCAGATATTATTCCTGACGATTACTTCGATATGGGCGGTTTAGCCGTATGCTTAGGTCACGAAGCACACCGCGGTTTGCAGTTTATGGATGATGTGATTGGTGTTATGCGCAAATGCCGTGATGTGGTCAATCGTCTGTTTTATGGGCGTGAATAACCCTCTTCATGCGTGAAGTCGATACGCGCAACCGATATGCCAGTTTTGAAGCCATTTTTGTGCATCAAAACTGGCATAACAGGTGTGTTAATCGGTTAAGCAGAATGCGTGAGGGCAAGAGATTATCGAGTGTAACGCAGTTTGAAGCCTGATTGTGAGGAACAGCTGCTAAAATCCTTCTCTCGTGCGTGAATCGCTCTAGTTAAGCCACAGAATCTGACTGCATAAGGAATACATTGTGACGCATGGTACGAGCTTGTTCGCGAGTAATCTCTTTCTTATCCGCCATCGTACGAATAGTTTCTAGCTCAATGGCATAGGCCTGAGAAAGCACTTCGTTAAACTGATGAGGGAAAGATTCAAAAGTGGTAGCGCTCGGCTTAGCCATCGAAGGCATCTGCAAGCTCTTAATCAAGGTACGCAACTCACTCACAATCGTGGAACCCACTACCGGCGGCACCTGATCATAATTAATCAAAATGAAAGCGTGGTGAATCGAGTCCTGCAATAACTGCAACTGGATGCGCGTTACTTCCGAGCGCCTATACTCCACGTCTTCTGAACGCGTGGTCACTTGCACTGTGCGCGTCCACAAGAATCGAATAGCTGCCCGCATAGCACGAATCCATACCACAGTTTTCAAACGCAAAAAGTATATGCGAGTTCGCACATGTTTGAACAATCCAGCCTCGTCATGCGTCAAGGAGTATTCAATAGGCGCCAACAGACGTTGGCATGCATCGGTATATTGCGGGTTGCGGCGTGCATAATTTTCCAACCACGTACTTTGCCAATGACGCATTTCAATACGAGCAGAATGCAAAGTGGCTAATTCTTCAGGAGTCAGCACTTTGCCACGCTGACGCGCAATACGCGCATTGTACGAACGCATCACAGCTTCAATCGTTATATGCTGATCTGGATTATCAATACGCGAAATAGCCACCAGCGTACGGTTAAGCATCTCCAAGTTAGCCAAAGCGAATTTATGACCATCCTCATCTTTTTCTGCAGGCGCCAAAATAGGAACAATAATATTGGCAATCAACAAAGAAAGAATAATATAAACAGCAGCAATAAACAGAAAAGCCGTACGAACAGGGAAGTCCGTCATAGTATCAAGCTGTGAAGGCAAGCTAAACGCCAAAATCAGCGAAATAGTTCCCTTAGCTCCACTAAAAGTCATAACAGCAGCAGAATGCCAACGTTCTTTAGTCATTTTGCGGCGCAAACCTGTTTCATGAGACTTTGTAGTACGTAAGGTTGCCGCTATCCAGAAGAAACGCACCAGATAAAGCACCATGCACAAGACCATAGCAGTGAGCACCATGCCCACAGTATTGACCTTATCGTTCACAATCGTTTGACGCATAGCCAAAGGCAGCTCAATACCCAGAAGAACGAAAACAGATCCATTGAGCACGAAAGCAACCACATCCCACACTGCACCCGAGACGCGGTTGACCTCAGCTAAATCTTCACCCACACCCACGCGATGGTAGCGTGCCACCAAACCGGCGGCAACGACTGCAATAACGCCCGAAGCTTCAAAAATATCGTCAGCAACCCAAAAAACAAGCAGGGGGAACATCAGTTCAATCAAAATACGGTTCGTCGTGGTTTCCAACCGCATACGACGCAACCAAACAATCAAATGATTAAGCATAATGCCCAGCACAGCGCCTACTGCAGCGCCGCCAATAAAACTGTAAAGCACGTTCAGCGAAAACTTCAGAGGCGAAAACGTTCCAGTAATCAAAGTAACTAAAGCAAACTGGAAGCTCACAATACCGGAAGCATCATTGAACAAACTTTCTGTAGCTAAAACAGTTTCTTGACGCTCGGTCAGCTGAGCATCAGCGCCAATTTGTGCCACCGCCACAGCATCTGTCGGACTTAAAGCAGCACCTAAGGCAAAAGCGGCAGCCAAAGGAATAGCAGCCATCGAAAATGTAAGCGTATAACCAGCAATAACAATAGATAAAAGCACTAATCCCACAGCCAAAGACAGCGTAATGCCCAAGTTTTTACGCAAACCCGAACGGGAAATATGCATTGCCTCAAAATACAGCAGCGGCGCAATAAAAACGAGTAAGAAGAACTCCGAATCCAAGTTAATAAGCGGCAAACCAGGAATAAAGAACCACAGGATACCCAAAAAAATCTGTACCAGCGGCATAGACACACGAGGAATATAGGGGCTTAGCAGGGATGAAATAACTACGGCTATACCGATTTGAATAATGAGTAAAAACGATCCCATAACAAGCAGGCTACTTTCCCGATCATGAACGTTGCGCTAGAACGCTCATCATTCGCGCTCGCAACGAACGTCTGAATGATTGTGAACGTCACTTTCTATGATAAAGGAAAGAGCGCCAAAACAGGGGAACACAAGACACAAAAGTTGCACGAAAGTTGTACGAAATATTGTACGAAAGTTGCACAACCTACGAGACAAACTCAGGGGCAAAGTACGACATAAAATGAGTGCCGGACTGACAGCTCGAAAATAGCTTGACTGCTTAAGATGGACGTTTCGGAGATAGTTAGCCACACACCCCCTCACAAACACGCACCTGTTATCTTGTCTTATTTTTGCACTACCCTTAATGAGGTCACAGCGCATGCAGTGCCCCTCGGTTCTTGTATGGAATTTTGGTTTCGTATGAAATCTCGATTTTGTATGAGGTTTCCACAGAAAGGCGTGCCCGATGTCTGCACAGTTAAGCTCTTCCTTAGCTGGAATGAGTGTTGTTACATTGGATGATTTATCCGTTCCTCAAATTAATGACTTATTATTAAAAGCTCGATATATTGATTCGCATCGAAAAGAAGTGGCTCATACATGTGACGGACGTGTATTAGCCACTTTATTTTATGAGCCATCAACACGTACTCGTCTGAGTTTTGAAACAGCTATGCTGCGTTTAGGCGGTCAGGTTATTGGTTTTGCGGGAGCAAGCCAATCATCTGCTTCTAAAGGTGAAACGATTGCAGACACGTTAAAAACTGTGTCGAACTACGTAGATGTAGTGGCAATGCGTCATCCGAAGGAAGGTGCTGCTTTAGTTGCTGCACAGGCAGTGGATACACCAGTTATTAATGCGGGCGATGGCGGTCATATGCATCCTACTCAAACATTGGCTGATTTATCAACGATATACAATCATTTCGGTCGCTTAAATAAGCTGACTGTTGGTTTGTGCGGCGATTTAACTTTCGGACGCACCGTGCATTCGCTTATTGAAACTTTGTGTCGTTATGGCGATGTGAACTTTGTGCTTATTTCTCCTCAGGAGTTGCGCACGCCTCAATACGTGATTGATCGTATTAACGAAACGCCGTCATGCTCTTATATTGAAGTACGCGATATGGTCGATGTTATTGGCGATTTGGACGTTCTGTATATGACGCGCGTGCAGCAGGAGCGTTTCTTTAACGAAGACGATTATCTGCGTTTGCGCGATACCTATATTTTAGATGCTGAAAAACTGTCTCACGGTCGTTCGAATTTAGCGGTTCTTCATCCTTTGCCTCGAGTTAATGAGATTGCTGTAGATGTTGATGATGATCCGCGCGCTTTGTATTTTGAACAGGTTAAGAACGGTATGCTTATGCGTATGGCTTTGGAAAGTTCGGTTGTGGGCGATGAACTGCCAGGATATAACGCTGAAGAGATGGAAAAGCAGGTGCGTATCTAATGAAAGTTACAAGCATTCACGATGGTATTATTATTGACCACGTTCCAGCAGGTCATGCTTTAAAAGTACTTGATTTTTTGGGCATTGATCCTCGTAAAACACGTTTAGCTCTTATTATGAATGCCGATAGTCAAACGCTGGGCACAAAAGACATTATTAAAATTGAAAGCGATATTGTTATTGACGTTAATATTTTGGCTCTGATTGCGCCAACTGCTACGGTCAATATTGTGCACGACGGTTCTATTATGTCCAAAGAAAAGCCTGTGCTGCCTTTGCACGTTACTAATATTATTACCTGCGTTAATCCTCGTTGCGTAACTTCTACTGAACGTGGTATTAAGCAGCAGTTCCATTTGGTGCGTGGTCATGAAGATGCTTTGGGCATGCAGTATCGTTGCGATTACTGTGACGAAGAGGCTAAACTGTAAAGCCTTATCGGTACAATTTTAGGGAACGAAAGAAGGGGTAGTTATGACTGTCATTTTGCATAATATTCGCGTATGGGATACCGGTGAAAATATTACCGTGCGTATTCCAGATGGGCAGGATGCTACCCGTTCTTTTAATGCCAGTGAGTGGATGATTGCTCCTGGTTTTGCTGATCCTCACGTTCATTTCCGCGACCCTGGTCAAACAGATAAAGAAACTATGCAGTCGGGTGCTGCTGCAGCGGCTCATGGTGGATACACGAATGTGTTGATTATGCCTAATACTGAGCCTGCTGCAGATGGTTGCACATATAACGGTGTGAATGCTTTAGAAGATTTGGAGCATCGAGGCAATCTTCCTGTGCGTTACTCCTTATGCGTGTCTGCGTCAAAGGGGCGCAGCGGAGATGAGGCATCTAATCCTGCTGATTGGAAAGATATGCGCGTTGGGGGAGAACGGCATTTTAATCACCCAGTTGTAGCCATGTCGGACGATGGTTCTGCAGTAACGGCTCGCACTCTCGGTGACGTAGTGCGCAACTGTGTGGATTATAAGCTCCCATTTATTGACCATTGCGAGCATCATAAAACCGGCGTAATGAATGAGGGCGACACTTCACGTCGTCTTGGATTACCAGGTATTCCTGCTGATACTGAGCTTGCTATTGTTGAACGCGATATTCATATTGCACGTGTAACAGGCGTGCATTTGCATTTACAGCATGTGTCTACGGCAGCAGCTTTTGAAGCTATCCGTCAGGCAAAAGATGATGGTATACATATTACCTGCGAAACAGCGCCACATTATTTAGCCTTAGATGATTCCGACGTAGAAAAATACGGAACGTACGCAAAAATGAATCCGCCTTTGCGTTCTGCTCATGATCGTTTAGCAACTTTGGAAGCAGTATGCGACGGTACTGTCGATATGATTGCAACTGATCATGCGCCACATACTGCTCAGGAGAAAGGTTTCGGCGCTCTTGACGCTATGCTCACCGCTCCTAACGGAATTATTGGTTTGGAAACAGCATACCCAGTTTTGCGTAAAGTGCTTGTAGAAGCTGGCTATATTGATGATTCTCGTCTTATTGAGCTGATGTCTGTGGAACCAAATCGACTGTTGGGTGTAGAAAGCTTTGATATTGCAGGTTACGCTCAGGCTCATAACGCTCAGATTGATTTTACAAGCGAAGAAATTCGCGCATATACTACGCACGATTTATCTCAAACAGATATTCCAGGACAACATCCTGATGTTGTTATTCTTGCTCCTGATGAGCAGTGGACTATTCGTGCCGATAATTTTGCATCTGCAGCACGCAATACCCCTTTTAACGCGTGGTCTGTGCGAGGACGTGTGCTTGCTACTGTATGCAATGCTGTTATGACCTATTCACGTTTGGGTGAGTATGCCTTCAACGAAGGAGAAGAATTGGCATGAGAGCCTTAATTGATGCGATTATTGCTAAAGATAATCCCAGTGTTGTCGGTTTAGATCCTAAGCCTGCACTAATTCCTCCAATACTATTGAACAGTACTCGTACTGTGCGTGACGTGGCGGAAGCCTACTTTGCTTTTAATATTGCCATTATTGATGCTGTATACGATATTGTTCCCGCTGTAAAACCTCAAATTGCTATGTATGAAGCGCTCGGACCTGCAGGACTAGACGTGTATGTGCGCACCAATGAATATGCACAGACTCGCGGACTCTACGTGCTAGGCGATATTAAGCGCGGAGATATTGGCAGCACAGCAGCAGCATATGCAGCACATATAGAAGGCACACCAAGTATTAATGGTGTTGGCTCAACAGATGTGTGGCATGAAGATGCAGTTACTGTAAATCCTTATTTAGGTTCCGACGGTATTCTTCCCTTCGTACAGGCTGCTAATAACAGTAATAAAGATATTTTCGTTCTTGTGAAAACGAGCAACCCAAGCTCGAACGAACTGCAAGATTTGCGGGTAGACGGATCCGCGCATACTGTTGCTACTCAAGTGGCCGAACTGGTCGAGCAGTGGGGCGAAAACTCGCGCGACAACAAGTACGGATATTCACGTGTTGGCGCAGTCGTTGGCGCTACACATCCTGTTCTGGGTGCGCAGCTGCGCACCCTCATGCCGCATACTTTCTTCCTTGTTCCCGGTTACGGCGCACAAGGAGGAACAGCTGATGACCTCGCAGGGCTGTTTGACGAAAACGGTTTAGGCGCACTTATTAACTCCTCTCGCGGTATTATTGGAGCATGGAAGCACACAGATGAAGCGGAAACAATCAGAACTAAACTACAAGCACTTAATCTAGTTGCTACCAGTGCTCGCCAAGCCGCGCTCGCTATGAAAAATGATATCGCTCGCGTTCGCGCCTAACTAATGTAAGGAAACTATGACTGCCCAAACCTTCCTTAAGACTAATCCTGAAGGCAAAGAATACCTGCCATCACGCCGTACCGTTGAGGTTGTAGGGCATGAGCTACTTACTGATAGTATTGTGCGTTTAACTGTACGCGATGAATATATTGCTCAGCATGGTCAGGCTGCACAGTTTGCAAACTTATATTCGAAGAATAATCAGCAGATTTCTCCACGACCTTTTGGCATCGCTGAGATTAATGGTGATGAGGTGAGCTTTATTTTTGCTGTGGTCGGTCGCGGTACTGCTGAGTTTGCACAGCTTCACGTCGGCGATTCCATCGATATTCTCGGACCATTAGGAAAGCCTTTCGATTTAAGCGCGCCGGGACGATATTTAACCATTGGCGGTGGTTTGGGCGTGCCACCGGTTCTGCATGCGGCTGAAAAATTGGCTGGCCGTTCGGATGCAACATGCACAGCTATGTATGGGTATCGCGATGTGCATTTTGCTGATGATTTTGCTGCACGTTATTGCGATGATGTGCGCAGTATTGACAATGCTCAGGGCAATGTGATTGATTTGCTCAATAGCTGGTTAGAAGAGCAGCAAGCCCAGCAAGACGGTCGTCCTGATCTATCGGACGTGCATATTTTAACCTGTGGTCCACATCCCATGATGAAAGCAGTGGCTTCATGGGCGCGTGAACATGGGGTAGAAGCTCAGTTGAGTTTGGAAGAGCACATGGGCTGCGGATACGGAACGTGCGTGGTGTGTATTACGCCAACAGTTGATGGCAACAAGAAAGTATGCATCGATGGTCCAGTCTTTACGCGCGAAGAGTTGGGATGGAACTAATCGCGATAGAATTAAGCGCAATAGAATTAAGCGGGGATGGAACTAATGGAGATGTTTGACGCAACCAAACCATACACGTTTACGCATGACACTGTGGTGGCTGGTGTTGAATGGAAAAGCCCAATCGGTACAGCTGCTGGCACGTATAATCTCGATGCTTGCTCGGTGTATTACAATCCAGCTGTTATCGGTGCTGTATCTACAAAAGGTGTGTCTCCTGTGCCGTGGGAGGGTAATCCTGCGCCACGAACTGCGGAAACCCCAGCCGGTACGGTCAATTCTGTGGGTTTGCAAAACCCAGGTGTAGATCATTATCTTGAGGATGATTTGCCGCGTTTGAAGGCAATGGGCGCCACTGTTGTGTCTAATGTGGCAGGGCATAGCGATGACGATTTTGCTGAAGTAGTCGCTAAACTCGCCGATTCTGACGCGGATATGTTGGAGATTAACGTCAGTTGCCCAAATGTGAAGTCTGGTACGTCGGTGGGGAAGGATCCGGTGGCGTTGGCTAAGTTGCTTAAGCGTTTGCGTCCGCTGACCGATAAACCGATGATTATTAAGCTCACGCCGAATGTGGATGATGTGGTGCCGATTGCGCGTGCCGCAGTAGACAATGGTGCCGATGCTGTTTCTCTGATTAATACTTTCGTGGGCATGCGTATTGATACGCGCACAGGGCGACCGATTCTGGCTAATATTACCGGCGGCGTATCGGGGCCAGCGGTGCATCCGATGGCTGTGGCGATGGTGTATAAAATTCGTCAGACTTTCCATGATTTTCCGATTATTGCGATGGGCGGCACCTTTACCGGTGAGGATGCTTTAGAATTCCTCTATGCTGGAGCAAATGCTGTGGAAGTTGGTTCGGCGGCTTTAGTAGATCCTGCTGCACCTGTTCGTATTGCCTGCGAGTTGGAGGAGCTTTTAGACGAGCGACCTGAGTTAGCTGCTGCCTTAGCTGAAGGCAATAACTGGATTAATATTCACGATAATAAGGGAGAGTACCGTGAGTGCATCAACTGATTTTACGAAGTTTCTGCTTGACAGTCAGGCGTTAAAGTTCGGTTCTTTTACTTTGAAGTCCGGACGTCAGTCCCCATATTTTATTAATGCTAGTTCTTTTAATGACGGTGACCGTATTGCTCGTTTGGGTCAGTTTTACGCTTCTGCTATTGAAGCAGCACAGTCCAGCGGCAAATTAGAACAGTTTGATACTGTTTTTGGTCCTGCTTATAAGGGCATTCCGCTGGCAGTTACCACGTCTATGGCGTTAAGCTCGGCGCGCGGCTGTGCTGTGGGATACACTTTTGACCGTAAAGAAGCCAAGGATCACGGTGATGGCGGCATGTTTGTGGGCACACCGCTTCGTGACGGCATGAAGGTTCTTCTTGTAGATGACGTGATGACCGCTGGAACTGCTGTACGTGAGGTTTTGCCTAAACTGAAGGCAGCTGCAGATGTTGATGTTGTTGGTTTAGTTTTGTCTGTTGACCGCATGGAAAAAACCAAGGATTCCGATGTTTCTGCTGTTCAAGCTGTAGAAGATGAGTTCGGTTTCCCTGTTTTTGCTATCGCAACTATTCACGATATTATTAGCGCTGCGCGTGAATTACGTCATGCTGATGGTTCAGCAGTTATTACTGACGACATCTCGCAACAGATTGACGAGTATTTTACGCAATACGGCGCATAAAATAAATTTTTTGAATCTCGCAGGGAGTATTTTCACAATACTCCCTGCGTTTTTTCATCAAAAAAACTAGAATAATGGCACATAATATTCATTCACAGTGATGTGATATATCGTGTGAGGCACAATACTAGAGTGCTTCCATTCGGAAGATTCATATCATGTATAAGTTCGATACAGGAATTCGTTTTGTATTTATGCAGGTTGTGCTCTTGCTGCGTATGGAGAAGTGCGCGATGGTTTCGCCCAATCCTTGCCTGTAATTTTCTGGAGTATACATGCTGCAATCGTCATTTTAATGATTTATGTATTGTGCAAGCAGAAGATAAAAACAGGGCTATTTCTTAGGCATATAGGTGTGCTTGTATGTCTTTATGCTATAGCTTTATGGGGAACGCCATGGGGATGGGCATTTATTGTAGGAGTACCTATTGTTATATGATGTTTCGAGAGTTACCGACTGTGGCACATTTGAGATTAAAAAGGATGGTCGGTGGCGCATGCCACCGACCATGTATACATATGAATTAATCTTCAATCGTTTCGTATCCGTGACGATGAATAACTTCTTTGAGTTTTTCTACATAATTATTCGCTGCATGTGAAAGGCGAGCGCGTTCGTTAGTAATCCAACCAACCAGCATACGGTCATCGCAGTCAAGTGGAATGGTCACGATTTTTTCTGTATTTAAATCTTCGTTATCAATACCAGAGGAAATGGTATAGCCGTTCAACCCCACAATAAAGTTCAAAATGGTTGCGCGATCGGTTACGTTAATTTGTTTGGACGCATATTCTGGCCAGCGTGCTTCTTCAGCGAAATAGAAGCTTCCTTCTTCGCCTTGCTCAAACTGAATAAATGGGTATGGCTTCAAGTCGTCCATGGTCAGTTTTTTGCGCGATGCGAGAGGATTTTCACGTGAAATAAATACATGCAAACCTGCTGTAAAAAGCGGATGGAATTCCAAGTGCTTTTCGCGCAGCAGCTTATTAATAACGTTACGGTTAAAATCAGAGGTATATAAAATGCCAATTTCTGAACGCATATTGGCAACTGATTCAATAATTTCGCGAGTACGTGACTCTCGAATAGAGAATTCGTATTCTTCGGAATCAGAAGCGTTAATCATATCGACAAAAGCTTCTACAGCAAACATGTAATGCTGGGTCGATACCTGGCATAACTGTTTACGAGGTTTCGTGTTCTTATAGCGTTCCTTCATCAGCTCAGTCTGATCAAGAATCTGACGCGCGTACTGCAAGAACTCAACGCCGTCAACGGTTAAAGCAATACCTTGAGAAGAGCGGGTGAAAATCTCAATACCCATCTCTTTCTCAAGTTCTTTAACTGCAGAGCTCAGCGCTGGCTGAGAAATATATAAAGCGTGTGAGGCTTCGTTCATGGAACCGCATTCCACGATTTTCACAATATATTGAAGCTGAAGAAGAGTCATAATGCTAAGACTATCAATCAGTATTTACTAAATTACTCTAAAGCAACCAAATCATAGTAGGAATCATTCCATAAGTCTTCATCGCCATCTGGCAGAAGAAGAACGCGGTCAGGGTTAAGCGCCTGAACAGCCCCCTCATCATGAGTAACAAGCACTATAGCGCCCTCATATTTGGAAATAGCACTTAAAATCTCATCACGAGAAGCAGGATCCAAATTATTTGTCGGCTCATCAAGCAAAAGAACATTCGCCTTAGACGTTACCAAAGTAGCAAGCGCTAAACGAGTTTTCTCGCCACCCGAAAGCACTCCTGCAGGTTTCATCACATCATCACCGGAAAACAGGAAGCTACCCAAAATAGTGCGCGCCTGCGTATCATCCAACTCAGGAGCAACAGATTGCAAGTTCTCCAAAACAGTTGCCGAGGTATTCAACGTATCATGTTCCTGAGCAAAATAGCCAATCTTAGCGCCATGTCCCAGTTTCACCTCACCAGTATCTGGCTCATCTACACCAGCTAAAATACGCAAAGTTGTGGTTTTACCCGCACCGTTATAACCCAAAATAACAACGCGTGAGCCTTTATCTACTGCTAAATTAATACCAGCAAACACAATATTCGAACCAAAAGCCTTCGAAATATCCCCAGCCATGATAGGAGTGCGTCCACATGGTGCAGGAGTAGGGAAACGCAAATCCGCCACCTTCTCCTTCTTACGCATCGGTTCAGTCTCTTCCAACAACTTCTCAGCACGACGCATCATATTCTGAGCCGCCACAGCCTTCGTAGCCTTCGCATGCAAACGAATACCTTGCTGCATCAAACGCTCAGCCTTCTTCTGAGCCACTTCGCGCTCGCGGCGGCGACGTTCTTCATCCACTGCACGTTGCTTCAAATATGCTGCCCATCCAAGCGAATACATATCAATCTGAGCGCGCTGAGCATCTAAATGCCACACCTTATTCACTGTTTCTCCCAGTAATTCAGTGGAGTGAGAGATAACAAGAAAACCGCCGGCATAGCTCTTCAAATACTTTTTCAACCATTCAATAGAATCAGCATCCAAGTGGTTTGTCGGCTCATCCAAGATCAGGGTGTCGGCATCGGAGAACAAGATTCGCGCTAACTCAATTCGACGACGCTGACCACCCGACAGTGTTCCAAGCTGGCGGGGCAGAACATCTTGACTAATACCCAAACTTTCAGCCATAACAGTGGCATCGGACTGTGCAGAATAGCCGTTAGCATTCTCAAAATCCTGCATCGCCTTGTCGTAACGATGCATGGCTTTGCTCATAATATCGGGATCTGGATTAGTCATATCGCGCTCGGCTTTACGAATACGCGAAACGATAATAGCAATATCACGGGCGGACATAATACGGTCTAGAGCTGTTTGTCCAGGATCATCTGCATGAGTATCCTGAGGCAAATATCCCAGCTTGCCTGAATAGGTTACTTTGCCGGCAGCTGGTAGCATGTCTCCCGTAATAACGCGCGTTAACGTAGTTTTACCTGCACCGTTTCGGCCTACTAAACCAATGCGATCGCCTGCAGATACGTGAAAATCTGTGGGCGCCAACAATTGTCGAGCGCCAATACGAATTTCCAAACCCTGAGCAGAAATAGCCATTCTTTACCTCAAAAACCTCATATCACTCGAGAACACTGTTCGAAGACGTCGCTCTGAGTAATTACTTAACGTCAATCACCCAACGTAATTACCTGCAAGTAGAAACGCCTATATAAATGTGCTCACAAACTGAGTTCGATAGTAGTAGAAACACGCGAAAAGAGCGAGAACACTACATACCGAGGGGTACATACTACCAACACTCACTTGAGGTCGAGCATATTCATAACGCCAAGAGAAGGAAAGTATCATAGATATTTTTCGAAAATTTGTTCGAATACTTTGTTAAAATGTAATCCGATATATTGAGGAGATGATAGTGACACAGGATATTATTATCGAAAACTTAAACGATGTGCCTTTAGACCGCAAAATCGTGATTCAAGGCGCACGAGAACATAATTTGAAAAACGTTAATCTGGAAATTCCACGCAATAAAATGGTAGTCTTTACCGGATTATCTGGTTCTGGAAAATCGTCGCTTGCTTTCGACACTCTCTTTGCCGAAGGTCAACGTCGGTATGTGGAATCTCTATCTGCATATGCGCGCCAATTCTTAGGCCAAATGGATAAACCAGATGTAGACATGATCAATGGTTTAAGCCCTGCTGTTGCTATTGACCAGAAAACAACGAACCGTAATCCTCGTTCTACTGTGGGAACTATTACAGAGGTTTACGATTACTTACGTTTGCTTTTTGCGCGCACAGGTATTCCTCACTGCCCAGTATGCGGTGAACTGATTACTGCACAAACTCCTCAAGCTATTGTTGATTCTTTGCTCAAACATGATGAGCGCACACGTTTCCAAATCCTTGCTCCTGTTGTGCGCGGACGCAAGGGTGAGTTTGTTGAGCTGATAGATAGCTTGCGTGCCGATGGTTACGCTCGCGCTTTGATTGACGGCAAGCTCGTACAATTAAATTCCGAGATTAAACTCAAAAAGCAGAATAAGCATACTATTGAAGTGGTGATTGATCGTTTAGCTCTCAAAGAGGGGATACGTCAGCGTTTAACTGATTCGGTGGAAACCGCTTTACGTTTATCACACGGTTTAGTTATTGCTGATTTCGTAGATCTCGATGAGAAAGATCCTGCTCGACGTCAACCATTCTCTGAAAACCGTAGCTGTCCTAACGGTCATGATTTAGAGTTAGATGAAATCGAACCACGCACTTTCTCTTTTAACGCACCATATGGTGCTTGTCCACAATGCACTGGTATTGGTTCAAAACTCGAAATTGATCCAGAACTCGTTGTGCCGGATGTTACCAAATCTCTAGAAGAAGGCGCTATTGAGCCATGGAATACCTCTAAAACCCAGTCAGAGTATTACATGCATCTACTCGAAGGCTTAGCCGATGATTTAGGCTTCAGCCTGAAAACCCCATGGAATAAGCTCGATGAGGATGTTCGCGATGCTATTATGCACGGTCACGATTTCAAAGTGAATGTGCGCTACAAAAACCGTTGGGGACGCATACGAGAATACTCCACAGGTTTTGAAGGCGTTGTGCGCTCCATGATGCGTCGCCATGACGAAACAGACTCCGACAATATGCGTCAATACTATGAAGCATATATGCGTGAAGTTCCATGCCAAGTATGCAAAGGTAAAAGACTTAAGCCAGAAGTTTTAGCCGTAACCGTAGGCGAGAAAAACATTATTGATGTATGCGATATGCCTATTGTTCGAGCCTTCGAATGGATTAATAATCTCCACCTCGACGGCGCAGCAGCACTCATCTCCACAGAAATCGTTAAAGAAATCCGTGCACGTCTTGGATTCCTTAACAACGTAGGTCTCACATACCTCACTCTCTCGCGTGCAGCCGCCACACTCTCCGGCGGAGAGGCACAACGCATCCGTTTAGCAACCCAAATCGGCTCAGGTCTCGTAGGCGTTATGTATGTGCTCGATGAACCATCTATTGGCCTACATCAACGCGATAATGAACGACTCATTCACACCTTGCATGAACTGCGCGACTTAGGCAATACCCTCGTCGTCGTAGAACACGATGAAGACACTATTACCACTGCAGACTGGTTAGTCGATATTGGTCCAGGAGCCGGCGAACATGGTGGAGAAATTATTTATTCCGGTCACGCTCAGGGCATTACTCAAGCAGGTCGCTCCATTACAGGTGCGTATATTGCTGGTCGCAAGAAAATTGCCGTACCTAAGAAACGTCGCCGCGTCTACAAAACAAAAAACCTGAAAGTAGTGGGAGCGCGCGAAAATAATCTAAAGAACTTAGATGTTGCTTTCCCATTAGGCGTGCTCACAGTTGTCAGTGGCGTATCCGGTTCCGGTAAATCAACACTGGTTAACTCGATTTTGTATCCGGTCTTGGCAGATAAGCTCAATGGCGCTCGCATTGTTCCAGGTAAACATATCCGTATTGAAGGCGTTGACCAGGTCAATAAGGTTATTCATGTTGATCAAAATCCTATTGGACGCACCCCTCGATCCAATCCAGCAACCTACACCGGTGTGTGGGATAAAATCCGTAACCTCTTGGCTAAAACACCTGAAGCACAGGTACGCGGTTATGGTCCGGGTCGTTTCTCCTTTAATGTGAAAGGTGGTCGTTGCGAAGCCTGCCACGGAGACGGAACAATCAAAATCGAAATGAACTTCCTACCAGATGTTTATGTCGATTGCGAGGTTTGCCACGGCAAACGCTATAACCGTGAAACTTTAGAAGTGAAATATAATGGAAAATCTGTAGCCGATATTCTTGATATGCCTATTGAAGAAGCTGCACGTTTCTTCAAATCATATCCTGCTATTGCGCGTTACCTCGACACCCTCGTAGATGTTGGTTTGGGATACATCCGTTTAGGGCAGCCTGCACCAACGCTGTCGGGTGGAGAAAGTCAGCGTGTGAAACTAGCTACTGAGCTTCAGAAACGTTCTAACGGCGATACAGTTTATATTCTTGACGAGCCAACCACTGGTTTGCATTTTGAAGACGTGAACAAGCTGATGATTGTTCTACAAGGTTTGGTCGATAAAGGAAATACAGTTATTGTTATTGAACATAACCTTGATGTTATTAAAAGCGCTGACTGGATTATTGATATGGGTCCAGAAGGTGGTGACGGTGGCGGCACAGTTGTAGCTGAAGGTACTCCTGAGCATATCGCAGATGTGCCAGATAGTTGGACAGGTAAGTTCCTTAAACCGCTGTTAACTAAACATAAAAAGCAATAGAGGAAGTACATGAGCTCTCTCATTGAAAAACATTCTCCAGGAGTATGGCGCAAAACGGCTCAGCAGATGATTAAAGATTCTGCTGAGCAGGCGGCTCGTGCTTCCTCTGAGCATGCTTCTGAACAATCAACAGGAGTTAATGCTAACGGAGCGCCTCTCTTAGGAGATACCCGCGATCTTTTCCGACCGAGAACTTCCGATATTCCTGCTAATCCTGGTGTGTATAAGTGGCGAGATGAAGATGGTCGCGTTATTTATGTAGGTAAAGCAAAAAACCTACGTAACCGTCTCTCTAATTATTTTCAGCCACTGAACCGACTGCATCCTCGCACTCAAAATATGGTACTCACAGCTCGCAGTCTCGAATGGACTGTGGTGGGCACAGAATTAGAATCTTTAACCCTCGAATATACGTGGATTAAAGAATTCGATCCGCGTTTTAATGTTGTTTTTCGTGATGATAAAACATACCCGTACGTAGCCATCTCTATTAAAGAAGAATATCCGCGCGTGTGGGTTACTCGTAATAAAAATAATCGTAAAGCACGCTATTTTGGACCTTATGCCAAAGTATGGAATATGCGCCAAACCCTAGATTCCATGCTTCATGCATACCCTGTGCGCACATGTTCTCCCGCTATTTTTAATAAAGCACAAAAAACTGGCAGACCATGCTTACTCGGTCATATAGGTAAATGTTCCGCACCATGTGTGGGGCGAATTTCTGCGCAAGAACATCGAGAGATGAGCGAACAATTAGTAGCCATTCTCACTGGCCGCTTGGGGTCGTCTTTCCGCAAAACTCTAGAAGCCCAAATGAAGGAAGCCAGTGTTGAACTCGAGTTTGAGAAAGCAGCAAAACTGCGCGACCAAATAACTGCTTTAGATTCGGTTCTTGAACAAAATGCTGTTGTTTTTTCCTCCGATGTAGACGCAGATATTATTGGTATCGATACTGATGAACTTGAAGCCAGCGTGCATACTTTCTTCGTACGCGCTGGCACTATTCGCGGTGAACGCGGATGGTCTGTTGAACGTGTGGAAGATGTATCCAACGCTCAATTACTCAGTGATCTCATCACTCAGGTCTATTCAGCTGCTGTGGAGGAACAGGCAGATGATCGAACGAGCGAGCAAGGTCTTGCGGCTATTAAAGTTTCAGAAAACCGCAGCGCTCTAGCTCCAACCCAGCAAGCAACTGCCACAGACAGTATGAGCCGCGCTCAGGCAACAAAACAACGCCGCGAGCGTGAAGAAATGACGGGGCGTAACGATTTACTCTCACCCATTTCTCCTATTCCGCGTGAGATTATTGTGCCTTTTATTCCCGACCGTGTGGATGATTTAGAACAATGGCTGAGTACTCTTCGCGGTTCTTCGGTTACTATTCGAGTAGCTGAAAGAGGGGAGAAAAAGACACTTCTTGACCGCGCTACAGCAAATGCTCAGCAAAGTCTCAAAAGAGCTAAATCTAGTCGAGTTACTGATTTAGCTGCTCGTTCGGAAGCATTGAACGATATTGCAGATGCTCTTATGTTAGACAAAGCACCGCTACGTATTGAATGTTTTGATATTTCCAACGCTTCTGGTGGTTCTTTTCAAGTGGCGTCGATGGTTGTTTTCGAAGATGGCATAGCTAAGAAAAATTACTATCGTCACTTCGCTATTGGTGGTTCAGATGGACAAGGAGCTGTGGACGATACTGCTGCTATCTATGAAACTCTGACGCGACGTTTTAAGCATGGTAATATTTTGGGCGATACAGGGGAGAGCTTAGAAGATGAGAAACGCGCTGAAAAAACGCAGCTGAATGATGTTGTCCAGCAGGATACAAACCGTCGTCGTTTCGCATACAAGCCAAATCTCATTGTGGTTGATGGCGGTCAGCCTCAAGTCAAAGCAGCTCAAAAAGCACTACAGGACTGCAATGTTCATGATGTAGCAGTATGCGGTTTGGCCAAAAAACTCGAAGAAGTATGGCTACCGGACGATGATTATCCAGTTATTTTGAAGCGCCAATCCGAAGGAATGTATTTACTGCAACGAGTACGCGATGAGTCTCATCGTTTCGCTATAACCTATCATCGTAAAACACGGCGAAAAGGAGCTTTACGCTCGGCTTTGGATGATATTCCTGGTATTGGTCCAGCTTTCCAAAAGAAACTGCTCAATCACTTTGGTTCTGTTCGTGCCATGCGTGAAGCCAGCGTAGAAGACTTCCTGCAGGTTCAAGGTGTTGGCCAATCCAAAGCAGAAGTGCTTTATAAAGCTCTGCATGTGGAACAATCCGAAGAATAAAAAACCGTTTCGTCCAGACGACTCAAGAGTATGGAATTATGAACGCAGATAACACATCTTCCAGCACAGGTAACCAAGCAGCTGTTCTCGGTTCACCCATTGCGCATTCGCTTTCACCAGTACTGCACAACGCGGCGTATGAAGCCTTGCAGTTAACGGATTGGCAGTATGGTCGCCACGATATTACTGCCGAAACACTCGAAGATTTCTTCTTAAGCATCAATGATTCATGGGCGGGCGTGAGCATGACCATGCCACTGAAACAGAAAGCTCTGGAATTTGGTGAAGTCAGCGATGAGCGCGTAGCTTTCTTAGGAGTGAGTAATACAGCTGTTTTTGACTGGCAACGTAGCAATCCTCAGCATGAGAATATGCCACATATTAGTTTGTATAACACTGATGTTGATGGTGTAAAGCTCACTTTTGCTGACGAATTCAATATTGGCAGCGCAAGCGATGCTCGCGTATGCATTATTGGTTCAGGATCAACAGCAATGTCTGCTATGGCAGCACTGATTGAAATAGGAGCTCGAGACTTTGTCATCTGTGCAGCGGATGCTGAGCAAGCATCGGTTATGCGCACAAG
This sequence comes from Alloscardovia sp. HMSC034E08, assembly GCF_001813415.1. Lineage (NCBI taxonomy): Bacteria > Bacillati > Actinomycetota > Actinomycetes > Bifidobacteriales > Bifidobacteriaceae > Alloscardovia > Alloscardovia sp. HMSC034E08. The sequence goes on along the minus strand of NZ_KV812468.1, from coordinate 811,736 downwards.
AATGAGTTCTTATCAGAAGTCACAGGCTCGCATTGATGTGCAGCCGTGGGGTAGTGCTGTTAAGCACATACAGCAGTCAGACATTATTATTTCTACAGTTCCAGCTCATGCTACCGATGGTCTTGCTCAAGAAATCAATAATCTTGCTGCAAATATTTCGCTTACTAATAAGCATCTGCTCGATGTTATTTATGATCCTCGCCCTACTCAGTTGATGCAATCACTGAGCGCACGTGAGGCGATTGTGCGTGGGGGAGAGCATATGCTGTTGCGTCAGGCTCTGGCACAGGTCGCTTATATGACGCATCTGCCAGTACGTCATGTTATTGATACTGCGTTCGCTCATATGAAAACTGCATTATTTGAACAGCTCTAGCGCTAAACTAGGAAGCTATGGAGAAGATGGTCTCACACACGAATAGCACAGAGTATATCTCGTCCACCGATACCGAGCAGAACAGCACCAATGATTTTGAGGTTCTGCTTATTACAGGCATGTCTGGTGCAGGACGTTCACGCGCTGCAGACAGTGTAGAAGATATCGGTTGGTATGTAGTCGATAATCTTCCTCCAATGCTGCTCATTCCGTTAGTTGATATGATGACCTCATCTGGTTCGAAAGTGCATAAACTTGCTGCAGTTATTGATGTACGTTCACGCAGCTATTTCGATGATCTCAGCCAAGTTCTTGCACATTTAGAGGATTTAGACGTAAAAACGCGCATTCTCTTCCTCGATGCTAGTGATGACGTTCTCGTTAAACGCTACGAATCTGTGCGACGTCCTCATCCCCTCCAAAATGGGAATCGCCTTATTGATGGTATTAATGAGGAACGCGAACTTCTCGGTGCACTCAAAGAGCGAGTAGATATTATTTTAGATACATCCCGCACAAGTATTCATCAGCTCTCAACTCAGCTGTATGAATCTCTTGTAGGAACCGGCGCCAAAACCGTCAATGTGCATATTTTCAGTTTCGGTTTTAAGCACGGTGTTCCATCCGATGCGGATTTTGTTTTTGATGTTCGATTCCTTCCTAACCCTTTCTGGGTGCCAGATTTACGTGCTCTCAACGGTATGGATGAAGCAGTATCGGACTATGTTTTACACAGTCAAGGTGCTACGGAGTTCTTAGACGCTATAGAAAAATCGTTAAACATCGCTTTAGATGGTTATGCGCGTGAAGATAAGCATTTCGTTACGATAGCAATTGGTTGCACAGGCGGGCAGCATCGCTCTGTAGCCATGAGCTACGAGCTAGCAAAACGTCTCAAAGCGAACGGCTTAACAGTAACCGTATCTGGACGAGAGCTAGAAAGAATGCGTCACAACTAACGACTTTTGTCAAGAAATAATCAAGAAAATAATCTATCCACGGTTATGGTTACACTAAACTTCGGATAATTTGCTTTCAAAACCCAAGGAGGCGCCGTGTCACTGCTCGACGAGGTCAAAAACGAACTCGCAGCAATCACTGATGACTCGTCATTAGCCAAGCAAGCTCAAGTCTCAGCTATGTTGCGCTTTGGTGGCGGTATTCAGGTCGTTAGAAATATTCCTATTGTTGTCAGTCAGTTCACCAGCGCAACCGCAGCGCGTTGGCTTCAAAGCTCTATTCGTGAGATTTGGGGATACGATGCGGAGTTGCGTAAGGGAACATCAACCTTACCTTCTGGCGAAACAGTAGAATATTATCTTGTTGCTATTACGCGTGATGGTAAGCGTCTCGCTCTTCAATCCGGCCTTCTCGATCAGCGTTCTATGGAAGTTCATGGCATAGCTCCTGCCCATATTCAAGGTAATATTGCTCAGGTCAAAGCCGCTTGGCGTGGTGCATTCCTCGCCAAAGGACGTTTGAGTGATCCAGAAAAATCAAGCCTTCTGGAAATCGTATGTCCAAGCGTTGAGGCAGTAAACGATTTAATTATTGCTGCTCGTCGTCTCGGTATTACTACAAAACCTCATCGCGTCCATTCATCTGTACGTGTGCGTTTAAGCGATCCTGATGTTATTGAACGCATGCTTATTTTGATGGGTGCAAATACAACTGCCCGCGAATGGAGCGGCAAGCGCGTAGAAGGAGAGAGCCGAGGCAAGGCAAACCGTCTGGCAAATTTCGATGACGCTAATATGCGTCGTAGCGCTAAGGCTGCTGTAGAAGCTAGTCAAAAAGTGCGTAAAGCTTTCGAAATTCTGGGCGATGATATTCCTGAGAACTTGCGCGCAGCCGGTCAGCTTCGCCTCGATTATGGCGATGCTAGTTTGGAAGAACTTGGCCGTTTGGCAGATCCTCCTATTACGAAGGATGCCATTGCAGGTCGAATCCGTCGTCTGCTACAGCTGGCAACAAAGGTTGAGAAACAGCGTGCAGCAGCAGCGGAAAAGAACTAAACTTCATAAAGAGCGACAATAGAAAGGAAGCTTATGAAGACTCTCAAAGATTTGGGTGATTTGTCTGGCAAGCGTGTGCTTGTTCGTGCTGATTTTAACGTACCACTCGATGGTACGACTATCACTGATGATGGTCGTATTCGCGCTGCACTGCCAACAATTAACGCGCTGCGTGAACAGGGTGCGAAGGTTATTGTTATGGCACACTTGGGCCGTCCAAAGGGACAAGTTGTTCCAGAGCTCAGCTTGGCTCCAGTAGCAGCTCGCTTGGGTGAATTATTAGACGCTCCTGTGGCTTTGGCAGCTGACACCTATGGTGAAGATGCTCAGGCTAAGGTAGCAGCTATGAACAATGGTGATGTTGTTCTGCTCGAAAACGTGCGCTTCAATAAGGAAGAAACCTCCAAGGATACTGATGAGCGCGCTGCTTATGCAAAGAAGATTGCTGCTTTGGGCGATGCCTTCGTTTCTGATGGCTTCGGTGTTGTTCACCGTGCTCAGGGTTCTAACTACGATGTAGCAACCGATTTGCCATCTGCAGCAGGTTTACTTGTTGAAAAGGAAGTTACTGCTCTGTCTAAGGCAACCGACAACCCAGAGCGTCCATTAACTGTTGTTTTGGGTGGTTCTAAGGTATCTGACAAGCTCGGCGTTATTTCCAACCTCTTGAACAAGGCTGACCGTTTGGTTATCGGTGGTGGTATGGTCTTCACCTTCCTCAAGGCTTTGGGCTATGAAGTAGGAAAGTCTTTGCTGGAAGAAGATCAGGTTGAAACCGTTAAGGGCTACTTAGCAACTGCTAAGGAAAACGGTGTAGAAATCGTTCTTCCAACCGATATTTTGGCTGCTGATGCCTTCGCTGCAGACACCGCTTATGAAGCTGTTGCTGCGGATGCTATTCCTGCAGACAAGATTGGTTTGGATATTGGTCCAGAATCTCAGAAGCTCTTCCACGACAAGATTGTTGATTCCAAGACTGTTGTATGGAATGGTCCTATGGGCGTATTTGAGTTCGAAAACTTCGCAGGTGGTACCCGCGCTGTGGCTCAGGGCTTGATTGACGCTACAGCAGATAACGGCGCATTCTCCATTGTTGGCGGTGGCGATTCTGCTTCTGCAGTGCGTAACCTCGGTTTCGATGAGAGCAAGTTCTCTCATATTTCCACCGGCGGCGGAGCTTCCCTCGAATTCCTCGAAGGTAAGACTTTGCCAGGTTTGAGCGTTCTCGACTAAGAGCGGCGATAACATTAAAGGCGACGTTATGATGGCAGCTGTGCGTAGTTTTCTACAGCGTATAGCTGCCATCTTTTATACACGTACTCTTTTTTATACACGTACACAGAAAAGTGAGCACAATATGAGCAGCACACGACGTCCCCTCATTGTGGGCAATTGGAAGATGAACCTTGATCATCGCGAAGCGACCTATTTTGTGCAAAAACTCGCATGGTTGCTGCGCGACGCTCACTTTGATTACGAAGACTGTGATATCGCTTTACTTCCACCTTTTACTTCGATTCGCAGCGTACAAGTTCTCGTTGAAGCCGACCGTTTGCACGTTGATTACGGCGCTCAGACTGTATCTGTTACCGCTCAAGGAGCTTTTACCGGCGACGTATCTGCCGATATGCTCTCGGCTTTAGGATGCCGTTACGTTCTTGTTGGACATTCCGAACGCCGCCGCTACCACTCAGATGACGATGCTAACCTCGTCGATCAGGTTCGTGCTGTTTTAGCTGACGGCATGCAACCAATTTTATGCGTAGGCGAGGGGTATGAAGAACGTCGCGAAGGTATTGAACTTGATTATGCAGTGGGTCAGGTAGACGATATTACCCGCGATTTGTCCGAAGAAGATGCGCGCAAAATGATTATCGCGTACGAACCAGTATGGGCGATTGGCACCGGTTTAGTAGCCACTCCGCAGTCCGCCCAAGATGCGGCTGCAGCTATTCGCACGCACTTGACTCGTACGTATTCTCCTGAGACCGCGCAAACTGTGCGCATTTTGTACGGCGGCTCCGTAACAGCGCAGAACGCGACGTTAATTATGAACGAGGCACGCGATATGGATGGATTCCTGATTGGGGGAGCGAGCCTGAACCCCGAAGAATTTGCTTCGATTATCCGCTTAACACATAAGGCCGCAAAAAAGCGCGTATAGTTTTGTATTTTCGAGACCCTACGGTATTCTTAAAGGAGTTTTTATTGGAGGTGCAATGAACTGGTTGTTCGTTCTTAGGGTAACACTCGAAGTTATCGTCGTTTTGTTGAGTATTATGCTTACTGCGCTCATTCTCATGCACAAGGGTAAAGGTGGCGGTTTGTCCGATATGTTCGGCGGAGGTATTTCTGCGAATGCTGGAACATCGGGCGTAGCAGAACGCAATTTGAACCGTATTACTGTAACCATTGCATTAATTTGGATTGCCTTGATTATTGTTCTTGACTTTATGGTCAAGTACGGTTGGGGAGCTTAAGCTCTTTAATTGCAAATTTTTATGGCTTACTTCTTGAGAAGTAAGCCATTTTTTGTTCTATACCCGCTCGTCTGCTTTGGGTATATCAGTATGCCGATGACATACCATCTGGCTGCTTGATGTGGATTGATTTTTGTTTCTGGTGGATTCTCGTTTTTTAAGGG
>NZ_KV812468.1:725500-806601 GCF_001813415.1 Alloscardovia sp. HMSC034E08 | reverse complement strand
GGGGGGGATGATAGGGGTTGTGGATCAGGGTAAGGGTGTTCACAAGAATTTTAGAACTCGTGCTGTAGAACTCTCTTGGAGAAACAAGAACTAATACAAAATCGGATAGTAAGGCAATTATTCGAGTTGCTTCTTCGTTTGGAATATCATATGAAACATTGCGTAGATGGAGTCGCGCAGCTGATACTCAAACGTTTCCTTCCTTCCTTATCGGTGCGGCAGGTTTTAAGAAGAACTCAAACGGTTACGCAGAGGAAAATAGAGAACTTACACGTGTCAATGAGATTTTACAGACACGTATCAGCTTTTTCGCTTCTAGGTGTGAGCAAACTAGGGACTGGAATATGAGTTTATTGACGTGTACGCGTCTAGATGTGGTGTCGAGCCTATGTGTCGTGTTCTTAAAACCGTGTTTAAGGACGGTTTTACTACTGCTCGTGCTTACTACTTGTCTAAAATAGTGTTCTGTTTCTTTGATGATCGTCTGTTATGAAGCTTTAGCGCGAGATATCCAAGAAATTTCAGGACGACAAGTTCACATCATTTATGGGTATCGCACAGTGTGTGCTCAACTCATCAACCAAGAATGGTTACACATTGGTTTAAGACCAGGTCACTGCTCTTATGCGCTAGTTAGGAATACAAGGAACACGTCACGGTAAGCATCTTGTACCTACGCGCAGCTTGAAAGGAACTGGTGGTAGACACGATTATGTGAACCATCCGTTCACTGTGAAAGCTCCTCACCAAGTTCATGGTACGGATATTGATGTACGTGAAACTGGCTCATGGTGTTTTACTTATACAGCGTTCGATACCGTAGTGTGGGGTGGGTTGTATCTTCTGGCATGAAAACAAAACACTTACCCTTGACCAGCACGGGAACAAAATATTTGTTGAGCGCGTCATCATGGTGACACGCATGGGCTTATTCATCACTTAGAACACACAGTTCACTATATGAGTGATGAGTATCAAAGCAAGCTTGATCAGTGTGCGATAATTGCGTCTACTGGCTCAATTAATCACTCGTATAATAACGCGTTAGCCCAAAGCGTCAATGATGCGTATAAAACAGAACTTACACGAGAACGTACACTCATGAGTGTCAAAGATCTCGAACAAGCCACTATATGTGGGGGTGACATAATGGAATACCAATCGCCTTCATACATCTTTGGGATACAAAAGCCCTGCCACAATCGAACCAGAACACTACACACTACACAAAACAAGGAATAAACCAACAACAAAAACGTGAACAAAAACCAGCCCACATCACATCTTACTATGTACAAAGGCTAAACTTTTTACGCTAACACAATCCTGTCATAACTAATTATTCCCATCAGTATTACTTATTACTTAAATCGACAAGCCTAAATTCGAACAATCGTTCTATACAAAAGTGCTTGTGATTGAAACAATCACAAGCACTTAATCTAAAAAACAATTTTCTAACTTTGAATAGGATTAGCACTGTAATACTGCATCATGGCTTGATTCGTGATAGGAGTTGTACCTAATTGATTAGCTCTAAGACCTGCACGTGCATCAATCCATGGCTTTTCATTATGAGTACGCTCGCTTAAAGAGTTACCGGTTTCGTTGCCGAGAATAATGAGAACTTCGTCAATAATTTCTTTACTAGCTTCATCGATGTGTTCATCCGGATTAACTCCTTGTAAATCACGACGACGAATCATGAATAATCCCTTATGCAAGTTAAATAATTCACGCGATACCGAACCGTTAATCCACGCATAAAATTCGGTATCAATAAGAGGCTTACCTGTACGACACAACGACATGGCTTGCACATAATACACAAGCTTTTGTAGTTTCATAGTTGTCATTGGTTTAGATTTCTCTAAAATATATGCTGCAACATTAGCAACACTAATCATCATACGCCCCCTTTCCAATTATAAAGCAGTATCATATGTATATATTCAGCTCTATATATAACACTATATTAACTATGGCGATATACAACGAGCATGGTGAGTAAGGATATGTTGATGATAGTTGATGGGTGGGTAAAAAAGGGTGATGCTGATAAAGCAGGAAAAATCCTTAAAACCTCTGAACAGGAAAGTCCAGAATTTATTAATGCTCTTAACATCGCCAATCAGTGGCGTTTACAGCATTTAGACCCACTATTTACACTTTTTCAGCTCGTCTGTGAGGTTATGAATAAGCAGAATATTAATGCATTATGCTCTATTCGGTTGAAACGTCTACAATCGATTATTAATAAGTTGAAACGTCCTACAGGTCATTTCAAGCTAGGTGAAATTGATGATATTGGCGGATGCAGGATTATCGTTGATGACATACACCAAATAGAACTTTTACAGCAAGAATTATGTTCTGTTTTGAAGAGCAAGGAAATAGCTATAAAAGTAAAAGATTACGTATTTAGTCCAAGTAAACAGGATAGGTATCGCTCGGTACACCTACTTGTCAGAATTCCTAATGGAACAAGGACTGAAGACGGAACAACACGTCTAGAAATTCAAATTCGTACTGTAAAACAACATTTATGGGCTACCACGATAGAGACATTAGGATCACTATATTCCACAGATTATAAATCACCTGTATCCACTACTGCAGATAAAGAAGAAAGAACGGTACGTCAATATTTTGCTCTCGTATCTAACCTCATAGCTATTGCGGAAAAATGTCCAACAATACCCAAATACCCAAGTGATTTAAATGAAAATCTTAACGAACTAAAAAGACTTGATACTCAACTTAAAAAAGATTTCGAACGAGATATTAAGACAGACTTAGAACAGGCATCAAAAGGAATCTTCAAATTACCTCAAATGTCTTTTGCCAAGGTTGGCGAGAAATATATATTTTATCTGTTTCGAGTTAATACATCACAACAGGTTATCTCTATTGATCATCTCGTTAAAAATAATCTTAGTGAAAATGCTCGCGTATATTTCCAGAATGAAGAATCATTTATGGAGCAACACGATGATTCTAGCGTCATGTCATGGCAGGATGTCGTATTAGTAGCTACGAGTGATCGAAATAAACTTCAGCTCGCCTATCCAAGCTATTTCCTTGATACTTCAGAATTCATTACAATGCTAGAACAATTCACAAACGATATCCTTTGAATTAGTTTTTTCATAATGCCACTTGCTCTGATATTACAAGGCAACAATAATTATTTTTCTCCCGAGCAAAAGAGAATATGAACTAGGACTAAGTTATCAAAATATTTGCACACAAGAACTGGCAAAAGTTTTCTTCGGAAGGACTTCCAAAATCTCAATAAACAAAATGCGACCTGCCATACAGCAGATCGCATTTCTTTTAGTATAAAACAGCGAAATTTATGCGTTTACGCGGTCAATACCTGCCTGAACATCAGCAATCACGGAATCCCAAGACTTGATGAATGCAGCCACGCCATCAGCCTCGAGCTTATCGGTAACCTTCTTGATGTCAATGCCAAGCTCAGCAAGCTTGTCCATAACAGCATGAGACTCTTCGTAAGTGCCCTTAATAGAAGGAGCACCGTCACCCTGCTCAGCTAAAGCATTGAGGGTCTTCTCAGGCATCGTGTTCACAACATCTTCTGCCACGAGTTCATCCACATACTTGGAAGGGGAGTATGCTGGGTTCTTGGTACCAGTAGAAGCCCACAATGGACGCTGACGCTTTGCACCAGCAACTTCGAGCTCTGCCCATGCTGGATCGTTAGCAAACTTGTTCTCGAACAATTCGTAAGCAATGCGTGCGTTTGCAACTGCAGCCTTGCCTTCGAGAGCCTTAGCTTCGTCAGTACCGATCTCTTCGAGCTGAGCATCAATAGCAGAATCAACGCGAGATACGAAGAAGGAAGCTACGGAAGCGATCTTGGTGAGGTCGTGACCGTTAGCGTGTGCCTGCTTAATACCTTCAATGTAAGCGTCGATAACCTGCTCGTAGCGCTCGATGGAGAAGATCAAGGTTACGTTTACAGAGATACCCTTAGCAAGGGTAGCAGTGATTGCTGGCAAACCTTCGAGGGTTGCAGGAATCTTGATCATTGCATTTGGACGGTTAACCTTTTCCCACAATTCCACAGCCTGCTTTGCAGTGTTCTCTGTGTCGTGTGCAAGGCGAGGATCAACTTCGATGGAAACGCGACCGTTTACGTAATCGGTTGCTTCTGCAATCTCACGGAAGATATCGGTTGCGTTACGTACGTCGGTGGTGGTGAGCTCGCGAATAGCGGTTTCTACGTCTACCTTGCCGAGTTCCTTAAGCTGCTCATCGTATGGACCAACCTCAGCCAATGCCTTCTGGAAGATCGAAGGATTGGTGGTTACGCCAACAACGTTCTTGTTAGCAATGAGATCCTGCAAAGAGCCAGACTCAATGCGGGAACGGCTCAAATCATCGAGCCAAATGGAAACGCCAGAGTCGCTGGTCTTCTGTGTATGCACATTCTGTGCCATATTATTTTCTCCTTATGTGTGGAGGTGTTTTATAAAGGGCGGTTTAGCGCGGTAATACGTTAAACCGCCCAGAAACTTTTAGTTATGCACGAGCAGCTGCAATAGAAGCCTTAGCTTCTTCAACAACATGCTCTGCAGTAATGCCGAGGGCAACCATGTTCTCGTCGCCAGCACCCTGGAGGCCGAAGCTCTCAATGGATACAGCCTTACCGTAAGAACCGAGGTACTTGTACCAGGAGAGTGCAAGACCTGCTTCAACGGATACGCGTGCCTTAACAGCTGCCGGGAGCACAGATTCCTTGTACTCTTCAGACTGCTGCTCGAACCATTCCATAGATGGAACAGATACAACGCGAGCCTTAACACCTTCAGCAGCCAAAGTTTCAGCAGCCTTTACAGCGTGCTGTACTTCAGAACCAGAACCCATGAGGATTACATCTGGAGTGCCATCGGTATCTACGAGAACGTATGCGCCGCGCTTTACGCCATCCTTAGCCTTAGCAATAGTTTCAGCCAAAGTTGGAACGCTCTGACGAGTCAAAATCATTGCAACTGGAGCCTTAGAATCACGCTCGAAAGCGTAACGGTAAGCTTCAGCAGTTTCGAACTCATCAGCTGGACGTACAACTTCCAAGTTAGGAATTGCGCGCACAGAAGCGAGGTTCTCTACTGGCTGGTGGGTTGGACCATCTTCACCAACTGCTACGGAATCATGAGTCCATACGTACAGGTTAGGAATGTTCATCAAAGCTGCGAGACGTACAGTTGGACGCTCGTAATCAGAGAACATGAAGAACGTACCATTGAATGGACGAGTGTGGGAGCCAAGAATCATACCATTGGTAATAGCACCCATAGCAAGCTCACGCACGCCGAAGTGCAGCACGCGACCACCTTCAGATACGTTTGGCCAAGTCTTGGTTGCGTATTCTGCTGGAAGGAAGGAAGCAGCACCCTTAATAGTGGTGTTGTTCGAACCACCCAAATCTGCAGAACCACCCCACAGTTCTGGCATAACAGCTGCAATAGCATTCAAAGCTGCGCCAGAAGCCTTACGGGTTGCTACAGAAGCACCAGCGGTAACGCCAGCCTCGAGCTCGTCAATAGCCTTGTTGAAGTCTGCTGGAAGTTCGCCAGCAGCCATACGATCGAACAAAGCAGCCTTATCTGGGTTTGCTTCACGCCATGCCTTGAACTGCTCATCCCATTCCTTGTGAGCTTCAGCGCCGCGGTCTGCAACCTTGCGAGCGTGTGCAAGAGCTTCATCATCTGCTGGGAATGCAACTTCTGGATCGAAGCCGAGAATCTCCTTCAAGCCAGCTACAGCTTCAGCGCCGAGCTTAGAACCGTGAGAAGATTCGTCGTTGGTCTTGCCTGGTGTTGGCCAAGCAATCAAGGTGTTTACCTTAATAAAGTGAGGACGATCAGTTACCTGCTCAGCCTTGTGCAAAGCTGCAGCAAGAGCTTCGGTATCTTCCTTGTAAGAACCGTCTGGCTGTACGAAAGATACTTCGTCGGTGTACCAACCCTGAGCTTCGAAGCGCTTCAAAATATCTTCAGAGAAGGTCAAGTTAGTATCGCCTTCAATCTGAATGTGGTTAGCGTCGAAGATTACGGTAAGGTTGCCGAGCTTCTGGCCGCCTGCGAGGGATGCTGCTTCAGCGGAAATACCTTCCTCAACATCACCTTCACCGCAGATAACCCATACCTTGTGGTCGAATGGGGAAGTACCCGCTGGTGCACCTGCATCAAGCAAGTTACGCTGGAAGCGCTGACCCATTGCAAAACCAACAGCAGAAGCCAAACCTTGACCCAATGGGCCAGTGGTCATTTCGATACCAGGAGTCAAACCATACTCTGGGTGACCAGGAGTACGAGTGCCCATAGTACGGAACTTCTTCAAGTCATCAAGAGTCAAGTCGTAACCAGAGAAGTACAATTGTACGTACTGAGTCAAAGAAGCGTGACCACCGGAAAGGATAAAGCGGTCGCGACCTTCCCAGTTAGGATCCTTTGGATCGTGCTTAATGAAGTGCTGGTACAGAGTGTAAGCAATTGGTGCGAGAGAAACTGGGGAACCTGGGTGACCAGATCCTGCCTTTTCTACTGCATCTGCTGAAAGAACCTTAGCGAGCTTAACTGCACGCTCGTCAAGTTCAGTCCATGTGAAATCGACCATGTAGATCAACTTTCCTTCCAATAGATGAAGTAACTTCGCGCTCAACATAGTGCGTTCGGCTACTCGTTTACGTTCTTCATAGTAATTGGGTATAAAGACCTTTGATGCCTTTATTTTCTTGCATGGCTTGGAATTATGCGAGCACAAAGAGCGTGTTAGGCATGAGCCAGTTTGCTCGTTCAGCCTTCGGCTTGACCAGCATGTGCGTTTTTGTTCGTTAGAAGCGATTATTCCATGCCGATGTTTACTCTTAAAGATAGAAAATGTAGTTGTGTAAACAAAGGACACCATGGCAGATTATTACGAGACTCTTGGTCTTTCACGCAATGCAACAGATGATGAGATTAAGAAGGCATATCGCAAATTAAGCCGCAAGTATCATCCTGATTTAGCAGGACCTGAGTTTGAAGACAAGTTTAAAGAAGTCAATACTGCATACGAAGTACTGTCGGACCCAGATAAGCGTTCCATGTATGATCAAGGGGTTGATCCACTTTCTCCTGGTGGAGGAGCAGGTGCTTATAGTGCTGCTGCAGGAGATTTTGGAGATATCTTTAATTCTTTCTTTGGCAGTGCTTTTGGCGGTCAGTCCGGACCAATTTCGCGTACACAGCCAGGTCGCGATTCCTTAGCAAGTATGACTATTGACTTGAAGACCGCTGTTTTTGGTGGAACTGAGTCACTTAAAGCTACGCTATACAGCGTATGTGATGCTTGTTCAGGAGCAGGTAGTGCTGATGGTAGCGCACCAGTTACATGCCCAGATTGTCATGGTTCCGGCTCGGTTCAGCGCGTGGTACGCACTATGTTAGGTCAAATGATGTCATCTCAGCCATGCGAGTGTTGCGAAGGGTTTGGCACTATTATCGAAAATCCATGCGCATCTTGTTTGGGGCATGGTCGAGTAAAGAAACAACGCACTATTTCTGTATCTGTTCCAGCCGGCGTACAAGATGGCACGCGTTTGCGCTTAGGAAGCCAAGGAGAAGTAGGCGAAGGTGGCGGCCCAGCTGGTGATTTGTACGTGGATATTACAGTACGCGCCCACGATACATTTACCCGCGACGGCAATGATTTGCATTGCTGGATTCGCATTCCTATGACATGGGCTGTGTTAGGTCATACCACGAAGATTGAAACTTTTGACGGTGAACGTGAGATTTCTATTCCAGCAGGTTCACAGCCGGACGACACTCTTACTCTCAATGATTTGGGCGTTACTCGTTTGAATCGTACCGAGCGAGGAAACCTTGTTGTTCATTTAGACGTGACTATTCCTAAGAAGCTCAGTAATCAGGAAAAGAAACTCATTTCTGATTTTGAAGAGCTTAATAAGGAGTCTCAACTCAGTGACAAACCTGAGCAGAAGTCAAAAACAATGAAGAAAGGCAAGGGCTTCTTCGAAAAGTTACGCGAAACCTTCGCTTAAGTTGCACAAGTAATAAGGGCTGGATACGACGTATCCAGCCCTTAACTTTTAGCGTTGTGCTAGCAGTTGCCTGCACATCGATCGATACTGGCTCACATAACCACCACCAAAGAACACGCAATGTCCAGCAATAGGGTAAAGCTGCCACAAAGTTCTACGCTCGTCGAACCCTTTTTTCAGTGGATGAACGCTTTCATACCCGCGCATAATATCGCTCATAAAACTCATGCCGAACAAAGACAGCATAGATAAGTCCTCTTCTCGATGTCCTCCATGAGCAGCAGGGTCAATGAGCACAGCTTCTACCTCATCATCAGCAGATCGCGTCCACATTACATTGCCACTCCACAAATCACCGTGAATGCGTGCCGGCTTATCTGAGGCAGCGACTCCCATAAGTTCTGGCAAAGCGTCACATACTTCCTGCGTTAAATCAGCGTCTGCAGCAGTCAAAAGTCCTCGGTGTAAACCTAAATCAACCATAGGAATCAAACGACCCTGAGCGTAATAATCCACAGCATTATCCCAATCGCCTGTATCCATGGCAACAGGATCTTGGAGCGGACCAAAATAACATGTTCCCTCATAATCTGCAGGAGCAGCTCCAAAAGTTTCTGCGCCATAATCATGCATGCGAGCGAGACTTCGCCCAAATTGATACGCTGCATCTGGCGTAGCGCTGGCAGGGGAGATACGCTCAATATCTAAATAATCACTTGCCCAATCATGCACCTGAACAACACGCGATCCTCCCACTTTTTCAGCTTCCTTGAGCCAGAGCAGCCCTTTTGCTTCACACTCAAAGAAACCTTCTGGGGCAAAGGAACGAGATTTTCTATGAATTGCCATCTGTGCCATGAGACGCTCCTTCCAAGCGGTATATGCTCTCATTCTAATGCACAGGTAAACAAAGAAACTAACGTAGATGTGGCGAACCCGGCATATCGGGCGCATCATCTGTTTTATCCCATCCAAAATCTCGTAAGAATTTCTCAGCGTCATCAATCATATTTTCCGCAGCTTCGGAGGTAATATAATCGAGTCGTTCCTGATTATCTCTGTAGGACTCAACGGTTTTCATATACTCAGCAATATCAGGATTCGTCCTTGCTAATGCATTTGCTTTCTTGCGCCACTGCTTAACTTGCTCTGGCAAGCCGTCATCTTTAAGATATACATCCAGATAGTCAGATAAGGCATCGATAACGTTCCACATAGCCAAAGGATTAGGTTTTTCTTGATCGTCCACATACGGAGCATAAGATGGCACGGACACATACATTGAGTGAGAGATAAAACCACTGTCTACTGCTTCATAGCTGAGAACGGTAGGAATACCTATAGGACCGTTATACGATTGGGGAGTGGCAGTGTTATCGGCTGCATTGTGGAAAACCATAGGCAATGGTCGGCGATGCGTGCAATCGCCATATATAGCACTAACTGTTATGACTTCATCTACTTCATTTTCATCAGCAATACGGAGAGTGCGCTGACAATATTCAGTCCACTTAAAATTAGGTTCTGGAGCAATCTGAATAATAAGGCTTAGTTCAGGATTAATATCGATTTGCGTGAAGCTCGTCTCTGGCCATAAAATTTTACGCTTACCTTCAACGCTTACGATGACTGGACGATTATCTGTATAGTCGTAGAAGCTGCCACAACAGATATGATCGACCTCATGTGCTGATTGAGAATAAACGCGTAAAAGAAAATGCAAAGCCTGCGTTGCTGCTAACCCAGCGTCATTCCACCCTTCGAAAGCACTGATTAATACAGTACGGTGTTTGCGCGGTTCTTCACCAAACTGATCAGAAAAAGCATCAAAAGCTTCAGGCTCAAAATTCTCTCTAAAATCTGTCATAAAACTAACATACGAGAAGAATGGATATAAGAAATATTGTTCTCGCCGCCGGCATATTTTTTGAGCCAAGGGCTAAAGTGACTCATGGAGATTAGCGGGTTGCGTAGGTTTTATTGGTTTTAGGAGCGTGGAAGTTGTGAGCGCGCAACGCTGACAATGCGTGCGCCCGAAAAAGGTTCTCAATTCTCTCCCATGAGTACATAGAAGTTGCTAGCGCCGAACGCCAACAACGTTCACGTCCATCGTTGAGAGTGATTGGAATCCTCATCCGAGCGTGGAATCATGGAGCGCTAACCAAGTCACGATTCATGAACCAACCGTCCAAGCGCACTACTTACTTCAAGAATCCGAAGAATAAAACCTAACCAAACGCAGGCACGAAACTAAACAAAATCGCAATAAAACCCCCAAGAACCGCGAAAATTCCATTGTATATATCTGAAGACTCCCAATCCTTTTGAGGTAAAATGAATGAGAACTTGCACAACGTCTAGCAACACGCCGATACTTGACCAACCATAGCCACATCGTTATAGTTATATCTCGTGCTCAGCAACTTGCACAGCACATTGCGGACATAGCTTAGTTGGTAAAGCGCGACCTTGCCAAGGTCGAGACCGCGGGTTCGAGTCCCGTTGTCCGCTCGTGGTCAGTCGAGTTGACCTCTTACGGTGAGTTAGCCAAGCGGTTAGGCAGCGGCCTGCAAAGCCGTATAGACGAGTTCGACTCTCGTACTCACCTCTCTTTTATTAGACTGGGCGATTGGCGCAGGGGCTAGCGCGCTTCCCTGACACGGAAGAGGTCACAGGTTCAAATCCTGTATCGCCCACAGGCTAAAGCTAGTCAATAAAAGCGTATAAATGAATATGTAAGCATACTTGGGCGATTGGCGCAGGGGCTAGCGCACTTCCTTCACACGGAAGGGGTCACAGGTTCAAATCCTGTATCGCCCACTCTTAATTTGAGTACTCTCTTATTCTTTCTTTTATTTTCCGTTTTTCTTTTTCTCTCACAGTTTCCTTGATTCCCAGAGTATTTCCGAGCTACGCCACACCTCATTTCCAACGTCCTCTCGTACTTCTAAGCTTGCTATGGACATATAGGCGGTCTGCACCTGTAACGCGGACCTCAAGATGAAAAGGAACGAACTGTGTCAGCAGCTTCTCTTCATATCACCCTTAATGGTGATTCTCATGAAATCGAGCCAAACATCACTGGTGTTGAGCTTTTCGCAGATAATAAAGATATTATTGCTGTTCGCATTAATGGTAATCCTCGCGATCTTTACACTCCTTTGCATGAGGGAGATGTAGTCGAGTCTATTGCCATCGACAGCGAAGATGGTCTTGCTATTATGCGTCACTCAGCCACTCACGTTATGGCTCAGGCAGTGCAAGAAGTGCGTCCAAACGCCAAGCTTGGTATTGGTCCTGTTATTAAAGATGGTTTCTACTACGATTTCGATGTGGACGAGCCTTTTACTCCAGACGAGTTAAAGGAGATCGAAAAGCGCATGCAGCGCATTATTAAGTCCTCTCAGCGTTTTGTACGTCGCGTAGTAACTGAAGAAGAAGCACGTGCAGAAGAAGCTGATCAACCATATAAGTTAGAGCTTATTGGTGCTGCAGAAGATCAGATTAGTGCTGAAGAAGCTATTGAAGTATCCCAGGGTGAATTAAGTTTCTACGATAACGTGGATCGAGATGGTAACGTTGTGTGGAAGGACTTGTGCCACGGTCCTCATCTGCCTAATACTCGCTTTATTAAAGCATTCAAAGTTCAGCGCGCAGCTGCAGCATATTGGCGCGGTAATGAGCACAACCCAATGCTTCAGCGTATTTACGGTACCGCTTGGCCTTCCAAGGATGAGCTTAAAGCTTATATGACTCGTTTAGAAGAGGCTGCTAAGCGCGATCATCGCAAGCTGGGTGCGGAGATGGATTTGTTCTCCTTCCCAGATGAAATTGGCTCTGGTTTAGCAGTATTCCATCCGAAAGGCGCCGCCATTATTAATGCTATGAAGGATTACTCCAGCAAGCTGCATGAAACCAGCGGCTACTCCTTCGTACAGACACCTCATATTACCAAGGGTGGTTTGTATGAAACTTCCGGTCATTTGCAGTGGTATAAGGATGGCATGTATCCTCCAATGCATTTGGACGAGGAGCGCGATGAGGACGGCAATATTACTAAGGCAGGCTTCGATTACTATTTGAAGCCAATGAACTGCCCAATGCATAACCTCATTTTCAAGTCTCGTCAGCGCTCTTATCGCGAACTGCCTTTGCGTTTGTTTGAGTTCGGCACGGTTTACCGTTATGAGAAGTCAGGCGTTGTACATGGTTTAACTCGTGTGCGCGGTTTAACTCAGGATGATTCCCATATTTACTGCACTCGCGAACAGATGCGTGATGAGCTCAAGAGCCTGCTTGAGTTCGTTTTGAATCTTCTGCGCGATTTTGGTTTGAATGACTTCTACTTGGAGCTGTCTACTAAAGACGAGCACAAGTATGTGGGTTCCGATGAAATCTGGGAAGAAGCAACGAACACGCTCGCTTCTGTTGCTAAAGAATCTGGTTTGGAGCTTGTAGACGATCCTGCAGGCGCTGCTTTCTATGGTCCTAAGATTTCCGTTCAGGCACGCGATGCATTGGGTCGCACCTGGCAGGTCTCCACGATTCAGCTTGATTTCAATCTTCCTGAGCGTTTTGATTTGGAATATATTGCAGCCGATGGCACGCGTCAGCGTCCTGTAATGATTCACCGTGCTCTGTTTGGTTCGATTGAACGCTTCTTTGCTATTTTGCTTGAACATTATTCTGGCGCTTTCCCTGCTTGGATTGCTCCAGTACAGGTTTTGGGGGTGCCTGTAGCAGAGAACTGCTTGGATCATGTCAAATCGATTATGAGCAAGCTTGATAAGACGATGGTGCGCAGCGAGGTTGATTCCTCGAACGATCGCTTCGGTAAGAAGATCCGTAACGCATCGAAGTCGAAGGTTCCGTTCATTTTGATTGTGGGCGAGGAAGATATGAACAATAACGCTGTATCTTTCCGCTTCCGCGACGGTAGTCAGCTCAACGGTATTGCAGTCGATACTGCAGTTGAGTGGATTAATCAGGCGATTGATTCGCACGCGCTGATTAATTCTGTGGATGACTTCACAGCTCATACCGACGCTCACGCTGAGTAAATAAACCTCGAAAAGACCTTGTCTTTGTGGCAAGGTCTTTTCGTATGCGTAAAGTCAGCAAGTATGACAGATGTACAGATTGATGACCCTCAGAATTTTCCACCGCAGGAAGATCATTACGAACGCTTGTGGACTCCACAGCGCATGAGCTATGTTTTGCGCGATTCCAAGCCACAAACAGACAAGCCAAAGCAACCAAAACCATGCCCATTCTGTGAAGCACAGACAAAGAGTGACGAAGACGGTCTTATTGTATGGCACGGTAAAAACGTGTTTATTATTATGAATCTGTATCCGTACAATAGTGGCCACGTTATGGTGTGCCCAAACGAGCATGTGGCTTTGCTCACCGATGTGCACAGCGATGCAGTTCTTTTCGAATTCGAAAAAGCTACTCAAATGGCTATGCAGGTTATGACCAATGTGTCTCATCCTGACGGTTTTAATATTGGCGTAAATCAAGGAGAAGCTGGGGGAGCAGGAGTGGCTACCCACTTGCATCAGCATCTCGTACCTCGATGGAATGGCGATTCAAACTTTATGCCTATTGTTGCGCAAACGCGCACCATACCTATTCTTTTAGAGAATCAGCGTGCCGCCTACGCAGCAGAAGCCGCTCGTATCGCTCCTGAGCTCGGACTGTAAAATCATGCTCGAAAATCTGCGCTCACCGCTCAAGAAAATCATTGAGCCACTCGCAGCTGCCTTAGTGCGCGCCCATATTAGCGCAAACGCAGTTACGGTAGCCGGTTCCGTACTCACCATCGTGGTAGCTATCTGCACGGGAATGAGCGGCTATCTGTTTGCTGGCACGGCCGTGCTTACTGTTCTCGTACTGTTCGATTCGCTCGATGGATCGGTGGCAGCTCTCAGCGGTGGCGGTACTGCTTTCGGGGCGTTCCTCGATTCAACTCTCGACCGTATTGCAGATTGGGTGCTCTTGCTCGCAGTCATCTTGTATTTCGCGCTGCACACGCCTATCTATAATGCGTGGACCATCATCGGAATAATCAACGCGTTAACAGCTATGCTCACGTCTTTTGTAACGCCCTACGCGCGTGCTCGAGCAGAAGCGGTCGGCTTCGAAGCGAAAAACGGTATTGCTACGCGTGCAGATCGTATCGCCATCATCCTTATTGCTCTGGCAGTGCATGGTTTAGGCGCTCCGCTGGCTGTGCTCGCACTCGCAATGTTGCTGCTCACCGTGCTTGGAATTATAACGGTTTTTCAGCGCATAGCTACGGTCTACAAGCAATCAGTGCGCTCTGTCTGAAGGGGTGCATAAAATAAACACGGTTTATTCGTACGTATATTACGAGGAGAGTCATGTCCGGACATTCCAAGTGGGCTACCACCAAGCATAAGAAGGCAGCTATTGACGCTAAGCGTGGTAAGCTCTTCGCAAAGCTCGTAAAGAATATTGAAATCGCAGCACGTAACGGTGGTGGAGATCCTGACGGTAACCCAGCGCTCTACGATGCTATTACCAAGGCTAAGAAGAACTCTCTTCCTGCAGATAACATTACTCGCGCAGTTAAGCGTGGTTCTGGTGAAGAAGCAGGTGGCGCAAACTACGAGGAGATTACCTACGAAGGTTACGCTCCAGGCGGCATCGGCCTTATTATTAACTGCTTAACCGATAACCGTAACCGTGCAGCTGCAGACGTTCGCTCTACACTGTCTAAGAACGGTGGTTCCTTGGCAGAAAACGGTTCTGTATCCTTCAACTTCGAGCGCAAGGGTCAGATCGTTGTTCCAGCTGAAGGCGTTGATTTCGATAAGCTCTTCGAAGTTGCTGCAGAAGCTGGCGCAGACGATGTGGTAGAAGAAGACGACGTCTTCACTATTACCACCGCCCCAAGCGATGTTGTAGCTGTGCGTAAGGCTATTCAGGATGCAGGTTTCGACTACGATTCTGCAGAATCTACTCTTATTCCTTTGAACGAAGTCGAACTCGATTTCGAGGCCGCTTCTAAGGTGAACCGTTTGATCGATGCCTTGGATGAGCTTGATGATGTTCAGGATATTTTCGCTAACTGGACTGCTTCTGATGAAGTGATGGCTCAGTTAGACGAAGAATAGAGATTACAGATTGATTATTTTAGGCGTTGACCCCGGGCTTACTCGCTGCGGAGTCGGTGTTATAGAAGCCGGCCATTCGCGCCGGCTTTCTTTTATTCATGTAGACGTTATTCGTACGCAGCCAAATACTCCTCAGGATGCGCGTTTGCTCACGATTTTTAACGGTTTGAGCGCTAAGCTCGACGAGTTTGCTCCCGATGTTGTCTCTATTGAACGAGTTTTCGCTCAAGAGAACCGTGCTACTGTGCTCGGCACAGCTCAAGCAGCTGGTTTAGCTATGGTAGCAGCAGCTCAACGGCGTATTCCTGTAGCATTGCACACGCCAACTGAGGCAAAACTTGCCATTACTGGTAATGGGCAGGCTGATAAGCCTCAGATGCAACGCATGGTTACTAAAATTTTGGGATTAAATTCCATTGTTAATCCTCCTGATGCAGCCGATGCTTTAGCCTTAGCTATGTGCCATGCTCTGCGTCCAGCGGGAGCTATTGAAGGCGGAGAGCGTGAGCAGCATCTCACTGCCGCACAAAAGCAATGGGCAGACGCTCAACGCAAGGCACGATCTGGCCGTGGTGTCCGCCGAGACATGTAAGCTAGATATACTTTTCGAACAAATGTTCTAACTTTTAATCCTGTTGAGGTGGTGTCTATGATTGCGAGTTTGCGCGGTGAAGTTGCTGGCGTCTACGCCGATTCCGCGATTATTGAAGTAGCGGGAGTAGGGTACAGCGCGCGCATGTCGGGTAAAGATTTAAGCCAACTGCGTGCAGGTAGAGAAGTTTATGTTCTTACTACCATGACGGTTTCTCAAGATGCTATAGCTCTGTATGGTTTTTTGCATAAAGCAACGCAAGACTTTTTTGCTCAGCTTACTAAGGTTAATGGCATTGGACCGCGTGTAGCCATGGCTATCTTATCGACGTTAACAACCGAAGATCTTATTAAAGCCATTCGCGATAATGATGTTGCTGCACTGACTAAAGCTCCTGGACTTGGCAAGAAGGGCGCACAGAAAATTATTGTGGAACTAAGTGGGTCGGTCAATCTTGACTCCTTAGTCTCTGATTTTCCTTCTGATTCCGCGCAACCAGCTCCTCATGATGCATCTACAAGCGATGAAGGCGCACGCCAAGTGGTTCAAGGCTTAGTATCCTTAGGATGGCAGCTTAAAGATGCTGCAGCAGCTGTTGAGCAAACTATGACTGATTTAGGATTAGAAATTCCGTTACATACTTCTCAAGTTCCAGTTGTCTTGCGTGAATCTTTAACTCGTTTAGATAGGGGACGTTAATGTCTGATTCTATGAATCAACCAGACATGCTCAATATGCCAAATGATGCGCGCGAAGAAGGTCTGCGCATGATTTCCGCTGAACCTCATACTAATGAACAGGTCAGCGATGAAGAGTTGCGTCCGGACACTCTCGATACTTTTATTGGGCAGCCACAACTCAAGGCGCAGATGAAGCTATTTCTTGATGCAGCCCAATTGCGCGCTGTTCCACCTGATCATATTTTGCTGGCTGGCCCTCCAGGTCTTGGTAAAACTACTTTATCTATGATTGTGGCACATGAATTAGGAGTACCGATTCGTGTTACCTCTGGACCTGCAATTCAGCATGCAGGAGATTTAGCATCGATAGTGTCATCTTTAGAAGAAGGCGAAGTCCTTTTTATTGATGAAATTCATCGTTTGCCCCGAGCTGCAGAAGAATTGCTGTATATTGCAATGGAAGATTTCCGTGTAGACGTTATGGTGGGGAAGGGACCAGGTGCTTCCTCTATTCCGCTGACTTTACCACGTTTTACTGTTATTGGTGCTACCACGCGCGAAGGCATGCTACCATCTCCGTTGCGCGCACGCTTTGGTTTTACAACTCACTTGGATTATTACCCAACAAGTGAGTTAAAAAAACTTATTCTACGGTCTGCCGATGTGCTTGGCATTCGTGTTGATGATGATGCAGCTTATGAGCTTGCCATTCGCTCTCGTGGCACACCACGTGTAGCTAACCGTCTACTTCGTCGTGTGCGCGATTGGGCAATTGTTCATTCCTTAGATGTTGTTAATTCAGAATCTGTGCTCGATGCTTTGGAACTGTATCAGATTGATTCCCAAGGTCTAGACCGCTTAGATATTGCTGTGCTTACAGCAATGTGCAAGAATTTTGCCGGCGGACCTGTAGGACTCAACAACTTATCTGCCATGGTGGGTGAGGAGTCTGAAACAGTAGAAACAGTATGCGAACCGTATTTAGTGCGTGAAGGCTTTATGACGCGCACTCCACGCGGTCGTGTAGCTACTTCAAAAGCGTGGAATCATTTGGGTTTAACGCCTCCTGATGATGTCACATCACTGTTCTAGAATCTAAAAGTATTTTTTATCTCTCAAGGAGTTTTACATGGGTTACGAGATGCTGATTATTCTGCTCATTGCCATGATTGGTTTCACTTTTTGGAGCACTCGTCAGCAAAAGAAGCAGCAGCAAAAGGTACAAGATTACCGCGAAAGCTTGAAACCAGGCACTGAGGTTGCTACTGTTTCCGGTCTGTTAGGAACCGTTGAATCCGTTGATTTAGATCGCGATGTTGTGATTATCAACTCTGAAGGTAGCTTAACCAAGTGGCGTATTCAAGCAATTACAGAGCCTCCAGTTATTCCAGCATATGTAAGCGATGATGACGTTGATGAAGATGGCAATCCTCTAGAGTCTGAAGACCTAGACCAGAAGGACGCTACAGAAGCTGAATCAGAAACCGTAACTAAGTAGAATCGATAATCTCACCACAATGACTTCTGATATTTCGTTATCAAGCCCCAACTTACTTCCACAAGAGGATGCAGACTATCTGTGCTCTCTTATTCGCACTATTCCTGATTTTCCATCTGAGGGAATACTTTTCCGTGACTTTATGCCAGTTTTTGCTCAAGCAAAAAGCATGAATCTTCTTATTCAAGGGCTTGTTAATGCTTTACCTGTTATGCCTAGCGAATTTGACTATATCGCTGGTTTGGAAGCACGCGGTTTCCTTATTGGTACGGCATTAGCTCAAAAACTCGATAAAGGTTTTATTGCTGTGCGTAAAGCAGGCAAGTTGCCACCACCAGTGCTTTCTCAAAGCTACGACTTAGAGTATGGCAAGGCAACTATGGAAATCGAAAAAGATTTAGTTAAGCCAGGTTCTCGCATTCTCATCGTCGATGATCTCATCGCAACTGGTGGTACTGCATGGGCGGCAATGAAATTATTCGAAAGTATTGACTGTTCTGTTGCTGGCTTTAGCTTTGTTATGGAGTTGGACGGTTTAGATGGCACAGCCAGGTTAGATAACCATCCTATGTCTACCATGATGGTTATGCCTGCTTAAATAACCGCGTTCTACATGGCAGTGTGAGGAGCAATAAGAATGGATTTATACGAATACCAAGCTCGTGAACTTCTGCAGGAGAATAATGTTCCTGTTCCAGAAGGAATTTTCGCAAGCACAGTAGATGAAGCTGTTGAAGCTGCACGCTCTATCGGCTATCCATGCGTCATCAAGGCACAAGTACGCATTGGGCATCGCTGTCAAGCTGGTGGTGTAAAAATCGTGCACGATGAAGAAGAAGCTCGCTTTATGGCGCAGCATATTCTGGGAATGACTATTCATGGTCATAAAGTGCGAGGTCTGCTCATTGTTAAAGCAGCATCAATTTTACACGAATACTATGTGTCCATTTCTGTAGATCGTTCTTCACGTGATTATGACGTTCTTGCCACAGCAGCTGGCGGCACTGAAGTTGAAGAAATCGCACGCGAACATCCTGAGCATGTTAAGCGATTGCACATTAATCCTTTGGATAATTTCGATTTCGAAGCTGCTCAAAAAATGGCTCAGGAAATTGGTTTCCACCATGCAGACAATGACCAAGCTGCTCAGGTTCTCTTAGACATGTGGCATACATTTATTGAGAATGATGCAACGCTTGTGGAAATCAATCCTTTAGCTAAGATTGGGCACCCAGAAGATGAATCATCCAAACGCTTAATTGCTCTTGATGCTAAGATTTCTCTTGATTCCAACGCTGCTTTCCGTCACGATAACTGGCACCGCTTCGACACGACTTTTGAACAAGATCCACTCGAAGCTCGAGCTGCGCAGTATGATTTGCACTATGTACACCTCGACGGCGAAGTAGGAGTTATTGGTAACGGCGCTGGTCTGGTTATGAGCTCCATCGATGCAGTAGCTGATGCAGGTGCACGGTATGAGCAGCCTATTAACCCTGCCAACTTCCTCGATATCGGGGGAGGAGCATCAGCACAGATTATGGCCGAAAGCCTGAGCATCGTTATGTCGGACTCAAAGGTTCAGTCTGTTTTCGTGAACGTTTATGGTGGTATTACTTCCTGCAAACTCGTTGCTCAAGGTATTCTTCAAGCAGTAACGCAGCTGGAAGAATCTAGCGAACAAGTCAAAGACATTGTTATCCGTTTTGACGGTAATGAGGGTGCTGAAGGACTAGAGATTCTTCATCAGGCAGCACATCCACGTATTCATGTTACACATACCATGATTGAAGCTGCTGAAAACGCTGTACGCAAAGCTGCTGATGCACTGCATATCACAGCTGTAGAGAGTGCAGACAGTGCAAACAGTGAGGAGGCATAATAATGAGTTTTATTCGTCCTAATGCTCCTGTAATTGTGCAAGGTATGACTGGACACCAGGGAATGACCCATACCGCACGTATGTTGAAGGCTGGTACCAATATTGTAGCTGGTGTTAATCCACGCAAAGGCGGTCAATTCCTTCAATTTGAAGACATGCAAGGTACGCGCGATGTAGCTATTTATGCCACTTGTGCTGAAGCAAAAAATGCTGCTGGTGCTCAAGCTTCTGTTATTTTTGTGCCACCACGTTTCGCTAAATCAGCTATGGTAGAAGCTATTGAAGCTGAAATTCCACTCATCGTGGTCATTACCGAAGGCATACCTGTAGCAGACACAGCATACTGCGTTGCATTAGCACGCCAACACAATGTGCGCATTGTAGGACCAAACTGTCCAGGGTTATCCACCTATACGTCAGCGGATGAACAAACTGAAGGTTTATACGGCGTTAATTTAGGTATTATTCCCGATGGTATTGTATCCACCGGTAGCCTTGGTTTAGTCTCTAAGTCTGGTACCTTAACCTATCAGCTTATGTCCGAACTTGCTGATTATGGTTTCCGCGCAGCTATCGGCGTGGGTGGAGATTCTATTATTGGCACAACTCAGCAAGAAGCTCTTGAAATTCTCAACAATGATCCTCAGGTCAAAGCCTGCGTACTCATTGGAGAAATTGGTGGTAGCGCTGAACAAGAACTCGCCTTATGGGCTCGTGAACACATGACCAAGCCAATTGTTGCCTATATCGCCGGTTATAGCGCGCCAGAGGGTAAGCAAATGGGGCATGCAGGTGCTATCGTATCAGGTGGAAGCGGAACAGCTCAGGGTAAAAAGGAAGCATTGGAAGCCTGCGGTATTCAAGTAGGTCGTAATCCAAGCGAAACAGCCCAACTTATGCGCAACGTTATGGAGAATCTCTAAATATGCCACAAGGCCGCACGATTTCATCCCAGGACTACACAGCAGATACAACTACGCCATCTGCTGCACCTGCAAGAAGTCATATGCGAAGCATCGTCTATGGTATGCTTTCTGCGGTCATAGCGTTCTTCTTATTTGCACTGTTTGTATTTCTCGCATCCGCGTTATTCCTGCTTATAGCAGGTATGGATGCGGGAACAGATCTCAGCGATATTAGTTCCTCATTCACTGCAATGATTATTGTGCTGTCTCAAGGTATAGCCATAAAAACAGATACATTAGTCTTGTCTATTATTCCTTTGGGATTAAGTGCAATCTGTATCAGCGTTTTTCGTCGTGTATTACTGCGTCGTGCTAATACTCTTATAGGAAACATCGCAAGCATAGTCACGTGGACAGCAATTATTGCTCTTGTTGCGCTGTATATACGCTCGTCCATTGCCTCACCGTTATGGGCAGTGCTCTTGTATCCCACATGCATCGCACTCATCGCTTATCTATGGTCTCGATCTAAAGAATCACCTGAATACACATGGTGTTCCACGCAACTCAAACGCTATTTATCTGCAACAACGCGCAGAACAATTGCCTTAGGATTGCGCACTGCCTGCCGCATACTGTGGATTTATGCTCTTATAGGCATTGTCACGCTTATTATGTGGATTGCATTAGGTTATCAATCCATGCTTAAAGTCTTCTCCATGACTCATATGGGCATAGGCTCACAAATTATGACGAGTATTTTTACTCTTGCATGGTTGCCTAACCTGATTATTTGGGCTTTGGGTTGGGTGCTGGGAGCAACTATTTCCATTGGTACACTAGGGCAATTCAATTTGTGGATTGGGCAATCCTCTCATTTACCTCCTATCCCAATTTTCGGTGTTCTGCCTGAACCTGTATCTACGCAGATAGCTCAACGCGCTATTCTCCTTGTACCTATTGTGTGCGTTATTCAATTGGGTTTGTATTCTTTGTATAGTCCGCGTGAATATCGATTGCTGAAAAAGCGTCGCACTTTAACGAGCTTTATTGATTTTCTTTATCCTATTGGAAGTTTTATTACCAGTATTATTATTGTTATTCCTGTTGTTATGCTGCTTATTCCGGCTTCTTCTGGCGCTTTAGGTCATAAAAATCTTGCGCATGTTGGACTATCTATAGGCGCAAGCATGAACACTTTTGGTCGTCCGCTGCAGTGGGGGCTTATGGTTGCATGGCTTCTTGCTTTAATGATTGCTTTACTGCAAGCAGCTTTCACATATATAACCGACCGTAAGCATACTGCAACTGATGCGTCTGAAAATACAGCGACAACAGACGACAACGATGAAACTGAAAACAGCGACCTCGGTGATGAGGATGCTTCTGAGATTTTCCCAATCCACAACCACCCACGGGAGGACAATAATGAGTGAAACCACCTCAC
Source organism: Alloscardovia sp. HMSC034E08 (assembly GCF_001813415.1). Taxonomy (NCBI): domain Bacteria; kingdom Bacillati; phylum Actinomycetota; class Actinomycetes; order Bifidobacteriales; family Bifidobacteriaceae; genus Alloscardovia; species Alloscardovia sp. HMSC034E08. The sequence goes on along the minus strand of NZ_KV812468.1, from coordinate 784,381 downwards.
GTCCAATTAAGCGTGCGCTTGTTTCCGTCTACCACAAGGAAGGTCTTGAAGTTCTGGCTCAAGCCTTCGTTAAAGCAGGAACCGCTGTGGTCTCCACAGGTTCCACAGCTCAAGCATTAGCAAGCTATGGTGTAGATGTTACCTCAGCAGAACAGGTAACAGGCTTCCCAGAATGCCTTGATGGTCGCGTAAAAACTCTGCATCCACGTATTCATGCTGGAATTTTGGCAGATATGACTAATGCCGATCATGTTGCTCAGCTGAAGAATCTTGAGGTTGAGCCATTTGATGCGGTTATTGTTAATCTTTATCCATTCGCAGATACCGTACGTTCCGGTGCCGGTGAAGCAGATATTATTGAAAAGATTGATATTGGCGGACCTTCTATGGTACGCGCTTCAGCAAAAAACGCAGCAACAGTAGCAGTTATTACTGATCCAGCTGATTATGCTTTACTCGCCGAGCGCGTAGATAACGGTGAAGGATTCACTCTCGAAGAGCGTCGTTATCTCGCAGCTAAGGCTTTCGCTCACACTGCAGCTTATGATTCCACCATTATTGAGTGGGCAAGCAAGCAGTGGACGAAGCCAGAAAGCATGGGGGAGAAGAGCGACTTCGCTACTTATTCCCGCACATGGGATAAGGCTGCTGTATTGCGTTATGGCGAGAACTCTCACCAAAATGCATCTCTCTATGTTGATCCATTAACTAGCGGTGATTTTGCTCATGCTGAGCAGCTCGGCGGTAAGCCTATGAGCTACAACAACTATGTGGATGCAGATTCCGCTTGGCGCAGTGTGTGGGATTTCCCAGAGCAGATTGCTGTTGCCGTAGTGAAGCATTCCAATCCTTGTGGTTTAGCTATTGGAGACACTGTTGCCCAAGCACACAAGAAAGCTCATGCATGCGATCCTATGAGCGCTTACGGCGGAGTCATCGCAGCTAATACCACGGTCAGCCTCGAGATGGCACAGAATGTGAAGCCAATCTTCACCGAGGTTATTGTTGCTCCAGATTATGAGCCTGAAGCTTTGGAACTCTTGCAAACGAAGAAGAATCTTCGCATTTTGAAAGTTCCTGTATCTCCTGTGTCTCATCCACAGATTCGCCAGATTGATGGCGGTTTGCTCGTACAGGATATGGATATTTTCCAGTCTGAAGGCGATAATCCAACCAACTGGACACTGGTAGCAGGCGAAGCTGCAGATGAGCAAACCCTTGCTGATTTGCAGTTCGCATGGCGTGCTGTACGTTCGGTAAAGTCAAACGCTATTTTGATTGCGCATGACGGTGCAACTGTAGGTATTGGTATGGGTCAGGTGAACCGTGTAGATTCTTCTCGCTTGGCTGTTGACCGTGCTAATACTTTGGCTGACGGTGCAAACCGTACTCAAGGTGCTGTTGCCGCTTCCGATGCATTCTTCCCATTTGCTGATGGTATGAAGATTCTCACCGATGCTGGCGTTAAAGCAGTTGTTCATCCTGGTGGTTCTATTCGTGATGAGGAAGTATTCCAGGCTGCACAAGAAGCCGGCATTACCATGTACGTTACTGGCACTCGTCACTTCTTCCACTAAAAAGCACACAGGAGATTGCCCATGAAACGCACACCGAATCATATTGAACCGTTATGGCCAAGTGCTATAACCCTGAGCGTTATTGTGCTCGCAGTGATCTTCGCATGGTTCGATCATGTTGACTGGGCAACCTACCTGTTTGCAGCTTTTGCATTTCTCATGGGACTGTGGCGTGTTCTTGCCCGTGACAAAGCCCCATGGAAAATACGTTCCGTAGCTTTCGATGCTTTTATTAGTTTCGGTTTATCCATAGGATTAGTAGGAACGTATATAAGCATTATGGCTCTCTAATATAATTGTGCCCTATCGCTTGAAAGCGATAGGGCACAATTATATTAGAGAAAGATTGTTATTCTTTCTCAGCGTTTGGCTCTTCAGTTTCAACAATGACCTCAGGTAAGGATTCTTCTGCATCCTCATCTGTTGCCTCATCATCACCGTCATCAGCAGCTGCAACAGCTTCCTGTTCTAAACGTAAAGCAGCAACAGCAGCCTCAGTTTCAGCGCGCTGAGCCTGAACAGAATCACGAATAATCAAACCAAAAGCAACCACAGCAGCAGCAACCAAAGGAACAATCCAAAATACCCATAACTGCTGTAATGGGTTCGTAGTCAAACCATCAAAAGAACCTACCACAGCAATACCTGTAGAACGAGCAGGATTTAATCCCACACCGTCGACCAAATACAAAGCCATAGCACTCACGCCATAAGCAGCAGCAAGAGCAAAAGCATGATTCTTGTATGCAGAACCGTTAGGGCGAACAGTGGTGTAGAAGGCAGTAATCACAACAATCGTAAACACAAGTTCCATAACAACGGCTGCGGTAATATCAAAGCTCAAGCCTGAGCTGGAACCGAGCAAAGTAGCAGACGTAGAGTTCGTGCCGAAACCATTAACAACAATGCTCATCCACATCTTACGAGGTGCATTCTGAGACACAGGAGTGAGCAGATGCCATACACCTGCAGCTGCTAAAGCACCCAAAACTTGAGCGACGATATAGAGCAGACCTTGCAGCCATGTAACAACACCAGTCAACATACCAGCAAAACTCACAGCTGGATTAAAATGACCGCCACTTGCACGACCGAAGGTTAAGCCTGCGGCAGCATAAGCTAAACCAGTACCCACGCCAACCATAATCAGGCTCGAATTGGAATTAATCATAGTTCCCCAAGAGCTGATTACATAAATAGCAAAAGCAATAACAGCAGTTCCCACGAATTCTGCTGCTACACGAACTAAAAGATTATTGCTCAAGCGGTGAGATGGTTTCTCCGTTTGAGTTGTATACACTAAATTATCTGTCATAAAAAACCTCACTTGTAGTGAACGTAGCTATCCTATCAACCCCTCCACCTATAATATATATGTTTGTTATTAAAATCTTCTAGGCCACGTTGGGAGAACGATGCCACATCCATATTCCCGTGCTAAAAAAGCACACGAAGAATCCGAATCCGGAATCCGTCTTCAAAAAGTATTAGCTCAAGCAGGTTTTGGCTCTCGCCGTAAATGCGAAATTATGATTACTGACGGTCGCGTTGAAGTTGACGGTCAGCTCATTACCGAGTTAGGTACGCGCGTAGATCCAAAAAAGCAAGAGATTCGTGTTGACGGTTCCCGCATTCGTTTATCAAATAAGCACATTACCTTAGCTCTGAACAAGCCTAAGAAAGTGCTTTCTGCTATGGAAGATAAGAAAGGTCGCTGGACCTTACGCGATATTATTGGCGATGGCTATGAGCGCGTCTTCCATATGGGACGTTTGGATTATGATTCCGAAGGCCTTATTCTTATGACAGATGACGGTGAGCTTGCTCAGCATGTTATGCATCCAAAATATGAAATTCCTAAAACCTATATTGTTACGGTAGAAGGTCATATTGGTGGAAATATTGCTCGTCGTTTAGTACGTACCGGCGTTCAGTTAGATGATGGTTGGATTAAGTTCGACCAGTGCACAGTTCTCGATCAAACACGTGAGTATTCTATGTTGCGTGTTGTTCTGCACTCTGGACGTAACCGTATTGTGCGCCGAATTTTCGGTTCTATTGGTTTCCCCGTTGTACGTTTGGTGCGCACACAGATTGGACCAATCAAACTGGGCGAAATCAAAGCAGGTTCATACCGTATTTTGTCTAAAACTGAAGTAGATTCTCTCGCAAAGGCGGTTGGTCTATGATTACTGTAGCTATTGATGGTCCATCAGGCGTGGGAAAGTCCAGCACATCTCGTGCTGTGGCTAAGCATTTTGGATACGCTTATTTAGATACTGGTGCCATGTATCGTGCTGCCGCATGGTGGTGCCTCAGCCAGGGGGAGAGTCTTGATTTTGATTCTGCAAGCCCTGAGCAGGAGAAGCGTTTAACTGAATTAGTAGCACGCTTCTTTACTGAAGATCATTTTGATATTTCACTCGATCCCGACGTGCCCGGCGTTACCAGTGATGGTCAAGATATTAGTGACGAAATTCGCTCAACACAGGTTGCTTCACATGTATCAGCAATTTCCTCGATTATCCCTATCCGTCACGTACTGATTGCTGCTCAACGCGCCTACATTGCGGGGGAAGAAAATCCTCAAGGTTTCTCGAATGGTGCAGGCATTGTTGTTGAAGGACGAGACATTACAACCGTTGTAGCTCCTGATGCTGATGTGCGTGTGCTTCTGACCGCACGCGAAGATGTTCGCCAGGCACGCCGTAATGCTCAAAATGCTCAGAAAGCACAGAATACAACGCATTCATCTGATCTCGCTTTCGATAATGTCGCTTCTGATAATGTTGCTGCTCGTGATGCTAAGGATGCACAAGTAACATCATTCCAAGAAGCTGCAGAAGGCGTTACTTTAGTTGATAACTCAGATATGAGTTTTGACCAAACCGTGCAAGTTCTTGTTGATATGGTTGATGCTGCTATAGATGAGCAGTTGTTTAGCAACTATGTTGATCAGATGAATGAGTACGAACTTGAAGAAGGCGATGAAGCATACCTGTCTGACGATGCTTTTATCGACGCTTCTCAAGACGATGAGGAAGACGACACGGTTGGCGTTTTAGCTATTGTAGGTCGCCCAAATGTGGGTAAATCTACTTTAGTCAACCGTATTTTAGGTCGTCGAGCCGCCATTGTAGAAGACACCCCTGGCGTTACACGTGACCGCGTTACCTATGAAGCAGAATGGGCAGGAACTCGCTTCCAACTCGTGGATACAGGCGGTTGGGAAGCAGATGTAGAAGGTATTGATTCTGCTATTGCATCTCAAGCCCAAATTGCTGTGCAATTAGCAGATGCAGTAGTTCTTGTTGTTGATGGTGCTGTAGGTTTAACTGCTAGCGATGAACGTATTGTGTCTATGTTGCGCGCTTCTGGTAAGCCAGTTACTGTAGCCGCTAATAAGCTTGATACGCAGATATCTGAATATCAGGCTGCTGAGTTCTGGAACCTTGGACTTGGAGAGCCGTATCCTATTTCGGCTATGCATGGTCGCGGCGTGGGTGATTTGCTCGATGTTGCTCTCGCTAAGTTGGCTCAAGCAGAGAAAACCTCTGGTCTGCTAACTCCATCCCATTTGCGACGCATTGCTTTGGTAGGTCGTCCAAATGTAGGTAAGTCGTCCTTACTTAACCAACTGTCTGGCGAAAACCGCGCTGTTGTTTCTGATATTGCCGGAACTACGCGCGATCCTGTCGATGAAGTTGTGAATGTTGGTGGACAAGATTGGCTGTTCATCGATACTGCAGGCATTAAGCGCCGTCTGCACAAACAATCGGGAGCAGATTACTATTCCAGCTTGCGTACGCAAGCTGCCATTGAGCGTTCCGAACTGGCTCTGGTTCTTTTTGATGTATCTGAACCAATTTCTGATCAAGACCTGAAAGTTATGAGCCAGGCAGTAGATGCAGGACGCGCTATTGTGCTCGTGTTCAATAAGTGGGACAAGTTGGATGATTTTGGTCGTCAACGCATCGAGCGCTTATGGAAGACTGAGTTTAATCGTGTGACCTGGGCTCAGCGTGTGAATTTGTCTGCTTTAACCGGTTGGCATACGAACCGTTTGAAATTGGCGATGGATACAGCTCTCGAAAACTGGGATAAGCGCGTATCTACTGGACGTTTGAACTCTTTCCTTGGCCAGGTTCAGGCAGCTCATCCGCATCCTTTGCGAGGTGGTAAGCAGCCACGTATTTTGTTCGCTACACAGGCATCCAACCGTCCGCCACGCTTCGTGATTTTCACTACTGGCTTCTTAGATCACAGCTATCGCCGCTTTATTGAGCATTCCTTACGTGACGAATTTGGTTTCGAAGGAACACCAATACAGATTTCTGTGAATGTGCGTGAAAAGAAAAAGCGCAAGTAGGTGTGGATGAGTGAGCTGTCTCCCTTTTTGTACTGATAAATAAAGTTCAAGCGGCAGGAGGCAGTTCACTCAGACTTCTTTTGTTGCTGGTTTCCGTGCATGTTTTGCAGACTGTGATTGGCGGATTAGTGTGCGGTCTAGTGTGCGGGCGTGCGTTTCTGCTGTATCGTTCATAGCTGAGCGCAGCAGTGAATGGTAAAGCTTTTACCAGTACTGATTTGAGTGGTGAAACTGCTTTAACGAGTAGTGCTATGGATAGTTATGAAAGATAAAACACACGAATCAGAATATACCGTTCTACATAATTCGTGGCGGAACTACCTTTCAGCGTTTGACGAGCACTTTGGTATAAGGATTTCTCGGATTACGCGTGTAACAAAATTCAACGCCTTACCAAGACCTAGTGTACAAAATCTAACAAGATTACTGTGCGAACAAATCAGCCTGCGTCTGTTGTCTTTTCCCGCTCGAATCCGAACGGACAATCGATATCACAACTCAACGTCTACAACTTTCATGCTTGCAATATAGCGTTAACATTCATAAGAAGTCAGTCATCATACACATCTCAAGTTGCGATACCTAAAGATAAAAATAGTTTCGGTATATACGCGCGGCATACTCCATACGCACACGCAGGAAAACCGCTATAATCAAGTATTTTCAGCAGTATCGCTGTTTCATTACTGAACGAAAATACCTAAAAAATCAGCTGAACTAAGCGCGAATTTTTCGCAATTCGCCAAAATGTCCAGTAAAGGTGCATTTTCAAGAAAAGTACTCTATAATAGACGGAGTTATAAACAACTTAAATTAACGCGAGGGCTGATGGCTGAAGGATCTTCTCACGGTAGGCGACGATTTTCTGATAAGTGGGGCAAGCACGAACTTGACGTATTAGCAGTTTTATCTTCTGCATTCCCGCAATGGCTAACTTCCCGTCAAATAGCGCAACGTGTGAAAGCGTATGCTGATTCGTACGGTGAATTAGCTGATCAAGCAGCGAAGGCAGCTTTTGCCAAGCAATTCCAACGTGACCGCGCAAAGCTGACCGCAATGGGCATTGCTATCGAATCTCGTCAACCTGAATATTCCTCCAAGTCAGAGGGACAGGATTTTGCATTCTACCGTCTGCAGTTGGGTGACGAACCTCGAACTCGCATGCACTTTGAAGCTGAAGAGCTACCTATTTTAGCTGCAGCAAATTATTTGGCACGTTCTTTGGCTATGTCTGCAAAGTCGGACGAAAAAAAGGCTGAAGATAGGCGTAATCACAAGGCTTCGCGTACTCAGCCTCATGTTGCGCAAACTCCAACCCCTGGTTTAGGTTTAGACTCGATAGCTCCTGGTTTAGGCACACAAACTATTCCTGAAAATCTCATGCGCGTTGTAGATTCTCGCCGTTTTACAGCTACCGTTATGGTGGACGGAGAGAATATTAACGTTGCGTATACAGATTCTGATGATTTGGCTTCGTACGTCTTAGAACATCCTGGTGCAACTATCGTCAGCCCTCAGGAAGCAGTTGATGCTTTCGTTCGTCGTTTGAATGCGGCAGTAGCGTTTGAAGAGATAACCGTTCCTGCTGAGTCTGAGAACTTGATTGCTGTCAGCGAGTTGCGCAAGAAGCTTGAAGAACAGAACGAGGATGAGGATGGCGATTCTAAGTCGGAACGTAAGGGGTCTTCCTTCCAAACAGGTTCGGAAGTAGACCGCCGTTTGCGTCTTATGTTGTTCTTATCTGCTCATTTAGGCGAAGAATATTTGCTCAGCGAATTGGCTGAACGTTTTATTGCTGTTCCGCATACTCCAGAAGAGGAGAAGAAGAACGTTCAGATTATCCGCAAAGATATTGGCACTTTAACTACCGTTTCGGATGATGGTGAGTTAGCAGGAAGTCAGTTCTTTGATATTGACTGGTCTTTGCTGGAGTCAGAAGGTATTGTTGCCGCTACTAATTCCTTAGGATTAGAACGTTTGGCAGGCGTTTCTGCTCAGTATATGAGCTTGCTGACAGCATCGGTTAGCTATTTAGCTCATTCACCGCTGATGTCGGAAAGCTACCGTAAGAGTGCTGAGGTTTTGTTTGAGCGTTTGCAAGAAGAAAACGATAACGCTGCACAGAACTCTACTGCTTGGTTGAGTTTGACCGGTTATGAACTTGAACCAGCTAGCTATCAGGTAGTACATGATGCAATTGAGCGTGGAAAACTGCTCGATATGGATTACACTGATGGAGCCGGACGCACACGCCATAAGCTTGTTGCACCTGCACAGATTTACGTTGATGAGGGCGTGTATTACGCAGCTGTATGGACTGGCGTAAGCGACGAAGATCGTAAAGAACCAAGCACTCGTTCATATGATGCTGATTCACCACGCCACACACCAATTCGTAACGAAGCTTCCGCTCAATGGCAAACATTACGTTTAGCTCGTATTGGTCGCGTGGAAAGTGTGGAGCCAAGCCATGACATTGATATTCCTGATGTTCCATTAGCAGAACTGAGGGAGTGGAGTTTCGAAAATGGTACTCCAGCAGTCTTTGTGACCGCGCAGAAGAATTTGCCATTTATTTTGAATCTTCCAGACGCTAAGGTTGAGGATTCCGGTGAAGGACAGAAAGTGCACCTGACTGTTTCCTCCGACTCATGGTTTGTTGCTTTCTGCATTGCCCACGCACGCCACATTACTGCGGTGGGTCCTGCAACCTTGCAGTCCATGTGCATTGCTCGTGCGGAGCATGAGCTTAGCATGAATACGCAAGCTGAGTGAGTTGGTAGGATTTGTGTTGATTGGGTTGCTTAGTGAGTTGTAGCGTCTGTTCAATGGCTGACTTGCGATAGTGGCTTTCCAGTTGCTACTTATACTGTCTGTCTGGTTGAGAATTATTTGCGCTTTAGTGAAGAATAAGGAGAATTAATATGGTTCCGTTCTGGGTATGGATTCTACTGTGGATTTTCCTTTTCGCTAACTTTGCGTATGGAGTGTATTACGTTGTACGCCACGGGTTGGATGCACTTGCGAAAGTTGGTAGCACTGCCGACGAAGTGGGGCAGATTATGGGGCGCATGAGTCCACAGGAGCGCGATGCTGCTCTGGACGACTCTGTGCCATTCTTCACTAGGCCGCTGACTGATGCGGCGGATAGGTATGCCAGGACGCGCGAAGCAGTAGAGAAGAAGCATATAGCACGTTCATTACGTCATGAAAAAGCTTTTAACCGCTGGACGAGCTACTCTCAGAAAGATCTCGAACAGATGAGCGAGCAGTTGGAGCAAGCAGCGCAGATTAGCGATGAACGTGCTCGACTTAATACTAATCTAGACTAATACAGATTAAGGGTCTATGTCCGAAGAACAACTAAGTCCTGCACAGCGTTATGCTGCTTTCCAGGCATCCCAAAAACAGCGTAAAAGCCTAACAGGGCTTTTTTCTCAGTCTTTAAGTTTCGATATCGATGATTTTCAACGTGATGCATGCCAAGCACTCGAAAATAATCAGAATGTTTTAGTAGCAGCGCCTACAGGAGCGGGCAAAACTGTTGTAGCAGACTTCGCTATTTTCTTGGCGCAGCAACGTAATGTGAAGGCATTCTATACGACGCCAATTAAAGCTTTAAGTAATCAGAAGTTCCATGAGCTGGCTGCCGCATATGGTGAAGATAGGGTAGGGCTGCTCACCGGCGATGTCTCTATTAATTCCGAAGCAGATATTGTCGTTATGACTACTGAAGTGTTGCGCAATATGCTCTATGAAAAATCAAGCACACTCAACGCTTTAAGATACGTGGTTCTTGATGAAATTCATTACCTTGCTGACCGTATGCGCGGCCAAGTATGGGAAGAAGTTATTATTCATTTACCAGATACTGTTAAAATTATTGGCTTATCTGCAACAGTGTCGAATATTGAGGATTTTACTGCGTGGATTCGCTCTGTGCGAGGAGATACTGCGCTGATTATGTCAGAAACACGACCTGTTCCGCTGTTACAGCATGTTCTGCTTCAAGAATCTGCACGTAAAGAACCGCAGGTTTTTGACCTGTATCAAAGCCCTCAATCCACTAAAATTAACCGTTCGCTTGTTCAAGCTTTAGCGAATTTAGATGATCAAGCACGTCGTGAAGCAGCAAGTCGAAACCGTAAATCTTTCGGACTGGACAATCATGGCAGAAAACGTTCGCGCGCTCTTCCGGCACCTATACGCCATTACACGCCGAAAAGGTGGGCGGTTGTAGACGAACTTGACTTTCTTGGTATGCTACCGGGAATTTATTTTATTTTCTCTCGAACAGGCTGTGATAAAGCTGTTCAGCAGTGCTTGCAAGCAGGTTTAGAGCTGACAACGCCGCAAGAAGTTCATCGTATCCGCTCGGTTGTTAACGAGATGATTGATGGTCAACTGAGCGCTGATGAGAAGAAAGCTCTGCATTTCCATCACTTCTTAGCAGCTCTAGAGTTGGGATTTGCGGCACATCACGCGGGCATGATTACACTTTTCCGTCATATCGTTGAAGCTCTTTTTGAGCAAGGTCTTATTAAAGTTGTTTTCGCTACAGAAACTTTGGCTTTAGGTATTAATATGCCAGCACGTAGCGTTATTGTAGAAAAACTCGTGAAATTTAATGGGGTAGGACATGTGAATCTGACTCCTGGCGAGTTCACGCAGCTTACTGGACGTGCAGGTCGTCGTGGTATTGATATTATTGGGCATGCTGTAGTCGTAGATCACCAAGATTTTGTGCCGGCAGCTGCAGCTAATTTAGCTTCGAAGCGTGTATATCCTTTACACTCAAGTTTTACGCCTACTTTTAACATGGCTGTAAACCTTTTGCATACGCATACTTTAGAACAGTCACGAGCTACTTTAGATCATTCTTTCGCTCAATGGGAAGCAAATGCTTCTGCAGACAGTTTGGTCGCCACCTTAGAAGAAACACGCAGCATCGTGGGCTCGTATAGTGAAGCAATGCACTGCGATATGGGCGATTTCGAAGACTTTATGCGTATTCGTATGAAAATTTCCGATATCGAAAAGCATGACCGTCGTATTCTTAAATCTACGGTTTTCCGCTCTGAATCGCAGCGCAAAAAGGCTTTTGCCCAGTTAGATAAGAAACTTGCTGTTCTGAAAAATAAGGAAAAAACCCATTCGTGCAAAAATTGTCCTGATTTTTCTGATCATGTGCGTTGGGGTCATCGCTGGGCTCGTCAAACACGAGAATTGGAGCATTTAGAAAACCGAGTAGCTTCTCGTACGCAATCCGTATCTCGTCATTTTGACCGTATTTGTTCAGTACTAACTCACTTGGATTATCTTCGCGAAGGTTCTAGGGGAGAGCTAGAACTCACACAACGCGGAGATTTACTGCGTCACGTGTATAGCGAAAATGATTTATTACTCGCTCAGTGCATTGACGAGGGAATTTTTAACAATCTCGATGCCCAAGAATGTGCTGCACTGATGGCAGCTTTTGTCTATGAATCTCGATATGGATCAACTCGTGAACCTTCACATTATCCAGGTGGAGCGAGGGGAGTGCTAGCTACTACAGTTAACCGCATTAAAGTCATAGATAAGGAATTGCAGTTCATGTGTGAATCCTTTGATTTGGATACGAACGCAGATATTGATTTTGGTCTTGTAGAAGTCATGTTTGATTGGGTTAGTGAGAAGCCTCTTACTGATGTCTTACGCAACGCACCAGATTTAACAGCAGGAGATTTCGTGCGTAGCTGTAATCGTACATGTGATGTACTCACACAGTTAGCTCATATCGGCATCATTCTCGGCAACGATGATCTCTCGCGAGTAGCTAATGAAGCTTATGATGTGATTAATCACGGTATTGTAGCATTAAATCCGATTTAACAGCTACAGGAATAATACTTCAGTCTGCTGTGTTTTGTACGGTAGATAGGGAATAACTAAGGAGAAAATGTATGGCAGAGCGTAGCCTTCGTGGTATGAGCATTGGTGCAAAATCTCTCGAATCTGACGATAACGTCGAGTTCGCAGACCGCACCGATGTGAGTTATGTATGTCCACACGGACATAAAACAATTTTGCCTTTATCTTCTGAAGCAGAACCACCATTAGAGTGGGAATGCCGTTGCGGTCAAACCGCAAAGCTGGAAAATGCAGAAGACGAAGAGCCAAATGAAATTACCAAGCCAACACGAACTCACTGGGATATGTTACTAGAAAGGCGTACACCAGAAGAGCTCAAGACTTTACTTGAAAAGCGTTTACAAATGAAGCGTGAAGGATGGTTCCCAGATTATGAGTAATCGACGCATTGTTTTACTTGACCTTGACGGTACAACAGTTGAATCCCATCCAGGTATTTTGGCATCTGTGCGCTTGACTTTCGAGCATTTCAATAAGCCGCTACCTACAGATGACGAGTTAAATACTTTTATTGGCCCGCCATTGCTTGATTCCTTTAGCACACACGGCTTTGAAGACAATGCTCAGGAAGCTGTTGATTTCTTCCGTGAGTCTTATACCAAGCCATATTTCGACGACCCTCAAAGCCCTGGGCAGCTTATTCCTGGACTGTATTTGAGCCGCATGTATTTCGGATACTTAGGTCAGCTCCAAAAATTGCGCGAGATGGGCTATATGCTCGTGGTATGTACAGCAAAACCTCAGCGTGAAGCAATTTTGCTGTGTGAACATATTGGTTTGGAATATCTCGTAACAGGAATATTTGGAGCTACAGGCGGCTCAGATACCAGCCGTTTACACAAGAATGAAATTATCCGCTACGTATTCGAGAAAATCCATTACAGCGACGATGACGGCGACCGTGCAGTTATGGTTGGCGATCGTTGGACAGATATTGATGGCGCTCACGAAAACGGTATTCCAGCTATCGGCGCTGGATGGGGTTATGCGGCTGAAGGTGAGTTCGAAGAACATAACTGTGATGTTGTTGCTCCAACAGTAGATGATCTTGTTGAGGCTGTAGAAAAAGCTTTCAATAATAATTAAGATTATCCCGATAATGTACGTTATGTCAGATTTGATATGATGTGATTACTGAATACGTTTAGATAAACAAAACCGCTGATCCTTCTCTCAAGAGTTTCAGCGGTTTTGTTTATAAAAATTACTTAACCAACTTGTGCTTGATGTAATGCACGCTGCTGTAATTCCAATTTGCGACGCATACGATGCTGCGCTAACTCATCAATAGTTTGTACTGAATTATTGCGTACTCGTGGCGCAGCATTCTCTGGCTGAGAAGATTCTTCATTGCGTAACGCTTCAGTAATTTCGGTATACAAAACACCCACGGAAATGCCAAATACAGCATGACCCGCACGCAATAATTCAAGCATTTCAGCTTCGCTTGTGCATTCAAAAATATGCATACCATCAGACACAATAATGGCTGTTTCAAGCTTATCCATGCTGCTGGTACTCAAATAGCTCAAAGCTGTGGTCACATTATTGAGGTTCACACCCGTATCGAGCAATTTCTTCGCTACAGCTAAAATAATAATATCTTTAAAAGAATATAGCCTACGTGAACCAGAGCCTGTCGATGGGGTAATGCTCGGTTCCACAATATGTTTGCGTGCCCAATAATCGAGCTGGCGATAGGTGATACCGGCAACTTTAGAGGCTACTACTCCCCTGTACCCCACCTCTTCACGATTACCATCAAGAGTAAAAAGTGTACCCTGAATGGCATTATAATTACTCAAATCCTGACGTTCAGATAACCGCACATGCAAACTTAACTGTGGACGTTCTGTTTCTTCCATAACCCCAACTTTCACATTTTTTCTAGTACATATTGTAGAGCGAGAAATGTGTTGATTGTGTTGACTTACTGCACAACAGCTGGAGACTTTGTGAAGAAAGCAAAGCGGAAACGCCCGATAATAATCTCATCTCCGCTGTTCAGGCGTGCAGAATCAACGCGTTCACGGTTCACATAAGTACCGTTTAAGCTTCCTGCATCTTCAACAGTAAAAACACTTCCTGAGCGCTTAAAAATCGTATGCTCACGCGATACAGTGTTATCGTCGAGCACAATATCGCTGGCCGCATCACGTCCTGCAGTAATAACGTCTGCATCCAAAAGATAACGTGCTCCATCTGCTCCGCGTGTTGCAATCAGTAAAGCGGATGTATCAGAAAGCTGAGCAATCGTGTTCATATCTTCCTGCGTTAATGGGCGCTCCCCCGTAGCTGTAACAGGAACTGTTATAGCTGGTAAACCAATACTTGTTGTCTCTCCGGCTGTCGGAATTGAAATAACCATAACTCTTATTCTACTGTTTGGGCGTACTTATATTCAAAACTGTTAGCCAGCGCAGTAATATTTACCTCGTTAGCTTGCTTGACCACAACTCTCGCTCCGTAATTCACGCGCAGTGATGAATCTATTCCACCATTAATATCCACAGCATTTTGGAGGTTGGAGGGGTCTCCTATTGCTTTAATCGTGTACGGCGCACTCAGATATTGGCCGTCACTCATTAATCCTGATTCGGTATCAACAATATATGTGGAGGTGACCACACGAACATTGCCAATTTGAATAACCTCTGCTCCGGCATTGCGTAGTTCTTCAATCAACGTATATAAAGCTGCGGCAGAAATTTTTTTCTTAGTTCCCTGCGTTACTGTAATAGTAATACCTTCACCTCGAGCTGCTACACGTCCACTCAAAATATCGTTGGCATCTTTATTTTCCTGCACAACGCGTTCAATTTCTTTTTGTTTATCTGCTGCTGATTGAATGGACTGCAACTGCTGACTGAGCTGAGAACGTTGACTTTCAAGTCGCGAGATTTGATTATCTGTTTCACTTAAAAGAGTAACAAGTTCTGACTCGCTCAGTGATGTATACGACGTATCGGTAATGCGTTGCTGAACCATAAATGCAAAACCTACCGATGCTCCCAAACATAGCAAAATAAGGGAACTAATAGCCCCTCGCGCATGACGATTCGTACGGATAGCATGAGCAAACTCGCTCCATGAGGAAATTACACGGGTATTGCTTCCTCGAGGTGAACGTTTTTCAACTGCGGGAAAAACGCCTGTCTGAATTTCGTCTGCTTCAGGCTTTGAGTCGCGCTGAGTATCTCCTACCATATCTACCCTGCCTAGGATCTAAAGATAAAGCGTCGAATAGCCGACACATTCGAGAAGATACGAATACCAAGAACCACAATAACTGCAGTAGTTAACTGCGAGCTTACTCCTAGCAACGTTCCAATATAAACCAACAGCACTGCAGTACCAACGTTAGAAATAAAGGAAATAACAAAAACTCGGTCAGAAAAATTACGTTCAAAGAAAGAGCGTGCAGCTCCAAGTAATGCGTCTAAAGCAGCTACGACCATAATTGGCAAATATGGTTGAAGCCATACAGGAACATCTGTTCGAACAAAAATGCCAGCAACAACGCCAACAATAATACCCAATACTGCTGCCATAGTTACTCCTTTCGTGCTCGTTCAATACTCACAGCATTTGCCGCAGGAAGGTCGAGAACTTTGCTGTGAGTAACTGTCATAGAAACTCCAATCGGGGTGAACAGTATAGAAGCTATACGTGAGGAATCCACAGCATTCTGCATAATCTGTGCATTACCAATAGCGCGAATTGCGTAAGGGCTTTGCACTGCCGTAATACCCACCAGTATAGTGCCTCCAGCTGAACGTACAGCAGTTTGAGGTCCTATACGCACATCATTAATACTGATAGCTTCAGCACCTGCTTGCCAGAGCAAAGATAAAATATATTGCAATTGCGCATCGCTTACTAATGCGTTTGACTGACCATCTGTAACACGTCCTTTGGTCGCTGAATCATCCGTGCTCGGATTAGTCAGCGTCATCGTTATACCCGAACCTCGCGCTGCTGACTGTGCGGTAAGAATATAGGAATCACGTATTTTACTGATAGTATTAGCTTCGTTTTTCGTTTGTCGCGTAAGATTGAGCAGTTCTTTTTGCTGTTTTTTAACAGTATTTTCGAGGTCTTGTGCATTTTTTGTAGTAGCAACAAGTTGCGCTGCTAATTGTGCACGCACTTTTTCTCGAGATTGACCCCGTAAGATCCGTACTGCTTGAGAGCTGCCAAAACCTACAACCACGCACAGAATAAAAGAAATAATATGCGTAATAATGCGCTGTGTACGCGATATTGTATGCGCTGTTAAAGTAGCGTCCTCAAAAAGAGGATCGAGCGGATGGCGCATTAAGTCCTCTAATAATTGAGAGGACTTGGGAGTTCTGCGCGACTGCGAACGCGCTGACTGTGAGTTTTGTGATGAGCGCGTTTCGATGCGTCTTTTACTGAGTTTTCCGGCATCACTGGAAAAAGTAACACGTGAACGCTGCTGCGCTTCTTCGCTTAACTGCGGCGGAATAACACTAGGAACGGGTGAAGGCTTATTCTCCATCACGTTTCTCCTCGTGAGCCTGGCGAATAAGCCTCATCCCCTGCTTAATATAAATAACACCAGCAACCCAGTAAAGTGCTACTCCCCAGATCGCAAGAGCTACTCCAAAATTCTCTAATGCGTTAAAAATCCAAGATTGCCCCATACCTGAGATCATTAGAACAGGAATATCCGTCATAATCATTGCTGTGGCTGTTTTTCCCACAAAATGCACAGGAAGCGGACCGTAATCATACTGTGCCAGAACAATAATCTGCACACCCAAAATAAAATCGCGTAATCCCACCACAATAATGAACCACCATGGCAGGAAACCTGCAAATCCCAAAGCTAAGATAGAGCTGACAATAAGAAGACGGTCGGCAATCGGGTCAAGAATCTGACCGAGCTTCGTAATCTGATTTAATCGTCGTGCTAAAAATCCATCTATGCCATCGGTTAAAGCGGATATAGCCAAAACGATTAAGCCGATAAAAAGATGACCTTGAGTAATCTGAATCGCAATCAACGGAATAGTCAAAAGACGAATGAGGCTCACAAAATTTGGCCATGTAATAATCCTATTACTTGGCTTTAATAGTAAAGTCTCATCTGTCATTGTATCCGTATCGTGTGTTTTCTCTGCAGCCAATCCGATCCTCTACATGCGTGAAGCTTGAATTCCTGTAATAATAATAGCGCGAGCACCTACTTCATAGAGCTGATCCATCAGTATATTCACTTCGGAACGTGGAACCATAGCGCGCACAGCTACCCACTGTGAATCATGCAGAGGAGACACTGTAGGCGATTCAAATCCAGGCGTAATCGCTACTGCTGTCCCCACTTTCGATACAGGAATATCGTAATCCATGAGCACGTAATTATGTGCAGTTAAAACGCCCTTGAGGCGGCGCTGGAAAACAACAAGTTCAGGATTATTTTCAGCAATGCGTGGAGAGCGCACCACAATGGCTTCCGACGTCACTATTGGATCACCAAAAATACGCAAACCTGCATTGCGTAAAGTAGTTCCCGTAGACACAACATCGGCAATTGCATCTGCCACACCAAGCTGAACTGAGGATTCTACTGCCCCATCAAGATGGACAATACGTGCCTTCAAGCCGAGGTTTTCCATATAATCGGCAACAACTTTGTCGAAGGAGGTGGCAATGCGTTTACCATCCAAATCCTCGACAGTCATAATATTGCTCTCATTTGGAGCTGCAAAACGGAAAGTTGAGTCTCCAAAGCCCAAAGGCATCTGCTCAATCGCATCTGTTTCGGAATTCAGCAGCATATCGCGACCAGTAATACCTAAATCAATAATGCCGCTTCCAACATAAACTGCGATGTCGAGAGGACGCAAGTAAAAAAGTTGAATACCGTTATTAGGGTCTTCTACTACCAGTTGGCGTGCATTAGTACGCAGACGGTAGCCTGCTTCTTTAAGCAAATCCCACGCTGGTTCAGACAGCATACCCTTATTCGGTACAGCAATTTTTAACATGCGTCTTCCCTATCTTTTGTTCACAATTTAGAGGTACTTGTAGAGGTCCTCTAAAGAAATACCTTTTTTAATCATCATGACTTGCACATGATAAATGAGCTGACTCATTTCTTCAGCAGTGCGTGCAGCACCTTCATATTCGGCTGCTGTCCAGGTCTCGCCTGCTTCTTCCAAGATTTTCTTGCCAATAAAATGAGTGCCTTTATTCAGCTCGTCCACGGTTAAAGAGCCTTCAGTGCCTTCAGCCGCTTTTGCGCTTAATTCAGTAAAGAGTTCTTCAAATGTTTTCATGCGCGGAATGCTTCCTCTGCTTTTTGACGGATCGCTGCAATAGCTTCAGCCGGATTATCTGCACCGTAGACTGCCGAACCTGCAACCAGCACGTCTGCGCCTGCTTCTGCTACGATAGCTGCTGTAGATGGGCTTACACCACCATCTACCTGAATCTTGGTGCTTAAACCGCGGCGTGTAATTTCGTCTCGTAAACGGCGAACCTTATTCATCTGATTGTCTAAGAATTTCTGACCGCCGAAACCAGGTTCCACCGTCATAATCAAAATCATGTCGAATTCTTCGAGAATATCGAAAATTGGCTCTACCGGTTCTGCTGGACGAACTGCGAAGCATGCCTTAGCTCCCATATCATGAAGCTGTCGAGCCAAACGTACAGGAGCATGAGCGGCACCCATATGGAAGGTTACAGAATCTGCGCCAGCCTTAGCAAATTCTGGTGCCCAACGATCAGGATCTTCAATCATCAAATGAGCATCTACAGGAATAGGGCTTACTTCACAAATACGCTTAACGATTGGCTCACCCAAAGTCAAGTTAGGAACAAAATGGTGATCCATAACATCGACGTGAACTAAATCAGCGGTAGCGATTGCGTTAAGTTCGCTCTCGAGGTTGACGAAATCAGCAGATAAAATACTTGGTGCAATTTGAATAGTCATAGTTCCTCATTTTATGGTGAAAGACAGACGGAGATGTCTTTCAGTTTTGCGTTTTCTTAGATTCTGAAGATTCTTCGGATTCTTGGGATTCGCTGCTATGTTTTGCATTTTTATGATTGCTAGCAACCAAAGCCTTAGCTTGTTCATACAAAGATTTCTCGGCTTCAGCATGAATCTTTTTCTGATCGAGATCTTCAGCTTGCTTTTGCTTGAGTTCACGCTTTTCTTCCAGAGATTCCTCGTCAAGCTGAGCGCGCAACTGGCGGCTCGTTAAATCTCCAGAAGCTACTTTATTTTCTAACTCAGTAACGTGAGCTAGGCGAGTCTGAAGATTGCTCGTTTGAGGATTACACTTTTGAATCACAACAAATGCGATAACGCCAGTAATGAAAGTCAATAAAGCAACCCACACGTTCAATCGTAATCCGAGGAATTCATGGGAGCGATCAATGCGAAGCATTTCAATCCACGTGCGTCCTGCTGTGTACCACATAACGTACAGAGCAAACTGAGTGCCAGCTTTAAAGCGTGCAGTAATCTTAGATCCAAGCCATAAGAGCAAGCCGGCACCTAAGAAATTCCATAACATCTCATACAAGAAGGTTGGATGGTAAAGATTGTCGTACAGGCTCGGGCAAGACGTGCCATCATAGCAAGCTTGAGCTGAACCTATAGCCGATGCGTGGGAATTGAGCTTCAACCCCCATGGTAGCGTGGTTGGTGCACCGTATAGTTCTTGATTGAACCAGTTTCCTAAACGTCCTATACCCTGGGCAATCAGCAGACCTGGGGCGACTGCATCCATTAATAATGCCATAGAGTATTTCTTGTAACGGCACCATGCCCATACAGCAAGAGATCCGAGCACAACTGCTCCCCAAATGCCTAGACCACCATTCCAAATGCGCAGAATATCGCCTAGATTGCCACTTTTACCAAAATACAGCTCAGGGGTGGTAAAAACATGATATAAACGTGCGCCAATAATTCCCGATGGAACAGTTACGAGGGTAACGTCAATAATCTGGTCGAAAGATCCTCCCAACTTTTTCCAACGCACAGTAGTCAGCCACACTGCTACGCATAGACCAATGAGAATAGCCAAAGCATAGAAGCGAATGGTCACCGGACCAATATTAAAACTGGATATTGATGGTGAAGGAATGAATGCTAAGTTCATGAAAGTGTCCTCACAATACTGTGTTCTTCTAATGTCGAGACTACTCAGCTGTACCTACATAAGCTTCTAACTGACCACCAGTGTCGAAACACGAGTATTCTCCTGTGTGACAAGCAGCTCCTACTTGGTCTACTTGAATGAGAAGAGCATCACCGTCACAGTCAATCTCGATCTTTTTCACGTACTGCGCATGACCAGAAGTATCGCCCTTACGCCAGTATTCCTGCCGTGAGCGAGACCAGAACGTAACTCTGCCTTGCGTCAAGGTACGATGTAATGCCTCGTCATTCATATACCCCACCATCAGCACACGACCAGAATCATACTGCTGAATAACTGTAGCAACTAAGCCTTTGTCATCGTGTTTGAGGCGCTGTGCGATTTCTTCTACACTTAACGTCATAACCGTACCTCATGTCCGTTATTGCGCAATTCCTCTTTTACTTGTGCAATAGTTAACTGTCCGAAGTGGAAAACAGATGCCGCGAGCACAGCATCTGCTCCTGCTTCAATAGCTGGAGGGAAATCTTCTACTCGTCCTGCGCCACCGCTGGCAATGATCGGTACCGACACCACAGACCGAACATCGCGAATCATTTCAATATCGAAGCCATCTTGAGTGCCATCTGCGTCCATAGAATTGAGCAGAATCTCGCCGGCTCCTAATTCAGCCGCTTTTTGTGCCCATTCTACGGCATCAATACCTGTTCGATGTTTTCCTCCCATTGTGGTTACTTCATACCCAGATTGTGTGTGCCTAGAGCCGTCAGGGTTATTTTCACGACGAGCATCAATAGACAGAACTAAAACCTGAGCGCCAAAACGATCTGCTACCTGACTAATTAAATCAGAATCATTAATAGCAGCAGTATTCACTCCTACTTTATCGGCTCCGCAACGCAAAAGCTTATCTACATCTTCTACTGTGCGCACGCCACCGCCAACAGTCAACGGTATAAACAGTTCTTCAGCTGTACGGCGTACCATATCGCACGTTGTTTCGCGTCCTTTACTTGACGCAGTAACGTCGAGAAAGGTCAGTTCATCAGCACCCTGTCGATAATATTCACGTGCTAATTCAACAGGGTCTCCGGCATCGCGCAGGTTCTGAAAATTCACACCCTTAACCACGCGACCTGCATCCACGTCTAAGCACGGAATAACGCGCACTGCAATAGACATACTTCTCCTTGAGCTATTCAAGCACGTTTAAGAACGGCTTACTAAATTATTCGCTAATTCTTTAGCTGCTAACTGACCGCAGGCTCCATCAATATCGCTTCCTCGAGTATCGCGTAAAGTAGCAGAAATACCCGCGCTGCGAAGAATTTCTATGAAGCGTTGCTCATCTTCTGGCTTAGAAGCCGTCCACTTGGATCCTTCAATAGGATTAAGAGGGATAGGATTAACATGCACCCAATCGTCACCATAATGATTCAAACGCTTAGCTAATAGCTTGGCATGTTCAGCTTGATCGTTAATACCGCGCATTAACGCATACTCAATACTGACGCGACGTTTTGAGCTCAGATAGTAATCATGCGCTGCATCCAAAACCTGGGTAGTATTAAAACGCTTATTCATAGGTACGAGTTCGTTGCGTAATTCATCGCTTGGCGCGTGTAAAGAAACAGCTAAGCGTACAGGAATATGCTCATTAATAAGCTTACGTATACCCGGAACAACACCAACGGTAGACAGCGTTATATTACGTGCAGAAATACCTAAACCTTCAGGAGGTAAAGCACTAATTTGACGAATAGCCGTCATCATTGCCTTATAGTTACCTAAAGCTTCGCCCATGCCCATAAAAACAATATTGCTTAAACGTGTTGAACCGCCTGGCAACCGGCCGTGCGCACATTGGTATGCAGCAATGCGCACTTGCTCCACGATTTCTCCAGCGGACATATTGCGCGTCAGCCCCAATCGCCCCGTCGCGCAAAATGGACAATCCATACCACACCCCACTTGGCTGGAAATACACAGCGTAGTGCGCGTCGGATACTTCATCAACACCGATTCAATGCGCGAATCGTCGAAAAGACGCCACAAAGTTTTAATCGTCTCGCCATTATCGGCTTCTTGTTCAGCCACCGGTTCAATCAGTGTAGGGAAAAATGCTTCTTTCGCAACGTCAGCAAAGCGAGCAGGGAAATCAGAATAATTATGAACGTCTGTATCTCCATGCGCAAAATAATGCTGGGCCAACTGTTTCACGCGAAAAGCGGGCATGCCTAATTGAGCCGCTACCTCTTTGCGCTGTTCATCAGTCATATCCACTAAATGTAAGGGAGCCTTACCACGTCGGGAATGATTTTTTGCTAAAACATCACGAAAAGCACCCTGAGTGCCGCCCTCAGTAATGCCACTTCCTAAATCGTGTTCGCGCTGAATTGCCATACTATCCTTCACACGTCCTACAAGCCAAAAGCCATTACTAGCATACAAATAACTGGTGCGCACATCAAAATCGAGTCTGCACGATCTAAAACGCCACCGTGTCCAGCCAAGATATGTCCCATATCTTTCAGTCCCATATCTCGCTTGAGCATAGAAGCACATAAATCACCAAAAAGGCCTACAATTGCGACGCACACACCCAAAATAACCAATGCAGGAAGATGCATCACAAAATCAGATCTGGAATAGGTAAAGAAACCTATAGCTAAGGATCCAACGACGGCAAACAGAATAGAACCAAGCAAGCCTTCTACGCTCTTCTTAGGCGAAATTCGAGGAGATAACTTATGCGTGCCAAAAGCTGCGCCGAAAATAAGCCCACCAATATCACCCAGTGAAGGCAAGAAAATAATCATAAATTCAAAAGCTACAGGATGGTCTCTTGTCAGCGGCAGAACAATAAAGCTGGCAAGAACCGTAACATAGAAAACGGCAAGCAAAGACGCTCCTACATGCGTCATAGTTTTCGGTTCACGCGCAGATACTTGCGAATGAGGGTGCACTCGTTTTTTAGCCACCGCTTTGTCTACTCCCTGATGATTGCTACGCACAATCGTTGAGATAAGAGCCACAACAGCAGCTGTAAGTAAACAACCGATTGCAGCCACAACGGTATGAGAAACCCCGGGAAGATAGAATGTGGCGAGCATAGTGGCTGTGCTCATAATCCACAATGCCACAATAGGAATGCGTATGCCAATGACTGCAAAGTCAACACGCAACTCCCACAGAGCAATAGCAACGAAAACAATAACCAGAGCTAAGAAAATCTGTTTTTCAAAAACCAAACTTCCCACAACCATGGCAACGAGCAGAGCACCTGTTGCCACAGCCTGCACCATATTACGCCCCGTGCGTTTATTTATAGCATCAAGCGCGTTTTCTTGTGGTTGATTCGTTGGTGAAGTATGTGTCATCGTGTTCTCCTCGTCAATACTGCTTGCCTCAGTTCATCTGCTTGATTCCAGCATAACTAAGGCAAGAGCACTGAGACCTCCGCATTTTCAGGATAAACGTATAAGTCCTAACGTATGAAATCCTACTGATACTTCTGCAATATATCGCAACAGTAATATTCTCGCTTAACCTACTGAAATTCTATCTCGGTACGAGCTTTAGCATGATGCCCATATTCGTGACGAGCGCCAGAACAAGCTCACACATGAGAGCTACTGTATAGAGTCATACTCATTTAATCGCAGCTCACCCCTCCGCACCTGAGACAAGAGCCTTACCACACAAGTTAGATTCAGCATCAACTTACTCATTCAAGCTCAATATCGCTTCGTAGCACAAGTCTGCGTCATTCGTTTCATCTGGGTAGTCCTGAGCAATACTATTCATCGTAATTTAACCCAAAAAATCCAGCAATCCGTACCTGAAACAGACGATGCTCGTTATCTTTTAGTCTTTTCTAGTCTTCCAAGTACGAATTGCCATTTAAGCATGAACTTATATAAGCCAAGCATGCATCCGACAGATAGAATTTCTTAGACGGACAGAATTTCTTTTTCCTTGCTTGCTAACATGGTATCGATTTCATCAGTAATCTTCTTTGTAGCGTCTTCCAAATCCTTAAGCAAACGCTTACCTTCGTCTTCTCCGAAATCGCCATCTTTAATAGCAGCGTCAATATTTTCTTTTGTCTTACGACGAATATTGCGCACAGCAATCTTGCCGTCTTCTGCCTTCGTACGAGCAATCTTTACGTATTCCTTGCGACGCTCTTCAGTCAGCTCTGGCATGGTTACGTGAATAACATTGCCGTCACGACGAGGGTTAACTCCCAAATCAGAATCGCGAATAGCCTTCTCCACAACATTAGCTTGGGAAGCGTCGAATGGAGTTACAGCCAAGGTGCGTGCGTCAGGAACACCGATGGTAGCTAGAGCTTTCAACGGTGTTGGAGCACCATAATAATCAACCATAATTGGGTTCAAAAATGCTGGGTTTGCACGACCAGTACGAATACCAGCAAAATTCTCTTGAGTAGATTCAACGGTCTTTTTCATCTGTTCACGAGCTTGATCAACGATTGTTGCCATCTTATCCTCTTTCTTTGGGTATATAGAATTCTTGATTTCTCAGAATACCTGTATTCTTTATTCTTCGTTCGATACTATCGTACCGATATTTTCACCAGTTAATGCAGCAGTGACGTTTCCTGGTGTTTCCAAACCAAATACGCGAATATGCATATTGTTATCGCGAGCCATAGATAATGCAGAAGCGTCCATAACAGCTAAATTATCAACTAAAGCTCGGTTAAAACTCACATGACGAAGCAAAGTTGCTGATGGGTCTTTACGAGGATCAGCAGTATACACACCATCTACCCCATTCTTTCCCATAAGAACTTCTTCGCAACCAATTTCAAGAGCGCGCTGAATAGAAACAGTATCTGTGGAGAAGTATGGCATACCCGCACCTGAACCGAAAATAACCACACGTCCCTTTTCCATATGACGAATAGCTTTAAGCGGAATGTAAGGCTCTGCTACCTGCCCCATAGTAATAGCAGTTTGCACCCGTGTTGGCTGTCCCTCCTGCTCGAGGAAGTCTTGCAAAGCCAAGCAGTTCATAACTGTTCCAAGCATACCCATGTAGTCAGCACGGCTACGTTCCAAACCTGCTTGACTGAGTTCTGCACCACGGAAGAAATTACCGCCGCCAACAACAATTCCTACTTGCACACCTTTATTTACTGCAGTGTGGATTTCCTGAGCAATACGGCTAATAATCTGTGTGTCAATTCCCACAGAACCTCCGCCAAAAGCTTCACCGGAAAGCTTCAGTAAAACGCGACGCTGTGCACTCACTATGACGTTCCTTTCGTCAGCATACAAAATTGTTTTAAGTCTACCTTTTCGCCCCTACAAGGGTGTTGCGTGCACTATAGAGAAAAAGCTACGAAAGCGCTCGTGTATAGAGGGGTGTCAGGGCTCGTGTGATTGGTAGGTCTTACCGACGTGTGTCTTGATATGGCGGTACTGACACAGCTGGTTACACTAACTGTTTTCCGCGCGTGCTATGGAGGCGAAGATGAGCGCGTTTTCTGTTGCAACTTACACAGCAGACGTTAGCTGTACATGGTAAAGCTTTTACCAGCACTGGTTTAGAGGCTCTGATAGCTGTAACGAGTAAAGCTATTGATAGCTATGTACGATACAGCACTCGGATAAAAAACACTCGATCAATTCGTTGCGAGCTTACATATGACCTGCCACGTTAGGCATTTTATGATCAACACGTGCGGGTATCAACAACTTAAACCCCGAGACTCAGCATAAAAAACAACAAAGAGGGCAGACACCCGAAAGTGTCTGCCCCCAAAGTGCTTCATGTTGAGTGTTGAGTAAAGTTTTAACGCTTACTCAGCGTCTTCACCCTTACCAACTTCTACGCGAGCAAAGGCAACAGCCTGGCCACCAACCTGCTTGAACAGGTCACCGATGGTCTTGGATGGATCCTTCACATATGCCTGCTCGAGCAGAACAACTTCCTTGTAGAAAGCGTTCATGCGACCTTCAACAATCTTTGGAACGATTGCTTCTGGCTTGCCTTCTGCCAAAGACTTTTCGGTAGCTACGCGTTTTTCGGATTCCACAACATCAGCTGGAACATCTTCGCGGGTAAGCCACTGTGGAGCCATAGCAGAAATCTGCAAAGCAACTTCGTGAGCAACTTCAGCACCAGCTTCATCAGTTGCCACCATAGCAACGATAGATGGTGGAAGTTCCACAGACTTGCGGTGAGCATAAACTTCTACGTGTGGACCGCTTACGGATGCAACCTGACCGAGCTTTACGTGCTCGTGGAAGAGTGCACCTGCTTCGTCAATGGTGTCCTTCACAGTGCCAGCATCGGTGGATGCTGCCAAAACTGCTTCTTCATTGCGAGCATCTGCTGCCTGAGCAGCTGCTACAACGGTATCACCGAGCTCTACGAAAGCATCAGTCTTTGCTACGAAGTCAGTCTCAGAGTTAAGCTCAACCGCGTAACCAGTCTGACCTTCTGCTGTGTTAGCTACGGAAGAAGCAATAAGACCTTCCTGAGCCTTACGACCTTCACGTGCACCAGCAGCCTTAATACCGCTTGCACGGATGATTTCCTTTGCGCGTGCAATGTCGCCTTCAGCTTCAGTCAAAGCCTTCTTAACGTCCATCATGCCTGCGCCTGTAGCGTCACGCACTTCCTTAATAAGAGCAGCAGTAATCTGTGCCATTTTTATCTCCTCAAAACCTGAAAAATTTCTTTTTTACTCAGCCTGAGCTGCTTCAGCTTCTGCTTGAGCTGGAGCAGCTTCGTTAGCTGCATCAGACTTCAAGAGTTCAGTTTCCCACTCAGCAAGTGGCTGCTGTGCAGCTGCTGCATTAGCACCCTTGCCACCACGAGCAAGAAGACCTTCTGCTACTGCGTCTGCCATCAAAGCTGTGAGAAGTTCGATAGCGCGGATTGCGTCATCGTTTGCTGGGATTGGGTAATCCACAGAGTCTGGATCGGTGTTGGTATCTACAAGAGCTACTACAGGAATGCCGAGCTTGTGAGCTTCTTCAACTGCAAGAGCTTCCTTGTTGATGTCTACAACGAACATTGCGGAAGGAGTGCGATCCATGTTACGGATACCGCCAAGCTGCTTAACGAGCTTGTCCTTTTCACGCTCAAGAAGAAGGAGTTCCTTCTTGGTCAAACCGCTGGAACGTACGTCATCGAAGTCCATCTCTTCGAGTTCCTTCATACGTACAACACGCTTAGACACAGTCTGGAAGTTGGTGAGCATACCACCCAACCAACGCTCAGACACGTATGGCATGTTCACGCGAGCAGCCTCAGCAGATACTGCCTGTGCAGCCTGCTTCTTGGTACCTACGAACAGAACAGTGCCGTTGTGTGCTACGGTCTGCTTAATGAAGTCATAAGCCTGATCGATCAAATCGAGAGACTTGAACAAGTTGATGATGTGAATGCCGTTGCGCTCAGCCAAGATGAACTGCTTCATCTTAGGGTTCCAACGACGAGTCTGATGACCAAAATGAACGCCAGCCTTGAGCATCTGGCTCATGGTAATTTCTGCCATGATATACCTTTCTGTCGGTTCTTGCCTAGCTATGCAGATTCGCATACAGCTGTATAAACAGCCGACCGACACGAATCGTCGCACACATAGCGCGTTTTCACATATCTATAGACAATAAAAGTTTTTTACGAGTATTTGTGCGAATATACCCCTAAAATGGCGATATGCAAGCTTTATAGTACTAGAACCTGCATACTAAGTTCGCGCAACACGCCTGAAAAGTTATCGCTTCAGACAGCGCTACCTCTCACCTATTAAGCGTGATGAGCACGCATGTAGCGCAAAGCCTCTCGCCTTTCTTCTTTTTCTAAACGATCTAGATACACGTGACCGTCAAGATGATCGCATTCATGTTGAAGCATACGCCCCATAAGCCCTGAGCCTTCTAGAACGATTTTTTCTCCTTCGAGATTAATGCCTTCTACCTTGGCATAATCGCTTCTGCGGGTTTTATACCATAGTCCAGGCACAGACAGGCAACCTTCATCACCGTATTGCTCGCCAGATTTTTCTACCAGCACAGGGTTTAAGATGTAGCCCACTTTACCTTCAATATTGTATGAGAAGGCACGCAAACTCACTCCAATTTGGTTAGCCGATAAGCCTGCACGTCCTGGATCATCAACGGTATCGAGCAAATCCTGCACGAGGTTGCGTACTGCTGGCGTAATATTGGTAATTTCATCGCATGGCGTGCGCAATACTGGATCAGGAACAACGCGAATATCGCGAATGGCCATAAATTATTTCTCCTCGTTCTCAGTTTCTGCGTCATCGTGTGTAGCCGTTGAGCGCAAACGTTCGCTAAGCTGTTCAGAGAACTCAGCTACGTTATCTTTAACATTTTCCATAGCCTTGTTATACATCGGTTCAATCATGTCGCGTGCAGCTTTAACTGTTGGCTGTACCTGCTTGTTGAACTGTTCTGCTGCTGCCATGATTTTAGCTGTTGCTGCATCTGTCATAGCTGATGGCTTTGGAGCATACAGAATTTCGTCAATAACCTGACCATATTGTTTAATAACACGTGGACGGACGATTTTCAAGCTTGGAGTCAATGTTCCAGCTTCTTGGCTGAATTCTGATGGCAATACTACGAATTTACGTACGGATTCAGCTCGAGACACATTAGCATTTGCATGGTCAATATATTCTTGAATAAATGCGCGCACTGCCTCGTTCTTTGCAGCTTCCAAAGGAGTCATATTTGCATCTAATCCATGACCTTCTAGCCACTGACACAACATGTCTGGTTCCAAAGTAATTAAGGCTGCAATAAACGGTTTATTATCTCCTACTACCACAACATGAGACACAATTGGGCAGGTGGCAATAATATCTTCTAACGGTGCAGGAGATACATTCTTACCACCAGCAGTAATAATCAAATCTTTCTTGCGACCGGTAATATACACATAGCCGTCATCATCGATGCTGGCTAAATCACCTGTGCGCAACCACTCACCATTCATTACGTCAGCAGTTTGTTCAGGAGCGTTAATATATCCCAAGAAAACACTTGGCCCCTTAATTTCCAGTTCATCTTCATCTGTTAAACGAGCAGAGAAACCAGGACCTACTCGGCCAACGGAGCCGACGTGATTCTTTGCCTCAAAGTTCACCATGCATGGAGCAGAGGTTTCTGTTAAACCATAGCCTTGAATAAAGGTTAGATCGTCAATACCGTTGAAGAAGTGAGCTAAATCAACATTCATTGGAGCTCCACCACAAGCCATAAAGCGCATTCCATTGCCCATTGCCGAGTGGATAGAAGAACCTACCACACTCATAAAGAACTTATGATGCAACTTTTGGCGCCACGTATGAGCTTTGCCTTCTTGCTCATCTTTACTCCACTGCACAAAATGCTTATATGCAGCTAAGAACACATGACCTTTCAAGCCATTTCCGGCCTTCTGAGATGCTGCGTTATATACCTTTTCGTATACGCGAGGAACAGCCAACATATATGTTGGACGGAAGCCGCGCAAATCTGCCAGCAAATGCTTTGTATCCGATAAGTAGCCAACAACACCGTGAGCACCAATCGCAGTGTACTGAATATAGCGAGCAAAGGCATGAGCCAAAGGCAGGAATAAGAGCAGTCGTGTTGGATCTGCCATAAGCATTGTTGGCAATACAGCCCAACCACTTTTAACAGTGTGCACAAAATTACGGTGTGAAATAAGAGCGCCCTTTGGCTTACCTGTAGATCCAGAAGTAAAGATAATGGTGAGTGGGTCATCTGCATGAATGTGTGCAATAGCCTCATCTAAGGTCTCATCGCTCACCTTTTTACCCCAGTCCGTCACAGCTTGTAAACCGTTGGACTGCATATTGAAACTATAACGCACAGAATTATCAGGTGACTGACGCATCGCTTCAAGCGTTAACGAACGTTCGTCTCCACCAGCAAACGCAACTTGTGGAGAGGTTTCCGAAACGATTTGAGCAACCTGCTTTGGTGAATCCGTATCGTACACAGGCACAGAAATAGCGCCGATAGATGCACATGCAAAATCTACTACTCCCCACTCATAACATGTTGGAGAGTAAATCAGAACGGAATCTCCCTTGCTAATGCCCATTGCAAGCAAGCCTTTAGCAACTTTGCGTACATCGTCTAGCATCTGGCTTGCAGTAATATCTACCCATTGACGACGTGGACCGCACAAAGCCTGAGCAACGACGCTATCTGGTTCACTGGCAGCTCGATCGGTGAGAAGTTTGAAAATAGTATCATCATCAGTGGTTGTATACACTGGTTCTGTGGTATATTCACGTAACATACTTCCCCAGTATAGAGGCACGCCTTAACACACAACGATGTTGGGCGCTGTTATCTTGGCGTTACACAATAGTTTTTGATTAGTTTTTGATTGGATTGCGTTTTGAGCTTTGCATATGCCTATGTTTGGCTAGAAACTGCAGACTAGCCAAACATAAGCATAGATCAGATGAAGCGTTTACCAGAAATCACAGTGTGTGCATGACCATTTGTGTCCGCAAGCACGCATCACAACATTAGCCCAGCATGGCTGTCCACCTAATGTCAAACCAATATTAGATTCGAAATATACAGGAGACACTGCAAAGCCGTTCATAGTCCGTAAAATAACGGGCATATGTTTACGCGAAGCATCAGCCCATGGAACTTGTTGCGCAGACGGCTCTTCTTTCAAGAGACGCGCCAAATTTTCAATTTGATTAATCACGCGAGGTTGCGCTAAATTTCGCAACATATTTGACCCAAGACGTCCGCGTGCAATATCAATTGCTAAGCATGCAATATTGCAGGAGTTATAGGCAAGCTTTACACATGTCCTCTTATCTATGTCTCCATCGACGCATTGCGAGATATGAAATTTTATAACTACTTTTCTGTTCTGTCCGATACGGTAATATGTATCGAATGCTAATGAACCAGCCTTATCATCCATAGATAGTGCTCTTCCACTATCACCCTCGAATAATTGAACGATTGGGGGCGTTCACTGCACGTCAAAAGCCTGCAGCACTCTTATTGTACTGCAGGCTTTTATCGTATTCACGTTTATGAATCACATAGTGACCGTTTTTGTGATCACTGTGCACATTGTTCTACAATGCCTAGGATTTCACAGACTTCTTAACGGTGATCGTATGGCGTAGCTACCACTGGGCAATTCTGGAATGGGCGCAATTGAGTGTATCCTGTTGAGGACATTGCACGCTTGAGAGCACCAATATAATTCATAGAACCATCTGCGCGTGTGCTTGGTCCCATCAGAATCTCTTCCATAGTTCCTACAGTATCCAAAGATACGCGACGACCACGAGGCAAATTCTTATGTGTTGCTTCACGTCCCCAGTGCATTCCGTGTCCAGGAGCTTCAGTTGCTCGTGCAAGAGCGCTACCCATCATCACCGCATCAGCACCCATAGCGAAGGCTTTAACGAAGTTGCCGGATGTTCCCAAGCCGCCATCTGCAATCACTTGCACATAACGACCATCAGATTCTTCCATATAATCCTTACGTGCAGCAGCAATATCGGCAATAGCGGTGGCCATAGGAACATGCATACCTAAAATAGTTCTAGACGAGGAAACAGCTGAGCCACCTGAACCAACTAACACACCCGCAGCACCTGTGCGCATAAGATGCATAGCAGCACGGTATGTGCCAGCACCACCAACGATAACTGGAACATCGAGCTCATAAATGAATTTCTTCAGATTCAATGGTTCGTGTGTTTGGGAAATATGTTCAGCAGAAACCGCGGTACCACGAATAACGAATAAATCTACTCCAGCAGCAACAACAGTTGAATAGAATTCCTGGGTACGCTGAGGTGTTAAGGCTGCTGCAACTGTTACACCTGCATCGCGAATTTGCTGAATGCGAGCGGTAATCAGTTCTGGCTTAATTGGTTCGGAATATACTTGCTGAAGTACGCGTGTTGCTTCTTCATCGCTAGCATGCGTAATTTTTTCCAACTGTGGCAGTGGATTCTCGTAACGTGTCCATACACCTTCCAAATCCAAAACACCCAGACCACCAAGTTTTCCTAAGGTAATAATGGTGTCCGGACTCATAGAAGAATCCATAGGAGCACCCAAAATAGGGATGTCAAATTCATAAGCATCGACTTGCCATGAGGTATTCACATCTTGTGGATCTCGTGTGCGACGGCTTGGAACTATTGCTACGTCATCGAGCGCATAGCACATGCGTCCGGATTTACCCATACCGATTTCAATTTCCTGTGTCATGCTTTATAGATTAGACTGCGCGCGTGACGTTATCATTTCATAATGTTCAGCTCTCATAAGCTTGTCAAAGGTCATTAGACATGTTGCGCTAAACTGTATGGCAGATGACTCGCTCTAAGGAGAAACATATATGATGGCGTGGAAAGTCTACAGGCGGCGTGTATGGATGGTTTTCAGTGCACTCATAGTTATTGTCATGATTGTATTATGCAGTGCTTGCCAGAAGAAAACAACGCCTTCAGTAACGCATCCTACTTCTCTTACTCAGTCACATGTCGATATTCTCACGCCCGAAAGCAGTAATGATATCGATCCAAATGCTCCATTAAACACATGGGCTAACGTCACGCATAGCATCGTTGATCAGATGCAATCTCAAGGTTTTTCTAAAAATAATATTTCTCGTTCAATGTCTTCTAATCTGTCTGAGCAAGTCAAACAACTTAAAAAAATAGTCAGTAATGTTTCTACTTCTACCGAAAAAAACAGTCATATTCTGCTTTTTTCCCCAGCATTAGATGAAGATTCTCCTCGATCAGCAGCTATCCGTCATCGCTATGGAGATTTAGTAACAAGTACTGCAACTATTGCTGATAATTCGGACGATGATAATACAGATATACCCGATACATTAGTCGAGCAGCTACGCAAAGCACAGAAAGCAGGAATTACTGTTGTGCTTATGGGCCAAAAAATACCTAATTTTGCGGAGAACTATTATGTATCTTTTTCCACTGCTCAATCTGTTGCGCGCATTCAAACAGAAAATTTAGTCAAGAAGTTGCAACTGAATAAGGCAACAGCACAGAATCCTCAAGCTATTGAAATGCTTCTGCCTATGAATGTAGGAAAGGAGTTCAACGAACAGGCGTTTGCAGCAAGTTGGAAAATTCTTAAGCCATACTTTGTAACAGGTGTTGCTTATAGCCCTTCTGGTCTTTTGGATGCTCATACAACCGCTCAAGATTGGAGGAACGTTGCTGTGTCTGACGATTCGGAATCTAGTATTTCCGACGCTCTTCAGGCACGTCTTTCGTCTTCTCAGAATACCAATGCCCATATTGACGGCATTATTGCGTTTAATGACTACGCTGCTCACCATGTTATTCGTGCTCTCAAAAATATGGGATATACGGGATCGAGTGCAACGATTAACCCAGATATTACCTTGGAAAGTATTGTAAAAACTTTAGCTGGTGATGCTGATGTCAATAAGCAACGTGTTCCTATGCCAACGTCTCCTGAAGATGAGGAGACTGATACTACAGGCAGCGATAAGTCTTCCGCAACGAAAAAGACGTCTTTAACATGGCCAATTATTACGAGTTTCGGCGTATACATTAATGACATTCCTCATATTATTACCGGAAAACTCTGGACATCGAGTATGGAAGATCGCGCTGATATAAGCGAATCGGTAGCTCTTTTATGCGCTCAGATTGCTCAGGGAAGAACTGGCGCACGGCTAGAACGCAGCATACCAAACGTGAGATCTACTACCCTAACGACTGCATTATTTGCTGTATCTGCAGATAATCTCAAGAAAACTTTGATAGATACAAGCTATATCACTCCCGCGGATGCAGGATTATAATCGGCCTTGCCTCAATCATTCGTTGAGGATTGAGATAGCGCTGTTTTGATATTTTTACGCCCCAATGTATGCAGGTGTCTTCACAGTGATCACTTTCTCCAGACGATCGCAGGGCAAAGACTTCGCCTCTCTTGAGCGCTTGACCTTGACGTGCTACTGCTTGCGCAGGTTCGAAGGTGCTGCGAAAACCTTGTGGATGAGTAATAACCACCACATCTTTTCCTGCAACTTTACCAGCGAATGATATATACCCGGCAGCAGGAGCTATGAGTTCATCTCCTTCATGGCTTGCTAAATCAACTCCTCTATGTCCAGCTAGCCAGGGTTTGTCTGGAGCGTCGAAATCTTGAAGCACTTCAGGATGGCGAACAGGCCAATCCATCAGCTTCACACACTGAGTCTGCGTATGTACGCTACGTGTATTCCGTGAGACCGCTTGTTCTCGTGTGTATGCATCTGCATGAGCACTAATACTGAAAGTGGTGCATATTGCAAGGCATAGTAGTGTGCTTAGCATGCGTCTAATGTACAGTAAATAAATATTCCTCATATGTCTACTGTGACAGAAAAAGTCTGTTTTATTGGTATTGCTATGAATATGTGAACCAATGTGGATAACACGCCAAGAAAGGTTCTATTGCGACTGACTTACAGCTATGGCTCTGCGATGTCGTATCGTTTACACGTGTTTCAAACTATAGGGATTCTTGTGGCTTAGCGGGGTTTGGGGACAGATGTTGCTCAGTAGGTTCTAGTTGATTCCTCTGGCTGGTATGCGTCAAGGCATCGCTGCGGTATGAAGGTGCTTTTACTTTATGCGTGAAGTCGATACGCGCAACCGATATGCCAGTTTTGAAGCCATTTTTGTGCATCAAAACTGGCATAACAGGTGTGTTAATCGGTTAAGCAGAATGCGTGCGAGTAAGAAATCGTTGGGTGCAACGCGGTTTGAAGTCTAATTGTGTGGAACAAGCTGCTAGTCACGCACATACAATCTCGAAAAACCCGATCAAAGCCCTCGCAACAGCTTGATCTCCGCTCCACATCAAACGCAACACAAAGCGTCGAAAAGCAAAAAGCCGAGACGAATCCCGGCTTGGAAGCTCCCCGTGCTGGACTTGAACCAGCGACATTCTGATTAACAGTCAGACGCTCTGCCAACTGAGCTAACGGGGAATGTCAGCTATTCAGCTGTGTGCTGTGCACAAGACATATATACTAACGACATTCATGTCATTTAGCAAATCCATCAACGTACATGGCGTGTTGCGTTGAAATTCTGCCGTTTTCAGTTGCACTATTTGCGCGTAGAATCCAACCATATTTAGGAAATAAAACGCACTATATTTTCAGTGCTCACACGACTAGGCACAAAAGTGTTTATTGCATCATCGCTGGCATATCCTAGTGCAATACCTATCACAAGTATTTCATCGTCTGGAATTCCCACAATGCCCCGCACCTCCTCAGGGTAAATAACTGTAGAGTATGCAGCAATCGAATCCACTCCCCGACTCTTGGCAGCGAGCATAAGCGTATTTGCAAAGGCACCAGCATCGAAAAGTGCCCAATCGAAGATTCCTGATGGAACGGTAAGATACGCGAAAGCCGGAGCGTTATACAACACTTTTTGAGCATGATTAAAATGTACTTGACCAGGAGCAAATTGCTTCTTAAACTCAACAGTCCATTGTCCCATCACTTCTTGGTTCCATTGTGGCCATTGGCTTCGTGACATCGCCGCTATATCACTGTGTGATTCCTCATGTGATTCAACGCGCTGTGCATGTTCAGCACGTAAACGCACAGCAGCATCACCTGAAACTATATACACACGCACAGGTTGAGAATTTGCCCACGTTGGCGTTCTCTGCGTCATGCGCACAATATCTTCAAGCACCTCATGCGGCACATGTTCATCGCGAAAATCACGCACAGAATGACGAGCATGAACAACTGTTTCGAACTCCATTGTTCCTCCTTTAGTCTTTCATTTCCAATCCAGCGGACTGTTTTCCCAGTACCACGTCTTCATCAATGATTACACGGCGAATATCGTTACGATCAGGAATAACATACATCGCTTCTTCTAATATTTTTTCCATAATTGAACGCAATCCACGCGCTCCCGTACCGCGCTCTAATGCCAGAGCAGCTACCTGCGTGAGAGCCTCTGAAGTAAAGCTCAGTTCTACTTCTTCTGCTGCAAAAAGTTTCTGGTACTGCTTCACCAATGCATTATGAGGTTCAGTTAAGATTTTCACTAAATCATCTTCATGTAATGCACGTAAGGAGGTAATAATCGGCATTCTGCCAACAAATTCAGGCAGTAATCCGAACTCTGCTAAATCTTCAGGAGTTACGTGTTCAAGCACATCTTCAGCGCTCATTTCGCTCACGCTCCAATCGGCTCCAAAACCAGAGGCGCGTGTTCCTAAGCGTTTGCGAATAATATCATCTAATCCTACAAAGGCTCCACCGCACATAAATAGAATTCCTTCTGTATTTATGCGCACCATTTCTTGTTCTTCGTGCTTGCGGGTACCTTTAAGTGGCACGGTAGCGGTCGTCCCCTCAATGAGCTTCAAAAGTGCCTGTTGCACTCCTTCACCGCTCACATCACGAGTTATGGACGTGTTTTCACCTGTTTTTCGGGCAATCTTATCTATCTCATCAATGTAAATAATGCCACGCTCAGCACGCTCTATAGAGCCGTCAGCAGCGTTAAGAAGAGATTGCAAAACTGTTTCTACGTCATCGCCAACATAACCCGCTTCTGTGAGCGTGGTGGCGTCAACAATTGTAAAAGGCACATTCATCATGCGTGCCAAACTTTGAGCTAAATACGTTTTACCCGTGCCTGAGGGTCCGAGAAGAAGCACATTCGATTTAGAAATTTCCACCTGAGATAGAGAAGAATCCTCAGCCATTATGGAATGAGCGAGTTTATTAGCTTCATCGATTAGCTGCAGATTAACACGCTTATAGTGGTTATAAACAGCTACGGATAAAGTACGTTTTGCGTTATCTTGCCCCACTACAAAGCGATTCAAAAAGGCAGTCATACGGCTCGGAGATATAAGTTTTACCGAATCATGATCTGCTTGATTTAAGCGTTCTTCAGAAATAATCTCGACGCAAAGTTCAATGCATTCATCGCAGATAGCAGCATTATTTCCGGTAACGAGCTTATGAACTTGATCTTCAGTTTTATTGCAAAAACTGCAGCGTGGCACATCCTCGTAATAGCTAATGACTTCGCCCATAGCTCTCCTTATACATAAACGCACCTCTAGTTTATCAAACTGCTGTTTAACACAAGAGGTGCGTTTTTATTGTGCTGCGCAGGCGCGCAGAATACTTTTATTACTGACGCTTGCCGAGAACAGCGTCCACCATACCGTATTCCAAAGCTTGAGGCGCAGTCAAAATAGTATCAGTTTCAATATCTTTATGAATGCGCTCGATACTCTGACCTGTATGAGCAGCCAAAGTTTCTTCTAACCATGTGCGCATACGTTCAAGTTCACGAGCCTGAATTTCAATTTCAGTAGCCTTACCAAAATCCTGACCCATTGCTGGCTGATGAATCAAAACACGCGCATTAGGAAGCATCAAACGCTTACCGCGTGTTCCCGCTGCTAACAAAATAGCTGCTGCAGAAGCTGCCTGACCCAAGCATACGGTTTGCACATCTGGCTTAATGTATTGCATAGTGTCATAAACCGCAGTCATAGCAGTCATAGATCCACCTGGAGAATTAATGTACATCATGACGTCACGGTTTGGATCTTGGCTTTCCAAAACCAAAAGCTGAGCCATAATATCATCTGCAGAAGCGTCGTCTACCTGCACACCCATAAAAATAATACGGTCTTCAAACAGCTTGCTGTATGGATCAGAACGCTTAAATCCGTACGCTGTTTTCTCCTCAAATTGAGGCATAACATAGCGGGCTTGAGGTCCAGCAAGACGCTGAGCGCGAGAAATAAATTGTGCTTCTTGAGATGCCATGCTGTTCCTTCCTTAGTTCATGCTTTCTGGGGTGTCTACGATTTTATCGATAAATCCGTAGTCCAACGCCTGCTGCGCGGTAAACCAGTGATCGTACTCATTATCACGGTAAATTTCTTCTACGGTATGACCTGTTTGCTGTGCCGTCAGCTCAGCTAAGGTCTTCTTCATATCCATAATGAGTTCGGCATTAATACGCACTTCGCTTGCAGTACCGCCTACACCGCCAGATGGCTGATGCATAAGTACGCGCGCATGCTTCGTAATATAGCGCTTTCCTGGGGTTCCGCTAGACAGCAAGAACTGCCCCATAGAAGCAGCCATACCCACAGCTACGGTCGCCACATCTGGCTTAATAAGCTGCATGGTGTCGTAGATTGCCATACCTGCAGTAATAGAACCGCCTGGAGAGTTGATATACAGCCAAATATCTTTATCTGGATCTTCTGCAGCAAGCATGAGCATTTGTGCGCAGATAATATTGGCGTTGGAATCTTTAACTTCCTCACCTAACCAGATAATACGATCTTTAAGCAGACGAGAGAAAATTGGGTCTCCCGCCATGGCTGCTTCGCCATCATTCATGACTGGCATTTCAGTCGTGGATAGTGCCATAGTGTCTCCTTACATTTCTTGATACCTAAGAGATTACCGCGTTTGTTTGACCGCGCTCACCTGTTGCGCAGTTAGCGCAAATTTCGCTGACTGAAAAAGCTGTGAGCGTATGCGAGACCAGTACCGAAAGCGCTACAGCAGTTCCAACTGCAACGAGAGCATGAACGGAACTGTGCGATAGCTCTATCATTAAACAGCTTGCCATAAGAGGCGCTTTTTGACTGGTGGCAAGGAAAGCTGCTGATGCGATGAGCGCTACAACACTGATAGATAGACCGGGCAGAAATGGTGTTGCACAGATTGCAATAACTGCTCCGATAGCACCACCTGCAGCGATTGCTGGGGTAAGCACACCACCTGATGCTCCTGATTTCACGGTTGCGATTGTAATAACTGTTTTAAGAACTGCCAATACGAGCAAAAGTATGATTACTGTATGGTTCTTCGCATTATAGGCGGTTTGTGCTAAGCCGCGACCATTGCCCATAATCTGAGGCAGATAAAATGCTATAGCAGCTGTTATTGTTCCCACTAAAGGCAGCTGCCACAGAATATGTATTGAGCGTGTTTGGTGCTGCGAAGCCCATGATGTTCCCCTGCGAAAGAAATAGCCGAACACTCCCATAATTGGGCCAATAATCATACACATAGCTATTAATCGTGGGCTTACTACAATCGGATCAATATGGTAAAACGCGGCATTACCCCTGATCAAACTTGCCGAAAATGCAGCTATAACAGATGTTCCTAGCGCCACACCTACTGTGCGTATACTCACATCAACAAGAAGCATCTCTACAGCAAAGAACATGCCTGCCAGTGGAGCATCATATACTCCTGCAAAACCAGCGCCAGCACAACATGCAGTAATCAACGCCATATCCTGCGTACTCACGCGCAGCAAGCCCGACAATTTCTGTCCAATAAGCGCACCCAGCTCGCGTGGAGCAGTTTCTCGTCCAATAGATAAGCCGGAGCCAACAATAAAAATCTGGGCAATAATATGCACTAGTGAAGCGAGAACAGGCATGCTCTTACCGTGTACCGCTTGCCCTACAGATGGAATTGTGTGACGACGACGAATAAGCCACCAAATAACAGCCGCAACGAAACTAGCTACAAGAATGCTAACAACTCTCCGTATAGGAAGACTAACGCCTTCGGGATGAGCCACACTTTCTACCCCTCCCAGCATGACGTGTTGAGTCATTTCTAAGAGTAACGACAAGCTCGCTGCAGCAACTCCGATAAGAGGACCAGCCACCACAATGACCAGCAGTAAAACACCTATGGCGCGCATACTGTTCTCTTGACGAGTCTGCTCCATACTCACCTCACATCCAACTTGTGTACATAAGTATTGTAATGAAAAAGCTCTACACTACGCCTCGTAGTGTAGAGCTGGCTGAGTTTTCAAGGACTTAAGCGAGGAAGTCTCGTTGCGAATCATACGCATTATCGAAGAAAGCGCGTTCAAGAGCAACAGCACGTACGAAAGTATCAGTAATCTTCGTATCTGTTATATCTGCTACTCGATTGAATTCGCTTATGAGAAATGCGCACCAATCATCGAAGTAGTCTCCCCTATGTACGTCAATCCAACCGCGGTATTCTTCTTGATCTGGTAAATCGCGTCCGTAATTCGTGTTCTCTTCTGCCCAATCACGGTAAATCGTTTCGGCGACCACCAGCACAGCCAAACCCTGCGCATACGAGCGCGATAGTACAGCATCGGCATAAAGCTGTCTAAAGCCGCGATTTGCAGAAGTTAAAACTGGGTTTTCAATATCTTCATCGGATACGCCGTACTGCTTAAAACGGTCGAGGAAGTATGTGTTCTCGTCGTTGCCGATAAAACCGAGCTGTTGGGCTAAACGAACTTTTGCGTTCATGGTATCCGCGCTCGCTAAAACTTGGCCAAGCAGGCTCAGGAAGTCTTGAGCGAACTGATAGTCCTGGATAAGATAGTCGCGCAGAACTGCATGATCGAGCGTTTGTGCGCACAGTTCTTGAGCAAAACGATGATGTACTGTTTTCTCCCAGTTATTGCGCGCTAACTGTTTACAGTATTCGTATGGTGTGAGATTTTCTGACATATATATCCCTTCGTCAGCATTATCTGAACAGGTTCAATGGGTATGATCTCAGCCGTAGCACCCCATAGGTGTAGCCTAGCAAAAGGGCTCCACATCTTATCGATGCGGAGCCCTCGTTAGGTTATTAAGCAAAAAGCTTAGTTAGCTGCGTTTGCTACTTCGTCTGCAACTTCAGCTGCTGCAGATGCTGCTGCTACGCTGGCATCTTCTTCGCTCTCGTCTGCACCCAAGAAGCGGGACAGGTCGAGCTCAGCGCCTTCGGAATCCTTAAAGGTTACTGCGCGCATAGCTGCGAGCATACCCTTAGAGCGTGCTACTTCCTGTACAGCCGATGGCAACTGGCCACCCTGAACGATGGAGTTGATGAAGTTGTTTGGATCCATGCCATACTGCTGAGCAACGGATGCCAAGAAGTTCATGACATCAGCCTGACCGACCTTCACATCCATGGTTTCTGCCAAGGTATCGAGAAGAATCTGGTCGCGCAGTTCCTTCTCTGCAGATTCAGAAGCATCCTTCTTCTGTTCTGCAGCAGCCTTGTCTTCAGTTACACCCATGTTGCGCAAATGTTCTGCTACGTGGTTAGCAAGCAAGCCCTTTGGTACTGGGATTTCGAGACCTTCAGCAACCTGTGCGAGGAAAGCATCGCGTGCTGCGTTAGCTTGACGACCTTCGAGATCCAGCTCTGCCTGCTTCTTAATGTCTTCCTTCAATTCGTCCAAAGTGTCGAATTCAGAAGCATCCTGAGCAAAGTCATCATCCAATGC
The DNA here is from genome assembly GCF_001813415.1 of Alloscardovia sp. HMSC034E08. Lineage (NCBI taxonomy): Bacteria > Bacillati > Actinomycetota > Actinomycetes > Bifidobacteriales > Bifidobacteriaceae > Alloscardovia > Alloscardovia sp. HMSC034E08. The sequence goes on along the minus strand of NZ_KV812468.1, from coordinate 742,996 downwards.
TGGAAGTTCCATGGTCTTTACAGAGTTCAGGATAACCTTAACTTCTGCTTCTTCGCCTTCATGTTCACCTGCTGCGAGAGCCGACTTGAAAGTGGTCTTTTCTCCAGCAGACAAGCCAATCAAAGCTTCGTCAATGCCGTCGAGCATGTTGCCTGCGCCAATCTGATAGCTTACGCCATCCTGGGAGTCAACAGTTTCATCGTTAATCACAGCTTCAAGGCTAATGTTTGCGTAGTCACCCTTATCTGCTGGGCGGTCAACGCCTACGAGAGTACCGAAGCGCTGCTGCAAAGCTTCAAGGCGAGCATTAATATCCTCATCGGATACAGTCTGCTTCTCTACTTCTACAGTCATGCCATCCAATGTTGGAAGTTCGAACTGTGGACGTACTTCTACTTCTGCAGTGAACTTAAGCTTAACGCCGTCGTTCTTCTCCTGTGGAACATCCTTAAGATCGAGCTTTGGCTGATCCATTGGACGCAGGTTCTTCTGCTCGATTGCATCGTTGTAGAACTCTGGAACAGCTTCGTTTACTGCTTCACCAACAACAGCTGCATAGCCTACGCGCTGGTCTACAATCTTGCCTGGAACATGACCCTTACGGAAACCAGGTACGTTAATCTGGTCTGCGATAGCCTTACGAGCCGTGTTCAAGTGTGGCTCAAGTTCTTCCTGGTCTACAGTGATGGTGAGCCTTACCTTAGTTGGCTCGAGGTTCCTCACGCTAATCTTCACGTGGCACTCCCATTCATAATCGTCAAATCTAGCCTATCTCTGACGCAGTGAGACTAGGCAACCTTTATATAATAACCTTACTCAGGGACGGAGCTAGCAGTTCTACCTGCCAATTTCGTGCTCCCTGTAAGGTTAAAAACTCTGCAATATCGTTCGGCGTATACGCAATATCGTCGCGCCAGCATAAATTACGCACATATTGTGGTTTCATTAGCACTTCTACAGGCGTACGCGTATCTTGACTAACCTGACCGATCAGTTCCTTCACGCGATGCAATCTCGCATAGCGTTCCGGGTGATGTTCACGCCAATATTTCATAGACCGAGGCGCTGAATTTCCTGGTTTTTCAACAGGCTGGGTTAGTTCACGAATCTCAGCATATTTCGTTTCAAGTGCACGCCCAATAGCTTCTTTCCATACTTGTGGTTTTATTTGGCGCTGCACTGATGCATAACGCTCGAACATTTTTTCGCGTTCATCGCCCGTGCGAATACGCACACGTTCATTGAGCAAACGAATTGCTTTGAACTGTTTAGAATTGCGCGGTTTCCGTTGAGCAGCAACAATAATAGCCTCATCGCTGAGCAAGAGATTAGGAGCGATATCGAGCTGTTGTGCATAGTGTTCGCGAGTCATCCATAGTTCGCGTACAACTGCCAGCGAGCGAACGTCACCTCGCAGGTCGGTTATATGCGAAACGCGACGCCACGGTTGCGGATGCACAGCTTTCTCCTCTAAACCATGCTGACGCAAATGCTCAAAGTCTTCTAAAGCCCACTGCCACTTACCGGTCTTTTTTAGCTCCGCAGTCAAAGCATTATCTAGCTCAATAAGCACTTCTACATCTAAAGCAGCATAATTGCGTAAATCACGGTTCAGTGGTCGGTAAGACCAATCTGCAGCCGAATGTTCTTTCGCTAAAGTTAGACCTAAATAATGTTCTGTAATTGCTGACAAACCGAAACGTTTTCGTCCTAATAATCGTGCTGCATGTTCCGTATCGAAAACAGCGTCTATCTGCAAACCATTGGCTACAAAAGCAGGAATATCTTGCTCGCAGTCGTGAATAATCCACGCAGCACCTTGTACTGCTCGATTAAAAGCATTCCAATCCACACGCTGTTCATCCAAAGCTATAGGATCGAGCAACGCAATGGGCGCACCAGAACGCTTAAATTGAATAAGATAATTGCCTTTAAAATAACGGAAACTCGAGGCACGTTCCGCGTCTGCAGCTAAAGGACCAGACGCTGCGGTATAGGCGTGCACAAAAGTATCAAATTGCTGCCGGGTGTTAATAACCTCAGGAACTCCCCCAGCTGGTTCGGCAAGTAATTGAATATCTGTGCTACTTAAGCTCATAATAGGCATGAGTTTAGCACTGTACGAGTAAAACGTGCAGACATGTGATTAGTACACTTTAAAACCATGATTTTCAAACTGCTCTTTAACACGTGTGCGCAAAGCTACTGAAGGACCTTTTGCATCTTCTAGTGGATAAGGAATACGCATTTCATGCCATTTTGGGCGACCAAGCTGATGGAATCCTAACACATCAATATGTTCAACAGCATCGCCAAATTCTTCACATATACGAGCAACCTGTTCCACGTTTTCGTAATCATCGGTTAAGCCGGGAACGAGCACGAAACGTACCCAGATTTTCTTACCATGATCTGCTAAACGTTTACCGAACTCAATAGTTGGCGTGAGAGTTCCACCTGTTACCTTTTTATAGGTTTCTTCGTTTCCTGATTTCACATCGAGCAAACATAAATCAATGTCGTCAATCTGTTCGTCTGAATAGTTACGGCCTAAAAAGCCTGACGTATCTAAACAGGTGTGCACACCCATTTCTCTCGCTGCGCGGAAAACACGCGAAACGAAAGCCGGCTGCATCATAGATTCTCCACCAGAGAAGGTTATGCCTCCTCCTGTAGCTTTGAAAAGATCCTTGTAGCGGTCAACTTTTTTAATCATATCGTCTAAATACACTGGCTGACCGTCACGCATTTTCCACGTATCAGGATTCTGGCAGTACTGGCAACGTAAAGGACATCCGCTCATAAAAACGGTCATGCGTGTGCCTGGCCCATCAACAGAAGTATTGATATCCCAAGAATGTACGAAACCAATATCACCGCTTTTTAATGCTTGCAGACGATCGCGGCGATCTAAACCTACTGGAGATTCAAAACCAGAAAGACCGCCCATCAGTGTTTGGCGAGCATACTCCTTCGATTCACGAAGCATATGTGCTGTTGTGCTACGAAAGGCTGCCATGCTAGTCTCCTTTGACTATATTGTGCTCAAAGCTATTACTCAAAGTTACCGTGTTGATTATATAAAAGGGCGAGGTAGAAACACCCCGCCCTTGCATATTTTCTTATTTTTTAGTCAGACACGGCGCCTGCGTGGAAGGTACGAGAAATAACATCGAGCTGCTGTTCCTTAGTGAGCTTCACGAAGTTTACAGCATAACCAGATACACGCACAGTCAAATGTGGGTACTTATCTGGATTCTCTACTGCATCTTCGAGCTGTTCCTTACGCAGAACATTGATGTTTGCATGATACAAACCATGACCATTACCTGCGTCGAGAATGCCTACAAGGTTGCCGATACGCTCGTCCTCATCACGACCCAAACCATCAGGAGTGATGGTATTGGTCAGAGAGATACCATCAAGAGCATCATCGTAGTCAATCTTTCCAACAGAGAACATGGAAGGCAACATACCATGGGAATCCATACCATTCTCTGGGTTTGCACCTGGGGAGAATGGGGTGCCCTTCTTATGACCAGATGGGAAGGAACCAGTGTTCTTACCATATTCCACATTAGAGGTGATGGTCAGAATGGACTGGGTTGGAACTGCACCACGGTATACAGGTAGGCGACGAACCTGACCCATAACAGTGGATACAACCCACTTTGCCAAGTCATCTGCACGATCATCATCGTTACCGTATACTGGGAATTCACCTTCAGTACGGAAGTTCACGATAAGATCGTCTGGAGCGCCTTCTACATATTCTGGAGTGCCCTGAGCATCCTTGTTGTAGATTGGGAAGACCTTTGCGTACTTCACTGCTGCCAAGGAGTCGGCTGCAATAGACAAACCGGACATACCGCAGCCGAGGGTACGGTACACCTCCTTGTCGTGCAGAGCCATTTCGATGGACTCGTATGCATACTTATCGTGCATGTAGTGAATGATGTTCAAAGCTTCAACATAAGTTTCAGACAACCATTCGAGAGCCTTCTCGTAGTTTGCACGAACGGACTCGAAGTTGAGGGAACCATCTTCATTGAACTTGACTGGCTCGATAACACCGGAGTCGATAACGCGCATACCGGTCATCTCGTCGCGACCATCGTTCAAAGCATAAAGGAATGCCTTTGCAGTATTTACGCGAGCTGCGAAGAACTGCATCTGCTTACCTACACGCATTGGGGATACGCAGCATGCGATTGCTGCATCGTCGCCCCAGTGAGAACGAATATCCTTATCGGATTCGTACTGGATTGCGGAGGTGTCGATGGAGATACGAGCACAGAAACGCTTGTAGCCTTCTGGAAGCTTTGGATCCCAGAAAATAGTGATGTTTGGTTCTGGACCAGGTCCGAGGTGCTCCAAAGTCAAAGTATTGAGCAGACGGAAAGAGGTCTTGGTTACCAAAGTACGACCATCATCGCCGAAACCTGCATCTGACCATGTTGCCCAGTACGGATCGCCGGAGAAGATATTGTCGTAATCCTTAGTACGCAAGAAGCGTACGATACGAAGCTTCATAACGATGTTATCGATGATTTCCTGAGCTTCGGTTTCGGTAAGGATACCGCGCTTGAAATCACGCTCGAAGTATGCATCGAAGAAGCCGGACAAACGACCGATGGACATTGCTGCACCATCCTGACTCTTAATAGATGCCAAGTAGCCCATGTAGGTCCACTGTACTGCTTCCTTAGCGTTCATAGCTGGACGACCCAAGTCCAAACCATATTCGTTACCAAGAACAATGAGCTTCTTCAAAGCCTTAATTTGCTCATCGTGCTCTTCGCGGAAGCGAATCCAGTGCTCAATTTCGGTTTCAGTGAAGTCGTTGCGGTAAGGAACCGAATCCTTGTCACGCTTCTTGAACTCAATCAAAGTGTTTACACCGTACAATGCTACACGACGGTAGTCACCGATAATACGACCGCGACCGTATGCATCTGGCAAACCTGTGAGAATCTTTGCGTGACGTGCGCGCTTAATACGAGGTGTGTATACGCCGAATACGCCATCGTTGTGTGTCTTGCGGTACTTAGTGAAGATCTTCTTGATTTCTGGATCTGGTTCCTTACCAGCTTCCTTAATAGCCTGCTCAACCATGCGCCAACCGCCGTTAGGCATCATGGCACGCTTACATGGAACGTCTGTCTGAAGACCAACAACAACATCGTCTTGATCATCGATGTATCCTGCTGGGAATGCGTCGATATCTGCTGGCGTGTGAGTGTCTACATCGTATACACGCTGCTTACGTTCTACTGCGAGGTACTCGTCGTCGAGCTTCTTCCACAAATGCTTAGTCTTATCAGTTGCATCTGCAAGGAAGGATTCGTCACCTTCATATGGGGTATAGTTCTTCTGAATGAAGTCGCGTACATCGATGTCGGACTTCCAATTACCGTCTACAAAGCCTTCCCAAGCTTGTGCCTGGAGTTCTTCAACGGAAATAGCATTAGCTTCTACAGCTGCCATTATTTCTCCTTGTGGTCGCATCTACGGCGATGTATATGTTCAACGCCGAACACTATCCATTTTAGACTGCGTAATCAGAAAAAAATACCATTTTCGCGTGATCTTGCTCACATTTGCATAGTCACGCGAAAGAAAATATAGTAACGGTACTAACAGCGAATATACGTATTTTATTCGCGGAAAGCGCTGGTAACAGGCAGACGACGGTCGCGACCGAAAGCTAAAGCCGTAACTTTTGGACCGAGAGGATATTGACGTCGTTTCCATTCTGCACGGTCTACCAAACGCATGACTGTATCAACAGTTTTTTCATCAAAACCATCGGCAAGTAAGTCTGCACGACCATGAGCTTTCTCGATATAGGCTTCGAGCACGGCATCAAGAAGCTCATATTCTGGTAGCGAATCTGAATCTTTCTGACCTGGGCGTAGCTCCGCACTTGGAGGCTTAATAATAGAATTTTCTGGAATTGGTGGCACTTCACCATGCTGCAGCGCCCATGCATTACGCCAACGCGACAGCTGCCATACGCGCGTCTTCAACACATCCTTAATCGGCGCATATCCCCCCACTGCGTCACCATAAATAGTCGAATATCCACACGCGCACTCCGACTTATTTCCCGTGGCCAGTGCCAGCAGCCCATGCGCATTCGAATACGCCATCACAATAACACCACGCAGCCTAGCTTGCAGGTTCTCTTGGGCAACACCGTCCAAATGAAGTTGCTGTTGATAAGCATCGAACAATGGCTCAATCGGCTGAGTTTCATAGTGCGCACCAATATTTTCGGCTAACACCGCAGCATCATCTTTGGAACCATCCGACGAATACATACTTGGCATAGAAATACCCCATACGTTTTCGCCACCGCAAGCATCTGCCGCCATAGCAGCCACTAAGGCGGAGTCAATACCGCCCGACAAACCGAGCACTACCCCGCTAAAACCTGTTTTGCACATATAGTCACGCAAACCCAACACACAAGCACGATACATTTTCTCGTCAGAGTCCATCTGTTCTGCCATGCTATCGCAACTGCTTGAACCATCAGCGCGCAGAGTCCACACAGCAAAATCCTCATCGAATTGCTGCAGACGAGCTAAAACTTCCCCAGACTCGTTGACAACAAAACTTCCACCATCAAAAACCAAGTCATCTTGCCCACCCACTTGATTGACGTACATAACCGGTGCATGCACCTCGCGAGCGCGCTGAACACACAAGTCATAGCGTGTGTGATCTTTATTTTCTTCGAATGGTGAGCCATTAATGGTGATGAGCACATCAAGGCGAGCATCCTTTAATTGCGATGCGGGACCGTTGTCTTGCCAAATATCCTCACAGATTGCGAAGCCCGCGCGGTATCCATCGATATCGATGACGAGATTATTGTGTCCTGGTGTGAAAATACGGAATTCGTCGAAAACTCCGTAATTTGGCAGGAACTGTTTATCGTAAGAGTAGGCAATGCGCCCCTTGTGAAGAACGAGCAGGCTGTTAGTTGGGTGTTCGCCTGTTGGAGATGCGCCTGTTGGGCGCGCGATTGTCGTATGCTCACTTGTCCTAGGCTCGCCTGTCGGAGACGCGCTTGTGTCCACCAACTTGTAAGCACCTCGCTCTTCCTTGTGAACGCTTCCCACCGTTCCTATAACCACGTATAGGTCGCCATAACCGCTCTCCTCTAAACGCTTAGCGAGCGCGTTTACTGCATTGTCTGATGCTCGGCGGAATGTGGCACGTAAAGCGAGATCTTCAATAGGGTAACCAGTAATCGTCATCTCTGGGAATACAACAACACGCGCTCCCTGTTCATATGCACGCTGAGCACCGTGCATAATTTTCTCGCAGTTTGACTGTATATCGCCTACGCTTGTATTGATTTGTGCCATGGCAATAGGTAATTGTACTGTTTGTGTCATTGTTCTTCTTCCTGCCTGAGTTGGGTGGTTGTGTAGGTTTGATTTTATTACGTCGGTTTACGATTTAAGATACCACTAAGAGAGCTCTAAAAGTCCGCTAAGAGCTGTAAGAGAGCTACTTGTTTGTTTCAGCTTGATTGTTTGTACTCTTGTTATTACTCTGATTGGTCTCCGATACGGTTTTTTCGTCCACTGTAGTTTCTTTGTCCTTGTGCTCGGTTCGCGCTGACTGACTCTGACGAGACTATTTATCTACGCTCTTCACATCACTACTATTGCGCGCTTGAGTATTAGCGCTGTGTCCGTCACCATTATGCGCGTCGCTTCTCTTACTCGAAGTATTGCTACTGTTCCCATCACCACTGTGCGCATGACTGCTCTTGTTTCCGTGCAATATAGCGCGAATACGTTCCATACGGGAGCCTACTTCACGTTCATACCCGCGGTCTGTGGGATGGTAATATTCTCGTCCACGTAATTCTTCTGGTAAGTATTCTTGAGTGGCGACTGCTCCTGGCACATCATGCGCATAAATATAGCCTTTGTGATTGCCAAATTCTTCCATAAGCTTGGTTGGTGCGTTACGTAAATGTAGAGGCACTTCGCCGATGCGTCCTGCTTTCACGTCAGCGAGTGCGGCGTTGATGGCATTGTAACTAGCATTCGATTTGGGAGCTGTTGCTACAGCGAGAACTGCTTCGCCCAAAATAATTCGTGCTTCAGGCATGCCGACAAGAGCTACTGCTTGAGCGGCTGCTACGGTTACTTGCAATATTTGAGGTGCAGCCATTCCCACTTCTTCTGCGGCAGCGATCATAATGCGTCGAGCAATGAAACGTGGGTCTTCTCCAGCGGTAAGCATGCGTGCCAGATAATGCAATGCTGCATCAGGGTCGGATCCGCGCATGGATTTAATGAAAGCGCTGGCTACATCGTAGTGATTGTCTCCTGTTTTGTCGTAGCGCAATTGTGCTACATCGAGCACGGAGCTAATAACCTGCGGATCGACTACTGGGCGACGCTCTCCTTTTTCGCGTTGCCGCTCTATGGCTACTGAACCGGCTGCTGCTTCTAGGATAGTAAGAGATTTGCGCGCGTCTCCGCCTGCCAGACGTGCGATATCTGCAATAGCTTGTTCGGTTACTCGTATTTCGTTATTAAGACCATCAGGCGCTTCGATAGCACGCTGTATAACGTTTTTGATGTCGTTTTCTGTGAGCGCGTTGAGTTTGACGACTACTGACCGCGAGATGAGCGGAGAGATAATAGAAAAGCTTGGATTTTCTGTGGTTGCAGCGATGAAAGTGATGTCACGATTCTCGACGCTCGGTAAGAGAGCATCCTGCTGCGATTTAGAGAAGCGATGAACCTCGTCGATGAATAGAACGGTTTCTTGATGTGTGGTAACCAGGCGTTCATGCGCGCGCTTAAGCACTTCCCTAATATCTTTGACTCCGGAAGTGACTGCTGAGAGTTCTTCGAAAGCTCGACCTGATTGTTGCGCCACAATGTAGGCTAATGTGGTTTTGCCTACTCCGGGAGGTCCGAACAGAATAATGGAGGTGGGAGCTGTTCTCGATTGTGTGACTGGCGCTGCCACGCGGCGTAGTGGAGATCCGGCACCGAGAACATGATCTTGTCCAATAACGTCGTCGAGAATTGTGGGGCGCATGCGCACGGCGAGGGGGCGCACAAGAGTCTCATCAGCTGATGCTGCTGAAAATAAATCATCCATATTAGTCTCCCCACGCAGGTAAATCTTCAATCACATTCACATCGTAGCTTTCGAAGACCACGTCTCCTTGTTCACGTGTGGAATCAAGGTCAACAATACCGTCTATCGCCCAATCATAGTCGCCCTCGATGTCGCACAGAATCTGACGCACATGCCATCGATGATGTGTTTTTTCCTGTTTATCATCAATCATAAAGAACTTTGATGAACGTGCATCAGCAGTAGTCAGCAAGCCATCATGCTCATCATAGAAATCATCTAAAGCATCTTCCCATTCATGCACAGGCATTCCCCAAGCACTATCTAATTCCCCCAGAGCGGACGCATCATCGAGATCTATATACTGCACTCGCTTAAATAAAGCGTTACGCACAAGAGTAGTCAAGCCTTTCTTATGCGCGGCAATAACATCTATAACTGGTGGAGTCGTCTGCGTGTCTTCGTTCTTTTCTTGAGTTAATCCTGCAGCAGCTTCCCATTCATCCACCAAAGACGAATCAACACTGCGAATAACCACATCCAACCAGTCAATAATAGTATCTAACTGTTCGTCTCTTTTATCGCGCGGAACGGTACGGCTTAATGCTCGATAAGCGTCAGACAGATAGCGCAACAAAGTTCCTTCACTGCGCGCTAAGCCCATCGACGATGTGTACTCACTAAATGAGCTAGCTGTCTCTAACATATTGCGCACAACCGATTTACACTGCAAAGAATAATCAGCTGCCCACGGAACATCTGTGCAATACCGCAAGAAAGCAGGAACAAGCAGATCTTTTAATGGTTGCGGATACGTAATCTCCTGCAAACGATCCATACGCTCGTCATACTCTAAGCCTTCATCTTTCATAACTCGTATAGCCTCGTCACGTGCTCTACGTTCTTGCACACGTAACACAGCAAACGGGTTCTCCAAAGTCGCCTCTACAGCAGAGACAACGTCAAGCGCATATGAATCAGACTCAGGGTCAAGTAACTCTAAAGCAGCAATAAGGAACGGAGATAACGGCTGATCCAATGCCAAATCTTCTGGCATATCAATCGTTAACGTATAATCCATAGACCCATCATCTAACTCCCATTTCTCCACAATATGAGAGTCAAAGAGAGTGCGGAAAATCTCGGCAGCACGTTCACGCAGTTTATTCTGCTCCTCAGCTCCCACCTGAGATTTTTTAATAAGATTCACCACTCGCGCCCACGCATCTCCTCCATGAGAAATAACATTAAGCACCATGGAATGAGTAATCTGCATATGCGGTACAAGAACTTCAGGCTGCGATTCAATAAGCTTCGTAAAGGTTGCTTCCGTCCAATTCACGAAACCCTCAGGAGCCTTTTTCTTCTTGACTTTTTTAAGCTTCTTAGGATCATTACCCGCCTTAGCTAGAGCCTTCGCATTTTCAATCTCATGTTCAGGAGCAAGAGCAATAACTAATCCTTCAGAATCAAAACCGCTTCGTCCAGCTCGACCAGCAATCTGATGGAATTCACGCGTCCGCAAACGACGCTGCTTAAAACCGTCATATTTGGTCAACATAGTAAATACAACGGTATGAATAGGCACATTAATACCTACGCCCAACGTATCAGTACCGCAGATAACAGGAAGTAAACCATCTTGAGCAAGGTTTTCTACTAAACGACGGTAACGCGGTAACATGCCTGCATGATGAACACCAACACCAGTAAGCAGTAAACGCTTCAAAGTTTTCCCAAAAACAGTAGTAAAGCGCGTATCTCGTAAAGCTTCTTTGATTTTATCGCGCTGTTCACGTGTCGAAACGCCCAGATTAGCTAACTGTTGAGCGGTTTCCACAGCAGCTTCTTGAGCAAAATGCACCACATAAACCGGACCATGACCTTGCTGAATCTGTGTGCTAATCACACTGTGCACATCGTCGAGAACATATCCATACTGTAAAGGAACGGGACGCTCAACACTTGAAATAATGCTAACTTCTCGACCGCTCGTCTCCTCCAAAGACTGCGCAATCTTGTCGGTATCGCCTAAAGTGGCGCTCATAAGCACAAATTGTGTGTGAGGCAAAGTAATGAGCGGAACTTGCCACGCCCAGCCGCGGTGAGGATCAGCATAAAAATGGAATTCATCCACTGCTACGCAACTCACATCTGCACGCTCGCCCTCACGTAAAGCTTGGTTGGCGAGAATTTCAGCAGTACAACACACAACCAGAGCTTGAGAATTTATTTGAGAATCCCCAGTAATCATGCCTACATTGTGTGCGCCAAAAACAGATACGAGCTCAAAGAATTTCTCCGATACGAGGGCTTTCAAAGGAGCCGTATAGTAGGAACGCTTCTGCTGCGCTAAAGCCACAAAATGCATTCCTAACGCAATTAAAGATTTACCTGAGCCTGTGGGCGTGTTGACGATGGCATGATGACCCGACAAGATCACCAGTAAGGATTCTTCTTGATGAGACCATAAATCCACCCCACGAGCGTTGCGCGCCCATAAGACGAAAATATCGTAGAGAACAGAAGCATCAATATCGCTACCGTTGTCTATCTGCTCCTGCACTATCTGTGCCGCATAGCCTAAACTTGCGGGACGTTGCGTCCATTCAGTTGTGCTGAGCAATTCGTCTACAGTCATGAGATTTCTTTCATCCTTATGCGCTCTGCATGTGCGCAGCACGCCATCGAGTTATGTTCTCTCCCCCCCCCATGATTGTAGCGCAGCTGTTCTAGAACAAGCATATGTATGATGCATGGTGTTGTTCATATTTTATGAACGCGCCGTGCATTCCATGCTCCATAGTGAGTCTGCAGTACTATGCCATGAAGATGCGATGAATCCAAGTATTAGCCAAAGCAATAAGCAAAAGCACATTAATACCGTAGATTATTCGTGACAGCAAGAGGTAATCTTTACTGCGCAGACTGCGCGATAACCATAATCCCCACACAGATGAACATACAAGTCCAATATTAATCACGATGCGCATAACAGTATTTTTCACATCGAAAAACATCAGAGGACCGAAAAATAACGCGGCTGTTACTACTGTCCATAAAACAGTAAAAATAATCAGAGAATTAATCTTTTCCATTTTCCTCTCCTTTGAGGCTCCAGATAGACGAGATTTCCGGGCGATAGAAAATCAATTAATTCTTTAAGAGTACTCAAAACAAACATGTGTGTACATACTGCAGTGCAGTATGTACACACATAAATTCGTCTAAGAATAAGAGTTTATGTTTTATTCTTCGTCCTCATCAGGATTGTAATCTACGCCTGTTTCAGCGCGCTGTTCCTCAGAGATAGGAGCTGGAGCACCAGTTAATGGATCGGTACCGCCACCTGCCTTAGGGAAAGCAATAACGTCGCGAATAGAATCTTCGCCAGCCAAAATAGATGCGCAACGATCCCAACCGAAAGCAATACCTGCGTGTGGTGGAGCACCATACTTGAATGCTTCGAGCAGGAAGCCAAACTTGTCGTTCGCTTCTTCTTCGCTAATACCCAAAACGTTAAGCACACGGTCTTGAATATCATCGCGATGAATACGAACAGAGCCGCCACCAATTTCATTACCATTGCACACAATGTCGTAAGAATCAGACATAGCGTTACCTGGATCCTTATCGAAAGTATCCAACCAATCTGCACTTGGCATGGTAAATGGGTGATGTACCGATGTCCACTTGGAATGACCAACTGCCACATCGTCATCATCGGCATCTACTGGCTTGAACAATGGGAAGTCCACAACCCACGTAAAAGCGAACTCATCCTTCTTCAAAATACCTTCGCGTTTAGCAATCTCAACGCGAGCAGCACCGAGAAGAGTCTGAGATGCTTCACGAGCACCTGCGGCGAAGAATACAGCGTCACCGTCTTGTGCACCAGTAGCTGCCTTCAATCCTGCACGCTCTTCATCAGACAGGTTCTTTGCCACAGGACCCTTCAGTTCGCCGTCAACACCAAACTGAACATAAGCTAAGCCCTTAGCACCACGCTGACGAGCCCATTCTTGCCAGCCATCAAACTGTCGGCGAGGCAAATCAGCAGCACCGGAATATACTACTGCACCCACATAGTCTGCTTGGAATACGCGGAATGGAGTGTTCTTAAAGTAGTCAGTCAGTTCCACAATCTCATTGCCGAAACGTAAGTCTGGCTTATCGGAACCGTACTTATCCATCGCATCTTTGTAGCTAATACGGTTGAATGGAATCTGAATATCGTGACCTGCCGCAGCCCACACATCCTTTAACACACGCTCAGCCATAGCAATCACGTCTTCTTGACCAACGAAAGCCATTTCCATATCGAGCTGAGTGAATTCAGGCTGACGGTCTGCACGGAAGTCTTCATCGCGATAGCAACGAGCCAACTGGTAGTAACGCTCAATACCAGAGACCATAAGTAGCTGCTTAAGCAATTGTGGAGACTGTGGCAAAGCGTACCATGAGCCTGGATTCAAGCGCGAAGGCACGAGGAAGTCTCGAGCACCTTCTGGAGTGGACTTAATAAAGGTTGGAGTTTCCACCTCAGTAAAGCCCATCTCATCCAAAACAGCGCGAGCAGCCTTAGACATAGCAGAACGCATCAGAAGATTGTTATGCATCTGAGGACGACGTAAATCCAAATAGCGATACTTCAAACGCACTTCATCACTAGGAAGCTGCGTTTCAGACTCATTTTCCAAAGAAGTAGACACCTGGAAAGGAAGTGCTGCAGACTTAGCAAGAATATCGATAGTGTCAGCAACAATTTCTACCTTACCTGTGGATAAGTGATCGTTTTCGTTACCTTCTGGACGCAAACGCACAACACCAGTAACAGAAACAACGAATTCGCTACGCAATGGGCGTGCCATATCTTCGTCATTGATCACAACCTGCACTAAACCAGAGGCATCGCGCAAATCAATAAAAGCTACACCGCCGTGATCACGACGACGATCAACCCAACCAGAAATGGTAACGGTGGAGCCAATAAGTTCTTCAGTTACATCATGAGCATGATGTGTTCTATACGCTGTCTGAGACACTTTTTTCCTCATTTATGCTAGTAATTTTCAGGGGTAAGAATATCAAAACCGCTCTACAAGAAGCCAAATCACACAGACCATCTACGAGCTATATATAGCTTCAAACCGAGCAAAACAGCAGACGGCTATGGACTTGCAGAAGATTAAGTGCAGACACACCATATCTGTATGCCTGCACTCCCCTGTTTATATCAGTTTGTATCAGCTGTTTCGGTATGCGCTTTTAGTCAGCGTTCTTCACCTCAACATGACGCTTAGCAAACTCCTCTTGCGGCGCCCACACAGACGCATCAGCAGGAATCTGCTCACCAGTAATAATATTTTTAACTTCTTCAGCAGTATTCTCGCCATTATCGTCAAGCGTCGAAGGAATCCATACATACGGAATACCCAACTTATCGGCGTACTTAATCTGCTTACCAAGTTTTGCAGCGGTTGGAGCTACATCGGTTGCAATACCGCGAGAACGCAAAGCGCGGGCAATAGCGTTTGACTGTGCACGATGTTCTTCATCCCATACGGCTACCAAGACGGCTGCTGGAGAAATACGAGATGCACTAGCCTGAGCAGACCCCAACATGTGTGAAACTAAACGTGACAAACCAATAGACAAACCCACACCTGGATAAGTCTTCTTACCCTGCGTAGCCAAATTATCGTAACGACCACCCGAGCAGACAGAACCTAAGGAAGACACGCCCTCTAAGAAGGTTTCATATACAGAGCCAGTGTAATAATCCAAACCGCGGGCAATCTTCAAATCAGCAATAACTGCACCAGGACGGATAGCGGCTGCTTCATCAACAATCATGCCCAGAGTATTCAGACCATCGAGAGCCAAAGCGTATGCCTCTCCATCTTTATCTACACCTTGAGCTTCGCACAAAGCATCAAACTTTTCACGCAACTCGCTACCATTGGCAGCGCTCAGTTCAGCCAACTGCAAGCATGCGGCAGCTTGGTCTGCTGATGCTCCACACTCTTCTTGTAGCAGACGCGATACTTCATCGGCACCAATCTTGTCGAGCTTATCAATTTCGCGCAATACGCCTTCAATATCGGTTAAACCAACACCGCGGTAGAAGCCTTCAGACAGCTTACGATTATTCGCATGAACCGTTGCCTTTGGCAAACCATAAGCACGCAACTGTTCAAGAGCTTCCACCATAATCAGTGGAACATCCACCTCATAGTGGCTTGGCAAATCGCCATTACCCACCACGTCGATATCTGCCTGAACAAACTCACGGAAACGACCTTCTTGAGGACGTTCACCACGCCACACCTTCTGAATCTGCCAGCGCTTGAAAGGAAAAGCGATTGCTCCCGAATTTTCAACCACATATCGAGACAGAGGAACAGTTAAATCGAAATGCAAACCGAGACGTTCCTCAACAGGCTCGTCATTCTCGTTGCCGAGATCTTGCAAACGTGACAACAAGTAAATTTCCTTACTTGTTTCGCCTTTTTTCAACAAACTTGAGCCTTTTTCCACGGCACGAGTTTCAATCCCCAAGAAACCGTGAAGCTCAAATATCGAACGAAGAGTGTCCATAACCTGCTGTTCTACAACACGTTCTTGTGGAAGCCACTCTGGAAAACCTGATAATGATGCACCTTTAGCCATAACTCCTTATAATAGGTTAGGTCACGGAAAATATTAGATTTTCCCCCTGCTTACTGAAGAGGAGTGCATATGTCTCAAGACGCATCCACCACATCCGAAAACGCATCCGCAACCCCTGCAACACCAGCAGATTTCGCTGCTAAGGCTAAGCCTGTAGCTCCTGCGGCGTCCGCGACGACGCACAGCGCAACTGTGTATGGTGAAGCAGAATTAGAAAAAGCAAAGACTTTTGGTCGCGTCGCTGAGGACGGCACTGTTTTTGTTTCCGAGAACAATACTGAACGCGAAATTGGCCAGTACACCAATGCAAACAGCGATGAAGCACTCTCCCTCTATGCACGTCGCTACCTCGATCTTAAAGCAAAGATTGATCACGCTCGCGCTCGCTTTGAGTCTCACACTATTAAGACTCGTGAGATTGACGAAACTTTGAAATCTCTAGCTGAAGAGATTACTCAGCCTGCTGTTGTGGGCGATATTCCTGCTTTGTGCGCTGACGTCGAGGAATTGAAGTCTTTGGGCGAAGCAGCAAAGGAGAAGATTGCTCAAGCTCATGCTCAGGCTGTGAAAGTTTCAGTAGAAAAGCGTACCGCTATTGTTGAAGAAGCTGAAGCTCTTGCAGCTTCTCTCGGCGATTCGACCAATTGGCGCAATACAAGTGAGAAGTTCTCGGAATTATTCGCCAAGTGGCAGTATGTCCAGAAGCATTCAGCTCGAATTGAAAAGTCTGTAGCTGATGAATTGTGGGGACGTTTCTCCAAGGCACGTAGCACTTTTAACATTCAGCACCGCAAGTGGGTTGCCGCTCGTGACGCTGCTCGAAATTCTGCTCGTGAAGCCAAGCAGAACATTATTGCGCAGGCAGAAGAGCTGAAAAATTCTACTGAGTGGGGTGAAACTTCTCACAAATTCAACCAGTTAATGAATGACTGGAAGAAGGCTGGACGTGTGGGTCGCACTGAAGACGACAACTTGTGGAAGCAGTTCCGTGCTGCTGCAGATGTTTTCTTTGATGCACGTCAGGCAGATCGCGACCGTTTGAACGATTCTGAGAAAGAAAATCTGGCTGCTAAGGAAGCTTTGCTTGCCAAGGCTGAAGCTCTTGTACCAGTTGCAGACTTAAAGGCTGCGAAGGCAGCTCGTGCAGCATTAGGTAAGATTCAAGACGAATGGGATGCGATTGGTCGCGTTCCTCGCACTGATTTGGGTCGCATTGAAGCTCGTTTGGATGCTGTGGAAAAGCAGATTAAGACCGTCGAAGAGAGCGAATGGAACCGTACCGATCCTGAAGCTCATGCTCGTAAGTCATCTTTCACAGCTCAGTTGGAAGCTCAATTAGCAGATCTGGACGAGCGTATTGCTGCCGAAACTGATGATGCTAAGCGTTCTCAGTTGCAGGCTGAGCGCGATACTAAGGCTCAGTGGTTGAACGCAGTACAGTAAGCCTTAGGTCTGATTAATGAAGGTTTGGGTTTTGAATCCGAACCTTCATTTTTTTATTGGGTCTTCGGACTAAGCGGTGTTGTGCTTTGATTAGCTGGTTTCATCGGATTTTATAGCGGGGTTTTTGAGGTTGCAGGTGCGTGGCTTGTAGCTGTTATGCGCAATCAGGCTTCAAAACACGGTAAATTCGAAGTGCTCTTACTCTCACACATTCTGCTTAACCTATTAACACACCTGTTATGCCAGTTTTGATGCACA
>NZ_KV812468.1:655282-725400 GCF_001813415.1 Alloscardovia sp. HMSC034E08 | reverse complement strand
AACTGGCATATCGGTTGCGCGTATCGACTTCACGATGAAGTAAAACCACATTCACTCCGAAACGATGCCTTGACGCATGACTGCCAGAGGAATCAACTAGAACCTACTAGACAACATCCTCACCTAACCCCGCTAAGTCCCAAGAGTCGGTAAAACTCAATACAAACATGAGTACGCATTCAACAACACAAAAAATTCGGATGCATCCTAAACTGCAACAGACACCATACTCACAAAATCCGTGCACAAGTATGCACGCATCAATCTACTTATCAATATGACGTATGCGTAGCTTGGAGTCATCCTTAGTGCCAGTTAAACGATAAACATCGAAAACACCATCAATTTTACGGATTGATGCCAACAGCTGGTTCAAATGGCTCATATCAGCCATTTCAAAACTGTATTGGCTAATAGCTACACGATCATCACCGGTAGAAATAGTTCCTGCAACAATATTGACGCCCGCATCAGAAAGCACACGCGCAATATCCGAGAGCAGACGTCCTCGATCTAAAGCTTCTACTTGGATTTTTACTAGGAACACACCTTGAGCACTCGTCCAATTCACATCGACAAGGCGCTCTGGCTGATTTTTCTTCAAACTTGCTACGTTCACGCAATCTTCGCGATGAACAGATACCCCTGCTCCACGGGTAACAAAGCCAACAATCTGATCTCCTGGCACAGGAGTACAGCATTTTGCAAGCTTAACCCACACATCGTCCACGCCTTTAACGGATACGCCAACAGATTTCGTGCGACGAGGTCCGCTACCGGAGCGTCTACGCAAAGGAACAATATTTTGCTCAGGACTCTCGTCAGCATCATCGTCCACGAACTTAAGAATATGAGTAATAACGCTCTGCGTGGAGACTTGACCCTCACCAATAGCTGTATACAGGGAATCAACATCTGGATAACCCAAATCTTCTGCTACAGCTACGAAAACTCCAAGTCTGGTGTAATTATGCGTAAACAGATTACGCTTACGCAAAGCGCGTGTCAGTTCGTCACGACCTTCTTCCATGTTTTCAGCTCGACGTTCTTTCGTGAACCACTGACGAATTTTATTGCGCGCCTTTGGCGACTTAACAAAGTTCAACCAGTCATGAGAAGGACCAGCATTTTCTCCGCGCGAGGTAATAATTTCAACCGTATCACCGTTTTGCAGCTTCGTATCTAATGGCGTCAGACGCCCATTAATACGCGCACCCATCGTATGGTGTCCAACTTCTGTATGAACAGCATACGCAAAGTCTACCGGTGTTCCCTCTTGCGGAACTGAAACAATCTTTCCTTTAGGAGTAAACACATAAACTTGACTGGCTCCTAAATCATCTTTTAAGAAGCCGAGGAACTCATCTGAATCAGGAACCTCGCTCTGCCAATCAGCAAGCTGTTTAATCCACTGAAGGTTATCGTGTTCAAAGAAATCGCTACTCTCAGCGTCTATCTTCTTACCGCGCTCAGCGTCCTGTTTATCTGGAGCAGATAAAGCGCGACCTGCTCGACCGTTTTCTTTATATTTCCAGTGCGCAGCAATACCGTACTCAGCGCGACGATGCATATCCCAGGTACGAATTTGAATTTCTACTGGCTTACCGCCAGGACCTACCACTGTTGTGTGCAAAGATTGATACATGTTCATCTTTGGCGTGGCAATATAGTCCTTAAAACGACCAGGAACTGGATTCCATCGAGCATGCACGGCACCGAGAGCAGCGTAACAGTCGCGAATAGAATCCACGATAATGCGCACACCCATCAAATCATAAATATCGCCAAAATCATGACCACGCACAATCATTTTCTGATAAATGCTGTAATAGTCTTTTGGACGACCCTTAATATTGGCATGCACGTTCTGTTCGTCGAGGTCTTCGCAAATATCGGCAATAATCTGTTGCAAATACAGTTCGCGTTGACCGGCACGATGACGAACCAACTCCACAATTTCGTTATAAATCTTTGGTTGAAGAGTTTTGAAGCTCAGCTCTTCTAATTCAGTTTTAATGGCGTTCATACCCAGGCGATTCGCCAAAGGAGCATATACGTCAATAGTTTCTTGAGCCTTCTTATACGCACTTTTTGGCTTCACATAACGCCATGTACGCGCGTTGTGTATACGGTCAGATAGCTTAATAACGAGCACGCGCACATCACGACTCATTGCCACAATCATTTTGCGAATAGTTTCAGCTTGGGCAGAATCTCCCACATCCATCTTGGTTAACTTCGTTACACCGTCAACCAAACCTGCAATAGTGTCGCCAAACTCCTCACGACACTGATCCAAGGTGAAATCGGTATCTTCTACTGTGTCATGTAATAACCCAGCAGCAATAACTTTAGGACTCATGCCCAAATCAGCTAAAATCTGAGCAACTGCAATTGGATGAATAATATACGGTTCACCTGAGCGTCTGCGCTGTGAAGCATGTTGTACAACAGCACGTTCATAGGCACGCTGCAGCAAATCCGTATCAGCATCTGGGTGATGGAAGGTGCACACTTGAATAATAGGAAGTAACGGATTGAGCGGATCCGAACTAATTTCTGCACCTAGAATGCGTGAAGTAGGCGCGTTTGCGTCATGCTGTGTAAAATTTGTGTCAGCCATGTGTACCTCCTACTTCTCCCAGCTCTCTATCGCTTTTATTATGCCTTATTGTGCCACACCGGTTGAGCCAAAGCCACGGTCAGAACGATCTGAATCAGGCAATGTTTCCGCTTCAACAAAGCGAGCTTCCACATAGCGCTGAATAACTAACTGAGCAATACGGTCTCCTGGCTCAAAATGAGCAGTGCTCTCAGGGTCGAGGTTAATCATAGGAACTTTAATCTCGCCACGATAACCCGCATCAATAGTTCCTGGAGCATTAACAACGCTAATACCCTGCTTCACAGCTAAACCAGAACGGGGATGAACTAAACCAACGTAGCCTGCAGGCAGAGCAATAGCAATGCCTGTAGGCGCTAAAAATCGTTGGAAAGGCTTCAAATCAAAAGCGACCGTTGTGCGTAAATCTACGCCAGCATCACCCGCATGAGCATAATACAAGCCAGCCTTATTCACATCCTCGTTGAGGAAAGAAATAAGAACTTCAATATTTTCTGGCTCGTTATACATCTCATCATAGGCCATTACGCTGCACACTCCTTGCACACTGGCTGACCATCGTCATCTGTATAAGCCAACTGTGAGCGATGCTTTACCAAGAAGCACTCAGAGCATACAAACTCGTCGCCCTGCATAGGAACAACAGTTACGCTTGAGTCCTCATTACTCAAATCGCTACCAGGAAGTTCGTACCCCTCAGCCAATGCGTTCTCATCATCATCCAAATCATTATTCTGATTCTGACGGGAGCTGGTGCCCAGAGCTTCGATGGATTCCTCGTCTTCGTCCTTGGACCGTGGAGTATCGTAATCCTGTGCCATAGCCTACTCCTTTCACTGAGTCTTTAATACTGAGTCGCGCAGACGATACATCCGTCACGCGATATAAAACGACACGTGTCCTATGCGAAAGAGGATACTACAATTTTTCTATGGCACAAACTACGGCACGTTGAATTGTGTAAAAAACAGAGTAGAATCACATAAATTTTACGTAACACAGACCGTACTTCTCTTGAAAAATACGCTTTCTGCGGAGCAATATTTGAAGGTTTTCTTCAATGTCATAACGCGAGATACGTGTGCGGAACACACATGTATGAAGAAATCTCACATGTGTCCTATCCATTTTATGTATATGTGACCACCTACCCATAATATGGAAGTATTCATAGACGCAAGGGGTTTAATATGGCTGAGAATTCAAGTATTCCGGTAACTTTCGTTCGCGTTGACGCTAACGGTGACCTTATAGTAAAAGACCCACTGACTGGAGATCTTTTTTCTTTAGAAATTACCTCGGAACTTGAACGTGCTATTGCTTCTGCTCGCAATAAAGCACAAACAGTTACTCAACAGGAAGAAAAACAGCCAGAAAAAATTCTTCCGCTGTCCACTATTCAGTCACTTATCCGTTCCGGACAGAGCCCACAGGCCATCGCTCAAGAATACGGTGTATCCGTTTCTGCTGTAAACCGTTTTGCTATTCCAGTAGAAAAAGAAAAGGTTTTCATTACTTCTCAGTTCTTAGAAACTGTTGTTGGCACAGAAGGAAATACTTCGAAAGTTAAAGATATTATTGCTTTTTCGCTTGCTTCTATGGGCGGTGATTACGCTGATGTACAGTGGAGCGCATCACGTCAGGGGCATAATCCATGGCGCATTCAGGCGAATTACAGTTTAGGAGAACACAAAGAAAGCGCTGAATGGATGTTTAATTCACGCAACCATTCTGTGGTGAGCGTCAACACACCTGCAAAGCGTTTACTGCGCGAAATGTCTGCAGCAACCTCACCTGTAGATAAAGAGCTATTCAGCACAGATGCTATTCCAGCTGTAGGTGCTACGCACTCCTCTCCTCCATTTTCTAATCAAGCTGTGTCTACCAGCACAGGCACCTTCGAAACTGTTTCTATGAGTTCTATGCGAGATAATACGCATATGAGCACAGGCGCTTTTAATGCTATTGTTTCTGGTCAGTCGCCTCAATCAGCAGGTTCGCAACACGAAGAACAGTCACAAAGTAGCACACAGTTACCTGCTGTACGTCGAACTTTGGCTGATCCATCAGATTTCCAATCACAGAAGAAGGCATCACGACCTCTGGCTGCCGATGTTCCACTCGATATGGATGATACTGAAGATTCAGCTCCGGTTATCAATCAAGAGGACGCTCATATCTCTGGCTCTGATCAGTCTTCCAGTGCCGGCAGCAACAAAGAAGAAGGCGAAAACGGAAGCGCCAATAGCAACCGAACTTCTCAGCCTCCTAAGCGTAAGCGTTCAGCTATCCCAGCTTGGGACGATATTCTTTTCGGTTCGCAGTCCTAGATGGCATTTGAGCTTATAGATATTGCCCTTTACGTAGACCAACTATGTAAAGGGCTATACAATTAACTCGGCGAAACTGTTAAATTTAGTCATTTCTTCAAATATTCACGTGGTTTACGCGCGTTTTTAATCAGATTAATTTCTCAATTACTCATCTGCTTTCTGCTCATATAATGAGCAGTCTATGGTACGCATAAATCGCGCTAAACTTTTGGAATTATCACGATTCTTATAAAGAATATTGAACATTTTTTGATTTTCTTCAAATTTTATGTAATCTTTTAACATACTATTTTTAATAATAGTAAAGTAAGTTGAATTATATTCAAGGTGATTATGTTATGCCCTGATTCACAAAGATTGTTGCTGGACTACTTGCAACTGTTTTAGGAATAGGAACACTGAGTACATGTTCAGTAAACCTTAGTCTGCCGAGTAATACAACGAGCGATAACAACGCAAGTCAGCAGAAAAAAGTAGATACCTCCGAAGACTCAACAAAAGAAAAATCTCAAAATAGTCAAGAAGAATCTACAGAAAAACCTGCCGATTTAACCGACACGTGGAAAACAGATGCCAACGAAGGCTCGGATTTAATAGCCAAGATTACAAACGACACTATTACTATTACGTGGGCACAGCCTCAAGCATCAGAAGAATCTAGTTTGTATTGGAAAGGACCTCCAACAAAAGCTGGTGATTACACATGAACCTCGCAAGCAGATAGCGATGCCATGAGCAAAGCAGTTGGATTGACAGCACAAGAATCAACGAAGAAATTTACTTATAGTAATGGTCAGATTTCATTTGATGTAACTGCACCTGGAACAACGATTTCAAAAACTCATAAACTTATTAAGCAGTAAAAGCTGAGTAACAACGAGGACTACTGATCATCTTACTTATTAGTAAAAGTTGAGTTGATATTTTCATAGCACAACTTTTACTGTGCGGTAACTGACAGTAGTCCTCTCGTTATTTTGCTGTTAAGATATGAGCCTTTATCAGGCGCTACAATAATCTCTTCGTATGAAGGTCTTACACAACGTCCAGAAGGAACGGAATATCAAGCTCAGCACGTGTTAAGGACCCGTGCACAGCCGGCAAATGCGTCGCTACATCGCTTTGAGTGCGAGAATCTACTATCGTCACATTTGAGGACGCCATAGCAATAACATCACCGATATACGGAAGAACGCGATCACGCACAGGACCATATAATCCGGCAGCAATAGCTTCATCTTTTGTATAGACACGTGCTTTATCTTCAAGAACATGACGCCACCGTTGCGCAACATCGTTCGGATTCATTCCCTCTTCAACATATAAGGACACTGCTCTCGGCTCACCGCCAACGAGGACAACGCCTTCCTGCAGTTCAGGACGCTCAGCAATATCAATGCGCGTCGAACTGTCAGACGCAATCATGCCATGATCGGCAGTAATAGCAATCAGCGTGCCTGGCGCCGCTTTTTTAGCCAAACTTTTCAGCTGAGCATCGACACGTTCAAAAGTTCCTATCCAACGCTCATTATCCCACCCATATTGATGCCCCATTTTATCTGCATCGCGAATATACACGTATGTTAAACCTGGCTCAAACGATGAGCGAGCGGCAATAGAAATACGCTGAGATGGATTTGCTCCAGAAATATAGTTCGAACCTCGTAAAGCAGCGCGCGTTAAAGCAGAATTAGCAAATTTAGGGAATCCTGAAGTCGTAACGCGCACATCCTGAGCACTTAACTGCTCAAAAATAGTTGGCTCACGCTGAATAAGTTCAGGATTAGCGCCGTTAGAAAATTGAATCATTTGGGAAAGCTGACCATTGTCTGGATTGATTTGAGAATAACCAGTCATTCCCGTTAAACCTGGGCACGTTCCCGTACCGAAAACGCTGAGCGCTGCAACAGTAGTGGTAGGAAAACTCGAAGAAATTGGCTGTTGATTATGACTTTGATTAACTAAAGAACGCAAGTAAGGAGCATGACCTTTACGTTCCATGAGATTCCAAAAACCCAGACCATCGATGAGCACAACAATAACAGAGGATGCATGAGGAACGCCTAAATCTACTCTTAAGCGCTCAGCATCATTATGAATTGCAGTAGAAACTGGCGTTCCCAACGCGGCGGATAAAGCAGGTAAAACAGCGCTTAAATGACGTGCACCACCGCGACCTTGAGAATTTATGGCATCATAATTAACTACATCTTGTAACGACAAAAGTTCTGCATCACTGTACACATCGGACATAGTGTCATTTAATCATACGGCTTGCATATCTAGACTCCGTACTCCTAGCAGGCCGCATCGTTTATTACTCCAAACCGACCGCATCCCTCATCCTAGCGCGCACTATTTATTCACACACTCATTATTTATTCACGCGCACACCCGCCATGCACGGCACCCCAGATAACCTGCATACTCCCCCATATGCTCAATTCTCATCAAAACAAAACAGAGGAACAAAACAGATAAACAAAACCGAGCACGCATGGTCGTGAACGTAGAGCGGGCGTATATAATAAGTGGGACTGTGTTATATAAGGAGATACATGGCACGCAAACGCACACACGCCGCTACTTACGATCCTCGCGAGATTAAGGAAAATATTGTAGACACGCCGCTTCAGGAGGAAATGAGCAAGTCCTTCTTGGAGTACGCGTATTCCGTTATTTATGCGCGCGCTTTGCCTGATGCGCGCGACGGCATGAAGCCTGTTCAGCGACGTATTATTTATCAGATGGGTCAGATGGGTTTGGCTCCTGAGAAACCATATATGAAGTCAGCACGTGTTGTGGGTGAAGTGATGGGTAAACTTCATCCTCACGGCGATTCTGCTATTTATGAAGCCATGGTGCGTTTGGCTCAGCCTTTTGCTATGCGATTACCTTTGGTGGACGGTCACGGTAATTTTGGTTCGTTGGATGACGGTCCTGCTGCTTCACGTTATACTGAAGCCCGTTTAGCTCCTTCAGCTTTCGGTATGATTGATTCTATTGGCGAGGAAACCGTTGATTTCACACCAAATTACGATAATAAGCTAGAAGAGCCGACTGTGCTTCCAGCGGCATTCCCTAATTTGCTGGTTAATGGAGCTTCGGGTATTGCGGTGGGTATGGCCACAAATATGGTCACTCATAATTTGCGTGAGGTTGTGGCGGGAGCACAATATTTGATGAAGCATCCCGAGGCAACACTCGAGGATGTGATGCGCTATATTCCAGGACCAGATCTGCCCGGTGGTGGCATTATTATGGGGCGAGATGGCATTCGTGAGGCCTATGAGACGGGGCGCGGAACATTTACCACGCGTTCACAAACGCATATTGAGAATGTGACGGCGCGTAAGAAAGCAATTATTGTTACTGAACTTCCTTTTATGGTTGGTCCAGAAAAGGTTTTGGAGCGCATATCTGAAAGCGTTAAAAATAAAAAACTTGACGGTATTTCCGGCGCGATTGATTTAACAGACCGTCATAACGGAACGCGCATAGTTATTGAAATTAAATCAGGTTTCGATCCTCAGGCCGTGCTTACTCAGTTATTTAAGTACACTCCTTTGGAAGATAACTTCACTATTAATAACGTGGCTCTGGTCGATGGACGTCCGCGTACTATGGGTTTGCTTGAGCTACTGAATGTATGGATTGCTCATCGTCGCGATGTTATTCGAAAACGCTCTATTTATCGTAAGCGTAAAGCTGAAGAACGTCTGCACTTGGTAGAAGGTTTATTGCTTGCCCTTATCGATATTGATGAGGTTATTGAAGTTATTCGTTCTTCGGATGACGCTGATTCCGCTAAACACCGTTTAATGGCTGTTTTTGATTTAGACGAGGTTCAGGCGCAGTATATTTTAGATTTGCGTTTGCGTCGTTTAACAAAAATGAGCCGTATTGAGTTGGAAACAGAACGCGATGATTTGAAGCGCGCTATCGAAGAGCTCAATGAAATTCTCGGTTCTGCTCAGGTCTTAGATGGGGTTGTTATTGATTCCATGAATAAGGCTGTTGAGCAATGGGGAGATGATCGTCGCAGTATTTTGCTCGATGAAGGAGAAAACGGCTTTACTCCTGTACAGTCTGCTGTATCGTCTTCTAGCTCGTCTACCCCATCTGAGCAGACATCAACTGCGTTGGGTGTTGGTGGAGGTTCTTCACATGCTCAAGCCTTAGCTCAGGTTAATGCACAAATGCAGGCTAGTGCTGCTTTAGGCTCAGTACGTGGTGCAGCCCCATCGTCCGCGCTGGAAGTAGAAGATGTGCCGTGTGTTATTGCTCTGAGTGCTTCAGGGCGTATTGCACGATTATCTGCAACTGCTTGGGATGTGTATCACTCTCGTAATGCCGCTACCCCACGCTACGCTGATGATACTCTTCTCTCTCTTATTCAATCATCTACACGTTCAACGTATGCGCTCATTACGTCAGCAGGTCGTTTAGTGACAGCACATACCTCCGATTTACCTCAGCTACCTGTTTCGGAGTACTTGAGCTTGAGCGCTGGCGTTCCAGCCGATGAGTTACTCATGAGCACAGAAAGTACCGACCCTGTTGAGGGTGAACATACTGTTGCTGTTATTTCTATGAATGACGATGATTCTACGCCTTTGGCTTTGGGAACACGTAACGGCGTTGTTAAGAGATGGAATAGAGAATCACCAACAACCATGGATTCATGGAGTGTTATCGATTTGAAGGATAATGACGAAGTTCTCCATGCTGCTCAAGCGGATGATGATGATCGTCTCGTCTTTATTTCTTCTGATTCATCTCTTCTAACTTTTGCAGCTTCCGCGGTACGCGCCCAAGGTCGCACAGCTGGCGGTATGACTGGTATGAAACTATCTGAAGGTCAGCATATTGTCTGCTTTGCTGTTGTTCCTGCCGGTAAGGTGGCATGGACGTATGACGATAACGAAGAAGGAAATACTGCTCAGTCAGGCGCAGTAGTCGTAACCGTTGCTGGAGATGCTGATGCTCTGCCAGGCACAGATAACGGCGCTTGCAAGGTAACACCATTGGAGCAGTACCCTACGAAGGGTCGTGCAACAGGTGGCGTGCGCTCACAACGCTTCCTGCGCGGTCAAAACACGCTAATTGCTGCTACAGTTGCGGACGTACCAGTCTTTGCTGCAACGCAGAGTGGCCACCCGGTGGATCTTCCTGCAGTAGATATGCGTCGAGACGGTTCAGGTACGGAATTAAGTGCTCCAATAACCTATTTCTCCCGCGTATAAATTAATGGTCAGCGCCTAAGCACTGACCATTAATTTATTTACTCATTTTGCGCACAATCAGTTCATGCATACCGCACAAAATAATAAACAAAATCAGCAAATAAACAGGTAAATACACTGCTGAAATATTACGCGCTATAATACCGAATAGTGGAGGCAATACAAGATTTCCTGTATAAGCGCTCGCCATTTCAACACCAATCATGGCTTGAGAATGTTGTTCGCCAAAAATAGCAGGAGTGGAATGAATAATACTTGGATAAATCGGAGCACAACCGACTCCAATAACAATTAAACCAATCATCGTCAAGGGATTCCATGGCGTAGGAATCATAGTGACTACAATACCCGCTCCAAGCACTATGCAACCCAAACGAATCATCTGTGAATCAGTAAATCTCTCTGCAATAAAACCGCAGGCTAAACGACCGGCTGTAATACCAATAAAGAAGTAGCTTGCCCAAGTAGCTGCATCTTCAGCAGTAATACCGCGCGCTTGCATGGCAAAAGTACTTGCCCATAATCCTGCTGTTCCTTCAATACCACAGTAAGCTAAGAACATAAATAAAATCTCTTTAGCCATAGGCAAACGCAAAGTTGCTATAAGACCAAGAGGAGCAGAGTCCGCCTTGTTGCTCTGCTCAGTTTCCGAGCTATGTTCTGATTGTGCACCTCTTTTTGCCCACCATGGAAGAGAAGCAAAAACAATACAGGTAATACCAATCTGAATAAAGGAAATATAGCGATATCCCAACTGCCATTGATGCTGCTGAGCAATAGCATACGCCATAATATATGGGCTAATAACAGTGCCCACTCCCCACATGGCATGCAGCCAACTCATATGACGATTACTATAATGTAACGCCACGTAATTATTCAGAGCTGCATCAATAGCTCCGGCTCCTAAACCATACGGTATAGCCCATAAGCACACAATCCAAAAGCTTGGAGCAAGAGAAAATCCCAGAAGCGCTATAGCAGTTGCAGCCACTGAAAATGCTGTAACCTTGCCAGCACCTAACTTATAGGTTAAACGGTCACTGAGCAGAGCAGAAATAATAGTGCCCAAAGTAATAATAAAAGTAACAATACCTGCATATGATACAGGCACATGGAAAGCAGGATACATAGATGGCCATGCTGATCCCATTAAAGAATCAGGAAGACCGAGCGAAATAAAAGCTAAATAAATGACGCCCAAAAGTAAGTTCGCCATTGCACTCCTTTTCTAAGTTTATGCCTCATTGCTGTGGCTGCCCTGCCACCAAGAGCATGTATGACAACGTTCACATCAAGGAAAATACTAGCGTAGGGGATTTACATTCCGAGCGAAAGAATTGTGGTTTTCACGTAAAACTTAAGAAAAAGCGAATGATTCACGTCAAGCGAATCATTCGCTTTCCACAGATATTAGGCGTCAATCTTCGAACGATCGAAATCATCTGCGTTATCAATAATAAACTGCTTACGAGGAGGAACTTCATCACCCATCAAGAGGCTGAAAATATCTGAGGCATGCGCAGCATCTTCTAAGCGAATACGACGAAGCATGCGCGTACGCGGATCCATAGTGGTATCGGCAAGCTGATCTGCATCCATCTCACCCAAACCCTTATAACGCTGAATATCTTCGTTATACGCAATACCTTGTTCACGCAGCTGAGTAAGCTTAATACCCAGCTCTTCCTCAGAATACGTGTAGATATATTCACCCTTACGTTTGCCTGTTAAAGCAATACGATGCAAAGGCGGCACAGCCGCATAGACATGCCCTTCAGCAATAAGCGGGCGCATATAACGATAGAATAGGGTGAGCAGCAGAGTGCGAATATGCGCTCCATCGACGTCTGCATCGGTCATCATAACAACCTTGTTATAGCGAGATTGGCTCACATCGAATGTCGAGCCTGAGCCTGCTCCAACAACTTGAATAATAGATGAACATTCTTTATTCGCTAAAATTTGCGCAGTAGAAGCCTTCTGCACATTCAAAATTTTTCCACGAATTGGTAGCAGAGCTTGGAACATTGAGTTACGAGCCGCCTTAGCAGTGCCTAAAGCGGAATCGCCCTCAACAATGAACAGTTCAGCGATGTCATCATTTCCTGGCTGGCAATCCGACAGCTTTGAAGGCATTGAAGCTGACTCCAACGCATTTTTACGTCGCGTTACTTCCTTCGTTTTGCGCGCCTGAATGCGTGCATGCATTTCTCCCACAATTTTCTCAAGCACACGCACCGACTGCTCTTTAAAACCGCGACGCGAACCAGATATCATCTCTCCGAACTGTTTATCGGACATTTTCGTCACAATAGGCTTCACTGGAGCTGTTCCCAGCACATCCTTAGTTTGACCTTGGAATTGTGGTTCAGCAATGCGCACAGTTACTACAGCCACGAGACCTGCAACAACGTCATCGCGTTCCACTTTCATACTGGAATCTTTAGTATTGTATTTGAGTTTGCGCGCATTAGCTTCCACATTTTTGCGCACCTGTTTGGTTATGGAGTTTAAGAAACCATCCACATGCATACCGCCGCCAGGAGTCTCCACTACGTTGACGAAGCTGCGCACAGTGGTTTCGTAATCATTAACCCAACGCAAAGCAATATCAACATCACATGAACGTTCAATCATCTCAGCATGCAAATCACCTTGAGCAGACACAATCTGAGTTTCTTCCTCGTATGTATCTTGTCCTGTAATATGCCAAATATCGCTAACTGCTTCGCCACTGGTTAAGAAGTCAACATAATCAACAATTCCGCCCTCGTGGTGGAAACTTTGCACGCGAGGGTGCGCCTGCTGTGGCTGGTGCAGCTGTTCAGCATCCTTGGCGCTATCGTTTGGTACATCGCTCGACTCGTCAACTACAACGGTCTCGACTGGCTCTTCAATAGATTCATCGACCACGGTAATCTTCAGTCCTGGCACTAAGAAGGACGTCTGGCGTACTCGATCTACCAATTGCTCATAGTTGAATCGAGCTGTGGCGTTAAATATTTCAGGATCAAGCCAATAACGAATACGTGTTCCTGTATGCTTGCCTTCATATGTGCCTACAACGCGCAATTCTGTTGCTTTACGCTTAGCCGTTGCTTTAAACGGTGATTGAGGAGATGGCTGATTAGGATTTGCATCCGTATACACTCCAGGATGACCCTTATGGAATTCCATGCGATATGTTTGACCATCACGGTCAACTTCAACATCTAAACGCTCACTCAAAGCATTAACCACAGATGAGCCCACACCGTGCAAACCACCCACAGCATTATAGGAGGAACTACCAAATTTAGCACCTGCGTGTAGCTTCGTCAGCACGACTTCTACGCCCGATAACCCTGTCTTTGATTCTTTGTCAATTGGAATACCGCGACCATTATCTTCTACAGTAATAGATCCATCTGTATGAAGAGTAACAGTAATCTGTGTGCATACACCCGCTAAGGCTTCATCCACAGAATTATCAATAATTTCCCATAAGCAGTGCATAAGTCCTTGACTATCGGTAGTTCCGATATACATACCCGGACGTTTACGTACTGCATCGAGTCCCTCCAAAACGGACAGACTATCTGCATTATATTCTTCTTGTGCTGTTTTCTTAGCAGCCATGAAAAAATGCCTCTTTCACACACACGGTTACGAATGCATACAACCTTTTGGTCAGGTTAGTATCGCTCATACCCCGCTAAAATATCTGGGCAGGTCTAGAGAAAACAGACCTGCCCACACATAACCAGTTCGCACACTCTCTTACTTCTGATAGCTACTTCTGGCAGCTTCCCGTTATTCCTGATTATTCCGATTATTCCTGATCTAAGAAGTCGCGCAAAGTCTGCGAACGCGATGGATGACGCAGCTTTGCCATAGTCTTCGACTCAATCTGGCGAATACGTTCACGCGTAACACCGTACACGTGACCAATATCGTCCAAAGTCTTAGGCTGACCGTCTTCCAGACCGTAACGCATCTTAATAACGCCAGCTTCTCGAGGGCTCAGAGTTTCCAAAACCTGCTTGAACTGTTCCTGAAGCAGGGAGAATGCTACAGACTCGGATGGTGCGATAGCATCGGAATCTTCGATAAGATCACCAAACTCGGAGTCTCCATCTTCACCCAGCGGAGTGTGCAAGGAAATTGGTTCGCGACCATACTTTTGTACTTCCTGAACCTTCTCCACAGGCATATCGAGCTCGCGAGCCAGCTCGTCAAGGGTTGGTTCGCGACCCAAATCCTGAAGCATCTGGCGCTGTACACGCGACAGCTTGTTAATCACTTCCACCATGTGCACAGGAACACGAATTGTACGCGCCTGATCTGCCATAGCACGCGTAATCGCCTGACGAATCCACCATGTTGCATAGGTAGAGAACTTAAAGCCCTTCTTCCAGTCAAACTTTTCTACTGCTCGAATAAGACCTAAGTTACCTTCCTGAATCAAATCCAAGAAGAGCATGCCGCGACCGGTGTAACGCTTAGCCAAAGACACAACCAAACGCAGGTTCGCTTCCAACAAGTGGTCTTTTGCCTTCTTACCATCGCTAGCAGCCCACTTAAGCTCACGCTTTTGCTTGAAGTCCATCTCATCGATGTTCTCCGTATCCAAAATATGCTGAGCATACAGGCCGGCTTCAATACGCTCCGACAAGTCCACTTCTTGGTCTGCAGTCAGCAGGTTTACACGGCCAATCTGCTTAAGATAATCTTTTACAGGATCGGCCGTTGCACCTGTTGCTACAACGCGACGCTTCGGATTTCCCGATGGAGTAAGGGTATCGTCGTCGTCCTTAGATTCGTTCAGAACGAAAGCGCCTTCACCCTTCGGCTCTTCCTCTGACTGCTCCTCTTCCTCATCGTCGTCGTGTTCTGGTTCTGGATCGTCTGTGCGTTCCTCATCCAAATCATCGTCATCATCATGAGTAATAGGGTCGCCGTTCTCGTCTAATTCAATAGAATCGAGATCATCGGTATCGTCTGCATTATCATCAGACAAATCATCTACCAATTCATCGTCCTGTGTTTCAGACGTTACATCGTCACTAACTTCAGCCTCGGCTTTGGCTGTGCTCTTACGACGTGTTCTCTTTGCTGGTTGTGCAGAAGTGTCCTCTTTATCGTCAGCTTTTTTCTTCGTACTGCGTGAAGAACTACTCTGAGATGCTGCTGATTTCTTGGTTGAGCGAGTTTTCTTTGCTGGCTTATCCTCTGCAGCAGCCTCCATATCGATTACCGCGTCCTGCGCAACTTCTGCTACGTCCACAGCTTTTTTCTTAGCTGTAGTTTTCTTTCGCGATGTCGCCTTCGTAGCTTTCTCCTGCTCAGTATCCTGTGCTGTTGCAGTTTTTTTCGCTGTAGCCAACCTATCCTCCTTGGTACTTTTTACGCAGAAAGGCGCAAAAAGGACGCACTTATGGCAAGTGCAAGTATGTGTATACCACAAGATAACCAAAAAGCCAAGACTTTTATTCCATCATGTTTCAGTATTTTTCGCACATTGAGCGTGAACACACCATGCAGGATAGATTTTCTTATCGAGAGCTTTACCAGTAATCAGAGATAACGTATAGTTTCTATCTTGATTTAAGGCATGCTTATTAGCAGTAAGAGCTTTCGAGAATTCCCCGCTTGCCCACAGCAGATACGCCTGAATACCGTAAAACGGTGCATGATATTTCTCGGGAACAAGAATTTTGATTGCATCAAGAATATCCATGCATCTACTTAAACGCTCAGAATCTGGCTGCGCATTCACATCATTAATCAGGGACGCCAAAATTTCGTGCACCAACATGGTGCTGCGCCTGTGCGTAGGATGCTTAAGAAAATCGAGAGTCGTCGCTTCCGGTAAATTTCTCATAGCAGTTAAAATAATGGCATCTCTAAAAGCTAGATACTTGGTTATGCCCACAATAAAACGATAATATTCATCCTCGCTCCATTGTGGTGCTTCAACCGATGTTTCTACCTTTTCTTGAAGCTCGTCATATGGCGCATTCATCATATGCATCCATTCAAGGCAAACATCGCTGAGCCATCGATGAATAATCTCTGGTTCACTGTTTGGGTTAGTCATTCGTTCAGACATAAAATCTGCTTGACGTTGCGCAATTACCTGCGTTTTAAAATATCTTTGTGTACTCATATTTCTATTGTTCACCAGCAAGCTTCAATTCGAGATATTGAAATGAATATGTGAACCAATGTGGATAACACGCCTTTTTAGACATTCTCCTTTACACTAGAAGTGTGAAAGAACTGACTCAATACGACATTGATGAGCGTCTGGAAAGCTTAATAACACGTGCATGGCACGATAAAATGCAGCACTTCCCTGCTATTGATGCTCCCGATGTTATGCATTTGTTGAATCAGGTAGGCGGTCAGGCAGCTTCTTCAAGTCGTGGAGGCAAACGTTTACGCGCCTTATTGCTGCACAACACAGTAGCTACTTTCACTCCAGATAACTCACCTGCTAAACACTCAGATGAAATTATCGATTTAGGTTGCGCTATTGAAATTTTCCAAACAGCAGCTCTAATTCATGACGATATTATTGATGCAGCAGATACTCGTCGTGGGCAACCATCAGCGCATCGTGCTCTTTCGCAATTTACTCAGAACGCAGATCAAGGTTCCGGTTTAGCGCTTATGCTGGGAGATTTACTCGCAACGCTCAGCATCCGTACAGCGCATACGAGCAGTTCAGTTTTAGCGCATTCGCCGGATATCTTTCACGCTTTTCTTGACATGCACGATCAGGTAGAACTTGGTCAAATCATGGATATTTCTATGGAAAGTCTCGATTTAACGCACACCGATGAATTACATTCATCAATACGAGCTACTTATATTAATAAAACAGCTAGCTACACAACTATTGCGCCTCTTTTTATGGGAATGCTTGCTTCTGGTCATCCCCAAGCTGCTACTCTGGCCCGTAGTTTTGCTCATTCTGTAGGAGAAAAGCTCGGTATAGCTTTCCAAATTCA
This sequence comes from Alloscardovia sp. HMSC034E08, assembly GCF_001813415.1. Lineage (NCBI taxonomy): Bacteria > Bacillati > Actinomycetota > Actinomycetes > Bifidobacteriales > Bifidobacteriaceae > Alloscardovia > Alloscardovia sp. HMSC034E08. The sequence goes on along the minus strand of NZ_KV812468.1, from coordinate 708,200 downwards.
TGATGATTTGCTCGATCTTATGTCTACTCCCCAAAAAACGGGCAAACCTGTGGGAGGAGATATTCGAGAAGCAAAGCGCACCTGGGTTCTTTCTCATGCTTTGCGTCTCACTCAGCCTTCTGACAGAGCTTTTCTGATTGATGCCTATATGCGCGAAACTCGTTCCGAACAGGACGTAGAACAGATTCGTTCTCTTTTCATCTCATGCGGTGCTATTGAGGCGAGTATTACTGATGTAGAAAAATTATGGACTCACGCAGCTCAAGAGATACTCGCAGCATGTATGAGTATGAACGTACCTGCTCAGGATACGCAAAACTTCATATCTTTCTGCTCTCGTTTCGTAGGTTAAGGTTAGACTAGCAATTATGACAACAGCATCTGCACGATATATCAACCAACTTATTGACAACCGTTACTTGATTTCGCGCAAAATTGCTGAAGGCGGCATGGCTAGTGTGTATGAAGCTACCGATCAACGTCTCGATAAGCGTGTGGCAATTAAAATCATGCATACATCTCTCGCTTTATCCGAACAAGGCGACCAATATACCCAACGTTTCCATCGTGAGGCTCTATCTGCAGCAGCTTTAGATAATCCTCATATTGTTCATGTATTTGATGCTGGAAGTATTGATGGCGTGGGCTATATTGTTATGGAATACATTGAAGGAGCCAATTTACGTTCGCTTCTGCGCAGTAAACATACCTTGAGTGTGCGCGAAACTGTCAGTATTCTACGTCAGATTCTTTCGGGTCTATCCGCAGCTCATGAGCAAGATATTATTCATCGCGATATTAAACCAGAAAATATTATGATTAATGCACATGGTAATGTGCAAATTGCTGATTTTGGCTTGGCTAAACGTACATCGAATGCAACTTTAGCTCCTACCGGTATGGTTTTGGGCACAACAACGTATATTGCTCCAGAAACTGCTGAAAAAAATCTTTCTCTTCCTGCCTCTGATTTGTACGCTGTGGGTTTAATGGCATGGGAAATGCTCGTAGGCCGTCCACCTTTTGAATCAGATAATCCTGTTACTGTTGTATATAAACATGTGCACGAGGATGTTCCCAATTTACGTGTTATATCTTCTGCTCTTCCAACGTCTCTATGTTCTTTCGTGGCTTCTCTGGTCAGCCGTAATCTCGAAAATAGACCGAATAATGCCAGTATTGCTGCCGGTCAACTCGATAAAGTTATACAATCGCTCAGCAGCAAAGATTTTAATCTTCGTCTCTCAACTTCTTCAGCCAGCTCAACGCGCGTTATTTCCACGAAAAAACCGTCTCTTCCTGCTATTAACACGCAATTACCGCAAAAACAGACCTCATATCTTGGTCGCCTCATTGTATGGACAAAAAAGTATCGCATGACTTCAGCGGTTATTGGCTTAATAAGCGTTATTTTGCTTATTGCTGGACTTGTTATGTGGTGGGATAACTGGGGTCCTGGTAGTTATTACACTCTTCCTGCAGCCCATGACAGCACATGCACTGCTCAAACATCGTGCACTCTGTCAGGTGCAGATGCTGCCAGCTATCAAAAATTATTAAAAGACCAAGGTATTTCCTATACGGTCAGCAAGAAACATAGCGATACTATTAAATCAGGAAAAATAATTTCCTCCACCCCATCGACTGTTGGCAGCCATATTTCAAAGAAAAACGAAACAGTATCTCTTATCGTTTCTACAGGAATCGAACAAATAACTATTCCATCCGATATTACGAACCCGCAGTCAAGTAATGGTAAAAACCCTCTGAAAGCACTCAAAAAAGCTGGTTTTACCAATATTAAACACGACAGTCATACAGATGAGTATTCTCTATCAGTTCCAAAGGGCGCAGTTATATCCATCTCTCCACGAGCTGGAACTAAGGTAAACCATAATACTGCAATTACTGTTGTGCTATCTAAGGGATTGAAAACAGTAACTATGCCTAATCTTGTGGGAATGAGCCGTGGTGACGCTCTAGCAGCACTCGCCCAGCTCAAAATTACTGCAAACGTCAAAGAAAAGTATTCTGCTACTGCTGATGCCGGAGAAGTCATCAATCAATCCGTTCAAGCTGATTCTAAGTTGAAATGGAACGATACCGTAACGCTAACTGTATCTAAGGGAGTACATACTATAACCATGCCTAATGTTCGAGGTATGACCTTGCCGCGCGCGCAAACAGTTCTTGAAGATTTGGGTCTCAACGTGAAGATTTCCCGAAAGGGCGGAGATACGGTAGCCAAACAATCGATTTCCCCCGGCGAGATTGTTTCTGTAACCGATGACTCGGGTAAAGCGCGTAGTGTTACCCTCACCAGTACGAAGAACTAATACAAAAAGCCGCATACCGAAGTTAAAAGGTATGCGGCTTATGTTGATTTTATTCGTTACTCTCAGCTTTTTCTGCTATAAGCTTTTTAGCTTCTTGAGCATAGATATCTACATATTCTTGCCCGCTTAATTTTTGGATACGCCGCATAAGTTCATCAGTCAGGTTTCGAATATCGTCGTGCGTAATATCTGCTGTATCTTTTTTCTGGACCTGTATAGGCTCACCATATACGCAGGTTACTTGACCTTTTCCTGGTAAGTTTTGCCCTGGTTTTTGTACTTCGCGCGTACCAATTAAAGCTGTAGGAACTATAGGACATCCAGTTTCTAAAGCAAGGCGTGCAAAACCTGTATGACCTTTATATAGCTTTCCATCAGGACTGCGCGTGCCTTCTGGATGAATGCCGAAAAGTTTACCATCTTCTAAAATCTTTCGTGCCGTATCCATAGCACCAGCAGATTTACTTCCTCCTGAACGGTCTACAGGAAAAACACCCACAGAAGTGAACCACCACTTCTTAAACCATCCTTTGAAGCCTTTACCAGTAAAATATTCAGCTTTGCCCATAAAATGAACCATACGCGGGCATGTAATAGGAATAACTCCATCATCAATAACAGACAGATGGTTCGCCGCAATAATAGCGCCACCTGTGCGTGGAATATTATCTACTCCCACCGCATCCACATGGAATCGCATTTGAGCAAGACGTCCTAAAGTCTTGACAAAAAACCAATACATTCTCGGCTCCCCATTTCGTAAAATAGTCCTATGACTAATGATAACCATAAGAGCTCTACAGATGACACGTGGGCAGACTTTGTCAACGCTCATAGTGAAGAGCTAGAATCCATAGAAAAATCTCGTACAGCCAAAAAATTTGAGAAAAAAGCCTCTCGTATTGACGAACAGAAGAGTACGAAACGACCAACTTTGCACATAAAAAGCATTAATGATGATGTTTTCGTGAATAACACGACTACACCGCGCGGTTACTCTACGTCATGGCTGGATGCAGATGATGATCACTTTCATGCACCGAATCCAAGCTGGTCATCTGTAACAACAAGTTCGGTTATTGCGGTCGTTCTTGTCATCATCGGTTTTGTATCTATTTTTGCAGCAGCGGCTTTCCCTGCAGTACGTAGCCTGTGTGCTCTTATTGCAGGTATCAGTTTAATTCTTGCCTTTGGTATTCTGGGGACGATGCACCGTTCACGCACAAATTCTGCCTCGAATAGGCACAATGATGGGGCTCGCATTTAATACATAAAGCCATGGCGATACCGTTGTCACCATGGCTTTATGTATGAGCGGATAAATCACTTCTTATATTCTTCTAAGTAGAAGCGCAATGCTAAGTTCGCGGCACCAATCAAACCAGCGTCCTGACCAGCTGTTGCAGCTAGAATTGGTGGATGTGGGCGATATGCGCTTGCCTGCAAGAAGCGAGAATAGTTGTAGCGCGCAGGATCGAGAAGAATATCGCCAACAGCAACTACGCCACCGCCGATAACATACACATCAGGATCCAATACGGCAGAAATAGCAGCCATAGTACGACCCAACCACTCACCAATCTTGTTGAACGCATATAAGCTGATGGCATCGCCTTCATCGGCAGCACGAGAAACCATCTTGCCACGCAATTCTGCAATATCTCCACCGCACATCTCCAGCAGACGATCTGCATCTTGTGGACGACGACGAATTGCGGAACGCGCAAAACGCTCTAATGCGTTTCCTGAGGTATAGCGTTCTGCACAACCTCGCAAACCGCAACCACAGGTATCGCCATCAGACACCATTGGCAAGTGGCCAAATTCTGCAGCCATACCGTAGGATCCACGGAAAAGCTTACCATCGATAACGATAGCTCCACCTAAACCAGTACCCACAGTGAGGGCAACCATGTTCTTGTGACCCTTACCTGCGCCATGAACGAATTCACCCCAACCAGCACAGTTTGCATCGTTTTCTACAACGACTGGAACTTTGTGATCAATAAGTGCTTCGATGCGATCTGCTAATGGGTAGTTCACCCAGCCGCTAATATTAGCTGCGAAGCTAATAGTGCGACGATCTTCCTTTACATTACCTGCTGCAGAAATTCCAATGGCAACAATGTCTTCGAAAGACTTAGATGCTTCCAGGTAAAGATTTGCAATATGCTCATCGATGAGCTCTGCTTCTTCTGGTGTTGGAGACGTCCACTGGCGTACGATGACATCGTTTTCATCACACAAGCCAACGGCAATCTTAGTACCACCAATATCAACTGCTAACGAGTGCATTATTCCTCCATTTATGTAGCTCCCGCCATACCCTGTCACTCTATCACGAACACTAGGCGAACATGCATGATGTGCGAGTGGGACATCTAAGTTGCATAAAATGCATATAAAAAAAGTCGGAAGAAATCTTCTTCCGACTTTTCTGCCTATGAGCTTTTACTTCTCATTCTTACCGTGGCACATCTTATATTTGCGTCCTGAACCGCATGGGCATGGCGCATTCTTTGGAGTACCTTCAAATACGCCACCATCAGACCATGGGCTGTGCAGCTCTTCACTCTTTGGACGCTTGCTAGCAGGTACTTTTCCTTCAGCATGGCTGATAGGAGCAGCACCAGTTACATGGCCTTCATAAGAATGAGACACACGCTCAGAAGACTCAGTATCTTCGGAATCTTCGTCTTCTTCAATTTCTTCATCGCTTGCAGCGTCTTCAGTTGGAGCAGAGTAACTTAAGGATTCTTCAGGAACTTCCTGATTCTCAACAGCTTCATTCTCTTCGGCTTCGCGAGCAATCAACTCCAAATCAATATTGAAGAGTAACTGTACAACCTCTTCCTTAATAGAATCAACCATAGAGTTGTACATCTGGTAGCCTTCTCGCTGGTATTCCACCAGAGGGTCGCGCTGACCCATACCGCGCAAACCGATACCGTCCTTGAGATAATCCATCTCGTAGAGGTGTTCACGCCACTTACGATCCATAACTGCCAAAACAACGCGACGCTCAATAGTACGCATCGCTTCATCGCCTACAATCTTCTCGTTGGCTGCGTACTTTTCTGTCAGCTTATCGGCAATCAGCTCTGTAAGCTTTGCACGTGCCTTATCACCCTTAAGCTTACCAAGTTCACTCTTGAGCTGTTCTTCATCAAACTCAAGAACAACAATAGATTCAAGAGCCCTCCACAGGTCGCTAAGATCCCACTTAGCAGGAACATCTACGCCCTTTGTTGCACCCTGAACATAGGATGCAACAACATCGTGAATAAACTTCGTAATGTCGGAGGAGATATCAGCACCCTGCAACACAGCCTGGCGTTCCGAATAGACAACAGTACGCTGCTTATTCATAACATCATCGTACTTCAACACATTCTTACGTGTTTCGAAATTACGAGATTCAACAGACTTCTGAGCATTACGCACACCATTCGATACGCTCTTATGCTCAATAGGCTCGCCTTCTGGCATGCCCTTAGCCATAACACGAGCAACAAGCTGAGTGTTGAACAGACGCATCAAATTGTCTTCCAAAGATAGGTAGAAGCGAGATTCACCAGGATCACCCTGACGACCAGAACGACCACGCAACTGATTATCAATACGGCGAGATTCATGACGTTCAGTACCGAGCACATACAAACCGCCCAGTTCCTTCACTTCTTCATGCTCATCCTTTGCCTGCTGCTTCATCTCATCCAAAACTGCAGGCCATAAGCGCTCATACTCTTCTGGAGTGTCTTCTGGAGAATATCCCTGAGCCTTCAACTTTGCGTCAGCAAGGAACTCAACGTTACCGCCGAGCATAATATCTGTACCACGACCAGCCATATTGGTTGCCACAGTTACAGCACCTTTACGACCAGCAACAGCAACAACAGCAGCTTCTGCTTCGTTGTGCTTAGCATTGAGTACCTTGTGAGGAATATTCACCTGATCAAGCAAGGTAGACACCAACTCAGAGGATTCCACAGACGAGGTACCCAGCAAAATAGGCTGACCCTTTTCGTGACGTGCTGCTACATCCTTAACAATGGCAACAAGCTTTTCCTTCTGAGTGCGGAAAATCAAGTCATCCTGATCTATACGAATCATAGGTCGGTTAGTTGGGATTGGGATAACACCGAGCTTATAAGTATTCATAAATTCTGCAGCTTCAGTTTCTGCAGTACCCGTCATACCAGCTAACTTATCGTACATGCGGAAATAGTTCTGCAAAGTAATTGTAGCGAAAGTTTGGTTTTCTGCCTGAACCTCTACACCTTCTTTAGCTTCGATAGCCTGATGCAAACCTTCGTTGTAACGACGGCCATGAAGCATACGTCCGGTGTGTTCGTCAACAATGAGAACTTCGCCCCCCTGAACAACATAATCCTTATCGCGCACGAAGAGTTCCTTCGCACGGATAGCATTATTCAGATAGCCAATAAGCGCAGTATTTGCTGGCTCATACAGATTATCGATTCCTAAGAAATCTTCAATCTTCGCAATACCGGAGTCGAGAATACCAATAACTTTCTTCTTCTCGTCCACGTCATAGTCTTCGTCTCGGTTGAGCTTGAGCACGAGCTTAGCAAACTGGCGATACCAGCGGGTCACATCTCCCTCAGCTGGTCCAGAAATAATCAGAGGAGTTCGAGCCTCATCAATCAAAATGGAATCGACTTCATCGACAATAGCAAAGTGGTGTTCACGCTGAACAAGGTCAGACTTATTCCATGCCATGTTATCTCGCAGATAATCGAAGCCGAATTCATTATTCGTACCATAGGTAATGTCGGCATTGTACTGCTTGCGACGCTCTGCTGGAGACTGATCCGTTAAGATGCAACCAACCTTCATATCCAGAGCACGGAATACACGTCCCATCAATTCAGACTGGTAGTTAGCCAAGTAATCGTTCACGGTTACCACGTGAACACCCTTACCACTTAATGCATTCAAATAGCTTGGCAAGGTTGCAACCAACGTCTTACCTTCACCAGTACGCATTTCTGCAATATTGCCCCAGTGCAATGCTGCACCACCCATAAGCTGCACATCGAAGTGACGCTGACCGAGAACTCGCTTAGCAGCTTCACGTACTGTAGCAAATGCTTCTGGCATCAAATCATCAAGACTCTCGCCCTGGGCTAAACGTGCCTTAAATTTTGAGGTTTGCTCCTTGAGTTCAGCGTCTGTTAATGCGCTAATCTCATCTTCAAGAGCATTGACCTGATCTGCCACAGACTTCAGCTTACGAAGCTGCGCGCCTTCACCCATACGCAAAGCTTTGTCAAGAATTCCCACGTGTATTCTCCTACTTTTTCCACACAAGTGGTTTTTACAAACTGTTCCCATACTACGACAATGCACAGATAACGCAAACACAGTGCACACATGGTTATGGGGCTACCTATCTAGAGATTTCTAGATAGGTAGCCCCATACCTACAGTGTTTTAAAGTTAGATGTTCTTAGCACTTTCGATTTCAAATACACCGTAACTCCATCCATGACGACGGTACACTACCGACGGGCGATGAGTTTCGCTATTTACGAAGAGGAAGAAATCGTGTCCAACCAATTCCATTTCGTACAAAGCTTCATCAATTGACATTGGTTCTGCAATATGGAGCTTACGACGAATGACTATTGGCGAATCACCAACGCGAACTTCTACCGATTCACCTGGTTCCAAATCTCCTGCAACAGCTTGAGATGGGGTAACAGGTTCATACTCTGCTACAGCTGGCTCTTCTTCTGGTTCTACAACACCGAGATCAACTGCTTGCACAGACTCATAACCACGACGGTGATCCTTACGACGGTCACGAGTTCTACGCAGACGTAATGTGAGCTTGTCGAGTGCTAAATCCAATGCACTCAAATCATCGCTGCTGGAAGCTTCAGCACGAACAACTGTACGACCAGCGATCACGGTGAGTTCCACACGCATTGCAGTATCAGCAAGGCGAGGATTTACCTCATGAGAGAGCACAACTTGAACACGTTGTGCATCCGGTGCAATATTAGTCACTCGATTCATCTTGCTTTCAACTACGTCACGGAACTTTTGCTTAATTTGCGTATGACGACCAGTTACCACGATTTCCATGGCGACCTCCTTGAAATGAATCGCGAGACGTTAACATCTTTGCTAACGTGACTTAATCTTAGCTCATTTACAATAAAACTGCATGGCATTTTGCAATAGAATTCAACAAAAAAGCGTGGTAGCATATAAAGATTGTGAGACCTCTGGGTGACCGCGGTTATCCACATGGGGAGAAATCTCCAGAATAACTGAGGAACTTCCGGGCTCCATAGAGCACGATGGCGGATAACGTCCGCCCAGGGCAACCTGAGAGATAGCGCAACAGAGAATAGACCGCCTTATATGGCGTAGCTGTATAAGGTAAGGGTGAAACGGTGGTGTAAGAGACCACCGGACGACTGGTAACAGAAGTCGCATGGCAAGCCTCATCGGGAGCAAGGTCAAGTAGAATATCTAAGCTGCTCGCTTGTTTGGTATTCGGGTAGGCTGCTAGAGCTTAATAGCAATATTAAGTCGAGATGGATGGTCACCCCTTGTATGTCTTTTACATACGAGGACAGAACCCGGGGTATATGAGGTCTCACACTAATTTTTATTCAGCTTCTTCTTCGCTAGTTTCTGCATTGAAAACCTCATACTGCGCTTGGCGAATAAGCTCAGGAGAATGTCCTTTACGTCCTGCTGCAGACCATAATCGTCGTAAACGCACGTTTTTATCTAAACCACGTGTGCGCTTTGCAACGCGGTCCACTAGAACATACGCAGATTCTATAAAAGCGCCCTCTTCCTGAGCTTCTTGAACGGCTTGCATTGCTAAGGATGCGTCAACACCTTTGCGTTTAAGCTCCATGAGGGTTCCGCTTTGCCCTAAACTTCGCGACACGCAATAGCGTACAGCACTGCGCGCGTATGCCTCGTCATCAACCAAACCTAAATTCATCAGTCTGTTTACAACTGTATCCACAGTTTCTACTGAGAATTCTTTGGCAATCAAACGTTCACGTAGAGCACCTGAAGGTCGTTGAGCTGCATCAAGTAAACGTAATGCCGCTTCTTGGCATTTATTTTCCGCATCACTGCGCTGAAAAATTCCCTTCACTTCGACATGCTGCACCGCATGATGCAGCATGTCTATTGAAGTATGTGTGTCGTCAACACCATCGGAAGTATCCGGATTATCAACAACTGAAGCAGGATTATTCTGCAGAAAATCCTCTGCTGAAATCACTGATTGTCACCACTTACTTTGTTTCTGTTGGAGCATCTTGAGAATCTTCACCAGTTCCTTCTGCATTGTCTGCTTCAGGGCGTGGTATTAAACCGTATTCCATCTTCACTCGGTTTTCGATTTCCTCAGTTAATTCTGGATTATCAATCAAGAACTGACGAACTTTCTCACGACCCTGACCTAACTGGTCTCCATCGTAGGTGAACCAAGAACCCGACTTCTTCACAATGCCTACTTGAAGGCCCATATCGATAACCGAACCTTCACGCGACACTCCCTCACCATAGAGAATGTCGAATTCAGCAGACTTAAATGGTGGAGCCATCTTGTTTTTAACGACTTTCACACGGGTGCGGTTGCCCACAGCGTCCTCACCATTCTTCAATGTTTGGATACGGCGAATATCCATGCGCACAGAGGCATAGAACTTCAGAGCTTTACCACCAGTTGTTGTTTCTGGACTACCGAAGAACACACCAATCTTTTCACGCAACTGGTTAATAAAGATAGCTGTGGTATTAGCTTGGTTTAATGCACCAGTCATTTTACGTAATGCTTGGCTCATCAGTCGAGCTTGTAAGCCCACATGACTATCTCCCATTTCACCTTCAATTTCAGCCTTAGGAACAAGAGCTGCCACTGAGTCGACAACAATAATGTCTAAAGCACCAGAACGAATGAGCATATCGGCAATTTCCAATGCTTGTTCACCATTATCTGGCTGAGAAACAATAAGAGAATCTGTATCTACACCTAAATGACGCGCATATTCCGGATCAAGAGCATGCTCAGCATCAATAAATGCTGCTACTCCCCCTCGACGTTGCGCGCTTGCAACAGCTTGGAGAGCAATTGTTGTTTTACCAGAGGATTCTGGTCCATAAATTTCTACAATGCGGCCACGTGGCAATCCTCCAATACCCAAAGCCATATCTAAGGCCAAAGACCCTGTAGGAATAACCTCAATATTCTCTATCGGTTTATCTCCCAAGCGCATAGCAGAGCCTTTACCGAAGCTCTTTTCTACCTGCGCCAGTGCGGCGTCGAGAGCTTCTTGACGACGATCTTTAGTAGTGGCTGCATCCTTCTTTGCAGTTGCCATAACTTCTCCTTTTTGACGTGAAGATACCTTCACTGTAGTTAGCTCTGTCTATGCTTCTCAAGTTATTTTATACATGTGAACCAATGTGAATAACTATAGCAGATTAATCGAACATTTGTTCGAAAATTGAGTGCGTGTCCCGTTAGTCTGCAGGTAAAGGTGGTGCATTGTGATCTCGACCCCACCGCCTGCTATCGGGAATATCCATCTGATTGCACAATATATTCCATACCGTGCGCGGTTCCACACCTGCTTCTAATGCTTGTTCTACTGTCATATTATCGAGAGCATCGAGCGCTTGATCATGTGCTAACGAACGACCATAGGCACGACCGAACACCTCTTCAAGTAATTCCCAAAATTCTCGTTCTCTCATAGACATAAAAATACCTCGCTCATCATAATCCGAAAACTATCATAAGCGAGGTTAGGTATGAAAGAAGTTTAACGCATACCTGCATTTTCATATTCACGCACACGTTCAGCCACCAAAACGAGCATATCCGATAATTTAACGTCTAAAGCATCAGTAATAGATGCTAAGAGTTCCGAGCTTGCTTCTTTCTGTCCACGCTCTACCTCAGACAGATAGCCCAAAGACACTCCAGCCTTCTGACTAACCTCTCGCAAAGTTTTACGATCACGAGTGCGTAAGGAACGCAACACGCTACCCTGCACTTTGCGTAAAGAGAAAGTATCTGCATCTACAACATCATGACGTGTGGTAGTTAATGGAGTTTCTACTGTACGCTCATCTAGTTCAGAGTTTGCCCACATGCGACTACGTGCTGCTTCTCGTTCATTCTTCGCCGCGCGAGCCTTCTGTGCTCGAAGTACCTGCTGCTGAGCCATGGCAACTGCACGAAGCTGAGCAGGAGTCAGATTGCGTACCATAGCTTCTTTACTAGCAGCACGCTTCATTTCTTCAACACTAGGGGTTGCCTGCTCGTATGTCTGTACTGGTGTAGAAATCATCATGCCTCTTTTCATTGGTATTACTTGAGCCAACCTCACTCAACTTCTTTTTATTCCCCAACTGGCGAAAATGTGACATGCTTCACAAGAAAATACACGAAATCTGAAGTATTGCACCCGTTATTGCACCATAAATTGGGCAGATCCAAGACGTAAAGCGGAAGAAACTGCACAGCGTCTCACTTCTTCACGAGCAGCATCAGCGCAATAATGTTTCTCACTCATCACACGCCCATCACTGAGAGCGCAGGCTACATAAAATGTTCCCGCAGATATATCGCCATCTGGTCCAGGACCTGCAACACCTGTTGTTGACAATGCAATACCATCACAACCAAATACGCGCAACGCACCCAGCGCCATCTGCTCCGCTGTATAAGCATTGACCGGACCGTTCGCCTCCAAAAAATTTGCGTCAACTCCCAAGATACGTGTTTTAGTACGCACAGCATAGGTATTGACCGAACCAAGAAAAACATCAGAGGCTCCAGGAACGCGCACAAAAGCATCCGCAAGCAATCCACCTGTTAAAGATTCAGCACAGCAGATGGATAGTTGACCTTCACGGCAACTACTAAGCAGCGTCTTCGCCAGAGTATCTTGCTGATCTAATGATGCTAAGGTCATAACCGCGTAATGCTACTTTTCTTGATCTGTTTTATTTTCTTTGGTGCGAGGTCTACCAAAAGTATTAATAAGGTATTCTGCACCCGAATACAGGCAGAAGAACAAAGCTAAAAGCACAATAGCTATGCTTATCCATTTATAGTATGTCCACCATGTGCTTGTTTCGCCGAGAAAAACCCATAAAGGAAGCAAAACCATACCGAGACCAATGCATTGCGTGAGCGTCTTAAGTTTACCGGCACTGGAAGCAGCAATAACCGATCCGCCTGTGTCGATAACAAAGAAACGCATAACTGTAATGCCTATTTCTCGCACAAGGAAAAGAATGGTCACCCACCACCAGATTTCTCCCTGAATAGACAGAACAATAAACGCTCCACAAATCAGAAGTTTGTCGGCAATCGGATCAATCAACTTACCCAGCTCAGTAACCTGATTGTAGCGGCGTGCTAAATAACCATCGAGCTTATCTGTAGAAGCAGCCACGATGAACAAAATAGCTGCAATCCAACGGCTACGTGTATCGGTATGTCCATACGATCCGCCAACGACAGCGAAGTACAGAAAAGCGAACATCATAACGATGCGCACGTAAGTAATAATATTTGGAATACTATTCCATCCATCAAGGAGCGATTTCTTCTCAGACATTTTTATCCTTCGTTATCGTAAGTATCTGCACCATCATAATCAGATGGATATGACGAGTTTTCATTGTGATGTTCCTCTACCTGTGCTTGAGCTGCAGCATCGATCGAAGGAGCATCGCCGCGAATGAAGCCGAGAACTTCTTGCAATTGGCTTGGCTGAACAAGCACTTCGCGAGCCTTAGAACCTTCGGAAGGACCGACCACTCCACGCGATTCAAGCAAATCCATCAGGCGGCCTGCTTTAGCAAAACCGATACGTAACTTACGCTGAAGCATGGAGGTTGAACCAAACTGTGCTCCCACAACAAGCTCAGCTGCCTGAAGCAGATCGTCCATATCATTACCGATTTCTTCATCGATAGCTTGTTTGGTATCTTGTTGTGCAGCCATTTGTTCAATATCTTGACGATACTGAGGCTTACGCTGGGTTTTTACAAAATCAACCGCAGATCGTATTTCTGATTCAGATACCCATGCACCCTGCACACGAGTTGGTTTTGGCTTACCCATCGGTAGGAACAGAGCATCACCTTGGCCAATAAGTGCTTCAGCACCCACAGAATCTAAGATAACGCGAGAATCAGTTGCCGAAGAAGTTGCAAAAGCTAAACGCGATGGCACGTTTGACTTGATTAAACCGGTGACCACATCAACAGATGGGCGCTGCGTAGCTAAGACCAGATGAATACCTGCTGCACGAGCCAGCTGGGTAATACGCTGGATAGAACTTTCCACATCATTCTTTGCAACCATCATTAAATCTGCCATCTCATCTACTACAACGAGCAGATATGGATATGGCGCTACTTTTCGATTAGATCCGGCAGGTGCATGAACTTTTCCGGCAAGAACCGCTTCATTAAAATCTTTGACATGACGGAAACCGAAATACTGCAAATCGTCATAGCGAGCATCCATCTCTTTCACGACCCATTCGAGCGCTTGGGCTGCACGCTTCGGATCAGTAATGATTGGCGTAAGTAAATGAGGAATTCCAGCATATGCAGTTAATTCCACACGCTTAGGGTCAACCATAATAAGACGTACTTGCTCAGGAGTAGCTCGCATAACAATGGATGTAAGCATGGAATTAATAAAACTTGATTTACCAGAACCCGTAGCACCAGCAACAAGCAAGTGTGGCATAGCAGTCAGGTTTGCTGTTACGAAATTACCCTCCACATCTTTACCCAGACCAACAGTCATTGGGTTATTGTCGTTAAGAGCTTCTGGGGAACGCAAAACATCACCGAGATGAACTATTTCACGGTCAATGTTTGGAATTTCAATACCGATAGCACTTTTACCTGGGATTGGTGAAAGTATACGAACATCTGAACTTGCCACAGCATACGCAATATTGCGCTGCAAATTCGTGACTTTTTCTACCTTCACACCAGGTCCAAGTTCAACTTCGTACTGGGTTACAGATGGGCCGCGCAAGAAGCCAACAACATCGGCATCTACACCAAATTCTTGGAATGTAGCACGTAAAGCATGAATAACACGCTCATTAGCTTCTGTACGTACAGCATGGGGTTTACCAGCTACTAATAAGTCTAGGCTTGGCTTTTGATATGTTTGACCGTTATCGGATGGAGCTGGAAGCTGTTCAAAACCACCACTTTGAGATTCATTATCTTCTTGAGAAGGCGATTGTTCTGGAGCAACGGCAGATGAATGTGTTGGCACAGCACGAGTTGACCCAACCTCGCCTGCAACAGCTCCAACAGCACCTGCTCCTGCTACAGCCATCGTTTCGGCAATATCCTGAGGACTCGATGTAGCTGGCACATGTCCGGCAATACGACCTGCAGCAGCCTGCGCCGCCCCGCTAAACTCAGGTGCATTCGCCCCAGCCTCGCGCCCAATCGCACGAGTCTCATCTTCACCAAAGTCAGGCTCAAATCGCCCCGACTGCGCGCTGCGCACGTTTTGACGATTCGTCTGAGAATCATCCTGCACGCGCATAGGATTCTGGAAGGCCGTATCACCTTCATATTCATCGAGATTCGTATCCGTCTCTTCGTGACGCATGCGATTAAAGAGTTTCTTCCACCATGGCTGGCGCACACTCTGCTCAGCCTCATCCGTTCCATCATGTGCCGGAACGCCCTGAGCAAAGGCAAGCGTCTCATCTCCAACGCGCACATCTTCTGGGAACTGATCATCATCGCTAGCGCTGTTATCTGCAGTCGTCATACCAAGCAACCGCGGTATTTCTGCAATATGCAGACCTGTAATCATAAGAAGTGCAAAAGCTGCAATAAAAACAAAAATAACCACAGCAAACGGTTTAGATAAGCCAAGAGCTAGCGGAGTTCCTAAAACGTGCCCAAATAATCCGCCTGCCGAACGAAGTGCAGACCACGAAAAACGAGGTTCGCCCGCAACCATCAGCACATCAAGAACGGAACTAATCGACCAAACAAGCAAGAACCATCCTGAAAGCACTCGCGTATTTTCTGCCTCAAGATTAGAGTTACGAATCAATCGGAACGCGATAAAGAGGAAAACTATCGGCAAAATAACGCTCATTATGCCGAAAGCACCAGCAGCCAAAATATGTAAATAACGTCCTAATACCCCATCTACTCGGAACCATTCCGACGCAATAAGTAAAACGCTAAAAATAATCAGAAGGAAACATGAAGCATCCAGCCGCGAATCACTGTTTTCGCTGCTTGATCCAAAAATATCGCGAATAAGCTGCGCAAAAACGCGAGGAATAAACAACAGGACTTTCATCCACCATGTTTCAGGTTCACGTTGCTGCTCTCTATTATCTGCAGAACGTGCCGCTCCCTTCTGGGTACGCAATGATGACGTACTCTGTGTAGTACGTGTTGATTTCTTGTCTCTCGGACTCTGTGAAGATGATGTTGGTCGTGCCATAACGCTTTATAGATTAGCGAAAATACGAGACCTCCGCTTGCCGATGAAGAAAGCTAACACTACTGCTCCACATACGCGCACCGCAGCTCTTCTATTCTTCTTCATGCGCATTTTCGCCCCGCGAGTCCTCGCCTCGCCCGTCCTCTCTGCTATATCTTCGCGCTACCCTTCCTCTCCCCGCGTAGCAATATTGCCTAGATGATGCTGCACATACTCATCTGCCTGAGCATCCTGTTCTTCAAAAGCACCAGCGTCTGCATCGCATACAATATCCACGGCACGTTCAAGCACATCATTACTCATAGCATCTAACCAATGCACGCGAGGATCGCGCCCAAACCATCCCATTTGCTTACGAGCTAGACGTTTTGTTTTCTGAGCAATATCAGCAAAAGCCTCATCCTCGTTCATGTTTCCATCGAGCACAGCCATCATCTGGGAATATCCTAAGGCTCGTTCTGCAGTTACAGACATTGAACCACGTAAAGCTTTCGCTTCCTCAACGAAACCTGCCGAACGCATAGCTTGCGTACGTGCGTCAATACGTTCATCAAGAACACAGCGATCGAGGTCTAAGCCAATTTGAACGCTAGGAATAACATAGGAATAACGAGGCAAACTAGCCGAAAATGGTCGTCCAGTTATTTCTATGACTTCCAAAGCACGAATAGTGCGGCGAATATTGCGACCATCCATACGTTCAGCTGCCACAGGATCTTTGAGCCTTAATTGTTCAAACAGAGCCTGCTCCCCTATCTGCTCAGCTCGCTGTTCAATCGCAGCACGAACTGACTCATCAGTACCAGGAAAAGTAATATCGTCTATCGCTGCACGCGCATATAAGCCCGAACCACCCACAAGAATAGGACGAAGACCACGCGATTGAATCTCAGCAATAGCGTTTCGAGCCAGCTCTTGAAAACGTGCTACAGACATGCTTTCGCTTGGCTCGATAATATCGATAAGATGATGGCGAACCTCAGCTTGCTCTTGTGCGCTTGCCTTCGCTGTGCCAATATCCATACCGCGATACATTTGGTAAGCGTCCGCATTTACGATTTCGCATGCTTGACCAGTTTTTTGCTCCAAAGCTTGAGCGAGAGCAATCGCGAGCGCGGTTTTGCCTGAGGCTGTGGGGCCGATGATAGAGACGACTTTGCTCTGAGCTTTGCTGCTACTTTGATGATTCCTCTCGCCGGAAGCTTCCCGATCCGCGGAAGGCTTTCTGCTATCTTGGAACGCCTTCCGCTCGTTTGACGTCTTACGCTCATTTAGCGTCTGACGCTCGTCTCGCGAAAACCGCTCGTTTGGCGAATACTGCTCGTCCTGAGAATTTTGATTATCTCGAGGACTGCGCTGATTAAAAGCCGTTCTATCGTCGCAGTTCATACGTATCTCCGCTTGCTGGGTTTGGGTCAGCAATCAGGTAGTGCGATGCACTTTCCGTAACAGTGCATGTTACGAAATCGCCTACCTGTGGATGCTCATATCCGTCTGGAACGCGAACATGCACGAGGTTTCCGCCGCGATCTCGTCCAGAAACACGTTGCGTGCGAGCATCCTTTGCACCTTTGAGTTCTGTAATCATAATTTCCACGTTCTTACCAACGTGTTCTGCCATAATCTCGCGGGAGATTTCTTCTTGTAAGGCGTGCAAGCGTGTAAAGCGATCGTGCGCCACATCGGCAGGCACTTGTTCCATAGTGGCTGCTGGCGTTCCTGGTCGTGGTGAATATTCGAAAATATAAGCGGAGGTAAAGCGAGCGCGACGCACAGCATCCATTGTTGCTTGGAAGTCTTCTTCAGTTTCTCCGGGGAATCCCACAATAATATCGGTGGTAATCTGTGCGTGCGGAATTGCTGCGCGCACATTGTCGAGAATGGTCATAAATTTTTCAATGCGATAGCTTCGTCGCATAGCGCGTAAGATTTTATCGGAGCCTGATTGCAAAGGCATGTGTAGCTGTGGCATCACGTTCGGCGTGGTGGCCATGGCTTCAATAACATCGGGAGTGAACGCCGCTGGGTGTGGTGACGTGAAGCGTACACGTTCGAGTCCTTCAATATGTCCGCATGCTCGAAGGAGTTTGCTAAATGCGTAGCGGTCTCCTGTGGCATATCCATAGGAGTTGACGTTTTGTCCAAGCAAGGTAACTTCTTTTATGCCTCGTGCCACGCAGTTTTCTACTTCTGCCAGGATTTCTCCTGGTCGGCGGTCACGTTCTTTTCCTCGTACTGCAGGAACAATACAGAAAGTGCAGGTATTGTTGCATCCTACGGAAATAGATACCCATGCGCTGGCTTTGGATGCACGCACTGTAGGAAGTTCGCTCGGGAATTCTTGTAGTTCAGTGGCTACTTCTACTTGTGGCGCGTGTGTGCGGCGAGCTTCATGGAGTAAGGCGGTGAGGGAACCAATATTTTTCGTTCCGAATACTGCATCCACCCATGGAGCTTGCTCAGTAATGCGCTGGCGATCTTTTTGAGCCATACATCCGCCCACAGCGATTTGTAGGTTCGGGTTGGCTCTTTTCAGTTCTGCATATTGTCCTAAAGTACCGTACATTCGTGAGGTAGCGTTTTCACGTACCGCACATGTGTTCAAAACAATTAAATCTACGTCTGATGACTTAATCTGTTCTTCGCTTGCCTTGGCATATCCGTCTGCCTCTAGCACGCCGGAAATACGTTCCGAGTCGTGAGCGTTCATTTGGCATCCCAAGGTGTGTACGTAATATACAGGCTTGTCGCGGCGAGCTAAATTAGTCAGGAAATCCTTTGCAGAACCAGTCACAGAACCAGTCACAGAATTATCCACAAGCTCCGTTGCACTTTCAACGGTCAAACCATCTGCCCCGTTAACTGCCGCAATACCAAGACGCTCAGCGCGTGTCATCATATCTTCATTCATACTTATCGATATTAGCGAAGATTATGCGTCCTTTTGGTCGAGAGTGTTGGTCGAGAGTATTGAGCAAGAGTATTGAGCAAGTGCGTTGGACGAGATCGTTGGGCATGAGGGTGGTTTATACTTGAGTCGCTTAAGAATACAAGAGAGGTGGATTATGATTCTGGATAGACAGAACCCGTTAAGCGTAGCCGATATTATGAAGGCTTTGCAGACGGTGAATGAATCTCTTCCAGATTTAGAAACTCCGTACGATGCCGACGATTTAATTACTTTCGGTCGCAACTTCGAAAACCTGCTCCAGGTATATCGCGGAGCTATGCATGAGATTAGTACGAAATTAGAAATTCTCGATGACGAGTATCAAACGCGCTATAGCCATAATCCAATTCACCATATGGAAAGGCGTATGAAGTCAGTACGTTCTATTGCTGGCAAGCTTCTAGCTCACCGTAAGTCTTTTACAATTGAAAATATTGAGAATACGGTATTTGATATTGCCGGTATTCGTGTGATGTGCAATTACGTCGATGACGTCTATGCCATTGCCAGTATGCTTAGCCGTCAAAGCGATATTCGTATTTTGGAAGTCAAGGATTATATTAAGCATCCAAAAGAGTCAGGATACCGCAGTCTTCACGTTATTTATAGCGTGCCAGTTTTCCTGACCACTGGCGCTCGCGATATTCCTGTGGAAGTACAGTTCCGCACGATTTCTATGGATTATTGGGCAAGTCTGGAACATCGTTTGCGCTATAAGAGCACGAATGACCCCGAACGAGTAGCTCGTCATGCGCAGACTCTTCAAAACGCAGCTCAAGAGCTGTTTACTATTGACTTAGCTTTGCAGAATGTTCATAGAGATTTGGTGTCTGCTCCGCGCGAAACTGACTTTGACGACGAATAACCGTTAGAATATAAACACGTTTTGTTTTAAGGAGATCTGATGACGGATTATATGGGAACACCTCGTTCCGCCGATCAAAATGCTTATGAACAGCCATATGTTGATGTACAGTCTGTTGTTACTGATGAACGCGCTCAGCGCGTGTCTGTAGCTCGCACTTACGCTGAGATGGCTTTTGGTTTGGCTGTAACTGCTGTTGTAGCCTTTGCAAGTGCAGCCAGCGGCATATATGTTAATTTCATTCAAGCAACGGGACGTTTTGGTTTGATTGCTTTGGCTGTGGTTCAAATTGGCGTAGTTATTTTCTTGTCTGCTCGCGCTTTGCGCATGAACCCTGCAACTGCACGTATCGCTTTTTACGCTTATGCAGCTTTGATGGGCTTTACATTAAGCTATATCTTCTTCGTGTATAACATCGGCAATATTGTATTTGCTTTAGGATTAACTGCGGCTTTCTTCTTTACACTGACTATGTTTGCGTTGACAACAAAGATGAATTTGCTGAAGCTCGGATCAATTTTAATGGTTGCTTTAATCGTTTTGATTGTTGCGGAAATTATTATGATGTTCATGAACGTAGGCGTGAACACCATGTTTTTGAGTGCTATTACTCTGTTGATTTTTGCAGGTTTTACCGCTTATGATGCGCAGGTTGCTCGAGCACTATTTGCACAATATGCAGGTGATGAAGTTATGATTAAGCGCGTTTCTATTTTATGCGCTTTAAACTTGTATTTAGATTTCATTAACTTCTTTATTTCCATGCTGAACCTGCTCACTAGCAGAGACTAAAAGTAACTACATCAATTGTGGGTATGCTCGTAATGAGCATACCCACAATTTTTTCTACTGCAACCCAAATGTACTGAATATTACTCCCCTCGAGCACGCCACAAGAGATCAGTCACATAACACGCAACAAACCACAATCCTATTGCACACACAGCCACAAGAGCGGTTACGGGAATAAGCTGTCCAGTAGGCAGATGTAGCTCGAAGAATTGAGCGACGAACGGAATACATGCTCCTACTACTCCTGCTACAGCGAAGAAGGCAACTAACCATCCTCGCCAGGATGTCAATGGCTGAGCAATAGAGGCAAGCATCAAAATACCCAAAACAAATAGTACGCATACGTTAATAGTGCGCAATTGGGTCATATGTTCTGCAACATTGTTCCATCCCATAATTTTCGGCACAAAAAATGTGGATGCAAGAACACTAACACCTGTTACTAGTCCCGCTGGGACTGCTGTATGAATTACACGTTGCAAGAATCCAGGAATATAGCGTCGTGTATTAGGAGCAAGAGCAAGCAAGAAGGCTGGAGTTCCAATAGTAAACCATCCAATATATGTCATATGACGTGGCAAATATGGGAAGTTCAAGGCTAAGAGCACAACTCCCACAGAGATAATCGCAGAATACGTAGTTTTTACCAAGAACAAGCTAGCAACACGTTCCATATTCGCCATAACTTGACGACCACGCGCAACCACACTCGGCAAATGAGAAAACAGTGAATCCACTAAAATCACCTGAGCCACAGCTTTTGTAGCAGGAGCAGCATTGCCCATAGCAATGCCTAAATCAGCCTCTTTCAAAGCTAAAGCATCATTTACCCCATCTCCTGTCATAGCCACTGTATGACCTTGGGAATGCAAAGCCTGAACAATCAACTTCTTTTGTTCTGGCAACACACGACCCACAACATCCACGTCTTCCAAAACTTGAGCAACTTCCTCGGCTGTTTGCGGTAAGTCTCGCGCATCAATAAAACGAGGTTCTGCATCTCCTGTCAGCTTCACTTTCTGAGCAATAGCAGCAACAGTACGCGGATTATCGCCTGAAATAACGCGAGCGCGCACACCCTGCTCCCTAAACCATGCGAGAGTTTCAGCAGCATCTGATCGAACAGATTCTGAGCACACCACAAGAGCTTGAATAACAGCATTCGCATTAATAGTTTCGCCCTCTACTGCCCCATCTGCTGCAGCCAGAACAAGCACTCGCGCCCCTGAATTGGCAAAACTGTTTACATGTTCGCGGATTCCGTCTGCCACGCTGGAGAGAGCAGACATAATAATCTCTGGTGCTCCTACAAACCATTGCTGACCATTATCGAGAACTACGCTACTCCATTTTCGAGCAGAGGAAAACGGTACACGGGCTCTCACTTGCTGATTTTCAGCATGATTGTTCCGTAAACCTTCCAGAATTGCTGTAGCTGTAGCATTAGGATGTTCCTCATTGCTCACATGCCATAAAGCTTCACGAATCTGTTTTTCACTATAGCTTGCGTGCTCAAGAATATGAATTTCATCTAAGGCAATACCACCATCGGTTATTGTTCCAGTTTTATCGAGGTTAAGCGCATCAACACGAGCAAGCGTTTCAACAGCATCAAGCTCTTGAACAAGAGTATTTTGTCGCGCTAAACGCAAAGCAGCAAGCGCGAAATTCAGAGAAGTCAATAAGACAAGACCTTCGGGAATTAATCCCACAATACCCGCTACCGCTTGTACCACAGCTTCACGCCATGAGCCGTTAGCGATAGCCGTATTCCACCCGTCCCTTACGCGCATTTGTGACCATATAAGGAGAGCGCATAAAGGCACAACGATAATAATCATAAAACGTAAAATTTTATTAATACCATCGTTTATATCGGAATGATTGCGCTTATATACTTTCGCTTCTTGAGTCAGTTTAGCAGCATAAGATTTCTCCCCAACTGCTGTAACGCGCATCAGTGCTGAACCTGATACAACTGTTGCTCCGGAATAAACGGTATCTCCCGGCTTTTTCTTCACTGTGCGTGATTCACCGGTAAGCATGGATTCGTCAAGCTCTACCCCATAATCTTCAATAACTTCACCGTCAGCGGGAACTTGATCTCCTGATTGAATCATCACAATGTCATCGAGCACAATTTCGTCATGATTAATCTGCACATCCTGACCATCTCTGCGTACCGTATGCTGTGCAGCAACCAGAATAGAAAGTTTATCGAGAGTAATTTTAGATTTAACTTCAGTAAAAACACCGATAGCAGTATTAATAATAATAACTACGCCAAAAACAGCGTCTTTCCAACTGCCTGTAAGTAAGACGAGTACCATGGCAGAAAGAATAATACCGTTAAAAAGAGTAAAAATATTTGCGCGTATAATATCGGCGATAGAGCGCGATGTCGTTGTTTTCATGCGGTTTACTTCGCCGCGTTCTATCCGTTTGTTCACTTCAGATTGCGTCAGCCCTACACGGTGATCCATACTATTCCTCCTGAGCGCTTATATGAGTGAGCAGAGTACTGTTATGCGGTCTATCTTCTACCACACACATGGCTGCTTCAAAAATACTGGTATTTGCCTCAGACTGCGATACACGAACATCCCAATACGCTGCCCAATACTGAGAAGGAATATTGAGGTCTGTGAGCTGCATGTTTGCGCTCGCATTAATGATTACAGGCACACCTTTAGAGCGGGCATAAGATAGTTCGCTCTCCCATAAGGTATTACTGTGTTGAGTAAAAGCATCTTGAGGTATGACTATAAGACGCGCATATGAGTTGACTGCATTGCGCACTTGCTCTCTTTGCTGCTGTGCTTTTTTAGCTGCTCGATACGTGGCGCGAATACCTGATTTTTCGATACTACGAGCGATACGCTGTGCTTGACTGCCTTTATCACGTGTGGATGCAATAACATCTACACGTATATCTTTAACATCTCCGTCATCGTCTCGCGATACATACTGTGAGGCTGAGGCTAAAGTATAGCTATGCCCTACTGCTGTTTTTCGCGGAACCGAGCATGCAAAAACAGCAGCTGAAAGCAGTGCTATAACAAGCAGGAGAACTGCTATGTGCACAATTCGATAAACGGCATGCTTTTTCATCATGCGCCTATTCTAACAAGCTCACTTTACTCTAATAAGAGAAGCGACGAGTATCCCCGTCGCTTCTCTTCTAATGGTAAGCACGTTCATATGATGCGTTATATACAGCAAAGTCTTTTTCATGCAAAACTCGTGCTGCATCGGCTACCCATTGTGGGTTACGCAATAATCCACGACCTATTTCAACAAGATCTGCTTGCCCTGATGAAACAATATGTTCAGCTAACTGCGCAGAATCTATTAAACCCACAGCTGTCACAGGAATATTCACTGCTTGTTTCATCAAGATAGTAAACGGCACCTGGTAACCAGGGCGCATAGAAATATTAGGACGAGCAGGAGTGACTGCGCCTGTGGATACATCAATGCAATCCACACCATCGGCTTCTAACCATCGACCAATCTGCTGCCAGTCCTCACGACTATTTTGGCGTTCCGTATCATCATAAGCACTCAAAGACAGCCGCACCCACAACGAGCCATCAAAAATTGCGCGTATTGCACATACAATTTCATGAAGTAAACGATAACGATTTTCTAAACTACCTCCATAATTATCGCTACGCTGATTAGTTAATGGTTCTAAGAACTCACTTAACAAATACCCGTGAGCCGCATGTATCTCAATGGCATCGAATTTGGCATCGCGAGCGCGGATTGCTGCATCAACAAAAGCTTGTTTTACACGCTCAATATCCTCACTGCTCATCTCGTGAGGAACAGCAGAATCCTCATTAAAAGCAAGCGGACTTGGAGCATAAGCAATACGCGCATCAACAGCTTTACGTCCCGCATGATTGAGCTGAATAGCAACTTGAGAGCCAAGTTCATGCACACTCGTTGTGGGTTTATGTAAGACTTCTTTTTGCTCTTCGTTCCACAGACCCAAATCTTTGTTCGTAATTCGACCATCAGGTTCTACAGCAGTTGCTTCAACAATAATGAGTCCAACGCCTCCGATAGCACGTGCACCATAGTGAGCGAAATGGAAGTTCGTAGCAATGCCATTTTCCCATTCTACAGCATACATGCACATTGGAGGCATAACCACTCGATTTTTGAGTGTAAGATTACCGAGTGTTACGCCAGAGAGTAGTTGCGAAACGGTTTTCTCCTTAGCATGCAAAACCTACGAAACGTTTTACATCTTGAGCACCACGATGATCTAGGAACAGACTGTGATGAGTATCCAAAGTTTCAAGAGAAGTCATATTCGCATCGGTTAGTTCAAAGTCAAGGACGCGGAAATTCTCTTCCATACGTTCTTTATGAGTGGACTTAGGAATAACCACTACTCCACGTTGAAGCAGATAACGTAATGCCACTTGAGCCACGGTTTTACCGTGTTCTTCAGCAATAGCCTTCAACGTAGGATTATCAAAGAAATTATTCGCGCTTTCAGCAAAAGGTGCCCAAGATTCATGAATAACATTAAGTTCATCCATAAACGGTCGTGCTTCTTGCTGTTGGAAGAAAACGTGCGTTTCTACTTGATTAACCATTGGCACAATGCGTGCAAAATGAGCTAAATCAATTAATCTATCAGGATAGAAATTAGAGACGCCAATTGCACGTAATTTACCACCATCATAGGCTTCTTCTAAAGCACGATACGTGGAATAGTAATCTCCAAAAGGCTGATGTACCAGCATTAAATCAATATAATCCGAACCAATCTTACGCAATGATTCATCAATGGACGCTTTTGCAGCCTGATACCCATCTTTATAGAACCATACCTTTGAGGTAAGGAAAATATCTGAACGATTGAGACCACTTGCTGCTATAGCTGCTCCCACGCCTTCTTCATTGTTATAGGCTTGAGCAGTATCGATATGACGGTATCCCACTTCGAGTGCTTCACGCACACAACGTTCAGTTTCATCTGGCGGAGTTTGATACACGCCAAAACCAAGTTGAGGCATACGTACACCATTGTGAAGAGTAACAAAATCCGTTCTAAGCCTCCTTGATAGAAAAAGGGGTTGTAGACATCGTTAAGTCTACAACCCCTGAGCATGTTGAGCTGAGAATGAACACCGTCGTTTAACGGTAATCTTCTACATCAAAACGTTGATTCTTAAAGAAGTAACCGCGATCTTCTTCAGTAATCTGACGAATGACGCGAGCAGGATTACCGGCCACAACGCTCCACGCTGGAACATCTTTCACTACAACAGCTCCGCCAGCAATAACAGCGTTGTCTCCAATAGTTACGCCAGGTAAAATTGTTGCACTTCCGCCTATCCATACATTATTTCCAATCGTAATAGGAATACCATATTCGTATCCTGAATTACGACTATCCGGATGCAGAGGATGACCAGCTGTGTAAATAGATACATTAGGAGCAATCATCACGTTATCGCCAATAACTACTTCACTAGGATCAAGTATGGTCAGATTGTAATTGGCGAAGAAGTTCTTACCCACACGGATATTTGACCCGTAATCGCAACGGAATGGAGCTTCAATATACGCGGTATCTCCGCCCGCTCCCAAAATATCGGATAACAACTCATTCATACGACCTAAATCATCAGGATGCAAATTATTAAACTCATACAGTTTTTTCTTGCATTCCAAACGCTCGCTATCTAAGCCATCCATATCCGCTATATATGGCAAAGCTTTGAGCATACGTTCTTTCTGATTCATGTCATGCCGATTCATATCATCTCCTCCGCATTGAGTATTCAACAGTACTATTTTGTGTGCGCAACACGAGCAAAATAATAGATATAGCCAATGATTATGCCTATCACGGCTGGCACAATCCAGCTCATACCTATCCCCGATAATGGCAGAGCAGAATCAATAGTAGCAGCTGCATGATGTACAGGAGCTAACCACGGCACTGAACCAACGAGAATCTTAGTCAAAGTACTCACAAATGTAATAGCAGCAGAGATAGTCGTTAAAGTCATCGCACTAACAAACACGCTCTTATGAAAAGCAAAACTCGATCCGAGCACACACAAAATCATGAGCATAACCGTCAGCGGATACAGGAACATAAGCACCGGAACAGATAAGGTAATAATAGCGCTCAAACCAGCATTCGCAATCACAAATGAAATAAGAGTAAAGATAATCGCAAAAAGGTTGTAATTCGCCAAACGAGGGAAAATCTCCGTAAACGTGGTACTGATTGAAGTAATCAAGCCGATTGCCGTCTTCAAGCAAGCTAAGGTAATCACCGTTCCCAAGAGCACACCACCTGCAGTACCGAAATAATGCTGAGCAATTGCAAACAGAGCAGAACCGCCATCCTCACTCACGCCAAGCACAGCACCAGACTGCGCACCAATAATAGTAAGCAGACCATAAATAAGAACCATAAAGAAACCAGCCATCACACCTGACTTAACAGAAGCAACTGCCGCGTCTCTCGATTCCTTCACTCCTAAGCCGCGAATAACATCCACAAGAATAACACCGAAAGCTACAGATGCCAGCGCATCCATCGTGTTATAGCCCTCTAAAAAGCCAGTAAAGAAGGCTTGATGAACGTAATCCTCATGAGCAGCAACAGCTCCAATATTACCCATCGGATGAATCAGAGCTGTAATAACCAGAACAGATAAAACAACAAGAAAGAGCGGGTTGAGAATTTTACCTACCCAGTCCAAAATACGCGAAGGTTTTAAGCTGAAAAAGAGAACAACAACAAAGAATAAAACAGAGAAGATGAAAAGAGCTATACTGCGTAATTCTGGCTTAAGCAATGGAGCTACGCCCACTTGGAACGACACCGTAGCTGTACGAGGAATTGCAAAGAATGGGCCAATGGTCAGATACAAAGCAAGGGTGAAGAAATATGCAAAACCTTTCCCCACCAAACTGGTCATATCGAACAGACTCGTGCGCTGCGACACAGACAGAGCCACGATGCCAAGCAACGGCAAGCCCACGCCAGTAATGCAAAAACCAACAATGGCGGGCCACACATGCATACCTGACTTCTGCCCCATGCTCACCGGGAAAATTAAATTACCTGCACCAAAGAACAGGCCAAACAACATCGAGGCCACAATAATGGATTCTTTGCCAGTTAATTTCTTTTTCATGGGTCTCTCCTCCATTCTCTACTGTTAGAGAGATTAGCGTGATATTGCTCTTATGTATAGACGGATGAGAGGGAATGTCATAAAGTCATTCACAATATAAGACGCGCAGAACTTAAGCACAGACAGCACATGCAGTAGCACTGTGCTCAATTAGGTCTGAATATGAGTAAGCGGCTATGTATTCTCATATTCAGAACACACAACCGCTTACTCAACACTTTTACAATCTGCAGACTCTACAGCGGACTCTACAGACTTTATTCCCACTCAATCGTCGCAGGCGGCTTAGAAGTTACATCCAAAACCACGCGGTTAATTTCTCGGCACTCATTGGTAATGCGCGTAGAAATTTGAGCCAAGACATCGTATGGCAATCGTGACCAATCAGCAGTCATAGCATCCTCAGAGCTTACTGGACGCAGCACAATTGGCGAACCATACGTACGCTCATCACCTTGAACACCCACAGAATGGACATCGGCAAGCAAAACAACTGGGCACTGCCAAATATCGCGATCCAAGCCAGCCTTCGACAATTCTTCACGAGCAATAGCATCAGCTTCACGCAGCACAGCCAGACGCTCACGAGTAATCTCACCTACAATACGAATAGCCAAGCCTGGCCCTGGGAATGGCTGACGCCACACCATTTCATCTGGCAATCCCAGCTCGGTTCCCACAGCACGCACCTCATCCTTAAACAACGTGCGCAAAGGCTCTACAAGCTCAAATTGCAAATCGTCTGGAAGACCACCCACATTGTGATGGCTCTTAATATTCGCCGTTCCTGAACCGCCTCCAGACTCTACAACATCTGGATACAGTGTTCCTTGAACGAGGAACTTAATCTCTCCGCCTTCTTCCGCAACATCAGAGACAATCTGGCGGGTTGCTTTCTCAAAGGTACGAATAAACTTCTCACCAATAATCTTACGCTTGCGTTCAGGCTCAGATACGCCTTCCAAAGCTGTTAAGAACTCATCAGAAGCATCAACGGTTACAAGCTTAATACCTGTAGCCTCTACGAAGTCTTTCTTTACCTGCTCAACTTCGCCTTTACGCAACAATCCATGGTCAACGAAAACGCAGGTAAGCTGGTCGCCAATAGCTCTATGCACTAAAGCAGCAGCAACAGAAGAATCAACACCACCAGACAAACCGCAAATCACACGAGCATCGCCAACCTGAGCGCGAATCTTAGCCACTTGGTCTTCAATAATCGAAGAAGAATCCCAGCTGCGATCCAAACCAGCTTCGTTATGCAAGAAGTTCTCAATAATATCTTGGCCAAGAGGTGTGTGCTTTACCTCTGGATGCCATTGCACACCAAACAAACCACGGTCTTTATTTGCCATTGCGGCAACTGGAGCACCCTCAGTATGCGCCAAAACATCAAAACCTTCGGGAGCCTGCTTCACAGCCACACCGTGACTCATCCACGTTGATTGTTTCTGCGGAGACCTGACCAAAATACTGCGAGCTTCATCAATCACAGCCTCAGTCTTACCATATTCACCCAAAGCTGCCTTATCTACTACACCACCAAGCTGATGAGCCATCACTTGAAAGCCGTAGCAAATACCCAACATAGGAATATCTAAATCAAAAATAGCTGGATCGAGTAAAGGAGCACCCTCTACATAAACAGAAGCAGGACCACCAGAAAGAATAATTGCTTGAGGGTCCTTTGCTTTTAATTCTTCGGCACTAATGGTGTGAGGAACAATCTCAGAATACACATGTGCCTCACGTACTCGGCGAGCAATCAGCTGTGCATACTGAGCACCAAAATCAACGACTAATACAGGACCCTTCGCCATTTCTTCCTCCAAAAAGACTCCGCAAAATCGCGCTCAGGGGCAATAGCCCAGAAGCGAGACTTGCGGGGACATCCTTATATATTGATTACTTGATTATGCTTTATGTTTAAGACATTGGCTATGTGAATGGCTGCTACATAACGCGATGAAACTAACGTTCTAGAGAGTGCTCTGAAAGGTACGATAAAGACCACTATGCAGTCCTATAAAATCGCACTCTTGAAATCGCACTCTGAAGTCGTAAAAATTTTGTACACAAAACGGCGCGACACGCTCAAAAATTCCACTTTATGAAAACGAAGAACATTTTTCGCACACACCGCTCAAAAACCTAACATAACTACTTTCCCTATTTTTGCAATCTTTATAAAACTTTTTTCTCGATTTTTACGTAAAATATTGAAACAAAAATAAACATCCGACCTGTCAATATCTTACATTATCGCTCATTATTGTGCACGTCCACACAAACTTCTTGGATTTAGTCATAGCCATCCCATAAAATTGTAGGCGTATGAGTAAAGGCAATCCGCCACACTCAGTTTAGTAAATATGCACCTAATTATAGGAGGCAAGGACATATGACTAGTCCTGTAATCGGTACTCCATGGAAGAAGTTGGACGCTCCAGTTTCTGAGGAGGCTTTGGAAGGCGTAGACAAGTACTGGCGTGCTTCTAACTATCTTTCCATTGGTCAGATCTACCTTCGTAGCAACCCATTGATGAAGGAACCATTCACCCGCGAAGACGTGAAGCATCGTCTCGTAGGTCACTGGGGAACCACTCCTGGTTTGAACTTCCTCATTGGTCACATCAACCGTCTCATCGCCGATCACGGCCAGAACACTGTAATCATCATGGGTCCTGGTCACGGTGGACCAGCTGGTACTGCTCAGTCTTACCTCGACGGCACTTACACTGAGTACTTCCCAGAAATCACCAAGGATGAAGCTGGCTTGCAGAAGTTCTTCCGCCAGTTCTCTTACCCAGGTGGTATCCCATCTCACTATGCTCCAGAGACTCCAGGTTCCATCCACGAAGGTGGCGAACTTGGTTACGCTCTCTCCCACGCTTATGGCGCTGTTATGAACAACCCAAGCCTCTTCGTTCCAGCAATCGTTGGTGACGGTGAAGCTGAAACTGGTCCTTTGGCTACAGGTTGGCAGTCCAATAAGCTAGTAAACCCACGCACCGATGGTATCGTTTTGCCAATCTTGCACCTCAACGGCTACAAGATTGCTAACCCAGCCATCTTGGCTCGTATTTCCGACGAAGAGCTCCACGAGTTCTTCCACGGTATGGGTTACGAACCATACGAGTTCGTTGCTGGCTTCGACGATGAAGATGCAATGAGCATCCACCGTCGTTTCGCTGATCTCTTCGAAACCGTATTCGATGAGATCTGCGACATCAAGGCAACTGCTCAGACCAACGATGTTGATCGTCCATTCTACCCAATGATCATCTTCCGCACCCCTAAGGGTTGGACTTGCCCTAAGTTCATCGACGGTAAGAAGACTGAAGGTTCTTGGCGTTCCCACCAGGTGCCATTGGCATCTGCTCGTGATACCGAAGAGCACTTCCAAGTTCTCAAGAACTGGCTCGAATCTTACAAGCCAGAAGAGCTCTTCACTGAGGATGGCGCAATCCGTCCAGAAGTTACCGCTTTCATGCCAGAAGGCGACATGCGTATTGGTGAGAATCCAAACGCTAACGGTGGTCGTATTCGTGAAGAACTCGACTTGCCAGCAATCGAAGATTACGAAGTAGCTGAGGTTAAGGAATTCGGTCACGGTTGGGGCCAGCTCGAGGCAACTCGTAAGCTCGGTGAGTACACTCGCGACATCATCAAGCGTAACCCAGATAGCTTCCGCATCTTCGGACCAGATGAGACTGCTTCTAACCGTTTGCAGGCTGCATACGAAGTAACTAAGAAGCAGTGGGACAACGGCTACCTCTCCGAACTCGTAGACGAGAACATGGCTGTAACTGGTCAGGTTACTGAGCAGCTCTCCGAGCACCAGATGGAAGGCTTCTTGGAAGCTTACCTGCTCACTGGTCGTCACGGTATCTGGAGCTCCTACGAGTCCTTCGTACACGTGATTGATTCCATGCTCAACCAGCACGCTAAGTGGCTCGAAGCAACTGTTCGTGAGATCCCATGGCGTAAGCCAATCTCCTCCATGAACTTGCTCGTGTCCTCCCATGTATGGCGTCAGGATCACAACGGCTTCAGCCACCAGGATCCAGGCGTTATCGACATCTTGCTCAACAAGAACTTCAACAACGATCATGTTGTTGGCATCTACTTCCCAGTTGATTCCAACATGTTGCTTGCTGTTTCTGAGAAGGCATACAAGTCCACCAACAAGATCAACGCAATTATCGCTGGTAAGCAGCCAGCTGCTACTTGGTTGACTCTCGACGAAGCTAAGGCAGAACTCGAAAAGGGTGCTGCTGAGTGGAAGTGGGCTTCCAACGCTGAAGGCAATGACGTACAGATTGTTCTCGCTTCTATCGGTGATGTTCCAACTCAGGAACTCATGGCTGCAGCAGACAAGCTCAAGGAATACGGCGTAAAGTACAAGTTCGTTAACGTTGTAGACTTGCTCGCAATCCAGAACGCTTCTGAGAACGACGAAGCTTTGTCCGACGAAGAGTTCACCGAGCTCTTCACTGCAGACAAGCCAGTTCTCATGGCTTACCATGCATATGCTCGTGAGGTACGCTCCCTCATCTGGGATCGTCCAAACCACGACAACTTCAATATTCATGGTTACGAAGAGCAGGGTTCCACCACCACTCCATTCGATATGGTGCGCGTGAACAACATCGATCGTTACGAGCTCACTGCTGAGGCACTCCGTGCTGTAGATGCAGACAAGTTCGCTGCAGAGATCGAAAAGCTCGAAGCATTCCGCACCGAAGCATTCCAGTTCGCTGTGGACAACGGTTACGATCACCCAGACTACACTGGCTGGGTATGGTCCGGCGTTCAGACTGAAAAGCCAGGCGCTGTATCTGCAACAGCTGCAACCGCAGGTGACAACGAGTAGTTTCTACTCCTTAGTTATCTAAAGTTTTACGAAGGGTCTTCCTCCTGAGATTCTCAACGAGTCTCTAGGGCGGAGGCCCTTCTTCATACGTATTCCCCTGTGGACTACTCCGTGTTGCAACTTCTAGCCACCTGCCTACAATAAAGAATGTTTGCATGAACGGCACGCTGTGCGCTACGACGCGTAGAGACGCTGCCACACACTCGTCACAAAGGAGTATTCAGAGTGAAAACAGTATTTATTGCGAGCCCCGAAGGCCAAAACGGTAGAAATGTAGTATCCGCAGGCGTTACAGCAGCCTTAGCAACACGCTATTCCACAGCTACTTTCCGCCCGATTGTGTGCCATAAAGACACTTTCACTCCACAGCTCATTGCCTTAGGCTCGGTTACACAAAGCTTCGAAGAATCGCGAGTATTGTGTCCAAACCGTGCCAGCAAGAATCATGAGGCAGCTCGTGGCGATATTTCTCGTGCATGGGAAAAGCTCACTGCAACAGTACAGCCAGAAGCAGTCGTTGTTACAGGACAAGACCATCGTGATGCTTTCGATCCAGAAAGCTTTATTCTCGATCTCGAAATCGCAGCAGACCTGCAATCCCCTGTTTTCCTGGTGATTTGCTGCATTCCTCGCACTCCTCAGCAAGTGCGTTTAACTATCGATTCGTGCATTAAGAACACCGAAAAGCGTGGCTGCTCGGTAGCTGGCGTATTCGTCACCGGTTTGGACACCGAAAACACCGAGAAAGTTCAAGGCTTGCAGGATGTATTGAAGGATTTGGAGTATCCTCACTGGATCATTCCAGCGCACGGTTGCAAAGCGCCAGAAGAGATTCCAGGAGCTCTGGAGGTTTTCGCTCACGCTGCTCCAGCAGACGAAGTGCTTGCAGCTCTCGGTAATACTTTCGCCACCCCAACTACTCCGTTCGCTTTCCAAGCACGTCTTCTCACCACTGCTGCGAACGATAAGAAGACTATTGTTCTGCCGGAAGGTGAAGAAGATCGCATTATCCAAGCTGCCGATTATCTGCTCGAACGTGATATTGCCAATCTTATTATTGTGGGCAACAGCGAAGCAATCTTGGAACGTGGCGTTCAGTTAGGCTTAACTCATCTGTCTAAGGCACGCTTTCAAGCTATGGACGACGAAACTGTTCTCGAACCGATGGTGGCTAAGCTCGTAGAATTGCGCGGTCATAAGGGTATGACTGAGGACAAGGCTCGCGCTACCCTTACCGATCCATCCTATTTCGGTACCATGCTCGTTGTCTTAGGTCATGCCGATGGTTTGGTTTCTGGCTCGGTAAACTCTACCGCGAATACTGTGCGTCCTGCTTTGCAGGTTATTAAGACCAAGCCTGGTCAGTCGCTTGTTTCCGGCGCGTTCCTTATGTGTTTCGAAGACCATGTAGCTGTGTTTGCAGATTGCGCTATTAACCTTAATCCTAACGCCGATCAGCTTGCTCAGATTGCCCTGCAGTCTGCTCAGACCGCTCGTGCTTTCGGTATTGAACCTCGCGTGGGTATGCTCTCCTACTCGACTCTTGGTTCAGGTTCTGGCCCAGACGTCGATTTGGTCACCGAAGCCACGGCCAAGCTCACTGAACTCGACCCAAATCTTGCTGTGGTTGGTCCAATCCAGTTCGATGCAGCATGGTCGCCAGACGTTGCAGCAACCAAGGCGAAAGGCAGCGATGTTGCCGGTCATGTGAATGTTTTCGTCTTCCCAAGCTTGTCGGCAGGAAATATCGGATACAAGGCTGTGCAGCGCTCCTCTGGAGCTTTGGCTATTGGCCCTGTTTTGCAAGGCCTCAACAAGCCTGTAAACGATTTGTCGCGTGGTGCTACCGTGGACGACATTATTAACACGATTGCTCTTACAACCGTCTACGCGCAACAGGAAAAGTAGGCGGCACAGAGTAATCTCACTAATGGGTAACTAATATATTTGATGGGAGGACGAGCAGTGGCAAAGACTGTACTCGTTATTAATTCTGGTTCCAGCTCTATTAAGTATCAGCTGGTTGATTTGGAAAGCGGCGAAGGTCTCGCTTCCGGTCTGGTCGAGAAAATCGGCGAACCTGTTAAGGGTATCTACACTCATAAATTCAATGGCGATAAGCACGTTTTCGAGGACGAAATTATCGAAAACCATGAACAGGGTCTTAAGCGAGTTTTGGCTTTCTTCGATGAGTATGGTCCAAACTTGAAGGAATACGATCTGGTAGCAGTTGGCCACCGCGTGGTTCAGGGTGGTTCTGTATTCCCAACTCCTGCTTTGGTTACTGAAGAAAATATTGCGAAGGTTAAGGAATTAGCTGTTTTGGCTCCTTTGCATAACGGACCTGAAGCTGTTGGTGCTGAGGTTATGACTCGTCTTCTTCCAGATGTTCCACAGGGCTTCGTTTTCGATAGCTCCTTCTTCTTCCAGCTTCCAGATGCTTCTGCAACATACGCTTTGAATAAGGAAGTTGCAGACAAGTATCAGATTCGTCGCTATGGCGCTCATGGAACCTCTCATGAGTTCATTGGACAGGTTGCGCCTGAGGTTGCTGGTGAGCCTTCTGAAGGTTTGAAGCAGATTGTTTTACACATCGGTAATGGTGCTTCTGTATCCGCTCAGATTTCCGGTAAGCCAGTAGAAACCTCCATGGGATTGACTCCTTTGGAAGGTTTGATGATGGGTTCGCGTACCGGAGACATTGATCCAGCAGCTGTATTCCATTTGATTCGTAACGCTGGTATGAACGTTGACGAGCTTGATACTTTGTTCAACAAGAAGTCCGGTTTGATGGGTATGACTGGTCATGGCGATATGCGCGAAGTTTTGGCTTTGCGCGATGGCGGCGATGAGACTGCTGCTTTGGCTATTGACATGTACGTCCACCGTATTGTTGGATACATTGGCAACTACACTGCTCAGATGGGTGGTTTGGACGTTATTACTTTCACTGCTGGCGTGGGTGAGAACTCTGACCCTATCCGTGCTATGGTGTGTGAGAAGCTCGCTCCGTTCGGCGTAAAGATTGATGCTGAAAAGAACGAAACCCGTTCTTCTGAGCCACGCGTGATTTCTACTCCAGATAGCTCGGTAACCGTCTGCGTTATCCCAACTAACGAAGAGTTGGCTATTGCTCAGAAGGTAGCACAGTTAGCTGTTGAAGGCGATGCTTACGGCAATAAGTTCAACGCTTAATAAGCATTATTCGTACTAAAATAGTCCTGGACTTCATATCGAGTCCAGGACTATTTTATTGCAATTTTTCTAAGACCTGAGCATGCAATAAACCATTTGTAGCTAATCCACATCCACCCCATGGTCCTGGATTACCATTCAAATCAGTAAAAGAACCGCCGGCTTCAGTAATAATGGGCACAAGTGCAGCCATATCATATAAATCGAGTTCTGGTTCTGCAGCAATATCCACTGCTCCTTGAGCTACCAGCATGTACTGCCAAAAGTCGCCATAGCCGCGTAAACGCCAGACTCGATCTGTTAAATCAATAACTTTGTCACGATTGCCTCGTTCTTTCCATCCCGATAAGCTCGACAGAGATAAGGAGGCATCTTCAAGACGAGATACTTTCGACACATGAATTTGCCGAGCATTATTCATATCTGTGCCCATAAATGCACCTGCTCCCTGAGCTGCGAACCAGCGCATGCCCAATGCTGGTGCAGAGACAACAGAAGCAACCAGATCCTCTCCCACTTGTAACCCAATTAAAGTTGCCCATACAGGAACTCCACGCACGAAGTTCTTCGTGCCGTCAATCGGATCAATAATCCAACGACGTCCTGTGCTCTCCTGCTTTCCTAATTCTTCACCATAAATCGAATCACTAGGATTGTGAGATGCAATCTTGTTACGAATAGCACGTTCCACTGCACGGTCAGCATCAGTAACGGGCGTATTATCAGGCTTCGTATCTATATGCAAATCCAAAGCACCAAAACGATTCATACTTATCTCATCTGCAACATCTGCATATTCAAGAGCATGAATCAAATCATCATAAAACTCAGTCATTTGAACCTTCTTCTAGCATCGCCGTCCATAAACCCACGAAATCAGGAATCGTTTTGCGCGTTGTAGCCACATTGACCACATCAATTCCTGGAACAATTAATCCGATAAGAGCTGCAAAGGTAGCCATACGATGGTCTGCATAGGTTTCCATCACAGCTCTGTGCAGTGCAAAACGCTTAACAGCATGGATAGCTAAACCATCTTGAGTTTCTTGAGCTGAACCTCCACAACGCTGAATTTCCGTCGTTAAAGCAGCTAAACGATCTGTTTCGTGCCCGCGCAAATGAGCGATGCCCGTAAAAGTGGAATCAGATTGAGCAACAGCCGCTAAAGCAGCCAGAGTGGGTGCAATCTCGCCTGCTGGAGATAAATCAAGCTCTCCTGCACCATCAATAGTTCCTGAACCGTGAACCGTCAGAATCTGAGTGGAAGAATCATACTGAACTTGCGCTCCAAACGAGCGTAAATAGTCAGGTAATAATGCGCCTGGCTGTGTAGACTGTGCCGGCCAGCGTGGTACGCGCACAGTGCCACCTGCAATCAATGCCGCGCACAAGAACGGAGCAGCATTCGATAAATCAGGCTCCACCACAACTGTGTGAGCAAGCTGCACCTCATGTGATGGCACAGTCCATACAGCTTCGTGGTACAGAACTTGACCTCCTGCTCGAGAAATATCATCCATAGTCATGCGAATATGAGGCATACTAGGAAGAGTATCGCCCGTATGCTCAATCTCTAATGTATCCGACCATTTCGCTGCAGCTAAGAGCAGACCAGAAATAAATTGAGATGATTGCGAGGAATCAATACGAATATGGTGTTGTCCTTCACGAGCACGTGGAGGCGTAATAGTAAAAGGTAAAAAGCCTTCAGCACCTTCATACTCAATCTGAGCACCTAATTGTTCTAATCCATCGAGCACAGGCTTCATCGGCCGCTTATACGCCTGCGTATCTCCGTCAAAACGCACAGGAGCATCAGCATAAAGCGCTAAAGCTGGAACAAAACGCATTACTGTTCCTGCTAAACCGCAGTAAACAGTACAGTTACCAGTAAAAATACCGTCTTGAGGAGGATAAACAGTTACTGTTGTTTCTACCGTTGAATCTATCTCACAGCGCACACCTAGCTGGTCTAAAGCAGCCATCATCAGCTCAGTATCGCGCGAACGCAACAGACCTTCTAAACGCACAGGTTGAGAGCCTAAAGCAGCTAAAATAATATATCTATTCGATAATGATTTACTGCCAGGAACATCTACTGTAGCGTTGAGCGGATGTTGTGCTTGTGGAGCTGGCCATGGATCAGGAAGGGTAGTCATACTCCCTATCGTAACCTATGGGCAGCTTAAGCTTCATGATCCAAACGGGAATGTCCCATTTCCTGAACGATGTCTGCAGGCAAATTCGTTAAGGCTTCGAGACGATCGGATTCCAAAGCAGCAATTTGGCGGGAAAACAGGATAAACCATCCCATAAATAAAATAGCTGCCAAAGCCTCGACATTAGTTAAGGATGTATATCCTTGATACCAATAGATGTATGCCGCCACAATAACTGCCAAAATAAAATCGGACACGAAGTAGAAAGCAACAGATATCTGACGAACAAGCCACGGCATGCCTATCATCAGTAATGTCATGGGCAACGCAATACCGCGCGCAAAAACATTATGCAAAATAGGATGCGGTGAATACCGGAACAAACCAATACCCATAAACATAACCCCCGCCACCGTCAGCAAAAGAGCAAGAACTGCGCGACGAGCTAAGAACTCGTTATTTTCAGGAAGCTCTTTGAAATGCCGTTCAAATAAGCGATGTTGCGTAGTAATTTCTGAAACAGCGAAATAGCTGATAATCAGCATTGTTGCGCCCGCAAGAATAACCGTGAAGTTAAAAATATTTGCTGCAAAAGTGGTGTGATCTCCCAGCTGAGAGAAATTATTCTTCCACCACACTGGATCATCGCTGGTCATACCAGCTAAGGTCGCACCAGAAATCACGAAAACAGGTAGTAAGGTGGCAATAGTTCGAGAGGTCATTAAAGCCGCCTGTACGAAAACCGTATACCCTACAATACTTGCCATAAAAGCTACAACAGGCAGCTGGTAGCTTGCAAAAGACTTACCGAGGATTTGAGCTACGAACATTTGCAAAGCTGCAGAAATAAGACCAATAGACACCGTATATACAACGGTTAAAGCGATTAGCTCACCGCTGCGGCGTGCTAAACGCAGAAAAGTTTTCTTCTCGTGACTGAAACCGTTGCGCGCATATCCGCAGATAAAAACCACTGCTGTGCAGCATGCCAGAAAGACAGAAGTCATAATAATGCGACGACTGGTAAGCAACCAAATTGCTTTCGCTGATTGAGTATAAGCATATGTTGCGTACGATACGCTGGCACACGTAGCAATGGACGTAAAAATTCCTACAGTTTCGGCGCGCTGATGACGGCCTAATACATTCATGGACAACATTCTCCCTGTTCGTTGTTCCATTATTTCGTAGGCTTGAGACAGCGAAACACTCGTGGGATTTCGATGGTCACTATATGAGCCCTGCTATTTTTGGCGTATTTCCAAGGCAACACGCCCATGTGCAAAAGTTCCCAGATTGTTGTATAGTTTTCTCTTGTTGAGCTTAGCTCAGCACAGACTCGGGCTGTAGCGCAGCTTGGTAGCGCGCTTGTTTTGGGTACAAGATGTCGTGGGTTCAAATCCCGCCAGCCCGACTCAATGATTAAGGCAGATAGCTTAGCTATCTGCCTTTTTGCTACTCACACTGTTCTCTGCTAGAAACGTACATTCCAAGGATCTGTGTTAATGCTCGTTATGAACATCTCAATCTCCTCGTTATAACGGGCGCGTACAGCCGCTGGTACGTCCTGCACCATGAGATTGAATACGAGTTTCTCGATGGCTGCGTGCGGCGTATTAATAAACGCTAATCCTGTTTCCTGACGTGCATCCAAAACTGGATGATGACGCAAATCACTCGTCACATACACATCAGCACCACTACGAGCAGCAGCCATGATTTCAGAATCTCCCGATCCAGGCAGCACAGCTACACGTGAAATCTCTTGAAAAGGATCGCCACTGACCTGCACACCAGACTCAGTATGTGGCAAATTATGAGCAATATCTAACGCAAAATCACCCAACAGTATCGGCGTATCAAACTTCCCTATACGCCCCAATCCACGAGCAGGATTATCACGGTGAGGAACGAGAGGACCTTGATCTTTCAATCTCATTACATCGATAAAAGCAAAACCTTGACCGCGCTCAGCAGAATCCACATTCGTATGCCCAACCCACAATGCACAATGGTTTTCAATAAGCTTTGTAACCAAGGCACCGCGGAAAGTGGAGCCTGCAACGGTATGCGTAGCTTTAAAGTACAGCGGATGATGCGTAATCATAAGCTGCGCACCATGAGCAATAGCATCGTTCACAGTTTCTTCTGTAGGATCGACCGCACAATATATCGTGTGTACACCCCATTGAGGATTGCCCACAATAAGACCTGGCTCATCCCAATCCTCAGCCAAATCCAGAGGATAGAGTTCTTCGAGAACATCTACAATCTGCCCAACATTCATCGCGTACTCCTCTTAATCTTAATCTTAGTGAGCTGCCTGCTGCCAGTCCGGACCTAAACCGGTAGACACATCTAATGGCACCGCAAGATCAATAGCACGCTCCATCGCATCACGGACTAAATCAGGTACAATTTGCTCTTCCCCTGGTGCAACCTCCACCACAAGTTCATCGTGAATCTGCATTGTTACGCGAGAGCGTACACCAGCCTCATTCAAAGCCTTATCGGCCTTAATCATAGCGAGCTTCATAATATCGGCTGCAGAACCCTGTATAGGTGCATTCAGCGCGCCACGTTCAGCAGCGTCACGCACCTGACGGTTCGTAGAGCGCAAACCTGGGAAGTAACGGCGACGTCCGAACATTGTTTCAGTATATCCTTTACGCTTCGCCTGTGCTACCAAAGACTCTAAATAGTCGTGTACTCCCCCGAATGTATCAAAATACTTCTTCTTGAGAATATCGCTTTCTGCAGGAGAAATCTTGAGCTGCTGAGCCAAACCATATGTGCTTAACCCATAAGCTAAACCATAGCTCATCGCTTTAATATGTGAGCGCTGGTCACCACTAATCTGGTTAACAGGAATGCCATATACCAAGGAAGCAACGTAACGATGGAAATCTGCACCAGATTTAAAAGCGTCGATAAGCCCCTTGTCTCCAGATAAATGAGCCATCAAACGTAGCTCTACCTGTGAATAATCAGCAGAGAGCAGATATGTGAAGCCTTCCGATGGTACGAAAGCAGCACGAATTTCTCGTCCAGCAGCATTCCGGTTAGGAATGTTTTGCAAATTAGGCTCTGCAGAGCTTAAACGTCCAGTTGCTGCCACCGTCTGTTCGAAAGTCGTGTGAATATGACCATCACGTGGGTCAATGGATTCTGTAAGCGTCTGTACGATTTGCTTGAGTTTATTCATTTCGCGATGTCTCAATAAGGCCCCTAAGAACGTGTGCGCACGCTCATTGTTGAGAGAGCGTACATAAAGATCTTGGAGAGCAGCTGCATTAGTCGTATATCCTCCGGTTTTTGTTTTCTTTGTTGGAGGCAAACCCATGTCGTCAAAAAGTACGCTTTGGAGTTGTTTAGGGCTTTGCAGATTGATTTGCGAACCTGCCTGCTCCCATGCAATATTTTGTGCCTGAGTAGCATCTGCAGTAAAAGTTTCAAGCATGGAGCGTAAACGAGCACGGTCAATAGCTGCACCTGTTTTTTCCATAGCAAAAAGAACTCGAGATACAGGTAACTCAATATCTTTGAGTAGGCTGTGCTGATTGCGTTCTTCAAGAGTTGGCATATATACGTCATATAGCGCAAGTAAAGCAAGAGCGCAACGTGCTGACTGAGCAGCTATATCTTTTTCACTCACATCATTAAGTGGTTCGTCGCTATCGAAATCAAAAGCTCCCTGTACTTCAGTAGCGGGTTGACCGGTAATATCGTCCTCCTCAAGTTGGGCATCATGTCTGAGAAGAACTGGCAAAGAATAATCATCGTCATCAGGCTTGAGCAAATATGCTGCTAGTTCAGTATCTAAGACTGGCTGTGGCAGTTTAATACCGAGTTTATCCATCACATGTAAGCATGCTTTGAAACCATGGAGCACGCACTTGTGACCATGTTCAGTAATGAGCGTGTGTAGAGCTTCACGCACTGTATGACTATTCAATACATGCGCCGGTAGAGATAGTGCTGCACCCGAGCGTGCTGCTAGGCTAATACGGCGTACGTTGAGCTTTTCTGGGTGTGCATCGCCTTCAACATACATACCCCATTCATGATTATGTTCTTTGCTCAGCTGAGTAGACCATGATTGAATGGCTTGTACAACATCTTGCTCTGCTGTGTGTGCATCAATAACCACGTTAAGATGCAATGAGTTAAGGAGGTCGTTAATATGCGATGGAGCTGACTGACTCATATCGTCTGCGTTACTGGCTGCACTACTTGAAGAGGCGGTACGACGTGCAGGAGTAAATTTTGCAGGAGCAGTAACAGATTCATCATGCGTAAAACATGCGTGAAGAGCATTATAAATGCGACGCTTAATAGTAACACCAAATTCGAATACACTCAGAGCAGTATCAATTTTTGACGCATCTGGCTGTTGAATTTCAAAATCTTCTAAGCTCACATCCAGTTCTACATCGCGAACCAAAGCGTTAACGCGACGATTGAGCTGAACTTGCTCAATATTCTCGCGTAAGGCCTCTCCTTTTTTGCCTTTAATCTCTTGAGCGTGCTCAATAATGCCGTCTAAGCTGCCATATTCATTAATCCATTTTGCAGCAAAACCATCACCCACTCCTGGAACTCCAGGAATATTATCGGCTGTTTCACCACGGAGCGCAGCCAAATCAGGATATTGCTGTGGATATACCTTATACTTCTCGAGAACAGCTTCGGGAGTCATATGCTTCAAGTCTTTAA
This sequence comes from Alloscardovia sp. HMSC034E08, assembly GCF_001813415.1. Lineage (NCBI taxonomy): Bacteria > Bacillati > Actinomycetota > Actinomycetes > Bifidobacteriales > Bifidobacteriaceae > Alloscardovia > Alloscardovia sp. HMSC034E08. Next base: position 665,599 of record NZ_KV812468.1, on the reverse strand, counting down.
AATGATGCCCCGGATACAGCACAGTAATTTTATCGTCAATTAACTGGAAAGCATCCCTATCGCCCGAAAGCACGCAGGTGTGATTGAAGCCATTATCTCGTGCCACAGTAGCTAAAGTGGCTATAATATCGTCACCTTCATATCCCTGACGTTCTACATAAGAAATATCTAAGGAATCCAATAAATCATGCAGAAGAGGTAATTGAGTCAGTAAATCTTCTGGTGCAGCATCGCGCGTGCCTTTATACTGCTCCAATAAATCGTTTCTAAATGTTCCGCCTTTTACATCGAAAGCAACAGCAATATGCGTTGGCTGTATTTCTTTCAGTACCTGAGACAGCATGGTAGTAAAACCGTAGACAGCGTTTGTTGTTTGCCCGGAAGCGGTAGAAAAACCGTCAGCAGGTAAAGCAAAATATGCGCGGAAAGCTAATGAATGACCATCGATAACTAAAAGACGTGAAACCATAACTTCTATAGTACTTGATGGCTAACAATTATGGCTAGGAATTACAATTCCTAGCCATAAAAGTATGGAGAAGAGTTTAGCCTTCAATCTGAGCAATCACAGCATCAGCCACTTCCAACATGGTTAAGCGGCGATCCATAGATGTTTTCTGAATCCAGCGGAATGCTTCCTGCTCAGACAAGCCCATATTTTCCATGAGCAAGCCCTTAGCACGATCAACATGCTTGCGAGATTCCAAACGATTCTTCAAATCCTCTACTTGTTCGCGCAATGCTGCTACTTTATCATCAGCAGGAGCTTCGTGTTCAACAAAAGCTCCAGTGCTAATACGGCTACGTAAAACACGCATCTGCTCAAAACGGCTGAAGGCAACGTCTAAAGCTGGGAAAAGCTTATCTGGCACGAATGGCTTAATCACATAAGCCATAACACCAGCATCAATAGCTTCGGCTACAAGATCTTTTTGGGAGAAAGCTGTGAGCATAACAACAGGGGCAAGGAACTCCTCATTAATTTCACGAGCAGCGGTAATACCGTCTTTTACTGGCATCTTAATATCCATAACAACGATATCTGGATGCTTAGCTCGCACAATATCTACAGCCTCTTGTCCATTAGCTGCTTCACCGATAACTTCGTACCCACCATCATTGAGAGATTCAATAATATCTAGGCGGTTCAAAGCTTCGTCTTCGGCAACAACAACTGTGCGCTTCGCGTGTGAATCATCTGCCATAATCGTTCACCCTTCCTAGTTTGAACACTGGGAAGTTACTGAGAGCTCCCCATTGAGACCTCACATTTTGTGCCCCGGGTGGGACTCGAACCCACACTGCACAGATTTTGAGGCTGTTTCCTCTACCAATTGGGATACCGGGGCGGTACTTGTAAGAATATACACGCTATTGCGGACGATGGCAAATATTTTTGTTTTTGGGCGTGTTCCCTGAAATTTCAAGAGCTCTCGATATATATTGGCTCTTGGGGTTTTCGTGGATTTTTTGTCTTATTTGGTTATTATTGCGGTGTGTAGGAGTTCTGAGGTGGTTCGTGAAGCGCGACTTGGTAGAGCGTTCCATGATTCACGAGTGTTCTAATCATGTTCACAGGAGTAAAACGCAGCATGAAACATGCTTCGCTCTAGCACTCCATAGTTCACGCATATGGTTAAACGCTACACCTATCTCAGATGAGTTCGTCAATCATGCTGTGCTCTAGCAGTCCACGATTCAAGAACCCGTTTCTATCTGGTTAAGCGTATAACCCAAGACGCGAAACATGACTTGCTCTAGCAGTCCACGATTCACGCACAGCACGAAAACTGAAAACACTCTCAACGATGACCGCGAAAGTTGTTAGCGTTGTGCGCTCACAGCTTTCAGACACCTGCAACCTTCACAAACCCCTAAAAAACCGAAGAACCTATATATTTCACACACAGAAAACGAAAAAGTGGATTGTAGCAACAGCTACAACCCACTTTTCAGTAGATTAATTCTTAAGAATTAATCGCGAGCACCTACGGTGTGTACGTAAACGGAGTCGGTAGAACCAGCCTCGTTTGCGGAAGGAGCAGAAGCGATGAGTACAATGGTGTCACCATCAGCAACAGCACCCTGTGCCTTCAAAGTGTTGTCTGCGAGAGTCATCAGCTCGTTGCGAGACAGACCATGGTATTCAGTATCGAGCTTAATGCCCTCAACACCCCAAGACAGACCAAGCCAGCACTTGGTGTGCTCATCAGTGGTCAAACCGAAGATAGGAGTCTGTGGACGCTCAGCAGATACGCGGTGTACGGTTTCACCTGTCTTGGTGAAAGCAACAATAGCCTTAGCTTCAGTCTTCTCCGCCAAGCTTACTGCGGAGTGTGCCACAGCTGCAGTGGTGGAGAATTCTTCATCCTTGATGCCTGGAATACGATCGTAGCCGTGCTCAGTTGCATAGCGAGACAAGCGAGCCATGGTGTTGACTACTACTACTGGGTAATCACCAACAGCAGTTTCGTTAGAAGTCATGGTTGCGTCTGCACCATCGAGAACTGCGTTAGCGCAGTCAGATGCTTCTGCACGAGATGGTACTGGGACCTTAACCATAGAACCGAGAACTTCAGTTGCTACGATAACTGGCTTACCGTATGCACGAGCGAGCTCGATGCAGCGCTTGGTGATGAGTGGAACCTGCTCGAATGGCATTTCCACAGCCATATCACCGCGAGCAACCATAATGCCATCGAATGCCTTAACGATGTCAACGAGGTTCTCAACAGCCTGTGGCTTTTCAATCTTTGCTACAACTGGAATACGGCGACCTTCTTCGTCCATAATTTCGTGTGCACGTTCAATATCGGTGCCGAAACGAACGAAGGACATAGCAATAATGTCTGCACCAGTGCGGATACCCCAGCGAAGATCTTCTTCATCCTTCTCAGACAATGCTGGAACGGATACTGCAACGCCTGGAAGGTTCAAACCCTTGTGGGACGATACAGGACCTGCAACAACAACCTTAGTGTGTACGTCGTTGCCTTCCACCTTAACGACCTCGAGCTGTACCTTACCATCATCGATAAGAATTGGATCTCCTGGGTGGCAGTCGCCTGGAAGACCCTTGAAAGTGGTGGAAACGCGTTCCTTGTTACCAGTTACTTCGTCTGTAGTAATAACGAAGTCCTGACCCTGCTCGAGCCATACCTTATCGTCGCCGTTAGCGTCTTCTTCAACCCAACCACAACGAATCTTTGGACCCTGCAAATCAACGAGAACTGCAACATTCTTGCCGGTTTCCTTAGCAGCCTGGCGTACGTTGTTATAAACGTTCATATGCTCTTCGAATGTACCGTGGGAACGGTTGATTCGAGCTACGTTCATACCAGCGTTAACCATTTCCTTGAGAATCTCAAGAGCTGAGGAAGCTGGACCAATTGTATCGACAATCTTTGCCTTGCGCATGAATGCCTACCTGTTTCTTTCTAGACGGAATGGGCAACGCCCATATTTCACATTTTTAGTTTACTTGGGCTAGCGTACTTTTGCCACACACCCGTTTCACAACCGCGTTTCGCATTATTAAAAAAATATTGATTATTTCTGTTCGATAGCTTCAAGCTGTTTCATTTTAATAATGCTTGCACCAGCAGTAATACCGAGAGAAGCGATAATGACGACTAGCGACATCCACGTTGGCACAAGAGGAACCGCGTGAATACCTTCTCCCCCGTTAATAAAAGGCAAAGTATTATCGTGCAACGCTTCCATCACCAGTTTGATGCCAATGAAACCAAGTACAACAGATAATCCTATAGACAAATAAACAAGTTTATCGAGCAAAGCACCTAAGAGAAAGTACAGTTGCTGTAATCCGAGCAAAGCGAAAACATTAGAGGTAAAAACGATAAAAGGATCTTTAGTCAAACCAAAAATAGCAGGGATGGAATCAAAGGCGAACATAACATCGGTTGTTCCGATAGCGACAAACAGAACAATTATAGGCGTAAAATGACGGACGCCATTAACCATAGTAGTCATTTTCTTACCGTCATACTGATCGCTCATCTTCACTATTTTCCGCATAAAACTAATCAGAGCGTTCTCTTTATACTCCTCGTCGTCATCTTCCCCCATCGCCAACTTTATTGCGGTATAAATCAAAAATGCTCCAAAGAGGAAAAATACCCACGTAAAGCGTTCCAAAATTGCTGCACCCGCCAAAATAAAAATACCGCGCAACACTAAAGCAAGCGCAATACCCACAGAGAGCACATACTTCTGAATATTTTTAGGCACTGAAAAGTTCGCCATAATAATCACAAAAACGAAAAGATTATCGACGCTTAACGAGTACTCGGTGAGCCAGCCTGAATAGAATTCTATGGCAGGTTGCGATCCAGCAAAGCCCCAGATAAGCCCCCCAAAAATAAGTGCCATAGCAACGAAAAAAGCAATATGTTGTACGCACTCTTTGGTCGATGGAATATGCGGCTTACGTCCAATAATTATTAAATCAACCACGAAAAACAGCGCTAAAACCATAAAAGTGGCAGCCATAAACCATACGGGAGTTTCACTCATTTAGTTAATTGCCTTCTCTAATCTCTTAACAACTTCTTCTATTGTGCCTGAGTCATCTGACGAAGCTCTTTTTTCAGGTCGCGAATCTCGTCGCGCAAACGAGCTGCTAACTCGAATTGAAGCTGCTCAGCTGCGGTATGCATTTGATCAGACAGCTGACGAATGAGGTTTGCCAAGTCTTGAGCAGGAAGACCTGCCTCCAAAATTTTCTCGTGACATTCTTGGGCTTTCTTAGCATCCATATCTGGCACGCCAAGGTGCGAATTTCCTGCTTTACCTGAATTACGGTATCCGCTTGAGAGCAATTCCTCTGTATCCACGTCTTCTTTTGCCAGCATATCGTTCACATCACTAATCTTCTTAATCAACGGTTGCGGGTCTATGCCATGCTCTTCGTTGTAACGCATTTGAATATCGCGACGACGATTAGTTTCATCGATAGCAAGTTGCATGGCGCCGGTAAGTCGATCCGCATACATAATGACTGTTCCCGAGACATTTCGTGCAGCACGACCAATTGTCTGGATCAATGAGCGGTACGAACGCAAGAAACCTTCCTTATCTGCATCAAGGATTGCCACCAAGGATACTTCAGGCAAATCCAAGCCCTCACGCAACAGGTTAATACCCACGATTACATCAATAACGCCCTCACGCAGCTGACGCAACAGTTCTACTCGATGCAGGGTATCAACATCAGAATGTAAATACTCTACTTTAATATCGCGCTCAAGCAGATAATCAGTGAGGTCTTCGGCCATCTTCTTGGTTAAGGTCGTCACTAATGCGCGTTCATTCTTCGCAACACGTGCTTTAATCTCTGCAAGAAGATCATCGATTTGTCCATCGACTGGGCGCACATCAATCTTCGGATCGAGCAGACCAGTCGGGCGAATAATTTGTTCCACGACTCCATCCGACAGCTCCTTCTCATAGTCACCTGGAGTTGCGGATAAATATACTGTCTGCCCAATGTGTGTGAGGAACTCAGGGAATTTCAACGGCCTATTATCCATAGCAGATGGCAAGCGGAAACCGTGCTCTACCAGGGTGCGTTTACGACTGGCGTCTCCCTCGCACATAGCACCGATTTGAGGAATAGTAACATGAGACTCGTCAACAACCAGAAGGAAATCGTCTGGGAAGAAGTCGAGCAGCGTATGCGGAGGTGTTCCTGCTGCACGATTATCGAAATGACGAGAATAATTCTCCACACCTGAACACGTGCCAATCTGCTGGAGCATCTCCAAATCGTATGTTGTGCGCATTTCCAAACGCTGAGCTTCCAACAGCTTATTTTCTTTCTTCAGCTGAGATAAACGCTGGTCAAGCTCTTCTTGAATCGTATCTACCGCATGTGCCAACCGATCCGGTCCCGCTGCATAATGCGTGGCAGGGAAAATATGAATCGAATCTACTCCCTCAATTTCATCCCCCGTAATAGGATGCAGAGTCGATATGCGGTCTATTTCGTCTCCGAAGAATTCAATACGAATAGCTAATTCCTCATACACAGGAATTATTTCCACCGTATCTCCGCGCACACGGAAGGTTCCACGGGCAAAAGCAATATCATTGCGCTTGTACTGCATATTCACAAAAGTGCGCAGCAGTTCATCTCTTTCGATCATTTCGCCACGGTTGAGGAAGAGCATCTGGTTTGCGTATTCCTCGGGAGTTCCCAAACCATAAATGCACGAGACAGTTGCAACAACTACACAGTCACGGCGTGTGAGCAGATTTGCTGTGGTGGCGTGACGCAAGCGCTCCACATCATCGTTAATGCTCGAATCTTTTTCAATAAAGGTGTCAGTTTGAGGAATATACGCTTCAGGCTGATAGTAGTCGTAGTAAGAAACGAAATAATTTACAGCATTATCTGGCATGAGTTCACGAAACTCTGCAGCAAGCTGGGCAGCCAAGGTTTTATTTGGCTCTAAAATAAGCGTAGGTCTCTGCAATCGCTCAATAAGCCACGCAGTTGTTGCTGTTTTACCCGTACCTGTGGCACCCATTAACACCACATCAGTTTCGCCATTCTCAATGCGTGTAGCCAATTCATCAATAGCTTTCGGCTGATCGCCCGACGGCTTATATGGCGATTTAACAACAAACGGCTTATCTATACGCTCAATACCATGAAAACCCATAGCTCTAGTGTAATGATGTGCGTGTATGAGCTGAACATCAGATGCACTGAAGGCATACTGCAGGATTTCTTATTATTTCTTATTATTTCTTATAACGCATCCGCTCGGTACTCGTTGAGTTCAAGTGAGTTCGGTCATGTGCAGTTGAGTTGAGCCGGGTGCAGTCTGTATTCTTTGATTTGAGGACAGTTGAGTAAAGTTGAGGAGTTGAGTCAGGTTCAACCGCTCAACCAAGCACTCACAATGCCATCTATCTGAGCATACATATCTTCCAAAGGCTGTTCAGAATCAATCACAACATCAGCTACAGACTCGCGCTCTTGTCGTTCTAGCTGAGAGGCGATACGCGCTCGAGCCTGCTCAACAGTCATATGCCTTGTGTTCATCATGCGCGCAATACGCACATCATCTGCAGCTTCAACGGTAATAATATAATCCCATGTGAGACCTTGAGATGAAGCAATCTCACGGGTTTCTACAAGAAGCGGAATATCATGAAAAATAATGGAGAGCTTGTTGTTCAGCTTTTTAAGATTGTTTTGAAGCGACACTTGTTCGTGTTTTTCACGCTTTTCACCCTGCTCATCGCGTTTGTTCTGTTCGCGCTGTACCAAAACTTTGCTCTGTTCGCCCTGCTCATTCGGTTCGCGCGTTTCACACTGAGCAGTCCATTCGCTCTGTTCGCGATTTTCATGCTGAGCAGCAAGCGCATAGACTGCAGGATGCATAATCGCGTTAAGTTGTTCCCGTTTGTGGGCATCTGTAAACACGTTCTGCGCCATCCATAAACGATTCAGACTTCCGTCCGCTGCTATGCTGTTATCTCCAAAAACGGTACGTACCTGGTCTAGCACAGGACTACCGGGTTGTGACAGTGAATGAGCAAGCTCATCGTAATCAATTACAGTAAAACCTTGTTCCCTTAGATGACGGCTTAGTGTTGACTTCCCTGCAGCTATACCGCCTGTTATTCCTACACGCATCATAGTATTCATCAGTTCATATTATGCCATAACCCTTTTCGCCGTATATTATTCGCCGTGTATTACTGTTGATTATGTAGCACCCTTAGGTATTAACAATCAACCACGTACATCTCATACACACATCGATGTGGTATGCCACGAGAATTTGTTCTCAAAGGTGCTACGCATCTCCCTGACGATTCCCCGGAATACCTCCCCGATATCTCCCAGATAACAAAACGATAGCAACCCACTAACATGAAAACTCGCGATAGAAAACGATAGAATAAGAAAAAGAATAAGAAAAAGGATTGGTGACTACTATGAATCAGCATATTAATGCGCGTAATAAGAAAGAAGATTTGATTTCAGTTATTGTTATTGTTGCCGTTACAATTTTCGGTGTTATAGGAATACTATCTGTGCCATTGGCCTTCCATTATTCATGGAACTGGCTTATTGTCACTTTCGCATCGGTGGCTCTCATGATTATCTTGAAAGTAGTTATGATATTGCGCGAAAAATATAAGAAAAATTAAGTAAAAATATAAGTAAAAGTAAGTAAAACGTAAAGAATAAGGGCTTGAGACAGGAACCAAAGTCCCTCATCTCAAGCCCTTTTAACGCAATAAGCCGTGCTTAGTTGTTCTCGCTGAGCAACTGTTCACGAAGAGCTGCGAGCTGATCATCAGCTGCAAGAGTACCTTCGTTTGCTGGAGCAGAGCTGTAGTTGGTCGCTTCAGCTTCTTCAGCTGGAGCTTCTTCCTCAGCTACACCATCAGCTTCAGCAGATGCTGCTGCAAGTTCAGCCTGCTTAGCTGCGAATACCTTGTGAGCTTCCCACAAGTCGTGAGCTGCTGCATACTGAGCTTCCCACTCTTCGCGCTGCTTTTCGAAACCTTCAATCCATTCGTTAGTTTCTGGATCGAAGCCTTCTGGGTACTTGTAGTTTCCGTTCTCGTCATACTCTGCTGGCATGCCATACAGAGCTGGATCGAAGTCTTCAGAAGCTGGGTCAACAGAGTCTGTTGCCTGCTTGAGAGACAAGGAAATACGACGACGATCGAGATCAACGTCAATAACCTTAACGAATACTTCGTCACCAGGCTTTACAACGGTCTCTGGGTTCTCTACGTGGCGGTTTGCCAACTCAGAGATGTGTACGAGACCTTCGATGCCATCATCAACAGAGATGAATGCACCGAACTGTACAATCTTGGTCACCTTACCCTTAACAACCTGTCCTGGAACATGGGTGCGTGCGAAACGCTGCCATGGATCTTCCTGAGTAGACTTGAGGGACAAGGAGATGCGCTCGCGATCGAGATCAACATCGAGTACTTCAACGGTAACCTTATCGCCAACCTTCACTACTTCGGATGGATGGTCGATATGCTTCCATGACAGCTCAGAAACATGAATCAAACCATCAACACCGCCGAGATCGACGAATGCACCGAAGTTAACGATGGAGCTAATAACGCCTTCGCGAATCTGACCCTTCTTAAGCTGGGACAAGAATGTCTCGCGAACTTCAGACTGGGTCTCTTCGAGGTACTGACGACGAGAAAGAACAACGTTATTACGGTTCTTATCAAGCTCCAGAATCTTAGCCTGAATAGTCTGACCAATATATGGAGCCAAGTCGCGCACACGACGCATTTCGACGAGGGATGCAGGCAAGAAGCCACGCAAACCGATGTCAACAATCAAGCCACCCTTAACAGCTTCAATAACGGTACCTTCAACAATACCGTCAGCATCCTTGATCTTCTCAACGTCGCCCCAAGCACGCTCGTACTGTGCGCGCTTCTTGGAAAGAATAAGACGGCCTTCCTTGTCTTCCTTAGTGATGACAAGTGCCTCAACGGTGTCGCCAACTTCAACAACATCGTCTGGATCCACGTCTTTCTTAATGGAAAGCTCGCGGGAAGGAATAACACCTTCAGTCTTGTAGCCGATGTCAAGAAGTACCTCGTCGTGATCGATCTTTACAACGGTACCCTCAACGAGATCACCATCATCGAAATTCTTGATGGTGGAATCGACTGCCTTGATGAAATCCTCTTCAGTGCCGATATCGTTGATAGCGACCTTCTGGATTTCGTTCTTGTTATCTGTCATTAAAATAGTTTTCTTTGACTTAGCGGATAATATCGTTCTTCAGTTGTCCGTTTCTTATGTACGTTCTACATGGGTAAAGCGTACATAAGAAACGTATACGAACATTCACATACGTGTCTGCACATACAAGTTCAAGGATACGCTACAACCTCGTCAAAATCATAGATTTATCCGGGCGTGTCGCATGTTTTATGCTTCTCGTTGACTGTTTATACTTTTAGTTCACTGTTCGGCCTGTTGCACTGTTATACATGTTTTTATATCTTGCGTTGCGCATAACTGTTTGGAAGTATGATACTCTCCCGCAAACTCACTCATAGAGTATGATTAAGCAATTCTCGAGATTTTAGATGGGGTTTTGTTTGATTTGGCTCGTTTTACTTGGGTACTATTTCGGCGCGTAGGAACTTTAGTAATTCGTGAAACCTGACTTGGCGTTACGTTCCATGGTTCACGCACGGATGAGGATTCCAATCACTCTCAATGTGGACGTGGGCGTTGTCAGCGCCCGACGCTAGCAACTTTCACGAACCTACAATCTA